>NZ_JBHUKS010000015.1:329829-473194 GCF_042684085.1 Amycolatopsis silviterrae
TCCAGCACGCCGCCGGGCAGGTTCCGCCGGAGTGGCCGGACGGGGTGTCGCAGCAGCTGCACCTCGATCTGATCGCGGATGACCTCGCCGAAGCGGAGAAGCTGGCGGTGGAGGCGGGTGCGCGGCAGCTTTCCGGCCACGTTTACGCCAGCCCGGCCGGACACCCGTTCTGCCTCCGGCAGGCCTGAAACCTGTGTTTGATTCCGCCGACTTCGTCGTCGCGGCGGGATCGCCTTTGAGTCGGCGTGTGGAGGGGCGGTACGCCCGGCCCGGGGGCCGTTCGCACCGCCCCTCCACACGCCGACGCGATCCCGCGTTGTGGTCGCCGAAGAGGTGGCTGGGTTGAGGAACACCGTGGGCGATCGCGTGGGCTGGGTCGCCGAGCTGGCGCGAGTCAGCGGCAGCGCGGCGATCGGCCCGCGCGACACTCCGGCGGGCTGGCGCGAGGCGACCGCGCATCTGCCGGAGAACGGTTCGCCAGCCAGGTTCGAGCTGCCGGACCGGGCCGAGTTCCCGCACGGTCAGGTCCGCACCGCCGACTCCCTCGTCGCGACGCTCGGCACCAGGGCCGGGATGCTGGTGCTGCCAGAACTGGAGCGGGCGGCAGCGCTGGAGCGGATCCGGGCGTTCCTCGCGAGCCGGCCCGAAACGTCCGGCACGTTCACGTTGCCGATGGCGACCTGTGTGCTGCGCGCCAAGCGGGTCAGCGGCCGAACCGCTTCACATAGTCCTCGATGATCGGCCGCTCGGGGGCGATGATGTCGTCCGGGAGCTGGTCCAGTGCGAAGAACTCATAGCCGGAGATCTCCGTGCCGTCCATGGTGACGTCGGTGTTCTCCACGGTCGCGGTGAACGCGGCGGTGACGTTGTGGACCTCGTCGCCGTGCGGGTACCGGTAGAAGTACTCCGGTCCGGAGTAGACGCCGAGCAGTTCGAGATCGCGGACTGCCAGGCCGATTTCTTCCCGCACCTCGCGCCTGCCCGCGTCCTCGTAGGACTCGCCGGGGTCGAGGAAACCGCCGGGCAGGCCCCAGTCCTGGCTTTCGGTGCGGAAGATCAGCAGCAGCCTGCCGCGTTCGTCGGCGATCAGCACGGACGTGCCGGGCAGGATCAGCGGGCGGGTGCCGACGAGTTCGCGCAGTTCGGCGATGTAGTTCATCAGTCGCTTTCTTGGTCGGATTCGGTGGCGCCGCGAGGACGGAAGGCGACGATCGGCAGTTGCCGGACCATCCGGTGCCGGGCGGCGTCGGAGCCGTCGTAGCGCCAGCCCACCAGCTTGCTCAGCACGGGATGCAGGACGGGCCGCAGCAGCCGGTTTCGCCGTTCGTAGCCGGCGAGCGCGGCCGCGGCTTCGGATTCGCCGAGGATCCGGTGCGCGGGAACGAATTTCCGGCGGCCGATCGCGACCTCCGCCGCGGGGGCGGCCTGGATGTTGCGGTACCAGTCCGAGGACGGGCCCAGTCCGGCGATCGCCAGGACCTCGTCCGTTTCGGGGCGGAGGCCGATCACCTCCAGCACCGTCCGGTACCGCCGGCCGGACTTGCGGCCGAAGTGGGTCAGGCACAGGAAACGCTTGCCCAGCACCCAGCCGAGGTCGCGGTCGTACAGTTTCCCCGGTGCCTTGAAAAGCGTGCGCACGATCGGTTTCACGATCGGGCTCCTTCCCTTGCCGAATGGTGCAGGTTCGTGATGAGCGCGGTGGACTTCCCGGTCAAACTCCCAGCGACGAACCGGTCAATTCCCGGCAACCGGGCCAGTTTCAGCGCGAACCGGCGCAGGTGTCGCTGCGGCTTGCTGGCCGGGAGGAACCAGCGGGCGCCGTCGCGGGCCAACTGCTGTTTCTCGGCCGCGACCGGACGCCACAGCCGCTCGTAGGCCGCCAAGCCTTCGGGAATCGAGGCTGCCCGGCTGAGCTGATCGGCCAGCACGTATGCGCCCGCGATCCCGAGGGACGCACCCTGTCCGGCCAGCAGCGACACCGCATACGCCGCGTCTCCGACCAGCGTGACGCGCCCCTTGCTCCACCGGGGCAGTTCGATCTGGGCGACCTGGTCGTAGTAGATCTCCGCCGACGGCGGGCAGTGCTTGAGCGCTTCCGGGACCAGCCAGCCCAGCGAGCCGTAGGTGTCGAGCAGCGACGTCCGGAGGTCGTCGGGCAGCGTGGGATCGGGGGTGCGATGGACGGCGAAGGCGGCGACCGTTCCGGCGCGCAGACCGTAGAAACCCATCTGCCGCCCGACTGTGTCGGTGAGGCAGAACCGGCCATCAGCGACCGCATGGATCTCCGGTGCCTGGAACAGGAACGCGGCGGTGTGGAAGCCGAGGTAACGGAGGAACTGCGCCTCCTCGCCGAACACCAGCTGCCGCACTGTCGAATGGATTCCGTCAGCGCCCACGAGCAGGTCGGCTTCCACCGTTGAACCGTCGGAGAGCGTGACCGTGACCTGGTCGCCGTCCTCCTCGACTCCGGCCACCCCACTGCCGTACCGAAGCTCGACCGCCGCGGGCAGCGACTCGCGCAAAGCCCGTTCCAGGTCCGGCCGCAGGACGTTCAGCAACCGGCCGCCGACCGCGCGCGCGAACTGGGCGAACTGGATGTCGGCGCGGCGTTTCCCGTGCGGGTCGAGGAGGATCGCCTCGGAGATCGGGTAGGCCGCTTCCTCGATCGCGGGCAGCGCGCCCATCGCCTCGGCCGCGTCGTAGCCGGAACCGAAGAAGTCGATCATGTAGCCCTGCGGGCGCGGGCCGGGCGCGCGCTCCACGAGCGTCACCTCGTTGCCCAGCGCGGACAGCCGGTTCGCCGCGGCCAGCCCGGCGATCCCGGCGCCGCAGACCAGGATTCTCATCGCATTCCTCCTCCCTGAGGCCGGGTGACCAGCCCGCGCAGAACGGAGTTGACCGCCGCCGGGTCGCCGCCCGGAGCGAGGCCGCGGTGCAGCAGCAAGCCGTCGATGGTCGCGACCAGCACCTCCGTGGTCGCGTCCGGTTCGGGGACGCCGCGCTCGGCGAGCCAGCGGCTGACTTGGGCGCGAAATGCCAGAAGCAGTCCGCCGATCTGGTCCCGCAGCTCCTCGTCGCGCCGCGCGGCCAGATACGCCTCGACGAACAGCACGGACAACGGGTCCACCCCGGTGTACGGCTCGACCGAACCGAACAGCGCGGTCACCAGGTCAGCCGGGCTTTGCGTCTTGGCAAGCGCCGGTCCGACGCTTTCCAGCACCTCGCGCATCGCGTCCAGGACCGCCTCGCGCAGCAACGCCTGCAGGGACGGGAAGTGGTAGTGCACCACGCTCGGCGTCACGCCGGCCCGGTCCGCCAGCACCCGTGTGCTCACCGCCGCCCAGCCTCGTTCCGACACCAGCTCCGTCGCCGCTGTCAGCAACCGTTGCCGCACTTCACGGCCGCGTGCCGCCGCCGGAGAAGTCATCCCCGCTCCCTCCTGGTCAGTCGTACAGGGCGATCGCCCTGTACGACTGCCCTGATCGTAGCGCGGCCCCGGACACGGGGAAAGGCAGGTGATCCAAAACTCACCTGAAGGCGGGGAACGGCGGCGCGGCCCGATCCGTCCTCTACCGTCGGAATCGGCTCTTTCTGCCCGTCCCCGAAAACGACAGGTCATCCACTGTGCCCTCGCCACTGTCCACTGTGTCCATTCGACGGCCGGCGTGGCTGTCGCCCCGGGTCGCGCGCACCGAAATCCTCGGCGGGCTGGTGGTCGCGCTGGCGCTGATCCCGGAGGCGATCTCGTTCTCGGTGATCGCCGGCGTCGATCCGCGGGTGGGCCTGTGCGCGTCGTTCACCATGGCCGTGGTCATCGCGTTCGTCGGCGGCCGCCCGGCGATGATCTCCGCGGCGACCGGGGCGATCGCCCTGGTGGTCGCGCCGCTGGCGAGGGAGCACGGGTTCGGCTATCTCGTCGCGACGGTCGTGCTGGGCGGGCTGTTCCAGATCGTGCTGGGCTCGCTCGGGGTGGCGAGGCTGATGCGGTTCGTGCCGCGCAGCGTGATGGTCGGCTTCGTGAACGCGCTGGCGATCCTGATCTTCCTGGCGCAGGTGCCGGAGCTGATCGACGTGCCGTGGCCGGTGTACCCGCTGTTCGCCGGCGGCCTCGTGCTCATGGTGTTCTTCCCACGCCTCACCAAAGCCGTCCCCGCGCCGCTGGTGTCGATCGTGGTGCTCACCGCGTTGACGATCGCGGCCGGGATCGCCGTGCCGACCGTCGGCGACAAGGGTGCGCTGCCCTCAGCGCTGCCGGTGCCGGGGATCCCGGACGTGCCGTTCACCTTCGGCACGCTCGGCCTGATCGCGCCGTACGCGCTGGCGTTCGCCCTGGTCGGGCTGATGGAATCGCTGATGACCGCCAAACTGGTCGACGACATCACTGACACGCACTCGAACAAGACCCGGGAAGCGGTCGGGCAGGGCGTGGCCAACGTCGTGACCGGGGTTTTCGGCGGGATGGGCGGCTGCGCGATGATCGGCCAGACCATGATCAACGTGAAGGTCGCGGGCAGCCGGACCCGGCTGTCGACGTTCCTCGCCGGCGCGTTCCTGATGGTGCTGTGCCTGGTGTTCGGACCGGTCGTGTCGCGGATCCCGATGGCCGCACTGGTCGCGGTGATGGTGCTGGTCGCGTTCGGCACGTTCGACTGGCATTCGATCGCGCCCGCCACGCTGAAGCGGATGCCGGTCGGCGAGGTCGCCGTGATGGCGGTGACCGTCGGGATCGTGGTGGCGACCAGCAACCTCGCGATCGGCGTCGTGGTCGGCTCGATCACCGCGATGGTGATCTTCGCTCGCCGGGTCGCGCACCTGGTCGAGGTGACCGCGGTGCGCTCCCCGGCCAGTGTCCGGTACTCGGTGACGGGCGCGCTGTTCTTCGCGTCCAGCAACGATCTCGTCTATCAGTTCGACTACGCCGACGACCCGGACCGAGTGGTCATCGACCTTTCCGCCGCGCACATCTGGGACGTCTCGACGGTCGCCGCGCTTGACGCGATCACGACGAAGTACGAGGCACGCGGGAAGACCGTCGAGATCGTCGGACTGAACAAGCACAGCGCGACGATGCACGAACGGCTGTCCGGCGAACTGGCGGGCAGCTAGCTGGCCAGCACCGCCGCCCGCTCTCGGATCCGCGGCCGGACAGTGAACCCGCTCGGCTTCAGCGTCAACGACTCCACGATCTTCAACTCGTACGCCGGGTCCGCCTCGAAGTCGTAGCGCTGCAACATGATCCCCAACGCCAGCACCGCTTCGTGCAAGGCGAACTGCCGCCCGATGCACGCACGCTCCCCGGTACCGAACGGCTTGTACGCCTGTGCCGGCCGCTTCCGCACCGCCGCCGGCTCGAAACGGTCCGGGTCGAATTTCTCCGGATCCGGCCCCCACACCGTCGGGTCGCGGTGGAGCATCGGCAGCGGGACGATGATCGAATCGCCCTTGCGCATCGGGTATTTCCCGCCCAGCACCAGGTCTTCGCGCGCTTCCCGGGAGTAGCCGGGCGCAGTCGGCCACAACCGCATCGCCTCGTCGAGGACACGGCGGACGTACCGCAGCTTCGCCACGTCGCCGAAAGCCGGTTCGCGATCTCCCCAGACTGAGTCGACCTCGGCACGGGCCTTCGCCAGCAGCTCGGGATGACGCGTCAGGTAGTACAACGCGAACGACAGCGCACCGGACGTCGTCTCGTGCCCCGCGACAACGAACGTGATGGCCTGGTTGCGAATGTTCACCGGGTCAAGTCGCTCCCCCGTCGCCGGGTGCCCCTCGGTGAGCATCAGCCCCAGCAGATCCCGCGCTTCGCCGCCCTCCCGCCGACGGGTCTCGATGACCTCGTCGACCAGGTTCGTCATGGTCTCGATGTCAGCCTGGTTCTGCGCGCGCGACCCGGCCAGCGCGCGCCGCACGAACGGGAGCTTGACGTTGTCCAGCTGAGCGAACCGCAACGCCCGGATCATCGCCGTGACGAACGGATGCCGTTCAGCCCGCTCAAACGACCCGAACCGGTACCCGAACCCAGCGAGCCCGATCGTCTCCAGCGTCAACCGGGTCATGTCGGCGGCGACGTCGACCGGACCTTCCGCGCGGTCCCACGCCGCAGTCAGCTCGCCGGCAACCTCGAGCATCATCGAGTGGTAGCGGCGCATCGCCTCGGCGGAGAACGCGGGCTGCAGGATGTCGTGGGCCAGCCGCCAATTCGGCTCGCGCGTATGCGCGGTGAACAACCCGTCGCCGACGACCCCGCGCAACCGCTCGACGCCAAGTCCCACGTGCTTGCCGAACCTTGACTCGTCGTTCAGCTCGGTGACCAGGTCGATCCCGCTGGCGAACACGATCTCCAGACCGAAGAACTTGCGGGTGAAAATCGGCCCGAGCCCCGCCCCCGCGCGCATAGTGCTCTGCAGCGGCTCGCGCACGTTGGTCCCGAGCAGGTCCCCCAGCACCGGCAGCCGGCCAGGACGGTGCGGAATCGCAGTGGTGTCCACAGTTCGCTCCCTACTGAACCCACATCCAATAGGGTCACCATCCCCCGCTACTGAACCGGTGTCAAGTAAGCTGGGACGATGCGGACGCGCCTGAGCACCGAACAGCGGCGCGAACAGCTGCTGACCATCGGCGCCGGCCTGTTCGCGGGACGCCCCTACGACGAGGTGTGGATCGAGGAAGTCGCCGAGATCGCCGGCGTCTCGCGCGGCCTGCTGTACCACTACTTCCCCACGAAGAAGGACTTCTTCGCCGCGATCGTCCGCGTCCAGCGCGACCAGCTGCTGGCGATGAGCGAACCCGATCCCGCGCTGCCGGTGGCACAACAGCTGCGCGCCGGACTAGAGGTGTACCTGGAATTCGCCCGCACTCACCCCGACGGCTACCGCATCGTGCACCGGAGCGCAGGCGACGCGGACCGCGAAATCCGGGAAATCTGCGAGGCAGGCATGGCCGCGAACGCGGAGCGCATCCTGGCCGCCGTTAGCCTGCTGCGCCCGGTCACCGCCACCACCCGCCTGGCAGTGCGGGGATGGCTTTCGTTCGTGGCGACGCTGATCCTGGACTGGCTGGACGAGCCGAAGATCAGCACCGAGGAACTGCGGGACCTGTGCGCACGAACGCTTTTCGCCGCAGTCGAGGTCGACCCCACCGCTATCTGACCGCGCAGTGAGGGCCACCTTCACAGCCCCAGATTCCCTCAGGGTTCCCCTCACGACCCGCTGCCACCCCCCGACGGCTGCGAGGGGGCCCTTCACGGACCTGGATTCCCTCAAGGAGTCCTTCACGGACCTTGGCCCCCGCCGGATGCGCCCCAATGTGGCATTGGGTGCATCCCACGCAACCAACGCCACATTGGGTGCATCCGACGCACCCAATGCCACATTGGGGCGCTACTCCCCACTCCCAACCGCAGCCGATGCACCCAACCAGCGAGGCACCCAGCCCCACCCCCGCACCCCGATACGAAGCCTCCCTGCAGTTCGGGGGTGCTTGTCAAGGCATCTTTCCCGCCTTGACAAGCACCCCCGAACCGTCAGCACACTCAGGCTTCGGGGTGCCCCCACGCAACCCCTAAACCGACACAACCACAGACTCGCCATCAACCCGAACAGGAACAGCCCGCAACCCCACCCGCCCATCAGCCGGATGCCGCCCAGTCAATACATCGAACTCAAACCCATGCCAAGGACAAACAATATTCCGATCAGCCGGATGAAACGCGGGCCCCGCACTCTTCCGATCCTCCCGAACCGGCTGAACAGTCCGAGGCATCATCTTCCCCTGGCAAACCGGCCCCCCTTGATGCGGGCACACGTTATGCCAAGCCCGCACCTCCCCGGCATGAAAGTAAACCCCCACCTCCACCCCGTCCACCGAAACCACGACCCGCCCCCGAGCCTGGAGATCGGAAAGACGAGCCACCACAACATCCCGCAGCACGGCGCTCATTCCGCCCTCCGATACCAAATCGCCATATCAAAAAGATTCACATCCGCCGCATCCAGCAACGCCGTCACCAAGACCACCGTCTCAGTAGCGGTAAGCGCATCCTCCCGAACCGGCCAGGCAATCTTCCCCACCCGATCAGTCTTGGCCGAGAACAACCGGGCCGCCGCATACAACAACTCAGCGATCTCTTCATCGGCAACCGCAGCCGCCCCATCCTGAGCAGCGATCTCGGCAGTAACCTCACCCAACCGAGACACCAGCGAAGTCAATTCAGCAGTCATCACGACACCCCAGGCCGGTCACGAAGCACGCTCGACGCAGCAGGCTTCCGTCGATCAGTAGGCAGATTGAACACCCGAGCAGCATTAAGCCCCAGAATATTCCGCTTAGCCTGCTCAGAAAGAAACGGCAACCGGGTAATAGTGGACGGCGCGTCCCAATCCCAATGCGGCCAGTCCGACGAATACAGCAACTGCGTCTCCGCGTTGAACGACTTCATCCCGGCTTCCAGCAACTCCATGCTGGTCCGCTCCATCGGCTGACTGGTGTACCACATGTCCTTCATGTACTCACTGGGCAACCGAGTCAGCCCAGGAGCCTCACTGGGCCGCATCAACACCTCATGGTCAAGCCGCTGCATCAGGAACGGAATCCAAGCCAGCCCGCTCTCCACCCAGACCATCTTCAACCGGGGAAACCGCTCCGGCATCGCGTTGATGATCCAGTTAGTCACATGAATCTGGTTGTAATGCGTGAACGACAACGCATGCATCGAAAGAAACCGGTTCAACTGAGCGAACGACGGATCGCCCCAGTGATACCCGGAGTGGAAGGCCAACGGCTTCCCGCTGTCCTCGATCAGCTTGTACAGCCGGGTATAGACATCCGAGTGCACTGGATTGTTCCGGGTAGAACACACCGTGTACCCGATGATCCCGGCATTGTCGGCATACTTCTCGACCAGCTCCTCGCACACCTCCGGAGTGTTGTACGGCAGGTACAACATCCCCTTGAGCCGGTCGTCCTGCGGCAGCACCACCTCGGTCAGCCACCGGTTGAACGCCCGCCCGAGCACCACCTCGATCTCGTCCTGCGGATGCATGCCCAGCAGCAGCATCGCGCTCGGGAACACGACCTGGTAGTCCAGCCCCATCGCGTCCATCCCGCGCCGGGCGGCCGCGACGAACGGATGCCCGGACACCCCGTCCAGCGGTTCCTTCCGCCCCTGGTGCCCGATCCGCCCGCCGACGCTCTGATGCGACATCCCGGGCTGGATGTTCAGCAGCGCGTTGTTGCCGGCGAACTTCCCGAACTGGTCCATCCCGATCTGCCGCCACACATCGTTGTCGATGAGTTCCAGCACCTCGCCCCAGAAATGGTCCTCCGAGACGTGCGCGTCGATGTCGACGATGAAGTAGTCGTCGTACTCCCGCTCGGCCTGTTTGGTGGCGTGGGCGAGGACGTCGCGGGTGTCGGTGCGCCCGCCGATTTCGGCGAGTTCCCGGATCCGCGGCCCCTCGGACCGGGGGATGGCTGGGTCGGGCACGGATTCTTCCCTTCGTCCGGCGTCAGCGGGGCGCGACGGCGGCATCGGTCATCGTGGTCAGGTAGTCGTCGTCGGCCGGGGCCGCGTTCTCGTGCGGGATGACGACGGCGCGGTCCGGGCGCACCGCGAAGGTGTGTTCTTCGCCCGCGGTCGGGACGGCTTCGGCGGACAGTTCGGCCGTTTCGGTACGCACGCGCATCGGGAGGCCGTCCGCACGCACGAGGAGGTTGACCGCGCTGCCGAGATACGTGGTGCGCTCGACAGTGCCGCGGAACGTCCCGACGCCAGAGCCGTCCGGGCACAGCCGGGCATGCGCCGCACGGAACGCGATGTCGGCCCGATCCCCGACCGAAACGTCGCCGGTCGTGATTCCGGAGAACACCAGCGAAGTCTCATCGACCCGCACCTCGGCAGTTTTGCCGTGCACGCCGGTGACCGTGCCCGGCAGGATGTTCTGAAAGCCCATGAAGTCCGCGACATACGCCGAATTCGGGCGGTCGTACAGGTCGCTCGGCGTACCGGACTGGACGATGACGCCCTCGCTCATCACGATGATCCGGTCGGACAGCGTGATCGCTTCGTCCTGGTCGTGCGTCACGTAGACCGACGTCGTCTCGAACCGGTTGTGCAGCGACCGCACCTGCTGGCCCATCTGGTACCGCAGTTTGCTGTCCAAATTGGACAGCGGCTCGTCGTAGAAGATGATCCCCGGCCGGGCGGCCAGCGCGCGGGCCAAGGCCACGCGCTGCTGCTGGCCGCCCGACAGGGCGGTGACCGGGCGCTTCCCGAGGTCGGCGAGACCGACCGCGTCGAGCATTTCCTGCACCCGCTGCGCACGGTCCCGGCCGGGCATCCGGGCGACCTTCAGCGGGTACGCGACGTTGTCCGTGACGTTCAGGTGCGGCCATAGCGCGTAGCTCTGGAACACCATGCCGACCCGGCGTTTGTCGGCGGGCACGAACGTGCGCCGCGCGGTGTCGACCACGACCCGGTCGCCCATGACGATCCGGCCCGAGGTCGGCCGCTCCAGCCCGGCCAGGCAGCGCAAGGTGGTCGTCTTGCCGCAGCCCGAGGGCCCGAGCAGCGTCACGAACTGCCCGGACTCGATCGTGAGGTCCAGTTCGTGCAGCGCCGCCTTCGCGCCGTACTTCTTGGTGAGTCCGGATACCTGGACTTCGGTCATGGTGACCTGCGCTTTCTCTCCGGCCGGGGACGGGCGGCGTTACTTCTTGAAGGCCTGGGTGATGAAGTCGAAGTAGGGCTTGTTGAACGCGGGGTCCGGGTTCGAGAACGGCAGCCGCGGCAGCTTGTCCAGCGACGGCAGTCCGGGCGGGCCGGGCGCGGCCGGGGTGCGGCCGTAGGAGTTGTCCTTCTCCGCCAGCGCTTTCTGGCCCTCCGGCGAGTACAGCCAGTTGACGTACAGCTGCGCGGCCTCGGCGTGCGGCGCGTCCTTGATCAGGCACAGCGCCGACCGCGCCATGTAGTTACCGCCGTCGCTGAGCGGGAACACCATGTCGATCGGCGCGCCCTTCTGCTTCTGCGCCTCGTAGTAGCCCTGGTAGACGGCGATGCCGACCGGGAACCGGCCGCTCGCGACGTCGGTGGGCACCATCGGCTCGGACTGCGAGATCTGCAGCTCCTGCGCGGCCAGCTTCTCCAGGTAGGAGCGGCCCCACTTCTTCTCGTTCTCGGGCAGCATCAGCGATTCGAGGATGTAGCGGATGCCGCCGGGGACGGTCATGTCGCCGACCGCGATCTTGCCCTTCCACTTCGGGTCGAGCAGGTCGTGCCAGTTCTTCGGCGCGTCCTGCTTCTGCACCTGGTCGGTGTTGTAGACGAAACCGAAGTAGCGCAGGGCGAAGTAGGTGAGCCTGCCGTCGTTGTCGGTCGGCACCTTGAACCCGGGGTCAGCGGTGCGCACGTCCGCGGGCGCGCAGATGTTCGGCTTCGCGGCGGCCTGGGGCGATTCGCCGCCGACGTAGACGTCCGCGATCCGGTTCCCGCTCTGCGCCTCGGTGTCGAGCTTGGTGAGGATCTGGGCGTCGGCCTGGTCCTGCGGCAGCAGCCGGATCCCGGGGAAACGCTTGGCGAACACGTCGTTCAGCTTCTGGTTCGCGGTCACCCCCGGCCCGTACAGCACGAGCTGGGTGTGGTTGGCCGCGAACGCCTTGTCGTACAGCTCGTTCATGTACTTGTTGGCCGCGGCGGACGCGCCGGGGACCTCGATCGGCGTGCTCGATTTGGCCGCGCCCGCCGACGCACAGGCGGTGAGCGCGGCGAGCAGGCCGGCGGTGAGCGCCAGCGCGGGCGCGCGCAGTTTCGTGCGGGAGAACTTCATTGTTCTTCCTCTCTGGTCAGGGGGTGAGGCGGGAGAGCGGACCTGCGGAACGGTCGCGGCCGAGGATCCGGCCGCCGAGCTTGACGGACACCGCGGCGAGCGCCAGCACGACGAACGCGGCGAGCAGGATGATCATGAACAGCGCCGCGCCCCGGGACATCTCGCCGGTGAGGAACTGCTGGAAGGCGGTCAGCGAAACCGGTTCCAGCCCGGGCGGGGCGAGCAGCATCGGCACCGCGAGGTTGCCCGAGATGAACAGCGCGGAGAGGAACCAGCCGGCCAGGAAACTCGGGATGACCAGGCGCAGCACGATGGTCACCAGCACCCGGCCCGCGCTCGCGCCGGACATCCGGCCCGCCTCCTCCAGCTCCGGCGACAGCTGGGCCAGCGCGCCCTCGGCGATCCGGCTGGACACCGGGATCGTGGCGACGACGAGCACGAGCGTCATCAGGAACGCCGAGCCGTACAGCCCGCGGAAGGCGGGCAGGTACAACACCGCGAACATGTAGGCGAGACCGAGCACGACGCCGGGCAGCGCCCACGGAATCCAGACGGCGAACGAGGTGTAGCTCCGGAGGAATCCCCTGCGCCGCGCGGTGACGTAGGTGGTGAGCAGCGCGATCGCGATCGAACCGAAGCCGCCGATGACCGCGAGCCATGCGGTGAGCGCCAGGCTCGCGCTGAACTGCGGGTCGGTGAGCATCGTGACGTAGTTGTCCAGGGTCAGCCCGGTGCTCATCACCCCGAAGATCGGCTGGAGGCTGCCGAGCACCATCGCGAACAGCGGCAGCAGGAAGTTCAGCAGCACCACCACGACGATCAGCGCGGACAGCACCCAGCGGACCGGGCCCAGCTCCTGCGGATCGCGCCGCGACGTCTTCCCGGTGAGCGTGGTGAAGCTGCGGCCGCGCAGCATCCAGCGCTGAGCGAGGAAAAGCAGCAGCACCAGCAGGATCAGCACGAGCGACAGCGCGAACGCCTTGGTGTACTCGGCGGGCGCCTCGTCCCGGACGTAGTGGTAGATCTGCGTGGAGAAGACGTAGATGCCCGCCTGCCGCCCGATCAGCTGCGGTCCGTCGAACGACTGGAACACCAGCACCGCGATCAGCAGGGCCGCGCCGGTGATCGCCGGGCCGACCGAGGGGATGGTGATGGTGAAGAACGTCCGCACGGTGCCCGCGCCGCTGATCGCGGCGGCCTCGTCGAGCGACTGGTCGCGGTTCTTGAACGCGCCGAGCAGCAGCAGGTACGCGAACGGCATGTAGCCGAGCGAGGTCAGCAGGATCAGCCCGCCCCAGCCCTGGATGTTGATCAGCGGGCCGGACGTGCCGAGCTCGCGGCCGAGCTGGTTGAGCAGGCCGTTCTGGGCGTTGCCGAGCATGATCCAGCCGAGGGTGTGAAACAGCGGCGGGACGAAGAGGTTGATCACCATGATCGGCGTGAGCAGCTTGCGGCCGGGGACGTTCGTGTTGGCCGCGATCCAGGCGAACAGCCCGCCGCCCGCCACCGAGATCGTGCCGCACACGAGGACCAGCACGATCGAGTTCCACAGCGTGTGCCAGGTTTCCGCGGACTCGAACGCCGCGAGCAGGCCGCTCATCGTGAACGGCATGTTGTCCGAGGGCAGCCCGTCGCGGAAGGCGCCGAGCACGATCATCGCGACCGGATAGACGAAAATCAGGGTGAGCCCGGCGAGCAGGGTCGCTTTGAGCACCCCGCCGGTCACCGAGCGGCGCATCGATGCCCGCCGGTCGTGCTCGAATAGGCGCTCGGTCACTGCACCGTTCCTTCCTGCGAGCGATCGGTTACCCGCCTCGCGGACGAACCGCTCCGTCCGTCCTGCCGGCTAGCGTAAGAACTCGGGTGCGGCGGCTCATCGAGCGGCTCTCCGAAGTCCTTCCGGTTTCCTCCGACACGGTGTCGGAGGAAACCGCTGATCAGATAAGGGCGGCGAGGACGGCGTCGTTTTCCTCGGGCAGCCCGATCGTCACCCGCGCCCCGCCGGCCTTCGGGAACGGCCGGGCGAGCACGCCGCGAGCCTCCAAACGGGACAGCAGGTCCGCCGCGTCTCCCGGCAGGAAAAGGAAATTCGCCTGGCTCGGGATAAACGCGACGTTCGCCGCGGTCAACGCGGCCTCGACGCGGGCGCGCTCCGAGACGATGACAGCGGTTCTTTCCTTCGCCACAGCCAATCCTTCGGCTCCCAGCGCCGCGATGACCGCTGCTTCGGCCACGCTGTTGAGCGCGAACCCGACGGAGGTGCGCCGCAGCGCCTCGGCGATCCGCGGTGCGGCGGCGGCATATCCGACGCGGATTCCCGCCAAACCGTGCGCTTTGGACAGTGTCCGCAGCAGCACAAGATTTTCGAACTCGTCGAGCAAGCCGACAGTCGCGTCCACCGGTTCAGCGGACACGAACTCGCGGTATGCCTCGTCGACAACAACCAGCACGCTCGGCGGGACGCTTTTCAGGAAGTCCCGGATATCCTCGAGCCCGCGCATCCCGCCGGTCGGGTTGTTGGGATTGCAGAGGTAGACAATGCGGGTTTCCGGGCCGACCGCGGCGAGCATCGCGTCGAGATCCATCGCGCCGTTCGCGTCGAGACCGACCTCTGTGGACTCCGCTCCGGCCAGCGAAAGCGCGGCCGCGTACGCCTCGAAGGACGGTGCTGGGCGCACGCCGTGCACGCCGGGTTCGCAGACCAGCCGGGCGAGCGCGTGCAGCAGAGTGCCGGAACCGTTGTCGATCGCGATCCGCCCCGCGTCCAGACCCATCGCTTCGGCGACGGCGGCACGCGCCGCGGACCGGTGGTAATCGGGGTAGCGGTGGGCATTCCGGGCCGCTTCGGTCATCGCGGAGACGATGACGTCGGCGGGCGCCCACGGCATTTCGTTCTGTGACAAGCGGATCGGCGGCTGCGCACCGCGGGACGAGCGATCGGGAGCGGCGAGCACGCGGTCGACCACACTGCGGAGCAGCATGCATCCTCCTCAAGCCGGATGATTAACTGTAATGAATATACATAATTCTGAGCGCGTGTACATCCATCAGTTCTCCGGCTTGAGATTTCAGGAAGGCCGGGCCGCCACCGAGGGACGGCGGTGCCGCGCGATCGCCGACTCCGCCAGCTTGTGATCGCGCTGGACGACCGCCTCGGCGAAGTCGAGATGCGTCCGCAGCCGCTCCTGCGTGGTCGGCGCGGTGACGCCTTCGAGCCGCGCGGCGATGATGTAGTCGACGAGATTCGTGTACAGGCTGCGCAAAAGCTCGTTCGGCGACACCTGGGCGATCCGCGCGTGCAGCGCCCAGATCGCCGTGGGCGCCTCAGCGGAATCCCAAGCCGCCTTCAAGGTCTCGGCGCACGCTGCGATGTCGGCGATGTCCTCGTCGCTCGCGTTCTCGACCGCGTCGTGCAGCACCGAACCGTCGAGCGAGTCCAGGACGCGCAGGCAGTTCTCCACCGTCGCTTTTCCTTCGCGCAGCTGGAGGAGCTGGTCGCTCAGGTGCGTGAACGGCGAGCGCGTCGCGACGAAGATCCCGCCGCCCGGCCCCGGCTTCGCGTCGACGATGCCGCGGGCGCGCAACAGCTGGATCGCCTCGCTGAGCGTGGCCGGCGCGACCCCGAAGCGCGCCATCAACTCCTGACGGCGCCCGACGAAGTGCCCGGCGCTCCAGCCCTCCGAGACGATCTCGTCCTCGAGCGCGCGAGCGACCTGGACGGCGGCGGCGGTGTTCGTGATCTGCGGCAAGGAGTCCTCCGAAGTACTCGGTCCGGTGACGTCGCCGACGCGGGTCACGCGTAGTGACAGATTAGAGGCGCACCGGAACCCCGAACACCCGGCATCGTCTATATTGATTGTAGACATTAGACGCCTGCGTCACCAGCGCGGCACGCACCGTGCCCAAGGAGCCCTCCGATGCCGGTTACCGCCAGAATTCTCGCCGACTCCGCCACCCTCCAGCCCGATCTGGCCGCCCTCCGCCGAACCCTGCACGCCCAGCCGGAAGCCGGATTCGCCCTCCCCCAAACCCAGCGGGCCGTGCTCGCGGCGATGGCCGACCTCGACCTGGAAGTCACCCCCGGCCCGCACGATTTCACGTCCATCGTCGCAGTACTGCGCGGCACGCGGCCCGGACCGTCGGTCTTGCTGCGCGCGGACATGGACGCCCTGCGCGTGACGGAAGAGACCGGCCTGCCGTTCGCATCCCAAACCCCCGGCCTGATGCACGCCTGCGGACACGACCTGCACACCGCCGCACTAGTCGGCGCGGCCAAACTCCTCAGCGCCCGCCGCGACGAGATCGCCGGCTCCGTGGTGTTCATGTTCGAACCAGGCGAAGAAGCAGGCGGCGGCGCACAACGGCTGATCGAGGAGGGAGTGCTGACGGACGTCGAGGCGGCATACGGCATTCACGTCCTGCCCGGCCCGGCTGGCGTATTCACGACTCGCCCCGGTTCGGTTATGGCCGGGGCCAGCAGCCTGACCGTGCGCGTGCTCGGCCGGAGCGGACACGGTTCGCGGCCGCATCAGGCGGTGGACCCGGTTCCCGCTGCGGCGCAGATCATTTCGGCCCTGCACACGTATGTCACCCGGCGGTTCCCGGTGTTCGATCCGGTGGTGCTGTCGGTGACCAAGATGCAGGCGAGCGAGATCATCAACGCCATCCCCGACGAGGCGACGCTCGCTGCGACGATTCGCGCGCTGTCGGCGGAGAGCGTGGAGATCCTGGCCCGCGAACTGCCCTCGCTGGCGGAGGGGATCGCGTCGGCATTCGGCTGCCGGGCTGAAGCGGAATTCCGGACGGTCTACCCGGTGACTGCGAACGACCCGAAGGCTGCGGCGCATGCGTTGAACGTTCTGGGGGATCTGTTCGGTACGGAACGGGCAGTGCCGCTGGAGCATCCGGTGATGGCTTCGGAGAGCTTTTCCGCGGTATTGAACGAAGTTCCCGGTGCTTTTATCTTTCTGGGCACCACGCCGGAGGGAGTCGACCCGGACACGGCGGAGATGAACCACTCTCCGCGCGCAGTCTTCGACGACCGCGTCCTCAGCGACCAGGCCGCAGCTCTAGCCGCCCTCGCTTTGAGCCACGTCGGCTGACCGTGAGGGGAACCCTCACAGCCCCAGATTCCCATGCCAGGGGCTTAAGGCGGCGTTGTGGGTGCAGCTGAGGCGTGTCCGCCCAGGCCGAAGCGGCTGGCGGACCGAACTGGCTCGCGTCGGGGCCGTTGCAGGCAGCGGACGCTGGGCGTGTCGTCCGTGAGGGGAACCCTGAGGGAATCAGATTCCCCCAGGGTTCCCCTCACGGACTTGAAGAAACGGGCACACCGGCGTCAATCGGGCATCTCGCTGAAGCGGGTGTCCTTTATGGATGGTCAGCAGGCTGAGGCCACCCGGCTTAAGTCGCTGGCATTGACCCCAGATTCCCTCAAGGAGTCCTCCACGGACCTCCACCGCCACCCGGAACGCACCCAATGTGGCGTTGGTTGCGTCCCACGCACCCAATGCCACATTGGGGCGCAAGCCCCCACCCCAACCGCAGCCGATGCACCCACCCAGCGAGGCACCCAGCCCCACCCCCGCACCCCGATACGAAGCCTCCCTGCGCTCGGCGGGTGCTTGTCAAGGCATCTTTCCCGCCTTGACAAGCACCCGCCGAGCGTCAGCACAATCAACCTTCGGGGTGCCCCACGCAACTCAATGCTTCTCGTGAATCAACGGCCAAGGCGACGGAAAAACATCCACCGGCACCTTAACAATCGCCGGACGCCGAGCAGCGATCGCCGCAGACACATGCTTCTCCACCGCAGCAGCATCCTCAGCAAGCGCGAAGTCCACCCCAAACGCCTGCGCAAGCAGCCCGAAATCAGGATTGGTCAGATCAGACCCGATGAACCGCCCACCATAAGTATCCCGCTGAATCCGCCAAACATTCCCAAACCGAGAATCCTCAAACAACACCGTCACCAACGGAATCCCGTACTTCTTAGCCGTAGCGAACTCCTGCAGCGACCACCCAATCCCCCCATCTCCAGTCACCGCGACAACCGGACGCCCGCCCGACCCCACGGCAGCACCGAGCGCGGTAGGCATCGCATAACCAAGCGTCCCCTGATACCCAGGCCACACATACGACCGCGGCGCCTGCACCGGAAACCCATACGTCGACACATACCCAATCTGCGTCAACTCATTGACATAGACCCCATCCTCAGGCAACGCCGCACGGATCGCATCGACAAACTCCATCTGCGGCCCAGCCTGCTTCCGAATCCGAGCCTCGCACTCCTCCCGAAGCCGGACCAGCTCCGAACCCCACCCAGCACGCGGCGACAACCGCTCGACCAACGCGGTCAACACAGCCACCGCATCGGCATTGACCGCCAGATCCGGCCGCCGAGGCTCCCGAAGGTCAGCCGCGTCCACATTCACCAACGCCAGCCGAGCATCCCCGACATTCAGCTGCTGCCCAAACGGCGTCAAGAACCGGCTGCCGAACGAAACCACCAGATCCGCCGAAGCACGCAACTCCCACAACGCGAACGCAGGCAGCGCATGCGGATCCCGGGCATCGATCGCCCCGCGACCGTTCTCGCTCATCACCACCGGCGCGTCCAGCAGCTCAGCCAGCCGAGCCAGCAGCTTGAACGCGCGCGGATCCCGCATCCCGCCGCCAACGTGGATCACCGGCCGCGCACTCGCCGACAGCAACCGCGCAAGCTCGGCGACATCCCGCTCCGGCGCTTCCGGCTCCCGCACCCCGAACGGCTCCCCCGGCTTCAGATCCGCGACCGCGTGCAGCAGATCCGGCCCCAGCTCAAGCGCGACCGGACGAGGCCGTCCAGTCCGCATCTGCCGGAAGCCCTCGTGAACGAGATCCGGAATCTCCTCGACCCGCTTGGGCCGCGCGGACCACTTCGTCAGGCCCTGGACGGTGTCCGTCTGCCGCGGAATCTCGTGCAGCGCACCGAGCCCGCCGCCGACCAGCGGCGACGGAATGGTCCCGGCCAGCAGCATCACCTGCGAGGAGCACGCGTACGCCGTCGCCATCCCCGCGCCGGCGTTCAGCACGCCCGGCCCGGGAACGACCATCGCCACCCCCGGACGGCCGGACGACCGGTAGTAGCCGTCCGCCATGTAGCTGGTCGCCTGCTCGTGCCGGGGGACGACCAGATCGAGCTTGTCCCGCTCGCGGTACATGCCGTCGGTGAGCCCGTCCAGCTGGACCCCGGGAATGCCGAAGACCGTGTCGACGCCCTCGCTGATGAGCGCCCTGGCGAGCGCGTCACCGCCTGTCATCTGTGCCATGCGGATCCCTCTCGTCAAATGTCTATAATGAATATAGATCAAATCTCCGGCGGCTGGCAACGGAAGAGGCGACCATGACTCTCGAAGGACAGGTGCAGGCCTACGCGGACCGGCTCGGGCGGCCGGTCATCGTGTTCGACGTCGACTTCACGGTGATCGCGTTCAGCGTGCACGACCAGGACGTCGACCATGCCCGGCTGGCGATCATCCTGTCCCACAAAGGATCTTCGCGCGCCCGGGAGTCCATCCGGGACTATCGGGTCGGCCAGGCGCGCGAGCCGGTCCGGATTCCGCCGCTCGACGGCGGGCAGTCCCGGCTCGTCGCGCCGGTCCGGCACGAGGGACGGCTCGTCGGTTACCTGTCGTCGACGATCCCGGAGGACGACGAGTCGGCCTACGAGGACGACGACGAGCTGCGCGACCGCCGGGCGCAGATCGGGTTGCTGCTGGCCGCCATGGCGCTCGGCAACCGGGAGGACGAAGACCGCGCGCGACGTCTGCTCGACGCGCTCCTCGAAGGCAACGACGACCAGCGCGTCCGTGCCGCCGACGAACTGCTGGCGAGCGGCCTGCTCTCCCCCGTCCCGCACTACACGGTGATTTCGATCGCGACCCCACCGCGGGCCGAACCCAGTTCCGCAACGCTGCGGCTCGTGCTGGACCGGGCGTTGTCGACCATCCCGGTCTTTCCCACCTTGAAAGCGGCCGGCGCGGTGCTCGGCAGCGAAGCTGTTCTGCTGGTGCCGTACGAGATCGACACCGAGCGACTGTCGGCCCTCCTTGCGCAGCCAGCCTTTTCCGGGCTGCACGCCGGCGTCGGCGGAGCGCATGCACCGCTGTCCGGCGTGCACCGGTCGCTGCGGGAAGCTCGGATCGCCTTGCGCGGCAGCGATAGCGGCCGCGTGGTCCACTGGTCCGAGCTGGGTTTGGACCGGCTGCTGCTGCAGCTCCCGATAGACGACCTTGACGTCGCCGATCTCCCCGACGCCGTCCGACGACTGCTCGACGCGCAATCCGGGCCAGACCTCGCGCAGACCCTGGAGACCTACCTCGACTGCGGCTGCGACGCGCAACGCACCGCGCTGGCCCTGCACGTCCACCGCAGCACCCTCTACTACCGGCTGGATCGCGTGCGTGCGGTCGCCGACGTCGATCTCACCGACGGGAAGGTGCGCCGCGAACTCCACACCGGCCTGCGGATCGCGACGCTCGCCGGTCTCCGCTAGCCCCAGCACCTCCAATTGACTATATTCAATGTAAACTTTTACGGAAGGGTCCCGCATGAACGCACTGCTGACCACCGTCTCGGTCGCCGACGACCGCGGCCGGCCGATCCAGGACGCCGCGACCCGGGAGGTCGTCGGACACGCCCCGGTGCACACGGTCGACGACCTGAACGCCGCAATCGCCGCTGCCGCCACAGCACAACCCGCGTGGGCCGCGCTGGGACACGCCGAGCGTTCACGGCTTCTGCGCGTCATCGCGGACGACATCGACGCGCAGGCCGAAGAACTCGGGGAAATCATCACCGCCGAGCAAGGCAAGGCCGGCGGCGCCGGTGAAGCGCACGGCGCCGCGCACTGGCTCCGGGCCGCGGCGGACACCGTGCTGGAACCGCAGCCACTCCCGGACGGGGCCGAGCAGCACTACGTCCCGCTCGGCGTGGTCGCGTCGATCGGTCCATGGAATTTCCCGGTGATGATCGCCGTGTGGCACGTCGCGCCGGCGCTGCGGATGGGAAACACCGTGGTGCTCAAGCCTTCCGAGAACACGCCGTTGAGCGTGCTCGCCCTCGTGGAGATCTTCCGCCGGCACCTCCCCGCGGACGTGCTGACCGCGATCTCCGGCGATCGCGAGGTCGGCGCCGCGCTGGCCGCGCATCCGCGGATCGCCAAGATCGTGTTCACCGGCTCGACCGCGACCGGCCGCCGGATCGTCGAAAGCTCGGCGGGCAACCTTGCCCGGCTCACCCTCGAACTGGGCGGGAACGACGCCGCGATTGTGTTGCCCGGAACCGACGTGGACGCGGTCGCGGACAAGCTGTTCTGGGCGGCGTTCATGAACACCGGCCAGGTGTGCGCCGCGCTCAAACGGCTTTACGTGCACGAGTCGATTTACGCCGACGTCGTCTCGGCATTGGCCGAACGCGCCGAGAAAGCGCCGATGGGACCGGGACAGGACAAGGCGAACCGGCTCGGGCCGGTGCAGAATCCCGCGCAGTTCGAGATTGTCTCGCGGCTGGTCGAGGACGCTCGTGCGCGCGGCGCCCGCATCGTCACCGGCGGCGTGCCAGCGACGGAACTGGGGCCGTTGTTCTACCGGCCGACCATCGTCGCAGACGTCGAGGACGGTGCCGCAGTCGTCGACGAGGAGCAGTTCGGGCCGGTACTGCCGGTGATCCGATACTCCGAAGTGGACGATGCCGTGCGCCGGGCCAACGGCACAGACCAAGGTTTGGGCGCTTCGGTGTGGGGTGCCGACGCCGACGAGACCGACGCGGTGGCGCAGCGACTGGAGGCGGGCACCGTGTGGATCAACCAGCACGGCGGCGTCGATCCGGCGATTCCCTTTGGCGGGACGAAGTCGTCGGGATACGGGCTGGAGTTCGGGGTCGAAGGGTTGAAAGCCATGGCGGCCAGCAAAATCATCCGCCGCTGAAAGCCGTGAAGGCCTCCTTGAGGGATTTCCTCAAGGAGGCCTTCACAGTGGCCGGGGGTCAAGCGCCGCGAAGCTTTTCCCACAACTTGGCCGCGGCCGCCCGGTCGGGCGGGGCACCTCGCCAGACCACTGTCTGGTCCTGCCGCACCAGCGTGATCGGGCACAGATATTCGTCCGGCAGCGCCGCCGCTTCGACGACCGCGAACGGGATTTCCCGGCTTGCCGCCTCCGCCGCCAGCACCGAGACATCAACGCTGGTGATCGCGGTGTAGCCAGGCGAGAAATGGTCGTACAGCGAAGATCCGTCCACCATCCGGAAGTGCGGGGCACGGCAACCGGGCACAGTGGACGGTGTGTAAGTGCCCATCGTATAGCCGGGCGCTTCTTCACCGTCGTACGCGATGATCGGCGAACCGTGATACGCGTAGCCGTAATTCAACCCAGCGGCGGCGAATTGCGGCTCGTTCAGCTCACGCACCGCGGTACCGAAGGATTCGCGAGCGGCCTCACCCGCCGGAGTGTCGTCTTCGAGGGCGGCGGGCAGGCCGGGCCGCGCGAGTTTCCGTTGGTGGTTCATCGCGAACTGCGACACCTGCTCGGTGATCGGCCGCCGTTCGGCTTCGTAGGCGTCCAGGATCCCTTCCTCCGCCCAGCCGCCGAGATGCGCGCCGAGCAGCCAGGTCAGGTTGAGCACGTCCGCGATGCCCGCGTTCATCCCGAATCCCGCGAACGGCACCCACAGATGGGAGGCGTCCCCGGCGAGGAACACCCGCCGGTCGCGGAACCGGTCGGCGAGCAGACGGCGCGCGGTCCAGTCCTCTTTGGACACAACGTCGTACTCAAAGGACTCATCCACGCCGAGGATGGCCCGGATCGCCGCGTCCCGGTCGACGGATTCTTCCTCCGAGGCAAGATAGGTGTGCACGAGGAAGGTTTCGCTGCCGTCGATCGCGTACACGTGGCCGACGCGGCGGGCGTTGAACGTGTAGTAACCCCAGGCTCGCGGTTCGTCGGCCGACATCAGCGAGTACAGCTTCGGCGCGCGAATGCAGGTAGACTGCACGTGCTGAAGCACCGGATCGCCGCTGAGCTTCGCGCCGATCTGCTTGCGCACTGCCGAACGGCCGCCGTCCGCGCCGATGAAGTACCGGGCGCGCAAGGTACGTTCGCCCGATTCATCAGACACGATCGCCGAGACAGATGACTCGTCCTGGCGCACCGAGTGGAACCGGGTGCGGTTGAGGAGAGTCACGCCGGGCGCGGCGGCAGCGTTGCGAGCGAGGATCGGTTCCAGGAACGTCTGGTTGATCCGGTGCGGCGGCTCCGGCGTCGCCCAGCTCGTGTCGGGACCGACGCGGGAGGTGTACCGCTCGCCGCTCGCCGGGATCGGGATGCGCGACAGTTCCCGTCCGGTCAGCGAGGTCCGGAACGCGACGTCCTGCGGGTAATCGCTGGGCAGCCCGGCCGCGCGTACCTCGGCGGCGATCCCCAGCCGGCGGAAGCTTTCCATGGTGCGCGAAGCGACGTGATTGCATTTGACGTTCGGCGGTTCGAGAAATTCCCGTTCCTCGACGACAATCACCGACACGCCGCGGCTGCTCAGGTCGAGCGCGGCGACGAGGCCGACCGGGCCCGCGCCGATGATGAGGACGTCCGCGTCCATGGTCTCTCCGTTCAGCACGGCATTCCTTGCGCCACCACGCCAAGGTGCTCAGTCATCAACCGGCGGGCGGCGTCCTCGTCACGGTCCTCAATGGCCTGAAGAATCCGCCGGTGCGCGTCGACCGCACGAGTCGCTCGCTCGGTGTTCGTGTGCACGGCATACACGCTTTCCCTCGGCCGGTTGAGCGCGCCGACCGACGCGGCGATCGCCGGGTTTCCGCTGAGCAAACCGAGGCGGGCGTGGAATTCCAGCGACAGTGGGTTGTACCGGCTGGCGTCGTGGACGTGTTTCTCCGATTCCTCGACCAGCGCGCGCAATTGCGCCACTTGCTCGTCGGCGGCCGCGCGGGCGGCGAGCGCGGCCGCCGCGGGTTCGACCGCGTGCTGCGCTTCCAGCAGCTGTTCGGTCCGCATGCCGTGCAAATGCAGCTGGATGGAAAGCGAATCGGCGATCCGGCCGATGTCCGCCTCGGCTTCTTCCGCCGTATTGAGTTCGCGGTATTCGCCGGACCAGTACAGCAACGGCTGCCCGGTTCCGCCACCCGCCGAAACGACCTCGCCGACGAGGATGATGTGGTCCCCGCCGCCCAGCATCGTGTGCACGGTGCAGTCGAACCAGCTCAGCGCGCCGGTGACGACCGGGGCTCCGGTGGCCTCGGTATGTGTCTCGACCTCGTCGAACCGTTCCTTGCTCCGGCCGCGTCCTCGGCGGGCGAAGCAGGCGGAAACCTCCTGCTGGTGGCGGCCGAGCACGTTGATCGCGAAGACCCCGCTTTCGCGGATCTCGTCGAGAATCGGGCTGTGCGAATTGATCGACACCGTCACCAGGAGCGGGTTCAGCGAAAGAGACACGAACGAAGTCGCGGTGATGCCGTAAAGGTGCCCGTCGAGCGCGGTGGTCACCACCGTGACGCCGGAAGCGAATCGTCCGGCGGCTTGGCGGAAACTGTCGATCCGTTGCTGGTCGGAGGTCATGACGTTCACCTCGCTTCGTCCGGTACGCCTAGCTGGCGGAAGTCGTAGATGTCCAAAGTGGTCTCGCCGGACCGGAGCCGGTCCATAAAGGATTCTTCCTTCTCCGCACGGGCACGAGACGCGGCCAGGATCCGGTCGTACTCGTCCGCCGGGAACACGACGACCCCGTCCCGGTCGGCCACGACGATGTCGCCACGGTGAACCACCCTGCCGCGCAAGGTGATCGGGCGGCCGGCAGTGCCTGGCCAGTGCTTGACCGTGCCGCGGATCGAGATCGACGTGCTGAACGCCGGGAAGCCCAGCGACGCGAGCTGCTGCGTGTCGCGAACGCCACCATCGATGACGAGGCCGTGAATACCGCGCGCCTGTGCCGCGACGGCCATTACCTCGCCCCAGTACCCAAACGGCGCGCCACCGGCGTCGACCACGAGCACATCGCCAACGCCAGCGGCCTCGATCCCGTGGTGCAAAGCCAGATTGTCGCCGATCTGCGCCGACACCGGCACCGCGCGGCCGACGATCTGCGCACCGTCCCAGGCGGGCCGGAACGCGGCGTCCAGGAAGCAGTCGAGGCCGGAAGCCTCGTACAGCGTGGCCGTGCCGAGCGTCAGGAGTTCCTTGGCGTCTTCGTCCAAAGTGGTCATGCTTCCGCCCGCTGCAGATCGTGATAGCCGTACTTCGCCCGGGCTTCGGCGATCGTCGCGCCGCCGAGCGCGGCGGCAAGAATCGCTTCTTCGCGCGCCTGGATCATTTCGGCGACCTCCAGCACGTCGTCTTCGCAGTCGGCGGGAATCGCGACGACACCATCCGAGTCGCCGAGCAGAATGTCGCCGTGGCGGACCGTCACCCCGCCGATGGTCACCGGTCCGCGCTCCTCGGCCACCTCGACCCGGTCCTTGCCGGTACGCATGAAGCGGCCGCGGCTGTAGATCGGGTAGCCGATGGACAAAGCGCGGTGCGTGTCGCGGCAAACCCCTTCGATGACCGTGCCGGAGATGCCGCGCTGGTGCGCCACCGCGGTCAGGATGTCGCCCCAGACCGTGCAGTCGACGCGGCCGTCGTTGTCGAGCACGATCACCTGGCCCGGTTCGACCTGGTCGATGAAGTCGCCGACCGTGCCCGCCGGGACCTGCGCGCTGACATAGCGCACGGTGAACGCGCGGCCGATCATGCGTTGCCCGTCCGCCAGCGGGGCGAGGCCGAGCAGGCTGCCCGGGCGCTTGAGCTTGTCGAGGGCATCGGAAACTGTCGCGGTGCCGAGCACGGCGAACCTGTCCAAAAGAGACATCAGCGCTGCTCCGCGGTGACTGTGGGGAATTGGGAATCGTGCATGACTTCTTGCACGTCACGGCCTGCGCGAACGGCCTCCGCCATCCGGGCCTCCCGCTCGGCGATCCGCTGCGCGAGGCCGATGACGCGTTCGGCGTCTCCAGCGGCGACGAAGACGACCCCGTTGACGTCCGCGAGCACGAAGTCCTGGGACGCCACTGAGATCCCAGCGACCTGGATGCGTTCGTCCATCGCGGCCTGCACGATGCGGCCCCGCGCGCTTACCGGAACGGCGGTGCGCGCGAAGACGGGGAGCTTCAGGGCTTCGCTCTCCTGGACGTCGCGGCAGGCACCGTCCACGATCACGCCAGCCACGCCGCGCAGGGTCGCGGCTTCGGCGAGCAGGCCGCCCCAGCACGAGACGTCCGTACGGCCGTGATTGTCGATCACCACGACGTCGTCCGGTTCGGTGATCGCGACCAGCGGCGTGGCGATGTGCGTCGCCGGTCCGGCGGACGCTTTGGGCGCGGCCGTGACTGTGCGGACCCGGCCAGCCACGACGGTACCCACGGGCCACATCGGCTTCAGCGCGGTGACCGCGCCGGGCAGGCCGAGGGTGTCCAGCGCGTCGGAGACCGCGCAGCTGTCGAGTCCGCGCAGCGCGGTGATGATCTCTTCGGGAGACATGGTCACTTCCGTTCCCAGGTGAGGAAGCCCATCGCGTTGCCGGTGCCGGCTTCTGTGCGGTAGCAAGGCTCGTAGTCGACACTTGTCACGGTGAGACCGGCTTCGTCGGCGATCCCAGCGACCGCGATCCAGTTGCGCAGCTCCGAGGCACCGGACTGCATTTCGGCAGCCGGGACGGTCGAGAGGTAGTCGGCGTCGTGGTCTCGCAGTGCCTGAAGGAACTCCTGATCAAGTTTTTCATCGATCACGAAGTGGCTGAGCCCGCCCGACGCGACGACGCCGACGCGCAGGTCGCCGGGGAACGACTGGATCGCCCGAGCGACCGCGCGGCCGAAGTCGTAGCAGCGCTTGGCTCCCGGCGGATTGGGCTCCCAGAAGGTATTGATGAAGACCGGCACCATCGGCAGCGTCGAGTCCTGCCCGAGAAACCGCTGGTAGATGAACCCGAAGCCGTGCGGGATGGTGTGGTTCTCGTATCTCCCAGCCGGGATCACCTCGGTGGCGCCGGTGTCGAAGTCCTCGGCCTGGGTGGACTGAATGAGGTGCTTGCCGAGCGCGCGGTGGGTGGGCCGCATGACCGTGCGGTCCGGGACGTCGCCGGCCGCGGCCTCGGCCAGGCCGGGGGCCATCGCGTCGAGCTGCGCCTGGGTGAACGGCACGTGCGCGACCTCGTCGCCCCAGAACACCGAGAACGGGGCCAGCCACTCGTCGCCGTAGGTTTCCTTGTGATCACTGGACACGATCACGAGGACATCGGCGTCCTGGCTGTGAATGAATCTCGCGAGCCGGTCCATCGACCGCTGGCAGCGTTCCCAGCGACGCGCCATCACCTCGGGGGCGATCTCGGCGGAGAAATCTTCGCGCAGCTCGCGCAGTTCCTCGTAGCGGTACGTCTCGCCGCGGAACTTCAGGCCCTTGCTGGCGCGGTCGGCCTTGCCCCGGGTGTCCCAGGCGTCCGGCGGCGGGGCTTTGAGCTGTGGTCCGTGCGAGGTGCCGAATCCGGCGACGATCTCCGTCATGGTCCTCCCCCTCAGAGCTGGAAGAGCGCGCGGGCGTTGTTTTCGAGGACGTCCGCGCGCTCCTTTTCGCCGAGCCAGGCGATGTCGTCGATGAGCAGGTGGATGTCGTCGAACCAGCGGCCGGTCTCCGGGTCGATCTGCGAGCCGGTGCCCGGTTTCTCCGAGCCGAACAGCACCCGGTCCGTCCCGACGACCTTCATCAGCAGCTCAAGGCTGTCCTGGGTGTAGAGACAGGAGTCGAAGTGCAGCCGGCGCAGTTTGTCCAGATAGGACACTCCGGTGCGCACCACCGACGGCAAGAACCGGCCCACCTGGTACGGAATAGCGCCGCCGCCGTGGGACACGATCACCTTGAGGTCCGGAAAGTCCTTCAGCACGGTGGAGTTCACGAGGCTCCACACCGCGACGGTTTCCTCCTGGATGAAGTGCAGGCTGTAGGGCTCCCGCGCGGGCGGCTTGCACCCGGCCGCGTGCAGCAGCACCGGCACGTCGAGTTCGCACAGCGCCTCGTACACCGGGTACCAGTACCGGTCGCCGAGCGCGAGCGGGGTTTCGGTGCCCTCGTGCGGATCGGTGTTGAGCATCGCGCCGACGAAGCCCAGTTCGGTGACCGTGCGGCGCAGTTCGGCGGTCCAGTCGCGCGGCGTCAGGTCCGGGCTCTGCGGGAGCCCGGCGACGCCCTTGAATCGGCCGGGGAACAGTTCGGTCGCGCGGTGGATGAGGTTGTTCGTCTCCTCGGTGAACCACTGCACGAGCTTGGCCGGCCGTTCGCTGTGCATCATCTGGAACGGACGGGGCGAGATCATCTGCACGTCGATCCCGGCGCCGTCGATATGCGCGAGGTGTGAAATGTTCCCAAAGCTCGGGTGCGGGTGATGATAAGCGGCAACAAGCGCGTCGTCGCTGATGGCCGGGGGCTTGCCGCCGTGCGCGCCGCGGTGCGACAGCAGCGAGGCTTTCCAGGCGTAGTACGCGTCCGGCGCGGACATGTGGCCGTGGACGTCGATGATCACGGCGGGCTCCTTCGCGTTGAAATTTCTCAGACGAGCGGCTTGCTGATGAGTTCGTCGACGCGCGCGTCCGTCGCCGACGTGTCGTAGAAGCGCAGCAGCCGGGTGCGGCCCGCGCCGGGGTCGCCGCGGTGCAGGTACTCGTACAGTTCCTGGCGCATCCCGAAACTCGAGCCGGCGAGTTCCCAGCCGAGCCGGAACAACCGCGCCTTCTCCGCCGCGCCGATGTCGTGGCCGCGCATGTAGCGGTCGAGGAACGGGCGCAGTTCCGGGCTCGCGAGGTCGGCCTCGGTCGGCTGCATGATGAGGCCGGACGCGGCGACCTGGCGCAGGATCTGCACCATCCGCGCCGAAATGTCGGCCGACCAGAAGCCGACGCCGTTGGTGTTGTTCGGGGCGAGGTGTCCGCCCGGCGTCAAGACCGCGTCGGCCTCGGCGCCCTTGATCGCCAGTTCGAGCGTCTGGACGTAGGACAGGAGTTCGCCGAGCTGTTCCTGGATGCCGCGGAAGGTGTCCACGCCGATGGAATGCGCGAGCTTCTTCGCGACCGAGGCGAAGAACTTCATCCGGGCGAGGAAGCGGATATGCGTGCTCTGCAGGCTCCAGACGTTGATCCGGCCGAGGCCCTTGAGCGCGCGCAGCGAGTCGCCGAGCAGGAAGATGCGTTCTCGCGGAAGGAAAACGTCGTCGAAGAACAGCATCGCGTCCTGCTCGTCGTACCGGTTGCCGAGCGCGTGCGAATGGCCGCTCTCCGGCGCGCCGAGCGGTTCGCGCAGCAGGATCTTCAGTCCCGGGGCGTTCATCGGCAGCGCGAACCAGATGACGAAGTCCTCCGCGCCGCGCGCGGCGGTGACGCCGTTGAGGTACACCAGCACCTCGTGGGAGAACGGCGCGAGCGTGGCGAGTTGCTTGGCCCCGCGCAAAATCACGCCGTCCTCGCGCTCCTCGACCACGCGCAGGGCGAGGTCCGGGTCGTCGAGCGGGCTGGCGCTGCGGTCGATCTGCGGGTCGCCGAGCGCGTGCGTCAGGACGAGGTCGTGCTCCATCGCGAACCGGCGGTAATTCCGGGCGTTCTCGCCGAAGCCTTCGCGGTTCTGCTCGAGTTCGTCCGCGTAATCGGCGAGACCGGCCGCCACATTGGACATGAAGTCGGGCGAACGGCCGAGCTGTCCGAGGCTTTCCCGCATCCACCATTCCGACGCGGCGAATTTGGCGCGCAATTCCTCCGGGGTTTTCGGCAGCGAAAACGCGTAGCTGACCTCGTTGCCGGTCTCCGCGGACTTGAACAGCGTCGCCGCCCGCCCCTCGG
This sequence comes from Amycolatopsis silviterrae, assembly GCF_042684085.1. Classification (NCBI taxonomy): domain Bacteria; kingdom Bacillati; phylum Actinomycetota; class Actinomycetes; order Pseudonocardiales; family Pseudonocardiaceae; genus Amycolatopsis; species Amycolatopsis silviterrae. The sequence continues at coordinate 359,551 of NZ_JBHUKS010000015.1, forward strand.
GGGTGGCGAACCGCAGGTCGAGCAGGCGGGCGAACTCGTCGACGGTCGGCTTCAGCGCCGGGTGTTCCGCGACGTTCTCGATCCGCTTGCCGTCCAGCCAGACCTCGCGGCCGTCGTCGAGGCTCTTTTTGTACTGCTCGCCGGTCAGCGCCCCGGTGGCACCGGAAATGTCCATGTACTCCGACTCCTTTGTCTTCGCGACCCGATGTGAAACTACGGAAACCGCGCCGCCGCGGAATCGGTCCGGTGCGGGAATCTCCGCCGAGCGAGTCCGACACGGTGTAGGAAGGTCCGACGCGGTGTCGGAAACGCTCAAGGCTGGATCGTCGGAACCGTCACCCATTGCCAGTAGGTGAACTCGTCCAGATTCCAGTGCCCGCCGTGCCGTCCGCCGTTGCCGGACGCGCCGAGGCCGCCCATCGGGATGTGCGCGGCGTCGTAGATGGTCTGGCCGTTGAGCGCGACCATCCCGGCGCGCAGCCGAGATGCGAAACCGAGTGCTCGCGCGACATCTCGGCTGTGAATCGCCGCGGACAGGCCGTATTCGGTCGCGTTGGCAAGTTCGAGCGCTTCCTCTTCGGTCGAGAAGCGCGTGACCGGCGCGACTGGGCCGAAGATCTCGCTCCGGAACGCCGCGTTGTCCGCAGTGACGCCGTCCAGCACGGTCGGCTGATAGAACGCGCCGTCGTGGGTGGCCCCGTGCACGACCCGTGCGCCGTCGGCGACAGCCGCCTCGACGATGCCGTGCACCCGCTCGGCCTGCGCGGTCGTGATCAGCGGACCGAGCGTCGTCCCGGGGGCTTTCGGATCGCCGAGCCGCAGTTTCCCGGCGGCCGCTTTGAGCCGTTCGACGTATTCGTCGGCAATGCTTTCGTGCACCAGATGCCGCCCGGTGGCCATGCAGATCTGGCCTTGGTGCCGGAAAGTCCCGCCGACGCCGCCAGCTGCCGCGCGGTCGAGATCGGCGTCCGCGAGCACGATGAACGCGTTGTTCCCGCCGAGTTCGAGCACCACCCGCTTGAGCAGGCCGCCCGCGATCTCACCGACCCGGCGACCGGCCGCGGACGACCCAGTGAACGAGATCGCGTTGGTGTGCGGCGAACGCACCACCGCCTCGCCGGTCGCGGCACCGCCAGGCAACACGTGCAGCACGCCATCGGGCAGACCGGCCTGCTCGAAGATCTGCGCAATGACCGCACCGCCGGAGAACGCAGTCTTCACGTCCGGCTTCACCAGCACCGCGTTGCCGAGCGCGAGCGCCGGCGCGACCGAACGCATGGCGAGCATCAGCGGCGCGTTCCACGGCGCGATCACTCCCACGACGCCGACCGGGATCCGCCGGGCCAGCCCCAGCGTCGCCGGGTCTTCCACCGGAAGGAGATCGCCCTGCGACTGCGTGACCAGCCCGGACGCCGCGATCAGCTCGTCGATCGCTTTGTCGACTTCGTGTTTCGCCTTCGCGGGCAGCGAGCCGCTTTCGCGCACGAGCACGTCCTCGACGTCGGCGCGGATGTCGCGCAACGCGTCCGCGGCGCGGGTGAGCACGTCCGCCCGGGTGCGATACGACGTTCGGCTCCACCCGGCCTGTGCCTGCGCGGCGCGTGTTCCGGCCCGCTCGACGTCGTGCTGGTCGGCGATGCCGGCCAGGCCGACTTTCCCGCCGTCGCCCGGCGAAACCACCGGCTGCGTACCTCCCCCGCCGGCCCGCCAGCCACCGGAGTAGATCCGCCCGTCCGCCTCGTTCAGGTCCCACCGGGCCATCGTCGTCGCCTGCCAATCCTGGTGCGGGGTGCGGAGGTCGCCGCGATGCTAGGTCGGGACGAGCCCGCGCTTCATCGCCTCAGCGACGCAAATCCCGCACGGGCGACTGGACACCGTGTCGGAATCACTGCCACAGCCGATCGGTCACGCGGACCTCGATCAGCCGGGGCCCGTCGTCCGGTTCCTCGGCAAGAGCAGCCCGCAGCCCGGCGGCATCGTCGACCGTCGTCGCCTTGATGCCGAACGACATCGCCAGCGCGGAGATCTCGACGCCGCTGATGTCGGTGAGCGGATACTCCCCGCGCTCAGCCGCCGCGCCGCCGCTTTTCGCGAGACCGGCGATGACGGCCTGGTATTTCCCGTTGTTCACCACGAGATAGGTCACCGGCAGGCGGTAGCGCGCCGCCGTCCAGAACGCCGGCACGCCGAACTGGACCACCCCGTCGCCGACCACCGCGAGCACCCGCTCCCGCCGGGCCATCGCGACGCCCGCCGCGGCGCCCATTCCCCAGCCGAGCGAGCCGCTCGCGGTGGCGAACAGCGAATCCGCCCGCGTGCGCCGCAGAAACCGCAGCAACGGCAGCGTCGAGGTGACCGCGTCGAGGACCAGCAGGCGTTCCCCGCCGATCACGTCGGCGACGGTCCGCATCGCCAGCGCGGCACTGAATTCGCCGTCCCACGGAACCTCGGCTTCCCAGCGGGCGCGGCGATCCTCGCTGTCCTTACGCACCTTGCCCAGCCAGTCGCTCCGAGCGGGCGCACGGACCCCTTCCGCCAATCCTCGCAACACAGCTGCGGTATCGCCGACGACCGCCCCGGCCGGCACATACCGGCGGCCCGGCTCGGCAACGTCCTCGGAGAGATGCAGGATCGGGACGCCGGACGGCAGCGCCGCGACTTCGGACGAGAACTCCAGTGGCGTCGGCATGCCCGCCAGCACCAGCAGGTCGGACTCCGCCAGCAGCGGCGCACGGGGCTCGAACAATCCGGCGTAGTGCGGATGATCCGTGCGAAACGACCACCGTTCGAGATCGCGCCGGGACTCCACGAACACCGGCGCGCCGAGCCGCTCGGCCAACCGCGCCAAGTCCGCTTCGGCCCTGCGCCGGGCGACATCGGATCCGGCGACCACCACCGGCCGCCGCGCCGCATCGAGCAACGCGCTCGCGTGCCGCACCGCCTCCGTGGCCGGACCCTGCCGCGCACCCCAGCGGACCGGAGGCGCAACACCGGGTTCAGCGGCCAGATGGTCTTGCGGGATGGTGAGAATCGCCGGTTGCTCCGGAACCACCGTGGTCCGCCACAGGGTCCGGGCGACGTCGTCCAGCAGGTCCTCAGCGCGGAGGTTCTGCCAGGCATGACCCACATATGGCGCGGCGGTTTCGAGCAGACGCGGCGAAGTCGTCAACGCTCGGTGCGGAAGGGTCGCCGTCCCCTTCACTCCAGCGAGAATCGCGACGCTGCTTCGCGCGACCTGTGCCGCGTACAGATGCGCCAAGCCATTCGCGACGCCTACGTTCGTGTGCAGGTACGCCACGCCGATCCGGCCGGAGGCGCGTGCGTAGCCGTCGGCCATCGACACCGAGATCGCCTCGTGCGTGGTCAGCACGAACTCGGGCCCGCCTCGCCTGGCGGCAAGAGCGTCGAGCACCGGGGTCTCACTGGTGCCGGGACAGCAGAAAACGCGCTCGACTCCCCACTGCGCCAAGGTTTCCAGCAGTCGTGCGGCAGCCGTCATCTCGCCTCCTCAGCGCCGCACGTTACGCAGCGCGCCGAGCCGGGCGCTCCGACGCGGTGCCGGAAGAAACTTGGCGGACCGTGCGACACGGTGTCGGGATTCGGAGTAGCTTGCGATCTTGCCCCCAACGAAAGGCAAGGCAGCTCAATGACTTCTGCCCGGCACGACGGAGACACCTGGGACCTGGCGTCCAGCGTCGGCGCGACCGCCACGATGGCCGCGGCGGCCCGGGCGATCGCGACCCGCGAGGACAGTTCGCTGTTCTCCGACCGCTTCGCCGAACCACTCGTCCAGGCGGTCGGCGTCGACCTCCTCGCCAAACTCGCGACCGGCGAGACCGCCTCGGGCGCGCTGGTCGGGCAGATCTGGATCGACGCGGCCAAGATCCGCGGCAAGTTCTACGACGAGTTCTTCCTCAGTGCGGGCCTCCCGCAGGCGGTGATCCTGGCGTCCGGACTGGACTCCCGCGCCTACCGGCTGCCCTGGCCCGCCGGGACCGTGGTGTACGAGGTGGACCAGCCGCCGGTGGTCGAGTTCAAAGCCGCCACCCTGGCCGAACTGGGCGCGGAACCCACCGCCGACCGGCGAGCGGTGGCGATCGACCTCCGCGACGACTGGCCCGCCGCCCTGCGCGCCGCCGGCTTCGACCCGGCGCGGCCGACCGCGTGGAGCGCCGAAGGCCTGCTGGGCTATCTGCCGCCGGAAGCGCAGGACCGGCTGCTGGACACCATCACCGAACTCAGCGCGCCGGGCAGCCGGGTCGCCACCGAAAACCGGCCCAACCCGCGCCCCGGCGACGAGGACAAGACGAAGGAACGCCTCGACCGTATCTCCGAACAGTGGCGCGGCGAGGGTTTCGACACCGACATGACGCGGTTGCGCTACTTCGGCGAGCGCAACGAGGCGGAGCCGTATCTGGCTGGGCTCGGCTGGGCGATGGAGGGGACCACGGTCCGGGACCTGTTCGCGGCCAACGGGCTGCCGCCGCTGCAGGACGACGATCTGCGGATGGGCGATCTTCGGTACATCAGCGGCGTTCTGGGCTAACGCGCGGGCGCATCCGCGAGGGCCGGTCGCAGGTCCGTGAAGGACTCCTTGAGGGAATCTGATTCCCTCAAGGAGTCCTTCACGGACCTTGATTCCCATGCCAGGGACTTAAGGCGGCACCGCGTCGGCTGGTGGCGGCCGGCGGCGGCTGGGTCGTCCGTGAGGGGAACCCTCACGGACTCTGATTCCCTCAGGGTTCCCTTCACGGACCTTCAGATACGGTCATACGGGCATCAATAGGGCGATCCGACGGGTTTGACGTCCTTTGTGGATGGTCCAGCAGGCGTGCGGCCACGCGGCTTGGGACCCCTCACGGACCGCTGTTAGCGCATCCCGCGTGGTCAAGCCGTCACGCCTGGTCACGCCCGCTTCGTAGCCGAATTGTGATGGTGGTCACCGGCCATACCGCGGGTATGCGCCGCGCCCCCGAGAATCCCGAGCACAGCACTCGATCCCGAAGACTTTTCCGGTTCGGCAAGGCTGCACCGCAGGTCAACGGAAGATAACGGTTTCATCGAGATCCGTACCTTCCGGGCGAGGATCTGCGTGTGCTCGCCCCAGCCGACCAGGTCCGCTTCGCCTTCGAGCCGCTGTACAGCCTCTACAGCGGCTCGGCCGTCGCAGTCGAGGCGGTCGCGCACCCCGGGGGCGGCTGGGTCCAGGACCTCCTCGACGCGGCGGGCGACCAGGCCCAGCTGATCGACACCGACCTCGACCTCGCGGCCCGCGCGGCCGCCGCAGTACCGCAGACCTCGGCCGGGGTTTCGCTGCACCTCAACCTGAGCGCCAGCACCGCGGGCGCGCCCGCCGAGCGGTTCATCCCGCTGCTCCAGACCCTCGAACGCACCGGACGCCGTCCCGCCGACGTCGTGCTGGAGGTCACCGCGCCGCTCGCCGTCCCGAATCCCGGGTCGCTGGTCCAGGGCCTGCACCGGCTGCGCGACCTCGGCTTCCGGCTGGCCTTCGACCGGCTCGGCGCGGCGGGCCTGCCGATGAACCTCCTCGCCGACGCTCCGGTCGAGATGATCAAGCTGGACCGCGCGACGCTGCGCCGGCTCCCGGCGAACGCGGCGACCGTCGCGCTGGTCGAGGCGCTGGTGCAGTTCGCCGCGCAAACCGACCTGCGGCTGGTCGCGACGGGGATCGAGAACGACGCGGAACTCGACGTCGCGAGCCGCGCCGGAATCCGCCTCGTGCAAGGGAATCTGTTCGCCACCGCCGCGCCCGAGCGCGTGCTGCCGACCGCCGAGCGCGGCGACCAGCCGGGCACCATGGTGGTCTCGCCCGCCGCCGGCCTGCGGATCCCCGAATTCCTCCGCCAGGCCAAAACCCTGCCGGACGACGCGACGTGCGACGACGTCCACGCGATCCTGTCCGCCGAGCACGCGCCGAAGGCGATCGTCGGGCTCGATCCGCAGGCGCGTCCACAGTGGACGATCGACCGGATGCGCTTCCTGCTGGCGGTGACCGGCCGGTACGGGCACGCGCTCTACTCGGGCAAACCCGCCGCGAAACTGGCCGGCCCGCCGCGGCTGGTCCCCATCGACACCGGCACCCGCGAACTGCTGGAGATCATCGCCGACGGCGGGGCCGAGCACAGCGGAGACGACCTCGTCGTGACCGACGCGTCCGGCCGCTACCAGGGCGTGGTGCGGCCGAACGAGGTGATGCGCCGGATGGCCGCGGTGAAGGTCGAGGCCGCCGTCGCGCTCAACCCGCTCACCCGGCTGCCCGGCAGCGACGCGATCGCCCAGGACGTCGAACGCCGCGCGACCGCCGGACGGCCGTTCGTCGTGGCCTGGCTGGACATCGACCAGTTCAAGCACCTCAACGACACCGCCGGGTTCGCCGCGGGCGACGACCTCATCCGCGCCATCGGCCGGGCACTGACCGACCACGCCCGGCGGCTCGGCGACGTCACCGTCGGCCACGTCGGCGGCGACGATTTCCTGGTCGTCTGCGGCATCGAGGACATCACGTCCCTCGCCGACGCCGTCCTCGGCCACACCTGGTCCGCCGACGGCGTGCCGGTCACGCTCTCCCTCGCGAGCCTCGTCCAAACCGGCGCTTCCACCGGCTCGTACCGCGAAAGCGCCCGGCTGCTGGCGCCGCTGAAGAAGCAGGCCAAGGGAATCCGGGGATCGAGCTGGGTCAACAGCTGGCCGGGCGCCGGACGGGCGCAGATTCTCCGTGGTGGCAAGGAGACCAGCAACGGGTCGCGGCAACTGGCCCGCCGGTAATCACTCCTCCAGCAGTTCCCACCTACTTGCGCTCACCGAGAAATCGCCCCGGTTTCTGGACTGAGCGATCCGATCGGCCCCCGGGCCGATCGGATCGGGAGGGAAGAAACCGGATGAAGGCGATTTCTCCGCCGCGACGAAGTCGCGGCCATCAACACAGCGGCAATCAAACACCGGCCAGCCGGGCGCGCGCCTCCTCAGTCTGCGGCGCGAACAGGTTCACCAGGTTGCCATCGGGATCGCGGAACAGCAGCGAACGGTTGCCCCACGGCATCGTCGTCGGCTCCTGCACCACCTCCGCCAGCAGCGGCCGGAGCCGCGCGTACTCCTGGTCCACGTCCTCGACCCGGAACTCCAGGATCACGGTCCGGTTCTCCCCTGGCACCGCCGCACCCGCGCTGAACAGCGCCATCGTCTCCGCGCTGCCGATCGCCAAGGTCGCCGTCTCGCCGACGAACTCGGCGAACTGCCTCGCGGGCCGGCTCGCCACGAGGCCGGTCACCTGCTCGTAGAAGGACGTCAGACGGTCGATGTCGCCGGTGATGATCCGGACGGAAGTCAACTGCACGGCCAAATTCCTCTCTCTGGGTTGTCTAGTGGCCACGCTAGAAGCAATAGTGGACAGGATCCGCCCGGTATTGCGAGAATTCCCGGCATGACCCGGCCGATCGCCCGAGTGCTGGCGCTGCTGGAGATCCTCCAGGGCGGCGGCACCCGGACCGTCGCCGAACTCGCCGGGCGTCTCGACGTGGACGAACGCACCGTCCGCCGCTACGTCGAGCACCTGCTCGACCTGGACATCCCGGTCCGCTCGGTGCGCGGCCGCTACGGCGGGTACCGGCTCGCCCCCGGCTACCGGATGCCGCCGCTGATGCTCACCGACGAGGAGGCGCTGGCGGTCCTGCTCGGCCTGGTCGCGGGACGGCGCGCGGGGCTGGTCACCACGTCGGTCGCGGCCGCGGAAAGTGCTGTCGCGAAGGTCCGGCGGGTGCTGCCCGAGGCGCTCGGCCGCAGGCTCGACGCGTTGCTGGAGGTCGCCGACTTCACCGCGCCCGCCCGTACATCGCTCACCGCGGAAGCCGAGGTCCTGCTCGCGGTCGCGGAGGCGGCGCGCGATCAGCGGCCGGTCAAACTCGCCTACACCGCCGCACACGGACGGAGCAGCGAACGTGTCGTCGAGCCGTACGGGGTCGTGGCGCATTCCGGCCGCTGGTACCTGACCGGCTTCGACTCCAGCGCCGGACAGGTGCGCACGTTCCGCGTCGACCGGATCGCCCGCGCCGAGCCGCAGGACGGAACCTTCCGCGCACCAACGGATTTCGACCCCACGCAACAGGTCCTCACCGGCATTGCCGAAACACCGCACCGGCACGAGGTGTCCGTGCGGATCGACGCGACGGCCGAGGAAATCCGGGCAGTGTTCCCGCCGTCCATCGCCATCCTGGAGGCGGACGGCACATGGACACGGGCGCGGATCCGGGCCGAACGGCTCGACTGGATCCCGCCGCGGCTCGCCGCACTCGACCGGCCGTTCGTCATCGAGCGGCCGGACGCGCTCCGCGACCAGATGCGCGCGCTGGCCGACCGGCTCGCCGGTTACGCCGGATCAGCCTCCAGCGCCACGTCCAGCAGCGCCCCCAGCTCGTCGAGCTGAGCAGCCGACAACCGGCTGAACGACGACTTCACCACCACGTCGGCGAGTTCCTGCCCCGCCGCCCGCAGCTCCGCGCCCTTCTCGGTCAGCCGATGCTGCACCGCGCGCCCCGGACCCGGCACCCGCTCGATCAGGCCGCGATCCACCATCCGGCCGGCCAGCGTGCCGAAGGACTGGTCGGTCTGAAAGGTCAGCACGGCCAGGTCGTGCAGCGACGCTTCGGGGTGATTCGCCAAGTGCCGCAAGGTGTCCCACTGCACCAGCGACAGTCCCAGCGGCTGCAGCGCCTGGCTCAGCGCGCGGTGATGGCGGTGCTGCAGGCGTTTGACGGCCAGTGCGACGTCGGCGTGGCGGTACCTCATGGTCCGGCAGCCTACCCGCCGCAAGACAGGTTGCTTATCTCAACTTCCTTATATAAGGTTCCTGACATGACTTCCTCCTCGCTCCTCCAGTTCGAGTCCGCCGGCCCGGTCGAGGTCGCCGTCCAAGACCGGGACCGCACCCGGACGTTCCTGCTGCTGCACGGCGGAGGCGGCGTCGCGACGATGACCGCGTTCGCCGATCTGCTCGCCGAACGCACCCGCTCGCGGGTCCTGCTGCCCACCCACCCCGGCTTCAACGGCACGCCGAAAGCCGCCGGGCTCACCGACGTCCCCGCGCTGGCCAAGGCGTACGTCGCGATGCTCGACCACCTCGACGCGTCAGAGGTGACCGTCGCCGGCAACTCCTTCGGCGGCTGGCTGGCCGCGGAAATCGCCCTGCTGCACAGCCCGCGGGTCAGCCGCGCGGTGCTGATCGACAGCATCGGCATCGAGGTCGAGGGACATCCGCTGGCCGACGTCCGCGGCAAAACCGCCGCCGAAATCCAGCAGTTCTCGTTCCACGACCCGGCGAAAGCACCGGTCCCGCCGTCCGGCGGCACCGGCCCGAGCCCGGACGTGCTGGCTCTGATCGGCTACACCGGCCCAGCGATGACCGACCCGACCCTGGCCGAGCGATTGGGCAAAGCAGACATTCCCGTCCACGTCCTGTGGGGCGAAAGCGACCGCATCGCCGACCCGGAGTACGGCAAGGCCTACGCCGCCGCGATCCCCGGCGCGACATTCACCGTGCTGCCGCGAACCGGGCACCTGCCGCAGGTCGAAACCCCGGAGGAAGTGCTCGGCGCGCTGCTCGCTTTCGACGCCTGACCACGCGTTAAATGGCAGCAACTGCGCAGAGGGGGATTCATGACCACCGCACTGATCGTCGGCGACGTCCAGCGGGGCATCACCGACGGCTATCCGTTCGCCCGCCAGGTCGTGCCGCCGCTCACCGAACTGCTGCCGCGAGCGCGCGAAACCGGCGCACTCGTCGTATTCGTCCGATTTGCCATGCGGGACAACGGAACCGACCTTCCCGACGGCGCGCTGTACCGCTCGTTCTTCGACGCCGGAGACGCGTTCCACGAGGGTTCGCCAGGCACTGAGCTGACGCTGCCGGCCGAGAAAGAGGACGTCGTCGTCCTGAAACGCCGGGCCAGCGCGTTCGCCGGAACGGATCTCGACCTCGTGCTCCGCGCCCGGGGCATCCGCCATGTCGCGATCGCCGGGGTCGCGACGAGCGCGATGGTCACCGCGACCTGCTACGACGCGGCGGACCGCGGCTACGAAGTGACCGTGCTGCGCGACGGATGCGCCGACGGCGACCAGACGGTCCACGACTTCCTGCTGGACAAGATCTTCCCCAGCCGCGGCTTCGAGGTCGTCTCCTGCGCCGAATGGACCACGGCGAACGGCTGAAGCACGGCAGCCGCTGGTCAGCGCGGTGAAACACGGATGGCGGCACCGGTTTCACCGAGTCCCCGAAGTCCGCTACTCTCAGTACGGCAACTATCACCGTGGCAGCACGCGGGAGGTACGCGTCGTGGCCGACGCAGTCAGCGCACCGCCGGGGGTCAACCAGAACCAGTCGAGCGCCGCGCGCGTTTACGACTACCTCCTTGGCGGCAAGGACAATTACGAGATCGACCGGCAGGTCGCCAGGGAAATCGCCCGGGTGATGCCGGACGTCGAAGAGACCGCGCGGGTGAACCGGCATCTGCTGACCCGGATCTGCCGGTTCCTCGCCTACCACGCGGGCATCCGGCAGTACATCGACTGCGGTTCCGGCATGCCGACCTCGGAAAACGTGCACCAGATCGTGCAGCGCGGCGACCCGACGGCGAAGGTCGTCTACGTCGACTACGACCCGGTGGTGGCCAGCCACGGACGGGCCCTGCTCGACGAGAACGAGTTCACCGAGTACATCCAGGCCGATTTCTTCGACCCGCCGAGCATCCTCGATCACCCGACGGTGCAACGGCACCTCGACTGGGACGAGCCGATCGCGGTGCTGTTCCTGCTGGCCCTGCACCACCAGACGGGCGACCGCGAGGTGCCGGCGAAGGTGACGAAGGAATTCATCGACCGGCTTCCCTCCGGTTCGTACGTGGCGATCTCGCATCTGCTCGACCCGCACGACGGTTCCGAGGACGACGAAACGGTGCAGGGCATCATCGATTCGATCCACAACGGCTCAATGAAGGACGTCTCGTCCCGCTCCCGCGCCGAGATCAAGGAACTGTTCCACGACCTGGAGCTGATCCCGAGCGGGCCGAACAAGCCGGCGGAGATCGTGCCGGTGGTCGAATGGTGGCCGGACGGCCCGCTGCTGGGCGAACCCACTGTCGCGCAACGGATCGTGGCGATCGGCGTGGCCAAGAAACCCTGATCTTTCCCGCACAAAGGGCCGGTGCGTCCGCGTGGCGGAAGCACCGGCCCTTTTGTCATGCCGCGACCGGCACCGGTTCCTCGGCGGGAGCCGGGGACCGCCGCAGCGCGACCATCCCGACCACCGCGAACACCACCACGATCGCCGCCCCGATCCCGGCGACCGTGTGCAGCCCGGAAGCGAACGCGTCGCGGGCGGTGGCCAGCAGCTGTTCCCCCGTCGCGCCGGGCAGCGTCGCCGACGCTCCCAGCGCACCGGCCATGCTGTCGGTCGCCTGGGCCGCCGTCGCGGCGGGCACGTGAGCCGGGACCGCAATCTGGCCGCGATACACCGCCGTCCCGATGCTGCCGAACACCGCGATCCCCATGGCGAGCCCGAATTCCGCGCTGGTTTCCGACATCGCCGAAGCCGCGCCCGCCCGCTGCGGCGGCACCGAGCCGACGACCATTTCGGTGCACAGCACGCCTTGCGGTCCCATCCCGAAGCTGCCGATCGACATGCCCAGCACCACGAACACCACCCCGCCGGACCCGCTGGCGAGGGTGAACAACAGGATTCCGCCCGCCGCCACCAGCATGCCGAAGCCCAGCACGAATTCCGGCCGGAACCGGCGCGCCAGCCGGGGCGCGATCATCGACCCGGCGACCACCGCGAGCGCCTGCGGAACCAGCAGCAGCCCCGCGTCGACGGTGCTCAGCCCGGCGACCATCTGCAGATATTGGCTCACCAGCAGGAAAACCCCGCCCATGGTGACCGCGCCGACCAGCATGATCGCCACCGCCGCACTGAACGCGCGCACCCGGAACAGCTGAAGGTCCAGCAGCGGGTGCTCGAGCCGCCGCTGCCGCCGGACGAACACCGCGCCGACCGCGAGCCCCGCGGCCAGCAGGACGATTTCGGTCAGGGACAAGCCGTTCTTGGCGATTTCCTTGAGCGCGTAGGTGACCGGCAGGATCGCGGCGAGCGACAGTCCGACGCTGACGAAGTCGAGCCGTCCGGCGGCGGTGTCGCGGTATTCCGGCAGCAGCTTCGGCGCGGTCGCGAGCAGCAGGACCATCACCGGCACGCCCATCAGGAACACCGAACCCCAGCGGAAATGCTCCAGCAGGAAGCCGCCGGCGACCGGGCCGACCACCATGCCGCCCATGAAGCAGCTCATCCACACCGCGATCGCCGTGCCGCGCTGCTTGGCGTCGGGGAACATGTTGCTGATCAACGCGAGCGTGGACGGCATGAGCGTCGCCCCGGCGATCCCGAGCACCGCCCGCGCGGCGATCAGCATCTCCGGACTGGTCGAAAACGCCGCCGCGACCGACGCGAGCCCGAACGCGCCGCCGCCGATCATCAGCAGCTTCCGCCTGCCGATCCGGTCGCCGAGGGTGCCCATGGTGACCAGGAACCCGGCAATCATGAAGCCGTAGATGTCGATGATCCACAGCAGTTGCGTGCTGGAAGGCCGCAGGTCCGCGGCGAGGTGCGGAACCGCGAGGTGCAGCACGCTCATGTCCAGCGACAACAGCACGGTCGGCAGGGCAAGCACCGCCAGGCCCAGCCACTCGCGTCGTCCGGCACTCATTTCGTCTCTCCCCTGTCGATCGGTCGTCTCACTGAAGCGACGATCGGGGTGCGGGCGGATCGACATCCCGGGGAGAAGTTTTTCGGGCGGCTTGGCGAGCTGCGCAATCTGCTCGTCCGTGAGGGGCTCCTTCACGGACGGCGACTCCAAGGCCAGGGACCTGAGCCGGGCCCACGGGTTCGGCCGAGCCCCGTCCGCCCCGGGCCGAAAGGGCCGGCGCGGCTCTCGCCAGGCCAGCGCGGGCGGCGGGGCTTGTCGTCCGTGAAGGACTCCTTGAGGGACTCAGATTCCCTCAAGGAGTCCTTCACGGACCGCTGTTCCGCGGGGGGCGGCGGATCAGGCCACCGCGTAGTTCCCGAGCGAAGGTTCCAGCAGGTCAAACGCCCGCGCCGCCTCCGCCGCGACCGTCTCCGCGACCTCGTCGACGGGCCGTCCGGCCAGCGTCAGCTCCTCGATCCGCTGGAACAGGCTGTGGTGCACCGCCCCCAGCACCGCGGCCGCCGTCCGGACGGTGATGTCCGTCCGGGGGCTGCCCACCGCGTCCGCCAGCGCCTGCGCCAAGGCTCGTTCCCGCTGTTCGTGCAGGCCGCGCAGGCAGGCGGACAGCGTCGGGCTCTCCGCGATCATCCGGCTGAACTCCAGGCCCGCGAACCCGATCACCGGATCCTTCGCGGCGACCGCGGCCTCGAACACGCGCCGCAGTGCCGCGAGCGCGGACTCCCCCGGCTCCCGGGACCGCACCGCGTCCGCCAGCGTGGCGGCGAACTCGTCCTGGCGGTCCAGGACCAGGTCTTCCTTGCGGGCGAAGTAGTTGGTCACCGTCTTCTTAGCGACCCGCGCGGCCGCCGCGACCTGGGCGATCGTCGTCTCCTCGAAGCCCTGCTCCAGGAACAGCCGCGTCGCGTGGTCGGAGATCAGCTGGCGGGTCTCCTGTTTCTTGGCTTCCCGCAGGCCCAGTTCCATCGAAACTTACCTCCGACGTAAATTTACCTTGACACCCCTTCGGCGTCCCGGCATACTTTTACTACCGACGTAAGATAACCAGAAGGAGAACCACTTGTCGATTACCGCCCTCCCCTCGCTCGCCGCCCAGGCGGAGCACCTGATCACGCTGGGAGTGCCCGAGATCGCGCAGCTTTCCGCTGACGACCTGCGTTCCTTCGCCGCTGGCCACGGCGACGCGGACGGGGCACTGCTGGCGGTCCACCCAGACCGGGCACCCGCGTCGGCGCTGTCGCCGCTGATCAGCCGGGAAGGGAAGACCGGGTTCGTCGTCACCGACATGTCCGACGTCGACCAGTTCGCGCCGCAGGGCATCGACCTGCCCGACGCGCCGCTGTACCTGGTCACCGGGCTCGACCGGGGCGACGAGATGGGGAACTGGACCCCGGAGGAGGCACTGCCCGCGATCGCGAAGGCCGGACGGAGCCCGCTGCTGCTCACCGAGGGAATTCACTGGGTGCTGCAGCAGCCGTCGGTCCTCGAGCGCAATCATTGCTTCATGACCATCGGCTCCCGGCTACGGAAGGAGAACGGCAAGTTCGACGCACGCACCCCCGCACTGTGGATCAGCAACGGCACCGGCCGGGACGGCAGCGAACGCCGCAACGCCCCGAAGGTCGGCTGGTGCTGGTGGGGCAACCGGCACACCTGGCTGGGTTTCGGGTCCGCCGCCGCCCGCCGGTGAGACCTCCGAGCCCAGGTTGGGGGTCCGCCGCCCGCTCGCCCGCCGGTGAACCTTCCGAGCCGGGTTCGGGCCGGCCGCCGCCCGCCGGTGAACCCTCCGAGCCCAGGTTGGAGTCCACCGCTCACCGGTGAAACCTCCCAGCCAGGTTTGGGGTCCACCGCCGCCCGCCAGGGAAACCTCCAAGCCAGGGTTCAGGTCTGCCGCCGCTCACCGGTGATACCGCCGAGCCCAGGTTGGGGTCCGCCACCCGCCGACGAGACCTCCGAGCCAGGGTTCGGGTCCACCGCCGCCCCGTCAGGCGGTGGAACCTCCCAAGCCAGGCTTCGGGTCCGCCGCCCCGCCCGGCGGTGAAACCTCCCAACCCCAGGTGCGGGTCCGCCGCCGCCCGCCCGGTGAGCCCGCCCAAGCCCACGTCCGAAGCACCCGAAGCGCCCGAAGCACACTGAGGAGAAGCCCATTTTCCCTGATCCGAACGTCCTGCACCCGATGCCCGAACAGCCGCGCGTGGTGCTGCTCAAGCCGCTCGTCACCTCGCCGCTGATCGACGTCGGCGAGTTCTCCTACTACGACGACCCGGACGATCCGACCGCCTTCGAGACCCGCAACGTGCTGTACCACTACGGGCCGGAGAAGCTCGTGATCGGCAAGTACTGCGCGCTCGGCGAGGGCGTGCGGTTCATCATGAACGGCGCGAACCACCGGATGGACGGGCCGTCGACGTTCCCGTTCCCGATCATGGGCGGCGACTGGGCGGACCACTTCGACGTCATCACCGGCCTGCCCGGCCGCGGCGACACGGTGCTGGGCAACGACGTCTGGCTCGGCTACCGGGCGATGGTCATGCCGGGGGTGCGGATCGGGCACGGCGCGGTCGTCGCGTCCGGCGCGGTGGTGGTGGACGACGTGCCGGACTACGGGATCGTCGGAGGAAATCCGGCCAAGCTGATCCGGCGGCGGTACCCCGACGAGGACGTCGACCGGCTGCTGGCGATCGCGTGGTGGGACTGGCCGCTGGAGCACCTCACCAAGCATGTCCGCACGGTCATGTCCGGCAGCGTCGACGACCTGGCCGAGGCCGCCGCCGAACTCGCGTGAGTCGGTACCGTGGCTGGCGTGTCCCGTGAGATACCGGAGGAAGTCCGCCGAAGCACCGCGCTGTTCCTGTCCACGGTGGACCGCGCCGCGCCCGGGCTGGTGACCGGCTTTTACCTGGTCGGCTCGGTCTGCTTCGGCGACTTCCACGCGCACGGCCCCGGACGCGGACGGCTGGGCACGGCCAGCGACATCGATTTCGTCGCGGTCACCGATCGGCGCGCCGGGCCCGGCGAGGTCTCCGCGTTGGCGCGGGCGCACGCCGCCACGATCGCCCGGTTCCCGCGGCCGCATTTCGACGGAGCCGTGCTCACCTGGGCGGACCTCGCCGCCGGGCCGGACGGGTGCCCGGATGTTCCGTGCGCGCAGGAGAACCGGTTCAGCGAGGCGGGCCGGTACGGGATCAACCCGGTCCTGTTCTGCGAGCTGGCCAGCCGGGGGATCGCGCTGCGCGGGCCCGAACCGTCCGATGTGGACATCTGGGCGGACCGGGACGCGTTGCGCGCGTTCACTGTCGACAACCTGAGCCGTTACTGGCGGCCGTGGTGGGAGAAGAACCGGAAGACCAGCGCGCTGTCGCTCGCGATCGGGGCGAGCCCGTGGTTCCCGGTGTGGGCGGTGCTCGGGGTGAGCCGGCTGCACCACCTGCTGGCCACCGGCGAGATGACGTCCAAATGCGGCGCGGGCCGTTATGCGGCAAGGGAATTCGACCCGCGCTGGCAGCGGATCGTCGCCGAAAGCTTGAGCCTGCGCACCGAAGGCGCGGAAGGCCGGCGCGGCTACCGGAACCCGCTGGCTCGGCGTCGCGACACCCTCGCCTTCCTCGACGCCACGATCGACGACGCGCTCGCACTGGCCTAGGCGGAAATCGCTGGGATTGAGCCAAAACTGGCCGGAAATCGGGTCTTGTGGCCGGGTTCGCCCGCGCTTAGCCTCGAAGACACGCTGGCACAACGGGGTTATGCGCTAGCACGAACTGGGGAGCACGAGGTTGGCGAACGAGGATCGGGCCGGGGTCGCGACGGACGCGGAGTCGGCGGCGAAGCTGCTGCACGGCGTGGTGGATCAGCTGGTCGAGGGGTGGCGCACGCGTCCGGAACACCCGGCGAGTCCGGTGACCGCGGACGCGGCGGAAATCCGCGCCTGGCTGGGGAAGTATCCGCTGGAGCAGCCGGAAAACCTCGAACAGGCCGTCCCGGACGTGCTCGCCGCGCTCGACCGATGGACTGTGCACACCGATCATCCGGGATACTTCGGGCTGTTCAATCCGTCCGCCACCTGGGCTGGTGTGGCAGGCGACCTCATCACCGCGGCGGTCAACCCGCAGCTCGCCGCGTGGAGCCACGCGCCCTTCGCGGTCGAGGCGGAGCAGCGCTGCATCGACCTGTTCGCCGGGCGGCTCGGGCTGCCGGACACCGCGGGCGGCCATTTCACCAGCGGCGGCGCGGAGGCCAACGCGACCGCCGTGCTGACCGCGCTCACCCACGCGTTCCCCGGATACAGCACCGGCGGTCTGCGGTCCCTCGACGCCGCACCGGTGTTCTACGCGGGCGCGGATTCCCATCTGGCCTGGCTGAAGATCGCCCACGCGGCCGGGCTCGGCCGGGACGCGTGCCGGCTGGTGCCGTCCGACGTGAGCGGCCGCCTGGACGTCGCCGTGCTGGAAACGATGCTCGCGGCGGACCGGCGGGACGGCAAAGCCCCGTTCCTCGTCGTGGCCACGGCCGGGACCACCGGCGCCGGAATGATCGACCCGTTGCCGCGCATCGCCGATCTCGCCCGCGATGCCGGGCTGCGGTTCCATGTGGACGCCGCGTGGGGCGGCGCGGCGTGCCTGTCCGACCGGCTGCGCGGGGCCCTGACCGGGATCGAACGCGCGGACACGATCACGGTGGACGCGCACAAATGGCTGTCCGTGCCGATGGGCGCGGGAATGTTCTTCACCCGCGACCGGGCCGAGCTGAGTTCGTCGTTCACCGTGTCGACCTCGTACATGCCGGGCCAGGTGGAAGACACCGCCGATCCGTACACGACCAGCGCTCAGTGGTCGCGCCGGTTCATCGGGCTCAAGCTGTGGCTGAGCCTGCTCGCGTACGGGGTTTCCGGATACCGCGACCAGATCGAGCACGACGCGGCCCTCGGACAGGAACTGCGAGACCAGCTCAGCGACGCGGGCTGGCTCGCCATCAACGACACGCCGCTGCCGATCGTGTGCGCGACCCGCGCCGACGCGCCGGCCGATCCGGAGGAATCCTGGCGGTGGCACAGCGCTCTCGCGGATCGGGTCAACGCCACCGGCTCCGCGTGGGTGAGCCCAGTGCGTGTCGCGGGACGGCCGGCGCTGCGGGTGTGCGTGATCAGCTGGCGCACGCGGACCGAGGACATCGTGCGGCTGCGGGAGATTCTTGGCCACGGATGAGAGCTGGTTGACCTTCAAGCTGCTTGAACCCTGATGATGAACAGGTGCCCACCGACCTCCTGACCATCGGCGCCTTCGCCCGCCGCAGCGGCCTGACGGCCAGTGCGCTGCGCTTTTACGCGGATTCCGGCCTCGTCCGGCCGATCCGCGTCGACGAGGAGTCCGGCTACCGCTACTACTCCCCCGGCCAGGTCGCGGACGCGCTGCTCATCCGGCGGTTGCGGGAGATCGGCCTGCCGCTGGAGCGGGTCAGCGCGGTCCTCGCCGCCGAGCCCGGTGAAGCGGCGCGGATCGTCGACGAGCACGTCGCCGGTCTGGCCGCGCAGGCGCAGCAGGCGCGCGAAACCGCCGCGACGGTGAAGGCCGCGCTGGGTTCGATGGTGCCGTCGCCGTCGGTGCTGGTCACCGGGCCGGTGTTCACCGCCGCCGTCGAGCAGGTGCTGACCGCGACGACGCAGGAGCTGCCGGTGCTCAACGGCGTGCACCTCGAGGTCTCCGGCGAGGCGATCGTGCTCACCGCCACCGACCGGTACCGGCTGGCGACCCGCACGCTGGTCCCGGCCGAGCCAAACACGGCAAGCTGGACGGCGACCGTCGACGCCGACGACCTGCGGCTCGCCATGCCGTGGACGCGCCGTCAGCACGAACTGCGGCTGAGCGTCGGCACCGACGGCGTCTCCTTCCAGGGCGACACGACGCGAACCTGCCGCACGCTTGCCGACGAGTTCCCCGACTACCGGCTGATGCTGGCTTCGCTGCCAGAAGTCGTTACCCGGGCGGTGCTCTCGCGCAACGCGCTTGTCGCCGCCCTCGAACAGCACTACTCCCCGCACATCCGGCTGGACCTCTCCGAAGAGGCGGTCACCGTGGGCACCGAACAGGTCCCCGCAGTCGTCACGGGACCGCCAATCTCGCTCTCCTTCGCCGTGAGCACGTTGCACCCGGCGATCAGCACCGCCGTCGGCCCGGACGTGATGCTGGACGTCGCGGCCCCTCACCTGCCGGTCGTCGTGCGTTCCGCCGACAACGGCGACCTGACCACCCTCGCCATGCCAGTGAAAGGAACAGCCGAATGACCGACACGATGGCCGAGATCACCGCCGCAGTGACACAAGGCCGCGCTGGCGCACAAGACGCCGCGCGGACGCGTCTGCAGGAGCTGTGGGACGAGATCGGACCGGGCGGTGACCCGTTCTACCGCTGCGTTCTCGCGCACTACCAGGCCGACCTGTTCGCCGATCCGGCCGAGGCGCTGGTGTGGGATGTCCGAGCCCTGGACGCCGCGGCGACCGTAACCGACGAACAGGTCCAGGCGCACGACGCCGGGCTTCGGATCGCAGGCTTCTATCCGTCGCTGCACCTCAACCTGGCCGACAACTTCCGCCGCCTCGGGTCGTTCTCCGCCGCGACGGAGCAGCTCGCCGCCGC
This sequence comes from Amycolatopsis silviterrae, assembly GCF_042684085.1. NCBI lineage: Bacteria > Bacillati > Actinomycetota > Actinomycetes > Pseudonocardiales > Pseudonocardiaceae > Amycolatopsis > Amycolatopsis silviterrae. The sequence continues at coordinate 378,944 of NZ_JBHUKS010000015.1, forward strand.
GCGCAAACGACAGGACGCGCTCGCCGATGACGAGTACGGTGCGATGATCCGGCGGGCGATCGACGGGGTCGCGGAAGCCATCGAACGCCGGTCCACCGAACGACGCACGACGGCACCGGGAGTCGAATAGTTGGCGCAATGGCTGTCTGATTGGTGTTTCGCACACCTGGGTTCCGTCCCGGCGGATGTGCTGTTCGAGGTCCAGCAGGTCTCGACGGTGCACGGGCTCCGGCTGGAGGACGGACGGGAGGTCGTGGTCAAGGCCCGCCCTGAAGACGGCCGCGCGGAGGCATGTGTCACCGCGCAAACCCAGCTGGCGGAGCGGGGTTTTCCGTGTGCCCGGCCGCTGACGCCGGTGGTCGCGGTGGGCTCGCTGGCCGTACACGCCGAGGAGTACCGGCCCGGCGGCGACGTGGTTCCCGGGAACACTCCGGCGATCGCCACGCGCTATGCCGAGGTGTTTGCCCGCTTGATGGCCGCCCTCGCCGGGATCTCCGTCAAACCGCCGTTGCCGAACCCGCGCTGGCTGCGATGGGATCACGCGGACTCTCCTTTGTGGCCAGCGATCGATTTCCTGGACGAGCGGGACCAGCGCCTCGTCCCGGAGCACGTCGCCAAAACCGCCGACCAGGCCCGCCGCCGGTTGCTCGCGGCCAAGCTGCCGAACGTCCTCGGGCACGGGGATTTCGAAGCGCAGAATCTCCGGTGGAAGGCCGCTGGCGGCTGGACGGTGCACGACTGGGACAGCCTGGCCTGGCAACCGGAAGCAGCGCTGGCGGGAGCGGCGAGCGGAATGTTCCCGAGCACGATCCCGCCGACACTGGCGCCAATCGAGAGTTCCGCAGCGTTTCTGGAGTCCTATCAGGACTTCCGCGGCCGCCGATTCAGCCTGGCCGAACAGGAAGTCGCGTGGGCGGCCAGCTTGTGGCCCGCCGCGCATAACGCTCGATGGGAAGCGCTGCACGGAGATCCGCCGATCTGCGGTGACGCGCTTCGCGAGCAGGCGGCGGAACGCCTTCGCCGCGCGAACGCCTAAACCACGGGACCGGGCGGCTGCAGCGCTGGGGACACCGCAACCGCCCGGAGTACTCACCGGAGATCGCGGATCAGCGCGCCCACGATCGCATCCATCCGGTCCGACTGAGCCTTCGAATAGTCCGCCGTGTCAATGAAAACCGTCACCGAGCGCTTCCCATCCTCGGTCACCGCGTTGCGGAAGTCGTGGCCGCTGGCCATGCCGCCGCTGTGGCCCCAGGTCGGGAAGTTCGGCGTCAGCTCATACCGTTGCAGGCCCAAACCGTATCCCTCGCCGCCGTCGTCAAGGACGGTCTTTTTCATTTCCGTCAGCTGCGCGGGCGGCAGGAGTTTCCCGCCCAGCAACGAGGTCCAGAATTTCGTCGTGTCCGCGCCGGTGGAGATCAGCGCCCCGGACGCGTCGGCTTCGGAGACATTCCATTCCGTGGTGTCAACGCCGTCCGTGTAGGACCGCAGGTCTGGTTCGTCGATCGTGGTTTCGTCGCCGGGCCAGTACGTTTCGTGCAGGCCGAGCGGTTTGATGATCCGTTCGGTCAGTTCGGTGCCGATACTGCGGCCGGTCACCTTCGTGACCACCATCCCGGCCAGGTTGTAATTCGTGTTGGAGTAGGCGAAACCGGACGGGGCGCGGTCCGGCGGGTCCAGTTCGAGGGCCTGTTCGACGGTCTCGATCGGGTCGAAATGCTGCCAGCGGTGCGCCTGGTCGTCGTCCCAGAACGGCGAGTCCAGGTAATCCGGCAGGCCGCTCGTCTGCTGCAGCAACTGCCGGATGGTGATCTTCCGGCCGTCGTAACGGGCATTGCGGATCAGGCCAGGCAGATAGTGGTCGACAGTTTCGTCCAGGCTGATCTTGCCCTCGGCGACCAATTGCAGCACGACCACGGCGGTCCAGGTTTTGGTGTCGCTGCCGATCCGGGAATGTTCGTCGCCGGTGATCGCGCGACCGGTCTCGACGTCGGCCTTTCCGACGCCGCCCTTCCACAGGCCGCAATCCGGGCTTTGCGCGGTCAGGACGATTCCAGGGAGACCGACCTTTTTCAGCCCGTCGAGCGCGGTTTGGAGGGGTTTCGCGGAACACGCGGCCGCGGAAGCCGTGGCCGTGGGCACGACGGTCAACGCCGCGGTCAACGCCGCCGCCGCACAAACGCTGGTCCAAGCTCGCATGTCGTCTCCTTCTGCCGGAATTTTCAGACTGCGAAGAGGGTTTGCGAAGCGACGGTGTGCTGCCGCAGCGCGGCCGGGTCGACCGCGACGCCGCTGCCCGGTCCGTCCGGAATGGACAGACAACCGTCTTCGAGCACGAAGGGTTCGGTGAGATCCGTGGCGTAATACCGGTTCGACGCCGAAATGTCGTTGGGCAGCACGAAGCCGGGCAGCGCGGCGAGGGCGAGATTCTGCGCCCGGCCGATGCCGGTTTCGAGCATTCCCCCGCACCACACCGGGATTCCGTGCGCGGCGCACACGTCGTGGATCCGCCTCGCTTCGAGATAGCCGCCGACGCGACTGGGTTTGACGTTGACGATCCGGCAAGCGCCGAGCCGGATCGCGAACGCGGCGTCGCGCGCGGAGCAGATCGATTCGTCCAGGCAGATCGGTGTACGCAGGAGTTTCGCGAGTTCGGCGTGCCCGCCGAGGTCGTCCGCGGCCAGCGGCTGTTCGAGCTGGACCAGGCCGAAGTCGTCCAGCCGGCGCAGATGCTCGGCGTCGGCAAGCGAGTAGGCAGTGTTCGCGTCGGCCTGCAAGACCAGGTCGGGGCCGAATTCGGCACGGACCGCGCGCACGGGTTCGAGGTCCCAGCCGGGCTCGATCTTCAGCTTGATCCGCACGTATCCGTCGGCCAGATACCCGGCGACGGTGTCGATCAATTCCGGGATGGTGTCCGTGATGCCGACGGACACTCCGGCCGGGATGCGATCGCGCACGCCGCCGAGATAAGTCGACAACGGCATCGCGTACGCGCGGCATTCGGCGTCGAGAATCGCGGTCTCCAGCAGGGCTTTCGCCAGCGGATTGCCCTTGACCGGGGCCAGCGCGCCGGCGACCCGGGCGGCCGTCGGCCGGGGCAAGGCGGTGACGCGCGGGACGAGATGGTCGCGCAGGATCCGTTCGGCCCCGGCGGCGAATTCCGGGCTGTACACCGGTTCCGGGTCGCCGCCGAACTCCGCCCAGCCCTCGCTGACGTCGGTCACCACGTGCAGCACCATGGTGTTCCGTTCGGTGTCCACCGAGCACGAAGTCCGGAATGGACGGACGAGCGGGAGGCTGACCTCGATCAGGTCGATCCGTTCGATCTTCACGCCCGCTCCCCCTCGGTCAAGTGGTACCACCCGGACCGGCTGAATCCGGTTGCGGTGAATCCTTCGGCGAACAGCGGGACCAGCGCGTCCCGGATCGCGTAGCGCCACGCCGCGCCCAGCCGCGCGTCCAGGCGGCGGAGGCCCACGACGTCGGCAGGCACCCGGCACCAGTGGCCGGAAGCGTCGCGGGCCAGGAACGGTTCGCCGTCGGGGCCGGGTCGCGGGTCGACGTCCGCGGTCGCTAGGTCCGGGCCGGCAAGCTGGGCGGGACGGGGTTCGAGCAGCGGCCACATGGCGGTGAACCGGTCGGTTTCGTCCGCTCCGTTGACGCCGTCCTCGATCTGGCCGTAGAAGTCCACTGTGTACTCGGTGCCGTACGCGCCGAGCTTCGCCAGGTTGAAGTGCGCGTTGCGGCTCACCAGCGGGTCGAAAGTCCAGATCATCGTCTCCGCGCCCTGGTCGAGCGCCCACACCCGCTGCGCTTGCTTCAGCGCGAAGCCCACGCCGCGGTCGCTCGCGCGCGCGGCGGCGATCAGCGAGTACACCGCGCGGGTCACCGGCGGGCAGAAGATCAGTGCCGACGCGGCGAGGATGCCGTCGTCATCGGCGGTGTAGTGCACCGCGCCGCCCGCGTGGACCACCGCGCGCAACGCGTCGGCGCCGAACGGGGCCTGGGTTTCCGGCGTCTGCCAGACCCGGGCGAGGAACCGCGACACCGCTTCGAGCGTCCGGATGTCTTCGGCCAGCCGGATCCGGATACCTGCCCGGTTCGCGGCGTGCAGGGCGGTCGAGACCGCCGCGTCCGGGGCCGAGGGGAGTACGGTCGCGGGTACGCCTGGTGGAACGTGCATGCTGACAGCCTCGCGGCCGGACCGGCCGGGTGCGTGCAGTGCCCGTCCAGAGATTCCGCGGATGTTTTGTGCGTCTGGCTAAAGAGGTGAAGATGCTCGATCCGGAGGCGCCCGCGCTCGGGCAGGTCCTCGACGCGCTCGGTGCTTCGCTGCTGCGGCCGGTCACCCCGCTGCCGGAGCGGCCGGTGCCGGTGTCCGGCGTGCTCATCCACGAGCGGCGCACCGCGGCTCCGCTGGGAAAGGACACGATCCTGCTCGCGGTCGGCGCCGATCCGGGCGAGGCGAAGGATCTCGTCAACTCGGCCGCGGGATATGCCGCGCTGGTGGTGAAAAGCTTCGGCGAACCCCTCACCGAGCTGGCCGGCGCCGCGCAGAGCGCCGGTGTGGTGCTGCTCGCCGCCGACGAGGCCGTGCCGTGGCACCACCTCGAAGCGATGATCTCCTCGGCGCTCGCCCCCGCCGTGCGCACCCCCGGCACGCCGGCCGCGGGCGATCTGTTCGCGCTGGCCAACGCCATCGCCGGGATGGTCGGCGGCGCGACCACCATCGAGGACCCGCACCGGCGGATCCTGGCGTACTCGACCCTGCCCGGCCAGCCCATCGACGACGGCCGCCGCCAGGGCATCCTCGGCCTGCAGGTGCCGGAGGTGCCGGTGTTCTACGACGACCAGTACCGCGAACTCGCGCGCGTGCGGCGGACCTGCCGGTTCCCCTCGCTGCCCGACGGGCTCCCCCGGCTCGGCGTCGCGGTGCGGGCGGGCAACGAGATGCTCGGGTCGATCTGGGTGGTCGACGCCGAGGACAGCCTCGACGAGGCAGCCGAGCAAGCGCTGTTCAACGCCGCCGAGATCGCCGCACTGCACCTGCTGGCCGCGCGCACGGCGGTCGACGTGGTCCGTCGCCGGCGCGCTGACCTGCTGCAACGCCTCCTGGCCGACCCGAGCAGCGTCACCGCGGTCGCCCCGCAGCTCGGCTTGGACCCGGACGCGCCGGTGGCCGTGGCCGCGTTCACCGTCGCCGATCCGGAAGACGCGCTGGCCGCCCACGCGGCGACCCGGCTGGCCGACCTGGTGAGCCTGCACTGCGAGGCGCACTACGGCAAGCACGGCTGTGCGCTGATCGACGGGACGGTCTACGCGCTGCTCCCGAACGCGCATCGGGACCTGGTCGCCGACATCGCCCGACGAGCCCACGGCGCGCTACGGATGCCGGTGCAGGCGGGGCTCGGGTCGACGGTTCCGGGGCTCCGGTCGATCGCGTCCTCGCGTGCCGATGCGGACCTCGTTTTGCGGACGCTGGCGGAACGGCGTACCGCGCCGGAACCGTGTCAGGTGGCGGCGATCGAGGAGGTCTGGGCTGGGGCGACGTTGTCGGTGCTGGCGCAGTTGCTGGCCGGGGACGCCGCGTTGCCGCGGCGGTTAGGGCCGGCGGTGCGGGCGCATGATGGTGCGCACGGGACGACTTATGCGCCGACGATTCTGGCTTACCTTGACACCAACGGGGATATCGCGGCTGCGTCGGCTCGGTTGTCGGTGCATCCGAACACTATTCGGTACCGGTTGGCGCGGGCGGAGGAGATTTTCGGGTTCGATCTGGGCGAGCCGGATGAGCGGCTGGTGTTGTGGCTGCGGTTGCGGTTGGGGGATCAGCTGGGGTGGTAGTCGTGAGTGGCAATCCCGGTTCTAACCGTGATTGCCACTCACGACCGCTTACGCCCCGCGCCGCACCGCTCGCCCGGCCAGCACCCCGGTCGGCTTTCCGTCCTGCAGCGCGGCCTGGCCGTTCACCAGCACGTGCCGCATTCCGTCGGCGTAGCGGTGCGGGTCCAGGTAGGTCGCGTTGTCCTGCACGGCCGCCGGGTCGAACACCGTGACGTCCGCGAACGCTCCTGGCCGCAGTACGCCCCGGTCGGTCAGGCGCAGGTTTGCGGCGGGCAGGCTCGTCATCCGCCGCACCGCTTCCTCCAGCGGCAGCACGCCGTCCCGCACCCACGGGCCCAGCACTCGCGCAAAAGCGCCGTACGTCCGGGGATGGGTGGACGTATCCGTGAACGGCGCCTCCGCCGGAATCGCCTCGGAGTCCGTGCACACCGAAACCCACGGCTGTTTCAGCGCGCGCTGCAGGTCCGCCTCTGAGGCGGTGAACTCGGCGACCATCAGGTTCGGTTCCGCCTCGACGAGGTCCAGCAAGGTGTCGAGCGGGTCGCCGCCACGGCTTGCCTCGGCGAGGGTTTGGCCGGGCACCGAGATGCTGGAGCCACCGAGTAGCAGGATTCCTTCCGCGCCGCCGGATCCGAGGTAAAGGTTCTCCCAGTCCTGCCGTGGCGCAAGAATGGCGGCTTTCACTTCCGCGCGGATCGACGGGTCAGCCAGCCGCGCGGCCAGCTTGCCGCCTTCGTGGAAACGCGGCGGGATAAACGCCGACAGGAAAGTGGAACCGGCGTCGTACGGGTAGATGTCCGCGGTGATGCCGAGCCCGTCCGCGCGGGCCTGCTGCACCCGATCGAGCACAGTGGACATCAGCGGCCAGTTCTCTCGGCCGGAAGCCTTGAGGTGATAGATCTCCGCCCGCGCCGAAGACTCCCGGGCGATCCGGATCAGCTCGTCGACCGAATCCACCAGCCGGTCCGACTCGCCGCGGATGTGCGAGATGTACAGCGCGTCGTGCTTGGCCAGGACTCGGGCGTACGCGATCAGTTCCACAGTGGACGCATAACTGCCCGGCGCGTAGATCAACGCCGAACCCACGCCTAGTGCGCCAGCCGCCAATTCCTCGTCGAGCAGGGTGCATGCGGCGGTCAGCTCGTCGTCGGTGAGCGAGCGATCGTCGTTGCCCGCGAACGGCATTCGCAGGTTCTCCGCGCCGACGAAGCTGCCGATGTTGAGTCCGGCGCCATTTAAATCAGCCAGGAAATCGCCGAGCCTCGGCCAGCTGGTCCGCATGCCGAACAGCGGCTTCTCGGCGGCGACGAGGTCGGTCATCCGGCCGGTGACCGGGCCCATCGAGCGGCCCTCGCCGAAGATCTCGGTGGTGATGCCCTGGTACAGGTCGGACAGTCCGCGCGGGTCCAGCTGAAGGGTTTCGTAGGCGTGGCTCAGCACGTTGATGAATCCCGGAGCCACGACGCAGCCCTCGGCGTCCAGGACCGGGGCGTCGGCGTCGCGGACGTCGCCGATCGCTTCGATCCGGTCCCCGGCGATCGCCACGTCAGCGCGGCGGGCCGCGGTTCCGGTGCCGTCGAGGACGGAGCCGCCTCGGATGACGAGATCAGCGGACATCGTGTTCCTTTCCTTGGGTGCGCGGGGCAGGATCAGGCGAGTACACATGCGACTTCGTGCCCGCCGGTCGACACCAGCGGCGGGTCGGCCCGTTCGCAGTCGGCCGTGCCGATCGGGCAGCGCGAGCGGAATCGGCAGCCCGGCGGGATGTCCACCGGGTTCGGGGTCTCGCCGGTCAGCAGCTGCGGTTTCGTCTGGTGCTCCCGGTCTCGGCGCGGGACGGCCGACAGCAGCGCCTTCGTGTAGGGATGCCGCGGATCGCGCACGACGTCCCGCGCCGGTCCCTGTTCGACGATCCGGCCGAGGTACATCACCACGATCCGGTCGGCGAAATGCGCGGCTGTCGACAGATCGTGCGTGATCATCAGGATCGCGGTGTCCTGGTCCTTGCGCAGAGTGTCCAAAAGGGACAGCACACCGGCGCGCACGGAAACGTCCAACATGGACACTGGCTCGTCGGCGAGCAGCACGTCCGGGTCGAGCACGAGCGCTGCCGCGATGGCGACGCGCTGCCGCTGGCCGCCGGACAGTTCGTGCGGGTAGCGGTCCAGGAACGCTTGCGCCGGCGAGAGACCGGCGCGTTCCAGTGCTTCCTCGGCCAGCCCGGCCCGGTCCGCTTTGGACTCGCCGATGCCGTGGATCAGCATCGGCTCGGCGAGGATGTCCCGCACCCGGCACAGCGGATCGAGCGATTCGTACGGGTCCTGATAAATCATCTGCACCCGCCGCCGGACCGGGCGCAACCGGCGTTCCGGAAGGCCGGTGATCGCGTTGCCCTCCAGCCGGACCGTGCCGCCCGTCGGCTCGACCAGGCCGCAGATCGCTTTGGCGGTGGTGGATTTCCCGCAGCCGGACTCACCGACGACGGCGACCATCTCGCCGCGGCCGAGCCGGAAGCTGATGCCGTCCACGGCATGCACGACGCTGCGCGGCCGACGCGCCAGCGTGCCCGCGACCCCGCGCCGCATCGGGTAGTGGATCGAGAGGTCGTCGACCTCCAGCAGCGCCTCGGTCATGCTGTCACCACGCTCTCGGTACGGAAACACGCCGCCCGATGCCCCGGGCCGGCCGTGGTCAGCAGCGGCAGCTCGGCGGCGCAGCGGTCCATCGGGACATCGCAGCGCGGACGGAACGGGCAGCCGACGATTTCGGTGTCCAGGCGGGGCGGAGCGCCGGGAATGGAGACGACCGGTTCGTCGCCGTAGAGATCCGGGGTGGCGGAGAACAGCAGCCGCGTGTACGGATGCCGCGACTCCCAGCTCAGCTGATCCGCCGGGCCTTCTTCGACCATCTTCCCGGCGTACATTACCGCCGCCCGGTGACAAAACTGGGAGACCAACGGCAGATCGTGCGTGACCAGGACCAGCGCCATGCCGAGTTCGTCGGTCAGCCGGGTCAGCAATTCCAGGATCTGCGCCTGCACCATCACGTCCAGCGCAGTGGTCGGCTCGTCCGCGAGAAGCACCTTTGGTTCACAGGCCAGTGCCATCGCGATCGACAGCCGTTGCCGCATCCCGCCGGAGAATTCGTGCGGGTACCGATCGGCCGCCGCGGCCGGGATTCCGACCAGCTCCAGCAGTTCCCGCGTCCGCTCGCGTGCCTTCGCCCGGCGCGCGATGCCGTGGCAGAGCATCGGTTCGGCGATCTGCCAGCCGACCGTCTTCACCGGGTTGAGCGCGTTCATCGCGCCCTGGAACACCATCGCGAGGTCCCGCCACCGATGCCCGCGCACGGATTCCTCGCCGCCGGCCAAGATCTCCGTACCGGCAATGGAAACCCGGCCCGCCACGGTCGCGGTCGGCGGCAGCAATCCCAGCAACGCCAGGATGGTCGTCGACTTCCCGCAGCCGGATTCGCCGACCAGGCCGTACCGCTCACCCGGTGCCAGCGAGAAACTCACCCCGTTGACCGGATGCACCTGACCGCCGTCCGGAAGGTCGAACCACACGTGCAGATCGTCGCATTCCAAGATGTTCATCGGGCGTCCGCTCCTCTTCCGGCCAGCACCCGCACCCGCCACCGGCGGCCGGACAAATGGGAAACCTTGAGCCGCGGGTTCAACGCGTCCTCGATGGCCCGGCCCAGCAGGAAACAGCCGATGCTCACCGCGGCGATCACGAATCCGTCCGGCACGATGGCCCACCAAGCCCCGGAACTGATCGCGGTGCGCGCGAAAGCGTGTTCCAGGATCGTGCCCCACGTGGTGACACTGGGATCCTCCAAACCGAGAAAGGCCAACGCTGTCTCCAGATAGATCGCCACCGAAACGGTGAGCACGGTGTTGGCGATCAGCAACGGACCCGCCTGCGGCAGGATGTGCCGGACGATCACCCGCGTATTGCTCGCGCCGAGACCGCGCGCCCGCTTCACGTAAGCCCGTTCGCGCAGCGACATCACCTCCGCACGCACGATCCGCGCGGTCGTCGTCCATTCCAGCAGGCCGATCACCAGGATCACGTGGAACAGGCTTGGCCCCCACACCGCCGCGATCACCATGGCCAGCACCAAATCCGGCAGCACGAGCAGCACGTCGGTGATCCGCATCAGCACCGCGTCGACCCAGCCGCCGAAATAGCCGGACAGAATTCCGACCGTGCCGCCGAGCAGCATCGCGACAAGCGTCGCGGCGAATCCGACGACCAGTGACGTCTGCCCGCCGCGCATCAGCAGCGAAAGCATGTCCACGCCGCCGTCGTCGCAGCCGAGCCAATGGTGCGCGGACGGCGGTTCGAAGACCGCACAGGACCGTTCGGTAATGCTGTACGGCGCGAGGTACGGCGAAACAATCGCGAGCACTACGAAAAACCCGAGAATGACGAGACCCGCGACCGCGGTTTTGTGCTCCCGCAGCACGGTGCGAAAGATCCCGGTACGGCGCAGTTCGGCCGGGGCGATGGCGGTCATGCGCTGACCCTCCGATCAAGGCGGAAGTAGACCAGGTCGGCGAGGAAGTTCAGCAGGATCACCGACACGGTCAGCAGCAGGAATCCGCCTTGCACCATGGGGTAATCGCGCTGGCTGAGTGCGGTGTAGGTGGCCATGCCGATCCCCGGCCAGCTGAAGATCACCTCGATCAGCACCGCGCCGCCGACGACGTAGCCGAGATCGAGCGCGACCATGGTGACCATTGGCAGCATCGCGTTCCGTACCGCGTGCTGCCACACCACCCGCCGGTCCGAAAGCCCTTTCGCGCGGGCGGTGAGCACGTAATCCTCGCCGAGAGTCTCCAGCATCGAGGACCGCACCACCAGGGTGTAGCCGCCGTACGCGGTGAGGATGAGCGTGATCGTCGGCAGCACCATGTGACTCGCCACGTCGCCGACGTTCTGCCAGAACGGCGGGCTGTCGAACAAGAACAGATCCGACATGCCGCCGGCGGGCAGGATTCCGGCGAACAGAATCAGCAAGACCAGCCCGAGCCATTGCGACGGGAACGAATAAACGAGCGTCGCCAGCCCGGTGTTGAGGTGGTCCAGCGGGGAATTCCGCCGCCACGCCGCGATCACCCCGGACAGGATGCCAAGCACGATCGCGCCCAGCGTCCCGACTCCGGCCAGAAGCACGGTGTTCTTGAGATCCTCCACCAGCAGATGGGTCACCGGCTGCTGATAGGTGAACGACACGCCGAGATCGCCGTGCAGCAGGTTCTTGAGATAGATCAGGTACTGGTCCCATTTGGACTTGTCGAGTCCAAAGCGGACTTGCAGCGCGTGCTGCAGCTCCGGCGTCGCGTGCGGCACGCGGGACAGGTTGGTCACCGCGTCGCCGGGCAGCACGCGGAAGAGGAAGAAGTTCGCGGTGACAGTGAGAAAGATGGTCACCACCGTGAAAACCCCGCGTCGGAGCAGATAGTCGAGACTGCGCATCGGGTCAGCCCGCCTTTCGCACGGACAGCAGCGGGAGCTTCGACTCCGAGGAGAACGAGGCCCCGCCCACCGGCGTCAGCCCGGTCCAAGACGGCGAATGTGCCTCGATCGCATCCGGATAGTCGAGCACGAGCAGCGGACGCTCGCGGGCGGCCAGCTGCTGCATCCGGTTCACGACGTCGTGCCGGTCCGCCGGGTTCATCGCCTCGCCCTGTTCGCTGTAGAGGCCGTCCCATTCCTTGCTGCAGTAGCCGGTGTCGTTGAGGATGCCCTGGCTGGCGCAGGTGAGATAGTTGAGCGTGTCGTCCGGGTCGCTGGTGCCGCCGCTCCAGCCCCACATGGTCATCGCGAAGTCCCGCGATTTGTTCGCCATGGCAGCGTCATTCGCCGCCGCGTTGTCCAGTAGCCGCGGTTCGAGCCGGATGCCGATCCGGGCGAAGTCGCCGCGGATGATCTGGAACGAGCGCAGTCCGGCGCCGCCGTAGGTGTCCGCCGGCAGGATGATCGGATAGACCATTGGGTGGCCGTCGGCGATCCGCACGCCGTCCGGGCCGCGCCGGTAGCCTGCCTGGTCGAGCAGCCGGTTGGCCAGGTCCAGGTCGAACGACGGCGGCGTGATCGAGCGGTCCGCCCAGTCCGCGGTGCCCGGCGCGATCACCGAACCGCCCGGTTTGCCGTGGCCGAGCAGCGAGGTCTTCACGATCTCGGCCCGGTTGACGGCGTGGTCGAGTGCTTCGCGCAGCAGCGGATTGGTCAATTCCCGGTGCGCCGCTTGCTGTTCCGGGTTGGCGTTGACGGTGATGCTGTCAAACCGCATGCCCGGCGAGGAAAGCACGGCGAACCCGGACGATTCCAGGTTGCCCACGGAGGTGGCCGGGACACTTTGGACCGCGTCGAGCTGGTGGCTTTTCAGCGCGGTGATCATCGCGTCGTCCGTGCTGAAGAACTGGATGCCGAACCCGGCGATGTGCGGCTTCGGGCCGTAGTAAGCGGGATTCCGCTTGAACAGCGCGACCTGTTTCGGCTGGTGTTTGACCAGGACGAACGGGCCACCGGACACAATGGGCGCGGTGTTCGGGAACGTCGTCAGCGCCGCGCCGTCCCCTTCGGCGTACTTCTCCCAGATGTGCCGGGGCAGGATCGGGACGCTCATCAGTCTGCTTAGGACATTCGAGACCGGGCTGGCGTAGTGCAGCACCACGGTATTCGCGTCCGGCGCGGTCGCGCTGTCCAGGTTGACCACGTAGTTCGCGAGACCGGCGGTCGGGCCGTCCTGGAATTTCGCGATCGTGCTGAGCGTCCACGCGACATCCTCGGCGGTGAGCGGGGTGCCGTCGGACCAGGTGGCGCCCGGATGAGTGTGGAACGTCCAGGTCTGGCCGTCCGCCGAGGTACTCCAGTCGGTGGCGAATTCGGGGACGTACTTGTCGTGCGGATCGAGCTGCACCAGTGTCGGATAGATCTGCTCGAACACCGCGAAGGACATCGAAACCACGGAAACGAACGGGTTCAGCGAATCAATCGGCTGGTTGGCGCCGAACCGGAAGACACCGCCGTCGGCGGTCTCGCTCTCGGCCTGACTGCACCCGGCCGCCAGTACCACAGCCAGCAACGCCGCCGCCACGCGGCGGAAACGGTTTCTCATCAAGGACCGCCTAGGGCGTAAAGGTGCGGTAGAGCGGGCATCCGGAGTAGTCCGCGCGGACCGCGAGTCCATTAAGGACGACGTCGAACTTCAACCTCTCCGGCAGCCGTTCGTCCACGCCGACGCGGAAAGAGCCGTCCGGAAGCGGCACGAGTTCGTCGGGCGGGCCGCCGGCGACGGACACCCACAGCCGGTCGCCGCGGGCGTAAACGTGCACATTGGACAGCCACGGGTTGTGGCAGCGGTAATGCCCGACGACCTCGGCCCAGCGCGCGGGCGGATCGTCCGGAGCCAGTGGTGCCGGACGTTTTCGTTCCGGCACCGCGAATTCCGGCACCGGCTTACCCTCGCGCGCGGCTCGCGTCGCGGCGACGAGGTGCACGACCGTCTCCTGCCACGGTCCGGTGCCATTGGCCAGCACGACCGCCCCGATCCCGGCGTCGACGTCACACGCGATAGCCGCGTAGTAGCCGATCATGCCGCCGGTGTGCCAGACGTGCGGGCGGCCGTCGAACTCGCTGATCAGGACGCCGAGCCCGTACGAACAGTCTTCCTCCTCGACCCGGATCTCGGGCGTGCAGAGGTCGCTCGCCAGCGATTCACCGCTCATCAGCAGGCGCAGCCAAGCCGTCATGTCGCGTGCGGTCGAGACGACGCTGCCGTCCGCGGTGGCGGTCTCGATCCAGGTCGCCGGGACCAGGCCGTCCTCGCGGATCGAGACGCGGTCGTCGTAGCGCGGCTCGTATCCCACGGCGCTGCGCGCGCGGAGGTCGTGGGTGATCGCCGGCGCGCTGGCCGACATCCCCAGCTCAGCGAGGAAATCGCCGAGAAGTTCCTGGTACGGCCGCTGGTGGACCGCCTCCAGCACCAGCCCGAGCGCCTTGTACCCGGTGTTCGAGTAGTGGAACCAGGTCCCCGGCGGGGTCGTGGCTACGGTGTCGCGCAGCGCCCAGACCTCGAAGGCGGAGTCGCCGGAGACGTCCGTGCCCTCGATGATCCCGGCGGTGTGCGACATCAGGTGCCGCAGGGTGATCGGCGCGTGCGCGTACCGGACGGAGAACCACGGCAGGTACTCCGTCACCGGACGGTCCAGATCGACCAGCCCGGCGGCACGCGCCCGCAGCAGCAGGGCGGCCGTCATGCTTTTGGAGATCGAGCCGATCTGGAACAGCGTGTCCTCGGTCGCCGGCCGGGCGGCGGCCAGATCGGCGTGCCCGAACGCACCGGACGCGAGGATCCCGTCGCGGCCGGTGACCGCCATCGAGAGCCCGGCGGCGAAGGACTGGTCGTGCAAGGCGGTGGTGCAGGCTCGGTAAAGCGCCTCGGGCTGGGGCGGCGTCATCTGCGGAAAACCTCCGGGACCTCGGTGTCCCGACCACGGCGGGTCGATGGGCGCCAGTATCGGCCGCGCCGGTTCGCCCGAGCCTTGGAGAAGCGCCCAGAGATTCGGCCCCGGCCTTGTGCCTGCGGCCAAAGCAGTGCCCGGTCAGAATTCCGCGCGGAACACCCGCAGGAAGTCCGCCGCCCAGCGGAACCGGCACGCCAGCCGGGCGCCGGACCCCAGCACCGAGACCGTCCCGCGTGGACGCAGCTCCGGGTTCCAACGCCGGAGATCCGCGTCGTCCCGGACTGCGGTCAAGTAGACCGGGCAGGGATGCCAGCGCGGCAGCAACACTTTCTTCAGCACCTGCGTCGTCAATCACCATTGATGCCCCGGCGTCGTCTTCACCGTTTTCATCGCGAACTGCGAATTCGTCCGCGCCACCCCGGGCATCCGGGTCAGCGCGGTCATGTACAGCTGCTCGTACGCCGCCATGTCCGCCACCGCGATCTGCATCAGGTAGTCCGGCGTGCCGAACATCCGCCGGCACGACACCACGTCGTCCAGGCCGGTAGCCGCGTCCTCGAACGCCTCGATGACCTCGCTGCGCTGATCGGCCATCTCCACGTGCAGCAGCACCCCGAGCCTGCGGCCGAGCGCAGCCGGGTCGACCGACGCGTGGTAGCCCGTGATGACCCCGGCCGCTTCGAGCGCGCGGACCCGGCGCAGGCACGGCGACGGCGACAGCCCGACCCGGTCGGCCAGCTCGTTGTTCGGTAGCCGTCCATCAGCCATGAGGTGGCGGACGATTGCGTGATCCGTCTTATCCATGGAATATGATGCTAATCAGACCAGCTGAATGCGCAATCTTCGGCATCGGCTGCCCCGCCTCCCGCACTACCGTCGATTCCGGCACTCGATCTCCCGGAAGGCACCCCGTGAACACCCTCGTCCTCTCCCCGGCGGAGCGCGCCCAAGCCGCCGCCTCGCTGGCCCGTTTCGTCGACAGCTACGAGGAATCCCTGTCGGCCCGCCCGATCCTCCCGGACGTCGACCGGGACACGCTGGCGAAGCTCCTCGCCGAGCCGTTCCCGGCGGAAGGCGTTGGGGTAGAAGGATTCTTCGCTGACCTGCGGGACCGCATCGTGCCTAACTCGACCACCGTCGCGCACCCGCGTTTCCTCGCGTACGTGCAGGGCCCGCCGAACGGCATCGCCCCCTACGCCGACGCGATTACCGCTGTGCTCAACCAAAACTGCAATTTCTGGCAGCTCTCCCCCGCCGCAAGCGTCGTCGAACGCTCGGTCGTCGACTGGCTGGCCGGTCTTTTCGGCCTCGGCCCCGACGCGGGCGGCATCCTGACTAATGGCGGTTCCGGCGCGACCAAGGACGCGATCACCACCGCCCTCGCCGACCGCCGCCCGGATTTCCGTGAGCGCGGCCTGCAATCCGGTGCCCCGCCGCTCGTGCTGTACACGTCCGAGGAGGCACACCGCTGCGTCGACAAGGCGGCCGCGACGCTCGGCCTCGGCCTGGACCACGTCCGGCACATCCCCACCGACGACGCTTTCCGCCTGCGCGTCGACCTCCTCGCGGACGCAATCGCCGCCGACCGCGCCGCCGGGCTCGAACCGTTCTGCGTCGTCGCCACCGCTGGCACGGTCACCAGCGGCTCGATCGACCCGATCGGTCCCATCGCCGATCTGTGCGCGCGAGAAGACCTTTGGCTGCACGTAGACGGTGCGTACGGCGCGCTGTTCGTCCTCGCCGACTCCGCGCGCGAGACGTTCGCCCCGTTGTCGCGCGCGGATTCTATTGCGCTGGATCCGCACAAAATGCTGTTCACGCCACTCGAAGCCGGTGCGCTGGTGGTGAAAGACGCTGGAAAGCTTCGGGCTGCTTTCGCGTTCTCGTCGTCGTATCTGACCGTCGCCGAGGACGAGCTGATGCTCGACTTCATGGACTACGGCCCGCAGCTTTCCCGCAGTTTCAAGGCATTGAAGGTGTGGGCCGCGCTGCGAACGTTCGGCGTCGACACCTTCCGCGCCGCCGCCGAACGCTGCCTCCGCCTCGCCGCCCGGCTCGGCGAACGCGTAGCCGCCGAGCCCGGATTGACCCTGCTGAACCCGGTCGCGCTGACCGCCGTGTGCGTGCGCCTCGACGGCCGTCGTGACGAGGAATACCCGGCGCTGCTTGCCCAACTCGCCGACGAAGGCACCGCTCTGCTGGGTCCGGCACGGCTGCACGGCCAGACCGCGATCCGCGCTTGCGTCGCGAACTACCGCACCACCGAGGCCGACATCGACCTCATCGGCGATCGGCTGGCCGCGCTCGCCGAAGCCTGAATGCGCGGAACGGTCCCGAAATCCGCTAACCCCGGTCCTGGTGCGCACCCGGCCGCGAAATTAGCGTTCCCGTTGTGCCGAAAGAACTACAGCCCGAGCGGATCGACGGCCACACCGTCGCGATCACCGGTGCCACGTCCGGAATCGGTTTCTACGCCGCCGCGCAGCTCGCCGACCTCGGTGCCCGAGTCCTGGTGCTCGGCCGATCCGAATCCCGTGGCCGCACCGCGGTTTCCGCGCTCCCGGACCCGGCTCGGCACGAGTTCGTCCAGCTCGATCTCGCCGACCGGACGTCGATCGCCAAGGTCGGCGACCGGCTCGGCGAACTGCCGCGGCTGGACGCGCTCGTGCTGAACGCCGGGATCGTCGCGGGCGCGTCCGGTCCCGGCCAGGCACACCGGATCGGCGCGTTCGGGGTGGAGGAGATCGTCGGGACCAACCATCTCGCGCACGCGGAACTGCTGCGGCGCGCGCTCCCGGCGGTCCGGCGAGTGGTGAGCCTCGGCAGCATGCTGACCCGCAAGATCCCGTTCGATCGCGAGAATTGGCTCTCCGAGAAGCATTACCGCGCCCGGGTCGCGTACGCGATGTCCAAGCACGCGACGGAGATCTTCGGTTTCGAACTGCACCGGCGGCTCGCCGAGGTCCAGTCGATCGTCGTGCATCCCGGCGGGGCGATCGACGCGCTGAGGCCTGGCGCGACGGTGCGGCGAGCGCTGGCCAAGCCGTTCCGGGGAATCGTGCGGGGAAAGGACCAGGCCGCTCGACCGGTCGTGGCCGCGGTCGCGTCGCCGGAGTTGCGCGGCGGCGAGTACCTCGGTCCGCATCGGACCGCCGCCGCGGAAGTGCAACAGCCGGTGCCGACCAGCCGGGATCCAGAGCTGGGCGAGTGGCTGTGGACGGAGACCGAACGACTGCTCGGCAGCCGCATCCCGGCCGAGCCCCGTCACCCGATCGGGTAGAAAAACCGAACCGGGCCGCCGGTTAACCACCAGCTAGCCTTGAACCGTGGACGACCCGGCTGTTCTGGACTCCCTGGCCCAGCGGCTGGCCCGGATCGGCGAACGCCGGAATCTGGACGTCCCCGCCCTGCTCCGCCGTCTCGGCATCCGGCCGGACCGCACCGGCGTCACCCGCGCGCAGGTCTCCGCACTCACCCGCGAACTGTGGATGCGCACCGACGACGAACTCTTCGCCCTCGGTCCGCGCGCGCCACGCGGGCTGTTCCGGCTGGTCGTCCGCTCGGTCGCCCCCGCGCCCGACCTCCGGACCGCCCTGCACCGCCTGGAAGAGGCCGCCGAAGTCCTCCCCGGCATGCCCCGGGTCGCGGTCCGCATGGCAGCTCCGCTGGTCGAGGTGGAGATCGACGTCAGCCAGCTCGACGATCCCGAGCACGTCGCCGCCGAACTGGTCGCCCTCGTCGTCCACCGGCTGCTCGGCTGGCTCACCGGACAGCGCATCGACCTGCGTGAACTCCGCCTGCCCTGGCCGAAACCGGACCACGCGCCGCACTACGAACAGTTCTTCGGCCGCCATCCGCAGTTCGACGCCGACACCCTGACCTTCGCCTTCGACGGCAAACTCCTGCCCGCCCCAGTCATCCGCGGCGAAGCCGAACTGGCGGAGTTTCTGGCGGACCAGCCGGACGTCTGGCTCGCGACCCGCGACTACGGCTCCACCCACCCCGACCAGGTCCGCGCCCTGATCGAACAAGGCACTGATGTCCCGGACGACATCGCCGACCGGCTCGGGATCAGCACCCAGCACCTGCGCCGGCTGCTGCGCGCTGAGCACACGTCGATCGGCCAGATTCGCGACGCCGTCCGCCGCGACACCGCTATCGCCAGCCTGAGCCGTGGCGACGAATCCATCGAGAAACTGGCGCAGCGCCTGGGTTTTTCCGAGGCCAGTGCGTTTCGCCGTGCTTTTCGCCGGTGGACCGGCCAATCACCCGGCGACTATCGCGGAGGAGACCTGCGTGGCCCCACACCTGCTGGACCATCCAAAGGTCCGTGAGGGGAACCCTGAGGGAATCAGAGTCCGTGAAGGTGGCCCTCACGGACGGACCTGCCGGCCGCCTAACCCGGCACCTTCAGGGCCCGCATCCGCGCGTACAACGTCGTCCGAGAAATCCCCAGCGTGCTCGCCGCCCGCACCTTGTTCCCGCCCGCCGACCGCAGCGCCGCGACGATCGCGTTCCGCTCCGCCCGCTCGATCGGAGCCAGCTCGTGCCCGGACGCGTCCGCCACCAGCGCGGGCGGCAGGTCCGCCGGGCCGATCGCGCCGACGGACCGTTTGCGGATCGCCTGGCCCAGCACGCCGCGCAGTTCCGGCAGGTTCCCCGGCCAGTCGTACGAGCCGAGGATCCGCAGCGCGCCCGGCGTGATGTTGTGCGTCCGCGCGGCCCCGAGTTCGGCCAGCATCCGGGCCGCGACCTCGGGAAAGTCCGGTCGGTGCGCCAGCGGCAGCAGCTCGACGTTCTCCCCGCACGACGCGATCAGCGCCCGTTCCGGCCCGGTCAGACCCTCGCGCGGGCCGGTGGTCAGCACGAGATGCGGGCCGACTCCGCGCGCGGCATGCGTGGCGACCAGGTCGACCAGCTCAGCCGGCAACAGATCCACGCCGTCCACGCAAATGCTGCCCACCCCGGTCTCGACCGCGGCGCTGAACCGCTCGGCCCAGGCCGCTGATCCGCCGAGCACCGCTTCCGCGCCGGTCAGCGTGACGCACGGTTCTTCGGGCACCCGCAGCCGCGCCTCGGTGGTGCGGCCGGTACCGGGCGGCCCCGAAATGTGCACGTGCCCAGCCACCGGACCAGGCACGACAGCCTCGCGACGCCGCGCCCGCCGGGCTTCGTCCGCGCTCAGCGGGCGGATTTCGACGAGCACCCCGCCGCGCGCGCCGGGCACCGGTTCGGCCCGGACTCGCGCGCGCTGGCCGGAGCGCAGTTCGGTCTCCATTTCGGACGGTCCGGCCGCCTCGCCGGTCAGGTTCCACAGCAGCGCGACGTCCGCGCCTTCCAGCAGGTCCGCGGCGGCCTGGTTGCACAGCAGCAGGTCCGGGCCGATCGCGACCACCGGCCGGGTCGGCCGGGACGTCGCCTGGAACGCGGCCAGCAGCGACCGTTCGGACACGCGGCTGCCTTCGAGCAGCTGCCGTTCGATCTCCTCGACGGCCTTCGCGACCAGCGGCGCGAGCAGCGGATTCGCCTCGGCGGCCAGCAGCGTGATGTCGAGCGCGCCCTCCAGCCTGCGGGTGACCGGATGGAAAATCGGGTGCCCGTAACAGCTGAACCCGCGCAGCGCCTCGGCGTAATGCTCTTCCCCGTGCACCACGATGCTCGACCGGGTTTCCAGCGCGGTGCCCGGGCCGGTGGTCCCGACCTCGTCCTCCAGCAGGCAGGTGCCGACCCCGATGCCCAGCTGGTCGAGACAGTCTTCGACGGCGCGGTCGGCGCTCCACCGGTGCACGAGCCTGCCGTCGTGGTCGACGAGCACCGTGGACATCGCGGTGCCGGCGAGGCGTTCGTCGAGGTCCTCCAGCACCGGGGCGGCCGCCGACAGCAGCTTGCTGGCCGGGTCGACGTCGGAAAACCGCAGGTCGAGGAGCGCGGTTTCGGGGCGCACACCGGCGAGCGAGGCACGGCGCCAGGACTGGGCGATCGGTTCCCGCAGCACCACGCTTCGCGAGGACGTCGTCGAACTCACGCGGATCTCCACCTCCGTTGGTGACGCGCAGGAGGATAACCATCGCTCTCCGCTGCCGCTGTACAGAACTTGAACACTCAGCCCCGGTTTCACCCGGCAAGGTGGTCCCCCACCACCACCCGCGTGCACGTGCTGCCTTCCGGCACGCGGTCCTTACCTCGAAAGGGGAATCAGCGTGACTCTCAGTCACTCCGAGCCGGACACCGGGAAGGAGCGCGCGGGCGTTTCCCGGCGCGGGTTCCTCGGGTACGTCGTCGCGGCCGGGACCCTCGTCGTCGCCGCGGACGTCGGGCTCGCCGCCCCGGCCTCGGCCTCCGTGCCCTCCGCTCCGCAGCCGCCCGAGCTGTACGACCTCAACGACGCGCTCACCGACGCCGGGCTCCCGACGTCGCAGCTGATCACCGTCACCATCAACAAGGACGGCAGCGCCTCGTTCGAGATCCCGCGCGCCGAGGTCGGCCAGGGCATCACCACCTCGACCGCGATGATCATCGCCGAGGAGCTGGACCTGCCGGTCGAGAAGGTGCACGTGACGCTCGCCCCGGCGCGTCCGGAGCTGCTGTTCAACCAGCTCACCGGCGGGTCGAACACCACGGTCTCGACCTACACGCCGATCCGCGTCGCCGCCGCGATCGCCAAGCAGCAGCTGCTGCAGGCGGCGGTGCTCCTGCTCGGCGGGACCGCCGAGCGGTTCATCGTCAAGGGCGGCATTGTCACCGCGCCGAACGGCAAGACGGCGACGTATGGCGAACTGGCGACGAAGGCCGCCTCCAGCACCACCAAGCAGGTGCAGCTGGATCCCAGCAAGCTCAAGGGTTCCAGCGAGTTCAAGGTGCTCGGCAAGCCGCAGACCCGGCTCGACGCGCTCGACATCGTGACCGGCAAGAAGCAGTTCGCGATGGACCTGGACGTCCCCGGCGCGCTGCCGACGATGATCTGCCGCCCGCCGACGCTCAACGGCAAGCCGAAAGCCATTCGCAACAAGGCCGACGTGCTGAAGCTGCCCGGGGTCACCGACGTCGCGATCATCCCGACCGGCGTCGCGGTCCGCGCGGAGACGTTCGGCCAGTGCATCGACGGCGTGCGCGCGCTGCAGGTCGACTGGGGCGCCGGCACCGTCGAGGGCGAGAACGACGAATCCGTGCTCGCCAACCTGCGCCGGGCCGAGCTTCCGCTTGCCGTGCCGAAGGTTCCGGTGCTGGCCAAGACGGTCGAGGCGGATTTCGAGTTCATGTTCCGCTCAAGTGCCGCGCTGGAGCCGTACTGCGCGGTCGCCGACGTCCGCGACGGCAGCGCCGAAATCTGGGCCGGGCTGAAGTCGCCGATCGTCGCCCAGGGCGAGGTCGCGCAGGCGGTCGGGTTGCCGCAGGGCAAGGTGAAGGTCCACGTCGTCACCGGCGGAGGTTCCTTTGGGCACAAGCTGTTCGGCAACCACGCGGTCGAAGCGGCGCAGGCGTCGAAGGCGTTCGGCAAGCCGGTGCGGCTGATGTGGCACCGCGCCGACGAGCCGCGCCAAGGCCGGCTGCACCCGATGGCGACGTCGCGGATGCGGGCCACGGTGCTCGCCGGCCAGGTGCTCACCTTCGAGCAGCGGCACACCTCGGTCGAGACGTCGTTCCGGCACGGGCTCGGCGAAATGCTCACCTCGGTCGCCACGAAACTGCCGACCGGGCTGGGCAACCTCGGCGTTGCCGAGGCGGTTTTCGTGCTGAGCCAGGAAATGCCGTACAACTTCGGCGTCGTCGACCAGACGCTCACCGAGACCGACCAGCGGTTCAACACCGGGTCGATGCGCAATGTCTACTCGCCCGACGTCGGCTGCGCCAACGAGCTGATGGTGGACATCCTCGCCAAGGCGATGGGCAAGGACCCGCTGGACTTCCGGCTGGAGTACCTCAAGAACGACCAGGTGAAGGGCGTGCTGCGCAAGGTCGCCGAGGTCGGCGGCTGGGGCCGGAAGATGCCGGCGGGCACCGCTCAGGGCATCGCGATCCACAAGGAGTACAAGGGCGCGAGCGCCTGCCTGGTGGAAATCGACTGCCGCCCGGAGACGGTGAACCGCAAGATCCGCGACGGCGTCGGCGGCCCGCGCGTGACGAAGGCGGTCATCGCCATCGACGCCGGGCTGGTGATCAACCCGCGCGGCCTCGAAGCGCAGATGATGGGCTGCTTCGCCGACGGGCTGGCGCTGGCGCTGACCAGCAGCGTCCACCTGAAGGACGGGCACTTCCTGGAAGCCAGCTGGGACAACTACTTCTACACCCGGCAGTGGAACATCCCGCACGACTTCACCGCGATCGCGATGCCGTCCAACGGCGAACAGCCCGGTGGCGGCGGCGAAGCGGGCGTGGCCTGTTCCGTCGCGGCCGTCGCGTGCGCGTACGCCAGGGCGACCGGGAAGGTCCCGAAGCGCTTCCCAATCAACCACGACGACCCGATCGGCTTCGAGGTCAAGTCGTTCGTTCCGCCCGTTCCCGAGTCGCCGACCGACGGCCTCGACTGGACCTTCTGAGGAGCACGCCACCGATGAGCAAGCACACCTTCATCCTCAACGGGAAACCGGTGTCCGTCGACGTCGACGACAATGTGCGGCTGCTGTGGGTCCTGCGCGACGTGCTCGGGGTCCGCGGCCCGAAGTACGGCTGCGGCATCAACGTGTGCAAGGCCTGCACGTCGCACTTCAACGGCAAGGCGTTCAACCCGTGTTCGGTGCGGGTCGCCGACATCAAGGCCACCGACGAGATAACCACGATCGAAGGCCTGCCGGACACGGTGAAGGCCGACCTGCACCCGATGCAGGAAGCGTGGCTGGAGAACGACGTCGCCCAGTGCGGCTACTGCCAGCCCGGCCAGATCATGGCGGCGGTCGCGAAGGTCAAGGAGGCCAAGGCGAAGGGCCGCGAGATCAACGACGCCGACCTGGACGAGATCCGCAACGTCTGCCGGTGCGGGACGTACTCCCGGATCCGGGAGGCGATCAAGGCGGGGGCGGCGAAGATGTGAGACGTCGTGAGTGTTGATCCCGGTCAGAACCCAATGCCGCGTAGCTTAACCCGGCGCTGACGGTGCCGGGGGCGGGTTTGCGGTCCGTGAGGGGAACCCTGGGGGAATCTGATTCCCTCAGGGTTCCCCTCACGGACGTGACGATACGGTCAGGCGGGCAT
The DNA here is from genome assembly GCF_042684085.1 of Amycolatopsis silviterrae. Taxonomy (NCBI): domain Bacteria; kingdom Bacillati; phylum Actinomycetota; class Actinomycetes; order Pseudonocardiales; family Pseudonocardiaceae; genus Amycolatopsis; species Amycolatopsis silviterrae. The sequence goes on from NZ_JBHUKS010000015.1 coordinate 402,453, forward strand.
CAATCGGGCGTTTCGGTGCAGTTGGCGTCCATTGTGGACGAAAGCAGGCCGAGGCGACGCGGCTCAGGTTCCCGGCATTGGGTGAGAACCGGGATCAACACTCACGACCACCCCACCGGCAACCCGCCGAACGCGTGCGGCCCGCCAAATACGGCAACACCGTGCCGAACACGGCCAGCACCCCCAGCGCCAGCCAGACCGGAATCGTTGCCGCGCCTAGCGCTACCAGACCCGAAGCCGCCTGCAGCGTCCAGGAGACCAGGCTAGCCCGGTCGCCCGCGCGCAGCACCCCGGTCTGCCACGCCGGCATTCCGCGTCCCTGCCCGGCGGCCTCCGGTTTTCCGAGTGCGACGCAGGACACATCCCGGGTTGTCACATCCGGCGGCCGGCCGGCATCTCATGGGCATCCGCTTCACCACACTGGAGGATCCGATGAGTGCACGGTTCGACATGATGAGCAACGACCTCGGCAAGTCGCTCGGCAAGCGCTTCGCCGGGCTGAGCATGCTGCTGCACAACGCCCCGCTGCCGAAGGCGACGCAGGAACTGGTTTCGCTGCGGGCCAGCCAGATCAACGGCTGCGGTTTCTGCACCGACATGCACACCAAGGACGCCACTGCGGCCGGCGAGACCGCGGAACGGCTCCACCTGGTGGCCGCGTGGCGCGAGGCGACCGTGTTCACCCCCGCCGAGCGGGCCGCGCTCGCGCTGACGGAGGAGGGCACCCGCATCGCCGACCGCGGCGTCGTTTCGGACGAGGCGTGGGCGGCGGCGCGCGAACACTACGACGACGACCAGCTCGCCGCCTTGGTCTGCTTGATCGGGCTGATCAACGCGGCCAACCGGATGAACGTCATCGCGCGCACCCCGGCCGGCATCTACCAGCCGGGCCAGTTCGCCAGCGTCAGCTGAAGGGAAACACGGGACGCCGCCGAGCAACGGTGGGACTCGGCGGCGACCCGTTCCCCGACACGGGGTGACCCGTGCGTCTTTTCCGGCGCGCTGAGTCCACTCTCGCCGGAGGTCGGCCGAGGGACAACGGGCTGGTTTTCAGATGGTGATAACCGTTCAGATGGCCAGCGCGCGGGACACCCGGCGGGCGGTACGGCGCAGCGACTGCACTGGCGCCGGCCCCGATCGCCGCGCGGGCAACGAGATCGCGACCGCGCCCAGCACTCCCGGCGCGTCGACCGGCGTCGCCACACAGGCCGTACCGAGCAGATACTCCTCACGGTCACGGAAAACATCTCCGCACCGCACCAACATCTGTTCCAGGACCCGGCTGTCGGTGATGGTGTGCGGCGTGAGGTCCGCCAGCCGATGCCGCGACAGGTAGTCCCGGCGGCCCTCGCTCTCCAGGCCGGACAGGATGCACTTCCCGAACGCTGTCGCGTGGGCTGACTCGTGCACGCCGACCCACAGGTCGACCGACGGGGCGGCGGGGCTGTCGGCGATGTCGATGAGTTTGATGTCGCCGTCGGAGTAGAGCGCGAGATAGGCCGCGCCGCGCACCTCGTCGCGCAGTGCTCGCAGCGCCGGGCGGATCCGGGGCAGGAACGTGTGCAGCGACGTGCGCTGGCACAGTTCGCTGACCTGGCCGCCGAGTGCGTAGCCGTCGTCGAGTTTGCGGAGGTAGCCCTCGTGGACCAGGGTGCGCAGCAGGTGATACGTCGTCGGCAACGGCAGTCCGACACTCCGCGCGAGCACCTTGGCCGGCACCGGACGTTCGCTCGCGCCGACCGCGTCGAGCAGGTGCAGCGCGCGTCGCACGGACCCGATCAAGGTCGGCTCGGCCGTCATCCCGGTCACCTCCACCCCGCGTACTCCAGGATGCGCTTCCCGGTCTGACCTGGGCAAGGGCAGTTCCGCCAGGCGGATCACGGGTGTCCGCAGAAAGTCCGCTCGGCGGCGAACGGGTCCGGCGGGACGGTCACTCCGGTCCGGTGCACGGCTCCGGTCAGGTTGGCCCAGAACCGGCCCGGCGACATCGGTTCCCGGACCGAGCGCTGGATTTCCGCCAGATCGCCGCAACTCAGCGCGTGCCGGGCGGCGGCGACCTCGTCCGCGGTCACGTCGGCGCGCACCGCGAAGTTGCCGGGGCTGGGGACCGGCGCCGAGGGATCCGCGTAATCCGCGAGCAGCCAGGCGTTGCTCAACGGTTTCGAGTGTCCCGGCTTCACCGTCGGGAAGTCGAACCGCGCGCCGATCGGGTTGGCCAGGCCCCAGAAATCGACCACGCCGGCGTCCACCGGCGACATGACCCCGGTCGTCCCCAGGTAGATCCCGACGACCATCGACTTCGACGGGACGTCCGGGCGCAGCGGCGTCGTCACGAGCCGCTGGTGCGGGCCGGGGCCTTCGTAGGTCAGCATGCCCGGCCTGGCGGCGGTTTTGAGATACTGCATCCGCCAGGTGAAGTCCGCCGACTCGGTGGGCCACGCCTGGCCGGTCCACGCGTGGTAGTAGCCGCGTTCGTCGTCGATGAGCTTGCCATCCTGCGGGATGAACTGGCCGACGCTGCCGCAGAAAATCGCCCACGCCAGCAGGACTACGCTGACCACGCGGGTTTTCCTCGACGCCGGGACCACCAGTACCGGCAGCATCAGCAGGAAGAAGATCGGCAGGGCCATGCGTGCGTGCATGTAGTCGCCGCCGACCTTCAGCAGATAGCCCAGCGACAGCACCCCCGCGACGACCGGGGTAAGGGTGACGACCAGATCGGTGCGGCGGCGCAGTAATCCAGCCAGCAGGACCGTGCAAAGCACCAGCGGCAGCCACAGCAGATACGGATTCCCGAAGTCGCCGACGTACGCGAATCCCCGTGCCCAGAAGGATTCGCTCGCGTTCTTGGTGAGCGCGGGCATCGGCACGATGATGCCGTAGAAGCCCATGCGGAAAATCTCGTAGCCGACCGGCAACGCTCCAGCGGCGGCCACCGCGGCGACCGTGACTCGCCAGGCCGGCTTCGTCACCACCCACAACGCGGCCAAAAACACCGCGGCGACCAGCGTTTGTTCCGGACGGACCAGCGGCCCCAGCCCTATCGCGAACGCCGCGGCGACCACTGACCTGGGTGACTTGCTCTCGCGCGACCGCACGAGCAGCCACCAGCACAGCGCCATCCAGAACGTGTTGAGCCCGGTTTCCAGCCCGGACGTCGCGTACTGCCACACCGGCCGCACGCCCAGCAGCGCGAGAACACCGGCCGGCACCATCGCCGCGACGTGCCCGCCGTGCAACCGGCTCGTCGCGCTCACCGCGAAGCCGAACCCGGCGGCGGTGAGCAGGAGACCGAGCATCCAGGACAGCGCCGAGGTGTCCGACTGGCCGAACACGAACCCGGCGAACGCGAGCAGCCACTGCCACAGCGTGCTGGTCGAAGCTTCGGCCCGTTCGCCGATGTTGTAGACCGGGCCGTTCCCGGCGAGGATCTCCTGGACGATTCTGGTGAAAATCAGCGCGTCGTCGCAGATCCAGCGGGTGAGATAACCGAGAATGGCGATCAATACCACGGAACCGATGACTATCCAGCGGTTTCTTCGCCTGTTTCCAGAGAACGAAATGGGCGTTTTTTCGGCGCGCGGAAGCACCCTTGGCATAGTGTCCACGAAAAATCCCTTTTTACGAGACTCGGCGGTAATCGGCGATTCCGGCCACGACCAGTGCCACGATGCCGGAGCCCAGGAGGGAGATTTGCAGCAGGTCGATCAGCATGAAGCCGGGTGCGGCCATGGTGGCCCTGAGCACGAGCGGCTGGATCAGCACGAGCGCACAGCACGCCGCGATCGAGAACGACCAAGCGGCCGTGCGGCGCCGGAACGCGAAATAAACCGGGATGATGAGCACGGCCGCCCACGCATACCAGGAAAGCCCGCGCAGATCTGTTTCCCCGGAGAATCCGAAATAGAACGCCGAAGCCCCGGCCGCGCCGAGCGCCAGCCACCATTTCTTCGCGACCGGCAAGGGCGCGCCGACGTGGAATCCGACGACCATCAGCAGCAACGGCAGCCATTGCGGGATGAAATAGCCCAGGAGATCCGGGCTGAAACTGAATGAATACCGGCGCAGAAACGCGGCGAATCCGGCGACCAGCACCGCCCCGGCGAGCACCCGGGCGACCCGGCGCCGTCCGGCGAGGAGGAACGCGAGCGGCACCAGCACCGCGGCGACCAGCGCGAGGTCCCGCCAGAAGTAGTGCGCCGCCTGCGCCATCGCGGGCCCGGCATGGCTGCCGAGCATCCGCGGATAACTGATCGCGGCGGACAACTCGTACCCGGCGGCGAGGACGCCTTTCATCACGCCCCACAGGAGGCCGAGCAGCGCGACGAGACGCACCGTGTCGCCGAACGCGACCACGCGAGCCGGGGCCGAGCTTGCCGCCAGCCGGGCGCGCAGGCCCAGCCCCAGCATCGCGAGCAACTCTCGGCCGCTCTCGAGACGGCCGCCGTCTCGGGCGTCGAGCAGCGCGCCGACCATCTCGTCTTCACGGTCGGCGCGGTACCAGCGAGGAAGCAGCCGCACCATCCGGCGGTAGTGGAGTTCTGGCGCGGTCATGCGGTGGCCTCCGCTCTCTGGATGAGCGGATGGCTGTCGAGGGCGGGGAATCGGCGATGAGGGAGTTCCGCGGTTCGAGGACGCCGCGACCCGGGGGCCGCCGTCACGTCCGGCATCCGCAGAGGCTGCCCGACGACCGCGCCGCCGCCGAGCCCCGCGAACCGGCACCGGTGAGGCCGCAACCCCACGCCCCGAGCCCGGCGAACCGGCGATGACGGGGCAGGGATTCCACGACCCGACGATGCCGCAACTCCACGCCCCGAACCCGGCGAGACCGCACGACCTTCCAGCCCCGCGAACCGGCGACGCCGCAACCCCGAGCCCGCGGTCATGCCCCGCCCTCCGTCCGCGGTGCCCAGCCTTTCGCTCGCAGCACCGAGTCCGCCGCCGCGGCGTTCGCCGCCAGCCGCCGGGACTGCTCGGCCAGGGTACGGCCGCCCAGGTCGGTCAGCCGGTAGTAGCGGCGCAGCCTGCCCTGGTGGACCTCCTCCTTGTCCCGCTCGGCCCAGCCGTCGGCCACCAGCCGGTCCAGCACGCCGTACAGCGTGCCGACTCGCAGCCGGACCCGGTTTTCGGACAGCGTCTCCACGGCCTGGACGATGCCGTAGCCGTGCTTGGGCTCGTCGGCGAGCGCGGTGAGGATCAGGAAGACCTGCTCCGACATGCCTCGTTCGGTCACCCCTCCACATATATCACATCACGATATATGCGGGTCGCCGAAATACCTCGAGCTACAGGGCGGCGACGGCGGTCCCCTCCAGTTCGACCAGCAGGGCAGGAATGGCCAGCCGGGTCACGCCGAGCATCGTGGTCGACGGGGCGACGCCGGCCGCGCCCAGCCGGGCCGCCAGCGCGCCGTAGTGCTGGAAAAGCAGGTCCACGTCGGTCGTGTAGACGTTGAGCCGGACCAGATTCTCCAGCGACATCCCCGCTTCGGCAAGCACGGCTTCCAGGTTGTCGAGGGTCAGCGCGAGCTGCGCGCCCATGTCCCCGGCATGCTGCGGTTCGCCCTCGCCGCTCATCGCGGTCTGCCCGGAGCAGTACAGGGTCCGGACCGGCCCGGACACCAGTTCTCCCTGGTTGTATCCCATCGCCGCCGACCACGCCCACGGGTTGACAGTCGTTCTCTCCACCACTTGCTCCGTTCGAATCTTCAGCAGTACGCGGAGAAGCCTGGCAACCAATACACGACATCCTGTGTCGTGTATTCGGTAGAGTTTCCGGCATGCGCGCCGACCGGTTGGTTTCGCTGGTCCTGCTGCTGCGCCAGCGCGGCCGGCTGTCGGCGGCCACCCTCGCCCGCGAGCTGGAGGTGTCCACTCGCACCGTGCTGCGGGACATCGACGCGCTGTCCGCGGCGGGCGTTCCGGTCTACGCCGAGCGCGGGCGGAACGGCGGTTTCGCGCTGCTGCCCGGGTTTCAGACCGAACTCACCGGGCTGAACCACGACGAGGCGCTCGCGCTGCTGGTCGCCGGATCGCGACGCGGCGCGCAGGCGTTCGGCCTCGGGTCGGCGCTCGCTTCGGCGATGCTCAAGGTGGTCGACGCGCTGCCGGAAAGCCATCGGACCACCGCCGCAGGGGTGGCCGAACGGCTGCTCATCGACCCGGAGATCGACCTTCTTTCCCGCCGCGCGGTCGCCGAGGAAGTGCCCGACGCCGTGGTGGCCGAGATCCGGCGCGCGGTGTTCGCCGGGCATCAGCTGCGCATCCGCTACCAGGCGGTGAACCAGACGCCGAAATGGCGCACGGTGCATCCCATCGGACTGGTCACGGTCCGGGAGCAGGGGTATTTGCTGGCCACCCGCGACGGCGAGGACCGGACTTACCGGCTGTCCCGGGTCTCCGCCGCCGAGGAACTCGACGAACCCGCGCAGCGGCCCGATCAGGTGGACTTGGGCCGGGCGTGGCAGGAACGCAGTACGCGCTTCCGGACCGGCGGCGACCAAGTGGCCGTACTGATGCGGGTTCGCCCTGCGCGACAGGAAGAACTGGCCCGCACGGCGCTCGCCATTCACGCCGAGGAATCCAGTCCGGACGGGTGGCTTCGGCTGGAGGCGACCTTCCAGGACTCCCGACACGCCGAATGGGCGCTGTGGCAACTCGCCGGCAGTGCGGAAGTCCTTTCCCCGCAAGCATTGCGTACCGCGCTGCGTGACCGGGCCGCCGCGCTCGCGGCCGCCTACGCCGGGTCCGCCTGAACCCTCGGCGGCCGCACTGCCTGCACCTTCCGTAGTTGTGCGAATACCTACTCGCTGGTAAGTTACCCGCCAGTCGTGATTCACTTCATGGTTCAAAGGGGAGTCATGATCCGGAAACCCGTCCGCGCGCTGATCGCCGCCGCCGCTCTCGCGATCACGTCCGCCGTCGCGCTGCCCGCCGCGGCTTCGGCCGATTCCTTCTACAGCTACGACGGCAGCACGCCGCTCTCGTCGTACGAGCCGGGCACCGTCCTGAAGACCCGGACACTGACCTATCACGTCTTCGGCTTCCCGACCCCGGTCCGGGCCACACAGCTGCTCTACCGGACCACCGACGCGCAGGGCCAGCCGACCGCGAATGTCACCTCGGTCGTCCGCAATCCCTTGGGCGGCAACGGAAAAGCGATCTCCTACCAATCCGCCTACGATTCGCTCGACCCCGAGGACGCGCCGTCGCGCGCGATCGCGGGCGACGTCCGGCTCGGCGGGATGCTGCCGAACGCCGAGTCGCTGCTCATCGCGCCCGCCCTCGCACTCGGCTACAGCGTGGTCATCCCGGACACCGAGGGCCCGGCCGCCGATTTCGCCGCCGGTCCGGAATACGGCCAGACCACTTTGGACTCCATCCGCGCCGCGACGCACGCGTCCGGCACCGGAATGACCGACGCCACCAAGTTCGGTCTCCTCGGTTATTCCGGCGGCGCGATCGCGACCGGCTGGGCGTCGGCGATCGCCGGAAGCTACGCGCCGGACGTCGAGAAGAACCTCGTCGGCTTCGCCGAGGGCGGGGTGCTCGTCGATCCCGCGCACAACCTCAAGTACGTCGGCGGCAGCCCGGTCTGGTCCGGCGTCATCCCGATGGCGCTGATCGGCGTCGCGCGCGGCTTCGGCATCGACCTCAAGCCGTACGCCAGCGAATACGGCCTCAAGGTGCTCGCCGAACTCGACCACGCGTCGATCGTCAACGCGCTCGGCCGCTACCCCGGGCTGACCTGGCAGAAGCTCGTGAAGCCGGAGTACGCGAACCCGAATTCGGTGCCGCCGTTCGTCGACGCGGTCAACAAGGTGAACATCGGCTCGGCGGCGACACCCTCGATCCCCGGGTTCATCGCGCAGGCCAGCAACGGCGCGCTGGAAGGCACCGTGAGCAACCTGCCGGGCATCGGCGGCGGAGACGGCGTGATGGTGGCCGGCGACGTCCGCGCGCTCGCGAATCAGTACTGCGACACCGGAAACACCTCGATCAAGTACACGCAGTACGACGCGCTCAGCCACGCCACCGCGGTCCCGGTGTGGGCACCGGCCGCGATCGCCTGGCTCGGCGACCGGTTCGCCGGCAAGGCCGCGCCGTCCAGCTGCGGGCAGATCCCGCCGGGGAACTCCCTGGAGCCGGAGCAGCACACCGGCTCGTGACTGGGTCGTGAGTGTTAATCCCGGTTCTAACCGGGATTAACACTCACGACGCCAACCGATCCAGCTGCCGCAGCACGTCCTCCGGCTCCTCGTGGTCCGCAAGCTCGAACAGCACCCGGTCGACGCCCGCCTCCTCGTAGTCGTCCAGCTTCGCCGGATCAGCCCCGTACAACGTCACCGGGACATGCCGGCCGGCCCGCTCGCGCAGTTCCGTGATCCTCGTGCGCAGGAAGTCGATCGGGTACAGCGGCAGCGGGAGCCAGCCGTCGCCGTGGCTGAGCACCCGGTCCAGCACCTTCACCCCGACCCCGGCGATCAGGACGGGCAGCCGCCGTGCCGGTTTGGGCCAGGACCAGATCGGGTCGAAGTCGACGAATTCGCCGTGGAACTCGGGTTCGTCCTCGGTCCAGATCGTCCGGACGGCGGCGACGTGTTCGAGCATGCGCGCGATCGGGCGGGCCGGGTCGACGCCGTGGTTGGCCATCTCCTCGGCGTTCCAGCCGGGGCCGGCCCCGAGTTCGAACCGGCCGCCGGACAGCAGGTCGACGCTCGCCGCCTGCTTGGCCAGGGTGATCGGATGATGCTGGCTGACCAGGGAAACCGCGGTGCCAAGGCCGATCCGCTCGGTGGCGGCGGCGATCGCGGCGAGCGCGGTGAACGGGTCGAAGGTGTGCGAGTAGTGCCGGGGCAGCGGCTGCGGTTCGGCCGCGCCCACCGGGTACGGGGTGAGCCGGCGCGTCGGGATGTGCGTGTGTTCGGTGAGGAACAGCGAGCCGAACCCGCGCTCCTCCACCGCCTGCCCGAGCCGCGCCGGGGCGATGCCGTAGTCGGTGAGGAAGGTGACGATTCCGTGGTCCATGCGACCACCGTAGCCTAAATGTCAGTCGACTGACACTTAGCTCGGAACTGCTAGCGTGACTCCGTGGAGCCCCGAACCGGACGAGCCGACGCCCAGCACAACCGGCGCGCCATCCTCGCCGCGGCGCGGACGGCCGTCCAGGGCAGCGGCGAGGTCTGGCTCGACAAGATCGCGGAGGCCGCGGGGGTCAGCGCGCGCACGCTCTACCGGCACTTCCCGACCAAAGACGACCTGCTGACCGCGGTGCTCGGGGACTACTTTGCCGAGCAAGCGGAGCCGCTCCGCGAGCGCGCGGCCGCCGAGCCCGATCCGCGCCGGGCGCTGGAGCTTGTGCTGACGAGCGGGATCACCGCGTTCCGGGCGCATCCGGGAATCCTCGCGCTGGTCAACGGCAACGCCCTCGCCGCCGAGATCGCCGGGCGGCACCTGGGAGCGTTCGGCGACGTGCTGTCCCGCGCGCAGGAATCCGGTGCGGTGCGCGCGGACCTGACCCTCGAAGATCTCCCCTGCCTGATCACCATGGTCACCGCGGTCGCGGGAACGACCTGGCCCCGTTATCTCGCCCTGCTGCTCGACGGCCTTTCCCCCGCTGCCGCCAGCACCCCGCTGCCCAGCTTCCGCTAGCTGGCCAGGGCCGGTGCGACTCTTGGCGGGTCCGGCTGCCGCAGGGTTGGGTCGTCCGTGAGGGGAACCTTCACGGACTCTGATTCCCTCAGGGTTCCCCTCACAGCCCTTCGAAGGTGCGGGGCCACTCAGCCCAAGTCCAGGTCTGCGCGAAAAGCCCCTGCCCGCGACAACGGCGGACAGGGGCTTTTCGTTGCCAGCTAACGAATCAGCCGTCCGAATCGGCCGACGGGATGAAGGCGCCCGGCACCTGGTCCGGGGCGAAAACCTTGTCCTCCCCCGGATACGGCTGCGTCCATCCGTGCACCTGGTACCACGTGAAGTGGTCCATCTGCGCGGGGTTGGCGTAGTCCGCGGTGGCGTTCGGGCCGGTCAGCTTCTGCTGCGCCTGCCATTGCTGCCACTGCTGCGCCAGCTGCTGCTTGTCCGCGGGCACCGCCGCCGAAGCCGCCGCGGTGGACGGGGTCGGGACGTTGTCCGTGCCGCACGACGGCGGGGTCTTGAGGCCCGCGGTCAGCGACGTCTGGTTCGGCACCGCGGTGAACGGCGCGGGGTCCGGCTTCGCGGTGAACGCGGTCGCCATCGGGGTGGCCGCGCTGTCCTTCTGGTTCATCGGGTGGATCCCGAGGATCTGCTCGATGGTGCGGATCATGGTGATCTGCGAGTAGTACCGGCTGTCGGTCACGCCGCGCTGGGCATACGGGCTGATGATCTGCACCGGGGCCCGGTGCCCGTCGACGTGGTCCAGCCCGGCCTGGGAATCGTCCTCGACCACGAAGATCGCCGAGTCCTTCCAGTACTGGCTGTGCGAGATCTTGTCGACGATCTTGCCGACGGCCAGGTCGTTGTCGGCGACCTGCGCGGCCGGGCTGGGCGGCCCGCCGGTGTGGTCGCTCGACAGCCAGAACATGTTCAGGTCCGCCGGGCCGTTCTTCTCGAAGTCGTTCTTCCAGATCTCGTACCGGTACTGGTCCGGCACCGCGGTGTCGAACTTCGGGAAGCCGGGCACCGAAACGCTGTTCAGCGACGGGATCGGCGACGACGAGACCAGCGGGTACGCGGTCGGCTGGCCGGTCGCGGCCATGTTCTTCGAGTCGCAGTACAGATTCTGCCAGCTCGCGTCCGCGGGTTTGGTCAGGAACTGGTGGAACTCGCCGAAGTCGCGGACGGTCTTTCCCGCCGCCTGCGCCCCGGTCCACAGGAAACCGCTGCGCTGATGGCCCAGCGCGTCGTCCTCGGTGTCGTAGCTGCGTTTGTACTCGCCCGCCGACGATTCGGTGTACTCCGGGTTGTCCGCCTGCATCAGCCAGTTGTGGCCCTCGGCCGAGTTCGTGCCGATGTCGTAGGTGTTGTCGTACAGCCCGAACTGGTCGGCCAGCGCGTGCTGGTTCGGCGTGACGGCCTGGCCGAACTGTGCGAGCGCCGGGTCGCCGTTGCCCTTCTTCATGTCGCCGAAGAGCTGGTCGTACGTCCGGTTTTCCTTGACCAGCAGGAAAACGTGCTTGATCGTGGACGGGTCGCCGAGCCGTTGGGGCACCGGAACCGGTTTGACGGGGCGGTTGGCCTGCCGCACCGAACCGGGCGTCCAGCCGTTCTGCTTGAACACCTGGTAGGTCTGCGTCCACGTCTGCCAGTCGGTCGGCAGGGTGAAGCGCTGGAGGCTCGACGTGGTGTCGTGCGTGGCGTGTCCGGCCGCGGTCGTCGGGCGGCGGGCGTCGATGCCGCGGGTGTTCGCGACCAGGATGTTGTTGCCCGAGGCGGAAATTCCGGAGGGGAAGTAGTCCGTCGGCAGCAGTCCGATGAAGGCGGCGGGGGCCTGCGGGAACCAGTAGCGGTAGACCGCGACCGCGTTCGCCCGGCCGAGGGTCACCAGGAGGTGGCCGTCGTCGGTGAGCGCGATGTCGGTCGGCTCGTAGCCGACGGTCGCTTCCGGCCACGGCTGCGTCGCGATGGTTTGCACCACGACGTTGCGCCGGGTGTCGATCACCGAAACGCTGTCGCCGCCGGTGTTCGCCACGAACAGGGTGTTGTTCTTGGCGCGCAAGGCAGTCGGGTGCAGGCCGACGTCGATGCTCTGCACCGGAGCGGCCGGGTTCGCCAGGTCGATCACGCTGACCGTGCCGGTGGTGGCGGCCGCGGTCTTCGGGTCGGCGACGATGTCGGTGCCGTACGAGTTGATCGTGGTGTCGCCCGGTTTGGCCGCGCGACCGCCCTCGTTGCTGATGTAGATCCGGTTGCCGATCTGGACCAATGCGCGCGGCGCGTTGCCGACCGTCCAGCTCTGCTTGATCTGGCCGCTGGCCGCGTCGATGGCGACGACGCGGTTCTGTCCGTTCACCGCCGAGTACACAGTGGACCCGTCCGGCGAGAAGATCGCGCCCGCGGCAAGGGAATGCTTCGCCCCGTCGGCCGGGATCGCGACCCAGGACGGGTTCGCGACGGTGCCGTCCGGGTTCACGTCGAACTTGCGGTAGCCGTCGATCTGGCCCAGCCACAGCGTTTTGCCGTCCGGCGAGTACGACGGGCCTTCCTGGCCGACGTCGTTGCCGGGCAGCTGCAGGTCGGCCTTCTTGTCCTTGCCGACGAGCTGCTGCACCTTCCAGCTCTTCAGGTCCACAATGGTCAGTGCGATGCCGCCGTCGGTGGTCAGCGCGGCGAGGTGGCTGCCGTCCGGGCTGACCGCCGACGACATGATCTTGCCGTTCGGCAGGACGAGCCGTTCGCCGATCGGCTTGAGGTACTGGTCGCTGGAGATGGTCAGGCCGTTCGCGGTTTCCTGGCCGACCTGGTCGTTGCCGAACTGCTTGGTGGAGGCGAGGCCGATGCCCGAGCCCGCCGCGACGAGGGCGACCGCGGTCGCGCCTGCCGTGACGAAGCGCAGCCTGCGGGGGACGCTCTTCCCGCCACGCCGGCGACGGCGCGTTACTTGCATGTCCTCATCCCTTCGTGGAGGAGAGCAGCTCGACGTTGCCGTCGAACTGCCACAGCGGGTTGGGTTGGTCCCCTTCCGGAGTCCGCACCTGGAAGTAGCCGTTCACTTCCTTCGGTCCGTCGCCGTCGGCGACATACCGCCCGTCCGAGGTGACATCGAGCTGGTAGATCGCCTGCCCGGTGGCCGTGATGCCGGGGAGATGCCAGGAGACGACGCACCGCCAGTCGTTGCCGGGCCCCTCGGCCTCCACGAGGCCGCCGCCCTTGGTGCATTCCGTGCTGGCCGCGAGCTGCTCCTCCGTGACGTCCGGCCGGTGCAGCTGCGCGGCCTGGATCCGGTACAGATGCGCGAACTCGGTGGATAGCGAATGCTGAAGCTTCGCCTGGTCGATGCCCGAACCCGACGCCGGAGTCGCGACCGCGACGACCGCCACCGTGACGCCGATCAGCCCGGCGAGCGGCAGCAAACCCGCAGTGAGCACCCGGCGACCGGCGCCGTCGTAGGTCAGATCGGTGAAGTCGCGGCGCAGGAACAGCGCGTAAGCCAGCGCGGTCGCGACCACCGCCCACACCAGGCTCACCGCGACGCCGATCAGCAGCGGGCCGAGCTGGGCCGGGTCGGTGAAGAGGCCGTTCCAGGAGATGAACGCGTACGTCGGCAGCGCGAGCCGCACGACGACTGGCAACGGCAGCAGCTGCGCCACCGCCATCACCAGCGCGACCACCGCGGGCAGCAGCAGGCCCATCGGCGACCGTCCTAACGCGACAGAGCCGAGCAGGCCGATCCCAGCCAGGGCAAGGGTCGGGGCCAGCACGCAAATCCAGGAGAGGATGACCTTCGCCGCCGCGTCACCGGACGACAGCAGGTGCCCGTCGAGCCCGACCAGTGGCTGCCCGCCCACCGCGACGAGACCGCCGACCGTGCTGGACACCGCCAAACCGAGCACCAGCAACAGGATCACGGTGAGGCTGGCGAGCGTTTTCGAGACGAAAATCCGCCGGTACGACCGCATCGCCACCAGCAGGTGACGCCAGGTGCCGAGCCGGTCCTCGGCGGCGAAGACGTCCCCGGCGACCAGAGAGGTCAGCAGCGGAAGCGCGTAGCTGCCGGCGAACCCGAGCAGGACGAGCGGACCGGCCCAGCCGGTGGCGTTCATCAGGCGGCCGAACAGGGTGTCCACCGGCAGGTCGCTCTGCTGGCTGACCGCGGCGACGAACACCGCGGGCGCGAGCCAGCACGCGAGCAGCAGCACCCGGATCCGCCACTGCGACACCAGTTTCACCAGTTCGAACCGGTATCCGCGGCCCAGTCCGACCGGGCGGACAGCGACCCGCTCCTCGGTGACGGTCATCGCTTCTCCCCCTGCTCGGTCAGCTCCAGGAACGCCGCCTCCAGCGGCGAAACGACCGGAGCCAGTTCCCGTACGCCGATGCCCTTGCCGACGACGCGCGCGACCAGGTCGTCCAGCGCGGGCACCAGGCCGGTCACCACGAGGACGTCGGCCTGTCCGCGCGGGGTCTGGGCGTCGTCGATCCGCAGTCCGAGGACGTTCTCGGCGATCTCACGCGCGGCTTGCTGGTCCGAAGTCACCAGGCGGTAGGCCAGCTCGCGATCCTCGGCGAACAGTTTCGCCATCGGGCCGGTGAAAACGACACAGCCGGCCGACAGGATGGTGACCTCCGAGCACAGCGCTTCGAGGTCGTCCATCCGGTGACTGGACAGCACCACCGCGGTCCCCTCGTCGGCGAGCCGGGCGAGCACGCCGTGGACGTGCTTCTTGCCCGCCGGGTCGAGGCCGTTGGCGGGCTCGTCGAGGATCAGCAGCCGCGGTTTGGCCAGCAGCGCGGCGGCGAGACCGAGGCGCTGGCGCATGCCGAGGGAGAACCCGCGTGCCCGGTCGTCGGCGACGTCGGTGAGCCCGACCTGCGCGAGGAGGTCGTCGAGGTCCGCGGTTTCGCCGCGCAGCGAGGCCAGCGCGGCGAGGTTCTGCCGCGCGGTGAGCGAGGGGTACAGCCCCGGCCCGTCCACAAACCCGGAAATGCCGTCCGGGGTGGCGAGCGCCCGGCCGACCGGACGGCCCAGGATTTCGAGTTCGCCCTCGTCCGCGACCGCGAGCCCGAGCAGCAGGCCGAGCAGCGTGGTCTTGCCCGCGCCGTTCGGGCCGACGAGACCGTGGATCTCACCGTATGCGACGTCGAGATCAACGCCGTCGAGTGCGATCACGTCGCCGAAACTCTTGGTGATCGCGCGGGCTCGCACCGCGTCGCTCGTGTCCATGAATCCCCACTTTCCGAAGCCGTGAGGAACTTAGGCACGACAAGTGACGCGCGAACCCGCGCCAGGTTGAACGTTGGGGAAACCCCGTGCGCCGGAACGGGTTCCGGGAAGGGTCAACCGGACAAACCGGAATCAATCCCGCGCGGACAGTGCGTCCGAGAGCTCCCGGACCAGCACGTAGGACCGCTTCCGTTCCTCGTGGTCGTGGACCGGGGTGGTGATCATCAGCTCGTCCGCGCCGGTTTCGGCGATGACTGTGCGCAACGAATTCCGCAGTGCCGCCGGGGCTCCGGCGAGCACCGGGCCGGGCCCGACCGCCGGGTCCACAACGGCGTCTTCCGGGCGCG
This sequence comes from Amycolatopsis silviterrae, assembly GCF_042684085.1. Taxonomy (NCBI): domain Bacteria; kingdom Bacillati; phylum Actinomycetota; class Actinomycetes; order Pseudonocardiales; family Pseudonocardiaceae; genus Amycolatopsis; species Amycolatopsis silviterrae. The sequence goes on from NZ_JBHUKS010000015.1 coordinate 417,659, forward strand.
GCAACAGGATCCGCTCGCCGCGCGAACGGCTCAACGCCTTGGCCCGAATGGACCTGGCGAGCCATTCCGCCTGGTCCTCGGTCCCGGCGGCGATCACCGCGACGCTGACCACAATGGACGGTTCGGCGATCCGGCCGGGACGGAAGCGCTCGCGGTAGATCCGGGTCGCGGCGGCGGCTTCGGCGGGGCGGAGATGGTAGGCGAAGGCGTACGGCAGGCCGAGTTCGGCGGCGAGGTACGCGCTGGCCGTGCTGGAGCCGAGCAGCCAGACGTCCGGCACGTTTCCGATGGCGGGCGTCGCGCGCAGCGGCTGGTCTGAGTCGGCGAAGTAGGTCAACAGCTCCGCCAGCCGGGCGGGAAAACTGTCCGCTTGGCCGGGGTTCAGTGCGGCCGCCACACGTTGCGGACCGCCGAGCGCGCGGCCGATCCCAAGGTCGATCCGGCCCGGATGAAACGCGGCGAGCGTGCCGAACTGTTCGGCGACAACGAGCGGCGGATGGTTGAGCAGCAGGACGCCGCCCGCACCGACGCGGATCTTTTCCGTCGCGTCCGCGATCCGCGCGACCGCCACGGCCGGCGCGGCGCTCGCGACCCCGCGCATGCTGTGGTGCTCGGGCAGCCAGTAGCGGTGATAGCCCAGCTCGTCGGCCAGCTCGGCGAGGTCCACGGTGCGCCGCAACGCCTCCCGCGCGGTCGACCCCGCGACGATCGGCGATGTGTCCAGCACTGAAACCCGCACCCGGTCATCATCCCGGACCGGGCGCGGACCGTCCACCGCTGGTCGCAAGTGGACGGTCCGGCCGCGGCTACGAGGTCTCGCGCACCGGCGCGGGCGCGGTCTCCTCCTCCGCCACTTCGCTCAGCTGCCAGCCGCCCCGGCGGCGAAGCACCACGAGGTAATAGACCAAGGCCAGCAACGCGATTCCCGCGGTGACAATGAGACTCGGCCGGCCGATCACCGGGTCGGTCGCATTCACGTAGAGCACGAACGCCAGCGCGAGCAACGCCACGACCGGCGCGATCGGGAACCCGGGCATCCGGTACTTCGCGCCCGCCGTCGCCCCGGAGCGGCGGCCGAAAATGGCGCCGAGACACAAAGCCGCGTACACCACGACAATCGACGTGCTGGTCACGACGGTCAGGATCTGCGGGTCCACAAAGCACAGTGCGGCCGCGATGAATCCGGTCGCCAGCGTCGCGACCCACGGGGTGCCGAATTTCGGGTGCACCGCGGACAACGCCCGGTTCATCGCCTTCGGCCACGCGCGGTCCCGGCCGCTGCTGAACACCAGCCGGGAGCTGATCAGCACGATCGCCAGCACCGCGTTGATGATGGCGAGCGCGACCGCGAGGCTCAGCACGGTGTCGAGCGTGCTGCCGCCGCGCGCCTGCACGAAGTACGACAACATGTTGGGAGAGCTGAACAAAGTGCCGAGATCAGGCGCCCCCATCAGCACTGCGGTGACCGGGATCAGTTCGGCGAGGACGGTGACCCCGAGTCCCATGAGGACCGCCCGCGCCACCCCGCGCCCGGCGTCCTTGGTTTCCTCTCCGAAGTAGACAGCCGAGCCGTAGCCGTTGTAGGCGAAGATCGCGATCGCCGTCGCGATCATCACCGCGCTGATCGTCGCCGGAGCACCGCCCGGGGCGACCGGATGCGCGATCAGGTCGGTGAACGGCCGCGCCGGGCTGGCCAGCCCGAGTACCGCGACGACGGCCAGCGCGAGCAGTTCCACCGCGAGGAAAATGCCGGTGACCCAGGCGTTCAGCTTGATGTCGAACACCGCGCAGATCGCGGCGAGCACGCAGGTCACCGCCGCCACGACGGCCGGGGACACCCCCGGCAGCACGACGCTCAGGTAGGTGCCGACGCCGAGCGCGATCACCGCGACGATCAGCACCTGCGTCACGATCATGATGCCCAGCACCATGAATCCGGGAAGTTTGCCCAGCGTGCGGGCGGCGATCGTGTACTCGCCGCCCGCGGTCGGGAAGGCCGAGCCCAGTTCGGCGTACACGAACGCCATGAAGATGCCGACTACGGCGGCGGCCAGGAAGGCGTAGAAGGCGCCCGATCCGGCGCCGGTGAGGACGCCCGGCGCGATGACGAACACCGAGGACGCCGGGCTGATCGCGGAAAGCGTGATCAGCAGCATGCCGAGGGTGCGCAACCCGCGGCGCAAGACGGGGGTGGACAACGCTGGCCTCCATCAAGTCGTTGCTCAGGTACGTTGTTTGAATGGAACTCAAATAACCAGCCGGGCGTTCAGCTAAGGCCCTCAGGCTCGCCACGTCAAGGGTTCTGCGGTCTCGATCCGTTCAGGGGTTGCATTTTTCGAGATTTGTTCAAAGAATCAGGGGCATGGCAAGACCGAGCAAGGCCCCCGAGCGGCGGGCGGAACTGGTGGCCGCGGCGCGGCACACGGTCGTCGAACGCGGCGTGCTGAACCTGAAGCTGCGCGACGTCGCGGACCACGCCGGCATGTCGCCGGGTTCCCTGTTGTACTACTACCCTTCCCTGAGCGACCTGCTCGAAGACGTGCAGCAGGAGGCCGTCGAACGCTTCTGCGTCGCACGCGAAGCCGCGGTGGCCGCCGAGTCCGACCCGCGGGCCAGGCTGCGCGCGATGATCGGCAGCGGGCTGCCGAACGGCAAGAACGACGAACTGTGCGTGCTGCTGTACGAACTGGGCACCATCGCCCGGCGCGAACCGGCTTACGCCGCGCGGCACATCGCGCTGTACGAACGCCAGGTCCGCGGCTACGTCGGCATCCTGGAAGCCGGTGCCGCGACCGGGATTTTCAACCTGGCCGACGATCCGGTCACCCTCGCCCGCAACCTCGTCACCCTCGAAGACGGCTACGGACTGCACCTGACGCAAGCCGTCCCGCCGCTCGACCGGTCCGCCGCCGAGGCGGCCGTACTGTCCTACGCCCGCGTTTCGACCCGATGCTCCCTGGAGGACCCCGCATGACCCGCGCCCGCGACCTAGGCCTGCCGCTGACCGGCAAGCCCGGCCCGCACAACGCGATCACCGACATCCCCGGCGTCGAGGTCGGCTACACCACCCTGGTCGAAGGCGCGTCGGTACGGACCGGCGTCACCGCGATCCTGCCGCGCGGCCGTTCCCAGTTCGATGTGCCTTGCTCCGCGGGCACTTTCTCGTTGAACGGCAACGGCGAAATGACCGGCCGGGCTTGGCTCGCGGAGACCGGGTCTTTGACTCTGCCGGTCTTGATCACCAGCACCCACTCCGTCGGGCAGTGCCATCGGGGCACCATCGACTGGGTCGTGCGCGAACGCCCTGATGCCGCGGCGGAGTGGCTGCTGCCGGTGGTCGCGGAGACGTGGGACGGCTACCTCAACGACGTCAACGCCCCGACCATCCGGACCGAACACGCCGTCGCCGCCATCGACGCGGCTGCCTCCGGGCCCATTGCCGAGGGTTCGGTGGGTGGCGGGACCGGCATGACCTGCTACGGCTTCAAGGGCGGGACTGGGACTTCTTCACGGGTTGTCGCGCATGGTTCGGATAGCTACACCGTCGGTGCCCTCGTGCAGGCGAACTTCGGGAGCCGTCCAGAGCTGACGGTAGCCGGGTCGCCGCTGGGGGCGGAGCTTGCCGATGACAACCCGATGGCCGACACGAGCTGGCTGGCGCCGGCTGGCGCTGGGTCGGTGATCGTGGTGATCGGGACGGATGCGCCGTTGTTGCCTGGGCAGTGCACCGCGCTGGCCCGCCGGGTGCCGTTGGGGCTCGCCCGGACTGGGACCACCGGGTCGCACTTCTCGGGGGATCTGTTCCTGGCGTTCAGCACTGCTAATGCGGGTGCTCTGACCAGCCATTTCCCGCGGCCGGACGATGAGCCTTACGAGAGCATGCGGTTCATCCCTTGGGGGGCGATCGATCCGTTCTTCGAGGCGGTGGTGCAGGTCGTGGAGGAGGCGGTGTTGAACGCGTTGGTGGCTAATGAGGACATGACCGGGCATCGGGGGCATCGGGTGCCTTCGCTGCCGTTGAGCCGCTGGCAGCAGGGGGCCTGAAGCAGGCGCGGCGGGCTCGCCCGGGCGCATGGCTGACCACACGCCGCGCCTGGGCGAGCCGGGACTTCCCACGGACCCGCCCCCGCTGAAAAAAGCCTCGTGAGTGCCTATCACGGTTAGAACCGGGATAGGCACTCACGAGGCCCGCAGGTGGCTAATCGATTCCGTGCCGATCCGGCAATGAACGCCGACGAGCAGTTCGCCAGGACGGACGCAAGGCGCGGATCAGCACGGCGAGATCTCTCAGCCCCTTGGTATCCCCGGTCTTGTGCACGATGAACGCGGCGAGACCGAGCACTGCGACGAAGGCAGTCAGGGTGCACAGGGGAATCACCAGCAACAGCAAGTCAACTCCGCAACGACGTACACCGGCCCCGGTGCCGATGTTGCTGCTTCGAGTTGTATGCAGTTGCTGCGGCTCACGTGTCCGGGTCCCCTGAAACCGAGCACCAATCCGGGTGCTGCTCGATGGCTGGCCGGTAGGCAGCCCGCGCTGCCGACGCAGCGCCTCCAGAGCCCACCCCGTGAGGGCATGAGCCACAAGTACGGCAAATGGTACTTGACGCAGCCTGCGGCACCCCGACCACGCCGCCACCCCTTGCCCCACCCCGCCAGGATCGTATATCTTTTGAGATATCTTCCTCACCCGACGACATCCGGGCAGGTCAACCCCCATGAGTTCCGCATCGAGCACCACCCCGCCGGAGCGGCCGGGCAAGGTCATCGCACTCCACTTGAACTACCCGTCCCGCGCGAAACAACGCGGCCGGACCCCCGCGAAGCCCTCCTACTTCGTCAAGCCGGCCACCTCGATCAGCCCCTCCGGCACCCCCATCGAGCGTCCGGCGGGCACCGAACTCCTCGCCTTCGAAGGCGAGATCGCCCTGATCATCGGCAAGCAGGCCCGCCACGTCTCCCCCGAAGATGGCTGGAGCTACGTCGAGAGCATCACCGCCGCCAACGACTTCGGCGTATACGATCTGCGCCACGCCGACGGCGGCTCCAACCTCCGTTCCAAGGGCGGCGACGGCTTCACCCCGCTCGGCCCCGCCACCATTCCCGCCGCCGACGTCGACCCCAAGAACCTCCGGGTCCGCACCTGGGTCAACGGCGAACTCGTCCAGGACGACACCACCGAAGACCTCATCTTCGACTTCGGCACCCTCGTCGCCGACCTGTCCCAGCTCAGCACCCTCGAACCCGGCGACGTCATCCTCACCGGGACCCCGGCGGGATCCTCCGTCGTCCAGCCGGGCGACACCGTCGAGGTCGAGGTGACCCACGGCGACCTGACCACCGGCCGCCTGGTCACGCCGGTCACCGAGGGCGCCACGCCGCTGCCGGACTTCAGCGCTCAGCCCAAAATCGACGACAACCAGCGCGAACAGGCTTACGGCGACCGGGAATCCGCAGGACTCCCGGCGGAATTCGTGCTCACCGAAGAACTCAAGACCAAACTCACCAGCGTGGGCACCGCGACGCTTTCCGCCCAGCTGCGCAAGAACGGCTACAACCACGTCTCCATCGACGGCCTCGGCTCCACCCGTCCGGACGCGAAACTCATCGGCCGCGCGAGGACGCTCCGCTACGTCCCCTTCCGCGAGGACCTCTTCAAATCCCACGGCGGCGGCTTCAACGCCCAGAAACGCGCCATCGACAGCCTCAACCCCGGCGACGTCCTGGTGATGGAAGCCCGCGGGGAAAAGGGAACCGGCACCATCGGCGACATCCTCGCCCTGCGCGCGCAGGTCCGCGGCGCGGCGGGAATCGTCACCGACGGCGGCGTCCGCGACCTGGCCGCGGTGGCCGCGCTGGACATCCCGACCTACCACTCCGGCCCGCACCCGGCGGTGCTCGGCCGCCGCCACGTTCCCTGGGACGTCGACATCACCATCGCCTGCGGCGGCGCGACCGTGCAGCCGGGCGACGTGATCGTCGGCGATTCCGACGGCGTCCTGGTCATTCCGCCGCACCTGGTGGAAACGATCGCGGACGCGGCGATCGAACAGGAACGCCAGGAAACGTTCATCGCGGAGCAGGTCGCGAACGGCGAAAGCGTCGACGGCCTCTATCCGATGAACGAGCACTGGAAGGCCAGGTACGCCCAGTGGCGCCCGTAGCAGGCGAGAGCAAATCCCAGCGCGCGTACCGCTGGATCAAGGACCGGATCGCCGACCGGACGTTCGGGCCCGGCTATCGCTTGGTGCTCGGGCAGATCGCCAAGGAGCTGGACGTCAGCGTCGTGCCCGTGCGCGAAGCGATCCGGCTGCTCGAAGCCGAAGGGCTCGTCACGTTCGAGCGGAACGTCGGCGCGCAAGTGGTGATGGTCGACGAGACCGCCTACGAGCACACCATGCAAACCCTTGCCCTGGTGGAGGGTTTCGCCACCTCGCTGTCCGCGCCGAAACTGTCCACTGAGGACATCGCGCGGGCGCGCGCGGTCAACGAGCAAATGCGCCTGTCGCTGGAAAACTTCGAACCGCACCGCTTCACCGAGCTGAACCAGGAGTTCCACTCGGTGCTGTTCGAACCCTGTCCGAACCCGCACGTGCTCGACCTCGTGCACCGCGGCTGGCACCGGCTGGCGTCGCTGCGCGATTCGACGTTCAGCTTCGTCCCCGGCCGCGCGCACGAATCCGTGAAGGAACACGAAGAACTGCTGGTGCTGATCGAGCGGAACGCCGATTCCCTCGAACTCGAACTCGCCGCCCGGCGGCACCGCACCGCCACCCTCGACGCCTACCTCGACCGGCGGGCCGCCCCGCCCGCCGAAGCTCCTAGGAAGGACCCCACCCCATGAGGTTCCGCAGTACCCCGAACGCCATCACCGGTTCGATCGCGCCGCTGATGACCCCGTTCACCGCGGACGGCGCGGTCGACCACGAGAGCCTGACCAACCTGGTGAACTGGCAGCTCGCGTCCGGTTCGCACGGCGTCTCGATCGGCGGCTCCACCGGCGAGCCCGGCGCGATGACGGTGGCCGAGCGCGCGGAGACCATCCGCACCGTCGCCAAGGCGGTCGGCGACAAGGTGCCGTTCATGCCCGGCACCGGTTCGGCGAAGCTCGACGAGACGCTGGAGCTGACCGCCGAGGCGCGCGACGCGGGCATCGACGCGGCGCTGATCATCACCCCGTACTACGCGCGGCCCACCCAGGAAGCGCTCTACCAGTGGTACGCCACGGTCGCGAAGGAATTCCCGGACCTGCCGATCGTCGCCTACAACGTGCCGAGCCGGACGTCGGTCGACCTCGCCCCGGAGACGGTCGCGCGGCTGTTCCGCGATTTCGACAACTTCGTCGGGATCAAGGAGACCACCAAGGACTTCGAGCACTTCTCCCGCGTGCTGCACCTGTGCGGCAAGGAACTTCTGGTCTGGTCGGGCATCGAACTGCTGTGCCTTCCGCTGCTTTCCCTCGGCGGCACCGGTTTCGTGAGCGCCACCGCCAACATCGCCCCGGCGGCCAGCGCCGAGATGTACCGTGCCTGGACCGAGGGCGACTTCGACCGCGCCCGCGAGATCCACTACGGCCTGCATCCGCTGGTCGACCTGCTGTTCGTCGAGACCAACCCGGCGCCCGGCAAGTGGGTGCTGGAGCAGCGCGGGCTCATCCGCTCCGGGCACGTGCGCCCGCCGCTGATCACCCCGACCGAACCGGGCGTCGCCCGGATCACCGAACTGATGCGCCAGGGCGAGCAGTACCTCTCGCCCGTCGACGGTTTCACCGTGGAAGGAAAGTGACCATGACCGCGCACTACGTTCCGGAGAACCTGCCGGAGCACATCCGCCACTACATCGGCGGCGCGCCGGCCGACAGCGTCTCGGGCGAGACCTTCGAGGTGCTCGACCCGGTCACGAACAAGCCGTACATGACGGCTTCGGCGGGCAAGGCGGAGGACATCGACCTCGCCGTCGCCGCGGCGAAGGAGGCCTTCGACCACGGCCCATGGCCGAAGATGGTGCCGCGCCAGCGCGCCCGGATCCTCAACAAGATCGCCGATCTCGTCGAGAGCCGGGACAAGCAGCTGGCCGAGCTGGAAACCTTCGACACCGGCCTGCCGATCAAGCAGGCGCTCGGCCAGGCGCAGCGCGCCGCGGAGAACTTCCGCTTCTTCGCCGACCTGATCGTCGCGCAGGCCGACGACACCTACCAGGTGCCCGGCAAGCAGGTCAACTACGTCAACCGCAAGCCGGTCGGCGTCGCCGGGCTGATCACGCCGTGGAACACGCCGTTCATGCTGGAGAGCTGGAAGCTCGCGCCGGCGCTGGCGTCCGGCTGCACCGTGGTGCTGAAGCCGGCCGAGTTCACGCCGCTGTCGGCGAGCCTGTGGGCGGACATCTTCCGCGAGGCGGGCGTGCCGGACGGGGTGTTCAACCTCGTCAACGGCCTCGGCGAGGAAGCGGGCGACGCGCTGGTCAAGCACCCGGACGTCCGGCTGATCTCGTTCACCGGCGAAACCACCACCGGCGAAACGATCTTCCGCAACTGCGCGCCCGGGCTCAAGGGCATGTCGATGGAGCTGGGCGGCAAGTCGCCTGCCGTCGTGTTCGCCGACGCGGACTTCGAGGCGGCGCTGGACTCCACGCTGTTCGGCGTCTTCTCGCTCAACGGCGAACGCTGCACGGCGGGCAGCCGGATCCTCGTCGAGCGCCCGATTTACGAGGAGTTCTGCGCCCGGTACGCCGAACGCGCGCGCAACATCGTGGTCGGCGACCCGCACGACCCGGCCACCGAGGTCGGCGCGCTGGTGCACCCGGAGCACTTCGACAAGGTGATGAGCTACGTCGAAATCGGCAAGACGGAAGGGAAACTGCTCGCCGGCGGCGGCCGTCCGAAGGGACTGGACACCGGGAACTACGTGGCCCCGACGGTGTTCGCCGACGTGAAGCCGGACGCGCGGATCTTCCAGGAGGAGATCTTCGGCCCGGTCGTGGCGATCACGCCGTTCGACACCGACGAGGAAGCGCTCGAGCTGGCCAACAACGTCAAGTACGGCCTGGCCGCCTACGTCTGGACCGCCGACCTCACCCGCGCGCACAACTTCGCGCAGAGCATCGACGCGGGCATGGTCTGGCTGAACTCGCACAACGTGCGCGACCTGCGCACGCCGTTCGGCGGGGTCAAGGCGTCCGGCCTCGGCCACGAAGGCGGCTACCGCTCGATCGACTTCTACACCGAACAGCAGGCCGTGCACATCACGCTCGGCGACGTGCACACGGCGCGCTTCGGGGCCGGGAAGGACAAGGCATGACGACGACCCCGCCGGATGTGATCCGCTGTGCCTACGCGGAACTCATCGTCAGTGACCTGAAAGCGTCGCGAGAGTTCTATGTGGACATTCTCGGCCTCGTGGTGACCTACGAGGACGACGAAGCGGTCTACCTGCGTGCCTTCGAGGAATACCTGCACCACTCGCTGATCATCCGCAAGGGTGCGGAGCCGGCGCTGTCCGTGCTCGCGTACCGCGTACGCAGCGAAGCCGAACTCGACGTCGCTGAGGCGTACTACCGGGAACTCGGCGTCCAGGTGCGCCGCGTCCCGAAGGGCACCACGCGCGGCATCGGCGAAGCGGTGCGCGTGCTGGACCCGCTCGGCTTCCCGATCGAGTTCTTCTACGAGGCCGAACACGTCGAGCGGTTCACCCAGCGCTACGACGTGCACGGCCCGGGCGCGCTGTCGCGGCTGGACCACTTCAACGTGAACACGCCGGACGTCCCGGCCGCGCGGAAGTACTACGAGGGCCTCGGCTTCCGGGTGTCGGAAGACATCGTGGACGACGAGGGCACCGTGTACGCGGCGTGGATGTTCCGCAAACCGACCGTGCACGACGTCGCGCTCACCGGCGGCGCGGGCCCGCGCCTGCACCACATCGCGTTCGCTACCCACGAGCGGCACCAGATCCTGCACATCTGCGACCACCTCGGCGCGGTCCGGAAATCGGACCAGATCGAGCGCGGCCCGGGCAGGCACGGCGTGTCGAACGCGTTCTATTTGTACGTGCGTGACCCGGACGGGCACCGGATCGAGATCTACACGCACGACTATTACACCGGCGACCCGGACAATCCGGTGATCAGCTGGGACGTGCACGACAACCAGCGCCGCGACTGGTGGGGCAATCCGGTGGTGCCGAGCTGGTACACCGAGGCCTCGCGGGTGCTCGACCTGGACGGCAAGCTCCAGCCGGTCGAGGAACGCACCGAGACGAAGGAAATGGACGTGACCATCGGCGCGGACGGGTTCTCCTACACCCGCGCCGACGGGGCCGAACAGGGTTTCAAACTGGGCGAACAGGTCTAAGGTGCGTCCCGTCCGTGAAGGGAACCCTGAGGGACTCTGATTCCCTCAGGGTTCCCCTCACGGACCACCAGCAGCGGTACCGGCACTTCGACGGAGAGGTGACATGATGACGGCAATCTTGCAGACGCCGACCACGGTCGCGCAGGACTTCACGGAGTTCCGGTCCGCTGTCCTGCGGTCGTTCGTGCCGCTGCAGGTGAGCACCGAACACCGCGACCGCTTCCACGGCAGGCTCCGCACGCACGAGGCGGGCGAGATCGCGCTCACCGAGATCACCGCGTCGCCGCACGCAGTGGAGCGCACGCCGGAACTGATCGCCCGCGCCGACCGGCCGTGCTACAAGCTGAGCGTCATGCTGGCCGGCACCGGCATCCTCACCCAGGACGGCCGCGAGGCGGTGCTGCGGCCCGGCGACGTCGCGCTGTATGACACCAACCGGCCGTATTCGCTCGTGTTCGAAGAGAATTTCCGGACGCTGGTGCTGATGTTCCCGCAACAGCAGGTCGATCTGCCCCGCGATCTGGTCGGCCAGCTGACCGCGGTGCGGATGTCCGGCCGCTCCGGGGTCGGGAACGTGGTGGTGCCGTTCCTGGCGCAGCTGGGCGGGAATCTGGACGTGCTGACGAGCCCGGTGGGCGTACGGCTGGCACACAACGCGGTCGACCTGCTCACCACGATGCTGGCCACCGAACTCGACCTGGACCGCACCGCCGCCGACCCGCACCATGACCTGATGCGGCGGATCCGCAGCTATATCGACGCCAATCTCTCCCGGTCCGATCTCGGCCCGGCGCAGATCGCGGCGGAGCATTACATCTCGACGCGGCATCTGCACGGGCTGTTCCAGGAGCAGGGGACGACGGTGGCCGGGTGGATCCGGCAGCGGCGGCTGGAACATTGCCGCCGGGACCTGCGGGATCCGCTGCTGGCGGCCCGCCCGGTAGCGGCAATCGCGGCGCGATGGGGATTTGTCGACGCGGCGCACTTCTCGCGGGTGTTCCGGGCGGCGTTCGCGCAGTCGCCTAGTGAGCTGCGGGCGCGGGCGTCGTGAGTGTTTATCCCGGTTAGAACCGGGATAGGCACTCACGAGGTCCCTAAAGCCGCCGCCCCACGCCACCGCCGCACTACCCGTCCCCGTCCCCGCAGCGCCTGCGTGCGCGGGTGGCGCTTTCGTGCGGGCGGAGGGCGGCGCGGCGGTCACCTCCTCGTGAGTGTTTATCCCGGTTAGAACCGGGATTGCCACTCACGACGGGGTTGACCGCGAGCGTCCGGCAGTTGCCCGCCAGCGCATGAACGTTCGCTCACCGGGCGGGGCACGGCGAGCATGATGGGCATGTCCGACCCTTCCCCTGACGAATGGCGCACCTACGACGAGTTCGCCGCCGGGATCGACACCTACCGGCTGCCCAACGCGGATCTCTCCGGACGCGAACTCACCGTCACCCAAGACGACGGAGCGAAGCTCGAGCTGCGGTTCCTCGACGGCGAACGGCTTACCTGCAACGGCGTCGAGGACCCGTACGACGCGGTCGCCGTGCGCCCCGACGTCTACTTCGTGAACCTGCCGCTGACGAGTGTCGAGGGCGAGGCCCTCACCGTCGTCTACTCGACCACCACGCACCGCGCGCTCACCGTGCGGTCGGTGATCGGCGACGAGGATGTCGAAGGCGCACCCCGGGTTTCGCAGACCTTCCACGCCGGCACCACCGACGGCGGCGAGCCCACCGGCGACGTGCCCGGGCCGTCGCGCGACCTGATCGGCAAGCGGAACGTCTACCGCTACAGCCCGAATCACCTGTATGAGCACGTCTATCTCTCCTCCGAACGCTACTGCTGGCAGTGCGTCGAGGGTGTGCAGCGCGGGCACGGCGACGTGGACATGTCGACCGTCTGGAAGTTCGCCGACGGCCTGTACCTGTTCTGCTTCCGCGAGTTCCGGATCGCGGTGGCCAGCGTCTGGCTGCACGACCTCGGCTACGACCTGCGCACCACCGGCGTTTTCCTCGGCATCACCGGCGACGGCCGGTCCGAGCATTCCCGCGCGGGCGGGCACGTCTACCCGCTCGGCTCCATCAGCTATCCCGACGTCCAGCCGGTTTAAGGAGTTCTCCCGTGTCCAATATGGACGTGATCACCGCGCACTACGCGGCAAGCGACCGCGGCGACCTCGACGGCATGCTCGCTCCGATCGGCCCCGAGACCACCTGGACCGAGGCCGCCGGATTCCCCTACGCGGGCACCTACACCGGACCGGCCGAGGTGAAGCGCAACGTCTTCGAGGCGATCGCCCGCGACTGGGACGGTTACCAGTTCACGTTGTCGGCGCTGCTGGACGCCGGTGACTCGATTGTCGGGCTGGGGACGTATACCGGCACGAATCGCAAGTCCGGCAAGGCATTTACGGCGCGGGTCGCGCACGTGTGGAAGTTCGACGGCGACAAGGTCGCGAGTTTTGAGCAGATCGTGGATTCCGCGCCAGTTGCCGCGGCGACAGACTGAGTTTCCCGGGGAGGCGGCGCGGCCGCCTCTCTTTTCTCTCCCCTCCCCCTCTGGTCACTGTGGACCGGAAAGCCGAGCCATGATGAGAAAGTTCCTGCCCGCGCTCGCCTCGGCCGTGCTCGTCACGCTGGTCGCGGCGGGCTGCGCGGGCACCGCCGATCCGAACGGACCGATCGTGGTCGGCTCGGTCAACGCGCTGAGCGGGCCCGCCACGTTCCCGGAATCCTCGCAGGCCGCCAAGGCCGTCTTCGACGCGGCGAACGCGGCGGGCGGCGTGCACGGGCGCAAGATCGAATACCACGCCATCGACGACAAGGGCGATCCCGCCGCCGCGGCGGCCGCGGCCCGCGAAATCGTGGGCGGCGAGCAGGCGGTCGCACTGGTCGGTTCGTCCAGCCTCATCGAATGCCAGATCAACTCCAAGTACTACCAGCAGGAGAAGGTGCTCTCCATCTCCGGCATCGGCGTCGACCCGTCGTGTTTCACCAGCCCGAACATCGGGCCGGCCAACGTCGGGCCGTTCCACGACATGACGCTGACCCTGCTGTACGGCTCCGAAGTGCTGCACCTGCAGGACATGTGCGCGCTGCTGGAAATCGCCGGGAACACGTTGCCATACTACCGCGCGGCCATCGACGAATGGTCGAAAATCACCGGCAAAAAACTGAAGTACGTCGACGCTACCGTGCCATACAACGGTTCCGACTACACGCCGTACATCGTCAAGGCCCGCGCCGCCGGCTGCAAAGCCGTGACGGTCAACCCGGTCGAGCCCGACTCCATCGGCCAGCTGAAAGCCGCGCAGGCGCAGGGCTGGAAAGACGTGACCTGGCTGCTGCTCACGAGTGTCTACAGTGAACAGTACGCGAAGGCGGTTTCGGAAGCGGGCAACGGCGTTTACGTACCGGCCGAGTTCTACCCGTTCACCGATCCGTCGAGCCCGCGCACGAAGGAGTGGCGGGATCTCATGACGCGCAACAAGATCCCGCTCACCTCGTTCAGCCAGGGCGGCTACCTCGCGGCGAAGTACTTCCTCAAGGTGCTGGAAGAAATGCCGGGCGAAATCACGCGGGAATCGGTGACGAAGGCGCTGCGCGAGATGAAGCCGATCACCGATCCGATGGTCGGCACGCCGTACGTGTTCGGCCCCGGGCAGACGCACCACGACAACACCGCGGGCTGGCCGGTGAAGCTCGCGACGGGCACGAACCGGTGGCAGATCGCCGGTACCGACTGGCTGCGGATCCCGCGGCGCTAGCCCGATCCACTCTGGAAAGAGGAGACTGCAATGTTGCAGGGAGCGCTGGCCGGGCTGGCCGCCGGCGGGCTGTACGCGGTGCTGGCGGTGTGCCTGACCTTGATGTCGAGGCTGGTCCGGGTGGTCAACTTCGCCCAGGCCGCCACCGGCATGTTCGGCAGCTACGTGGCCGTGGCCCTATCGGTCTACAGTGGACTGCCGACCTGGCTGGCCGTCGTCATCGGGGTGCTGCTGGGCGGATTGCTGAGCGTCGCGATCGGCTGGGTCGTTTCGACCTGGCTGGCCGAGGCGGGCACCGGCACCCGCTCGGCGGTCACCGTCGCGGTGCTGCTGCTGTTGATCTCGCTGTCGTTCATTCTGTTCGGCAACAAACCGCAGCCGTTCCAGGCGTTGCTGGCCGGACCGGCCTTCACCGTCGGCGGCGTGGTGATCAGCCAGGTGACGGTCGTGACCGTCGCGCTGGCGGTGGCGATCGCCTTCGCCGCACGGCTGATCCTGACCAAAACGCCGATCGGCATCTCGCTGCGCGCGTTGTCGGAACGCCCGACCACGGCTGAGCTGCTGGGCATCCCGGCGAAACGGCTGAGCGCCGCCGTCTGGGGCGCCACCGGCCTGATCAGCACCATCATCATCGTGATCGTCGCCCCGTCCCAGTCGAACGACGCCACCTCGCTGGCCATGCTGGTCGTGCCCGCCGCGGCGGCGGCCCTGCTGGGCGGGTTCCGCCGGCTGGACCTCGCCGTCGTCGGCGGTCTGGTCCTCGGCATGCTGCAGGGCGCGCTCGCGCAGGTCGACCAGCTTTCGGTAGTGCGGAATTTCGTCCCGTTCCTGGCCATCGTCGGCCTGCTCGTGTGGTCTCAGCGCAAGGAGGTGTGGGATGCAGCTCGCTGACCGGGGCGCAGTGTCCCGCTTCGGAACCCCACTGGTCGTCACGGTGGCCGCGGTCTTGGTCGGAATCGGCCTGACCGTCGGGCTCAACGGCTACTTCGCCTACCTCGGCGTAAGCGTCGTAGTCGCCGCCATCGCCCTGCTCGGGCTGGGCGTCGTCACCGGCAGCGCCGGCATGATCTCCTTGTGCCAGCTGACCTTCGGCGCGATCGGCGCGTGGGTCGTCTCCGCGCTGAACAAGGCCGGTGCGCCTGGCGGCTTCTTCTTCTGGCTGCTGCTAGGCGGTCTCGCCGCCGGTGTGGTCGGTGTCCTCATCGGACTCCCGGCGCTGCGGCTGCGCGGGATCAACCTGGCGGTCGTCACGCTCGGCCTGGCCGCGGCCGCCGACGTCACTCTGGTGGAAATCCAGTTCCCCGGCACCACGGACGGCGTATCGGTGGACCGTCCGTCCTTTGTGGCCGATGACAACGCCTATTTCCTGCTCTGTGTAATCGTCCTGATCATCTGCGCGTTGGCGGTGCATTACCTGCGGCGCGGCCCGTGGGGCAGCAGCTGGGCCGCGGTGGCGTTCTCCGAACGCGGTACCGCCGCCGCGGGTGCCAGCGTCCGCACCGCGAAACTCTCCGCCTTCGCCGTGAGCGCCACCCTGGGCGGCATCAGCGGCGGCCTGCTGACCGCACAGGTTGGTTTCGCCTTCCCGACCAGCTTCGCCCCGCTGCAGTCGCTGGCCCTGTACGTCCTGGCCATCATGTCCGGCGCACACCTGATCGACATGGCCGTCTTCGGCGCGGTCCTGTGGGTCGCGGTGCCGGAACTGCTGAAACGCTGGGGAGTCCCGCAAGACTGGGGTTACGTGATCTTCGGCCTGCTCGGCATCCAAGCACTGGCTGGACGCGGCAACCTCGGCACGGCGATCCGCGAACTGTGGCGTCGCCGGTCAAGGGCCAGCGCCGGAGTCCAGATCACCGCGCTGGACGAAGAACCGCCGCGCCTCCCGCCGGGCGAACCGGTACTGGTCGTCCGCGGCCTGAGCGTCACGTTCGGTCAGGTCAAAGCATTGTCCGGAGTGGACTTAGCCGTACCGAAGGGCGGAGTGCTCGGCGTCATCGGCCCCAACGGCGCGGGAAAGTCCACTTTGGTCGACGCGATCAGCGGCTTCCTGCCGCAGGCCGAGGGATCCGTGGAGTTGGCCGACCGGCCGCTCACCGGCAGCCCGACGCAACGCGCCCGCTCCGGGCTGCGCCGAACGTTCCAGCAGGACCGGGTCCCGTCGGGGCTGACCATCGAGGCGTACGTCCGCTTCGTGGCCCGCCGTCGCCCGCCCGCCGCCGAAGTCGCCGCCGCGCTGGAGTTCTTCGGCTGCCCGCCGGCGGCGACCCCGCTGGACCGGGTCGACGTGGGCGCGCGCCGCCTGGTCGAAGTCGTCGGCCACCTCATGGCGAAGCCGCAGGTACTGCTCCTGGACGAACCGGCGGCCGGTCTCCCGCACGAGGAACACGTGGCCTTCGGCGAACGCCTGCGGCAGGTGCCGGCGAGGTTCGGCGTCTCGGTGCTGATCATCGAACACGACCTGGACCTGGTCCGGTCCGTCTGCGACACCCTGACCGTGCTCGACTTCGGCGAGGTGCTGGCCAGCGGTCCGCAAGCCGAGGTGCTCGCCGATCCGGCGGTCCTCAAGGCCTACCTTGGCGAAACGGAGATGCTGTGAGCACGCTGCGAATCGAAAACCTCACCGTGACGCGCGGGGCGGGCCCCGTCATCGCCGACGTCGGCCTGACCCTGGAACCGGGCAAGATCACCGCGCTGGTCGGCCCCAACGGCGCGGGCAAAACCAGTCTGCTGGAAGCGTTGTCCGGCGTCATCCCGGCCGCGCGGGGCACTATCCACGTTGGACACACCGACGTCACCAAGCACTCACGGGTGGCCAGAGCGAGACTGGGACTGGCCCATGTGGAGCAAGGACGCGCGGTCTTCGCGGGCTTGACCGTCCTGGAAAACCTCCGCCTGACTGCCAAAACCCCCGCGGGTGTAGACGAAGTCCTCGCCCTCTTCCCGGAACTGGAGAAACGCAAGAACTCGCCCGCCGCGCTGCTGTCCGGCGGCGAGCAGCAAATGGTGGTGCTGGGCCGGGCTTTCGCCGCGAAACCCCAGTTCCTGCTCATCGACGAGATGTCACTGGGGCTGGCACCCGCTGTCTTCACCAGGCTCCTGCCGGCGGTCACGGAGTTCGCCAACGCTGGCGCGGCGATCCTTTTGGTGGAACAGTTCACCCACCTGGCGCTGAAGGTCTCGCAGGAAGCCCTGGTCGTCTCTTCCGGCAAGGTCACCTACGCCGGAAAATCGCAGCCGCTGCTGGACCATCCGGACACCCTGCACCAGGCCTATCTGGGCACCAACTGAACAGGAAGGGCGGGCGTCCGCGGTGGGACGCCCGCCCTTCCGGGGATTCAGCCTTTCCGGATCGTCATCTTGGCGATCCGGTCGCCGTCGACGTCGAAGACGAACTTCGACCGGCCGTTGGCGTGGTTGCTCCGCCAGTCCCCGACGACGGTGACGGCGTCCCCGGACACCGAGCTTTCCTCCGGGGTCAGGACGCCGCGCGCGCCGATGAACTCGACGTCGCTCCATCCCTTGATCTCGGCGCGCCCGGTGAATAACCGGCCCCAGTCGTCCACCACGCCGGATTCGGTGAACGCGTCCAGGAACGCGGCCTCATCGTGCTGGTTGACCGCCTTGACGAACGACGACACCGGTTCGGGAATTTCCACCTCGGACATAGACAATTCCTTGCTGTCGTAGCGAAAAATCAGCGCGTAGTGTATCCGCCGTTGGCGAAAATCGTCTGCCCGGTGATCCACCAGCCCGACGTCGCCAGGAACGTGACGATCGGCGCGATGTCCTCGATCTTCGTCAGCTGCCCGCCCATCGCCTGCGACTGGTGGAACTGCACCCGTTCCGGGGTTTCCTGGCCGTAGAAGAACGGCGTGTCCATCGGGCCGGGCCCGACCGCGGTGACCGAGATCCCGCGCGGGGCGAATTCCTTGGCCGCGGCACGGGTGAAGTGCTCGACCGGGCTCTTGCCGCCCGCATAGGTCGAGTACCCGTCGGTGAACGCCGCGAGCAGGCTGGTCACGATCGTGATGACCTTGCCGCCGTCGGCGACGTGCTTGCCCGCCTCCTTGATGAAGAAGTAGGCCGCCTTCGAGTTGATGTCGAACATCGAGTCGTACTCGTCTTCGGTGGTCTCGGTGATCGGCTTGCGCAGCACCTTGCCCACGGTGTTCACCGCGACGTCGATCGGCCCGAGCGCGGCTTCCGCGTCCGCGAACAGCTTCTCCACGTTCGCCGGGACAGTCAGGTCGCCGGTGAGCACGACGCCCTTGCCGCCCGCCGCCTCGACCGCGGCGAGCGTCTCGTCCGCCTGCGGCCGGGTCGCCGCGGAGTTGTAGTGGATCGCCACGTTCGCGCCGGCCTGGGCGGCCTGCCTGCTGATGAGCCCGCCCAGGTTCTTCGCGCCGGCCGCGACGAGGACGTTCTTGCCGTTGAGGGTGTGGTCGGTCATGCGAACCTCTCTTTATCGCTGATATGTGTCAATGTATCACTGCAACAGACGCTACCATAGCGGTGTGACACAGATTGCGAACGCGGATACACGGACCCGGCTCCTGGACGCCGCCGCCGAGCAGGTCGCCGCGACGCCGGGCGAGGACATCTCGCTGCGGGCGATCTGTGCGCAGGCCGGCGTGAAAATGCCGACGCTGTACCACTTCTTCGGCAGCAAACAGGGCCTGCTGGACGCGGTCGTCGAGCGCGGTTTCGACCTGTACCTGGCGAAAAAAGGCGCGCACGAGCCGTCCGGCGACCCGATCCAGGACCTGCGCGACGGCTGGGACGCCCACGTCGCCTTCGGGATCGCGAACCCCGGCTTCTACACGCTCATGTACGGCCAGGTCCACCCCGGCCACGCACCCGAGGCACAGGAACGCCCCAGCGCGATGCTCCGCGCGCTGACCCAGGCAGCCGCCGACCAGGGCCGCCTGACCGTCCCGCCGGACCAGGCCGCCGCGCACATCCTCGTCGCCAACATCGGCGTCACCCTGCGCCAGATCATCCTCGCCGAGGAGGACCGCCCCCTGTCGGTGGCGGTGCGGGAAGGCGCGATCGCCGCGATCACCGGCACTTCAGCGGCTGGCGACCGGCACGCTGAGATCCACCGCGTACTGGAACACGCCGCCGCGAACCCGGAAATCCTGGGCGGCGCGGAAACACAGCTGCTGACCAAATGGCTCCGGACGCTGGCGGAATCAAGCAGCCACAGCACCAGCGGAACGTAAGGCGCGATCGAGGCGTCGGGCGACCCGATACGACTCGCCAGAACCGGCACGAAGACAGGTTCGCAGTCCGTGAGGGGAACCCTGAGGGAATCAGATTCCCTCAGGGAGTCCCTCACGGACCTGCAAATACGAACATATGGCCAGCAATCAGGCATTTCACCCACCCTGGCGTCCTTTATGGACGGTCAGCAGCCCCCGCCGAAGCGCCCCAATGTGGCATTGGGTGCATGCGACGCACCCAATGTGGCGTTCGTTGCGCCAGACGCACCCAATGCCACATTGGGGCGCAAGCCCCACCCCCACCAAACCGCCGCCAACGCACCCACCCCACCAAGACACCCACACCCCCCGCACCCCGATACGAAGCCAAAAACACGGCGCGGGGGTGCTTGTCAAGGCATCTTTCCCGCCTTGACAAGCACCCCCGCGCCGTAGTCACACTCAGGCTGAGGGGTGGTGGCCCCACCTACATCCCAGCCCGCTCAAACGCCAACGTAGGCAAATCAACCGCATGCGCCCCGCCGTCCGCCACCAGCACCGCCCCGGTGATGTACGACGACTCCGAAGACCCCAAAAACCGCACAATAGAAGCAATTTCCTCCGGCTCCGCAGCCCTCCGCAACGGCACCTCGGCAGTCACCCGCCGATACCCCTCATCATGCCCGCCTTCAAACCCAGCCGCCGCAGCGAACTGGTCCATCTCCCCATCCGCCATCGGCGTCCGAACCCACCCCGGGCACACCGCATTGGCCCGAACCCCGCGCGGCCCGTAATCCCGCGCAATAGACCGAGTCAACCCAATCAGCGCATGCTTAGCCACGGTATAACCAGCCACATTAGGCCCAGCGAACAACCCAGCCAGCGAAGAAACAATCACCACCTGCCCCCCGCTCTCCACGAGCGAAGGCAACGCAGCCCGGCAAAACACAAACGCGCTGGACAAATTGGACCGGAGCGCGATCTCCCACTCCTCGTCCCCGGTATCCACCACCGAAGACAGCCCATGCCCGCCAGCATTGGCCACAATCACATCAAGCCGCCCGTACCGCGAAACAATCTCCGCGACAGCAGCCTCAGCGTCCTCCCGAACGCTGGCGTCACCAGCGATCACGTGCGCCCCGGTCTCCGCGGCGACCTTCTCCAACGGCTCCCGCCGCCGTCCGAGCACCACGACCTGCGCGCCCTCCCCGGCATACCGCCGGGCCACCGCGGCCCCAATTCCCGTGCCGCCGCCGGTAATCGCCACGACCCGCGTGTCCACCATCGTCATTCCTTCCGTTTCAAGCAGGAAACCCAGACCGAGCGGAAACGCCGAAATCGGCGAGCAAGGCCTGTCCGTTCACTGTCCGCGCCCGCGCGGAAGCCAGATACACCACCTGCTGGGCGACCTCCTCGGCCGCCTGCACCGGAAAGCCCGGTTCGTCCAGCAGATCCCCCAGATCCCCGCGCGCCATCGGCGTGTCCACCACCGACGGGCACACGCAGTTGACCCGCACCCCGGCGAACTCGACCGACAACGCCCGGGTCAGCGAAACCACCGCGCCCTTCGACGCGCAGTAGGGCACCATCCCCGGCGCGCACACGAACGCCGAATCGCTGGCCAGGAAGACGATCGAACTCCCGTCCCCCAGCCACGGCCGCGCGTGCTTGGCCACCAGGAACTGTCCCAGCACGTTCACCGACATCACCGCGGCGAAGTCCGCGGCGCTGGTCTCCGCGAGCGGCCGTCCGACCGGC
This sequence comes from Amycolatopsis silviterrae, assembly GCF_042684085.1. Classification (NCBI taxonomy): domain Bacteria; kingdom Bacillati; phylum Actinomycetota; class Actinomycetes; order Pseudonocardiales; family Pseudonocardiaceae; genus Amycolatopsis; species Amycolatopsis silviterrae. The sequence goes on from NZ_JBHUKS010000015.1 coordinate 438,720, forward strand.
CCGGACACTCCGGCACAGCCGACCACCACATCCAGTCCGCCGAACGACTCCGCCACCAGTTCGACCGCCGCGGCGACCTGTCCCTCGTCGGTGACGTCGGCCCGCGCCGCGACGACCTCGCCCGGCAGCGACGGCGGCCGGACCCGGTCGAGCACCCCGACCCGCGCGCCCTCCGCCAGGAAGGCCTGCGCGCACGCCAGTCCGATCCCGGACGCGGCCCCGGTGATCAGCACGGCCTTGCCGGAAAGATCGAGTCGCATCCGGCAATCCTCCAGCAACGGCGTGCCCGGGGATTGGCAACGAGTGCATCCTTGTTGTCAGCGACCGCACGACCCCCCGAGCCCGGCTACCGCTACCCCCGGGCCACCGCCAAGACTGCGGCGAGGAGCGCGAAGGGACACCATGAGCAACGCACACCGCCACCCCCTCGACCCGCTGACCGCCGACGAGCTCGCCGCCGGCCGGGCAGTGCTGGAGGCGCAGGGGCTGGTCACCGAGACCACCCGGTTCCCGCAGGTCATCCCGGTGGAGCCGGACAAGGCCGCGGTACTGGCCGGAGCCCCGGCCGACCGCCGGATCCAGTTCACCCTGCTCGACACCGCGACCGGCGAATCGGCCGACGCGGTCGTGTCGGTGACCGGCGCGGAGCTGGTCAGCCACGAGAAGTGCGCCGAGGGCCAGCCGCCGTACCTGTTCGAGGAGTACGACCTGGCCGAGGCCATCACCAAGGCCTCCCCGGAGTGGCAGGCCGCGATGCACCGCCGCGGCCTCGGCGACCGCATCGAGCACGCGTTCTGCGCCCCGCTCGCCCCGGGCTACTTCGGCCGCGAGGACGAGACCGGCCGGGTCATCCGCTCGCTCACCTTCCTGCGCGAGGACGAGACCGACAACCCCTGGTCACGTCCGGTCGAGGGCCTGGTCGCGCACCTCAACCTCACCGAACAGCGTGTACTCCGGGTCGAGGACGAGGGCGACACCCCGGTCCCGGCGGACTCCGGCCGGTACGGCCACCACGAGCCGCGCACGACGCTCAAGCCGATCGAGATCACCCAGCCGGAAGGCCCGAGTTTCCAGGTCGACGGCTCGCTGGTCACCTGGGAGGGCTGGCAGCTGCGCGTCGGGTTCAACGCGCGCGAGGGCCTGACCCTGCACCAGCTGAGCTTCCAGGACCGTTCGGTGCTGTATCGCGCGTCGGTGCCGGAGATGGTGGTCCCGTACGGTGACACCTCGATCGGCCGGTTCTGGATCAGCTACTTCGACGCCGGCGAGTACCTGCTCGGCAAGAACGGCAACAGCCTCCGCCTCGGCTGCGACTGCCTCGGCGAGATCCGCTATTTCGACGCCTTCCTCGCCGACGACCACGGCCAGCCGGTGCGCGTGCCGAACGCGATCTGCATGCATGAGGAGGACTACGGGATCCTCTGGAAGCACACCGATCTCGACGGCAACGCCGAGGTCCGCCGTTCGCGCCGGCTGGTGATCTCGTCGATCTCCACCATCGGCAACTACGACTACGGCTTCTTCTGGTACCTCTACCTCGACGGCACCATCGAATGCGAGGCCAAGGCGACCGGCATCGTCTTCTCCGGCGCGGGCGAGCCCGGGGTCGCGCAACCGCACGCGTCCGAGATCGCGCCCGGCCTGTTCGCGCCGGTGCACCAGCACCTGTTCTGCGCGCGGCTCGACTTCGCGGTCGACGGTCAGCGCAACTCGGTGTACGAAGTGGACACTGTCGGCATCCCCATCGGCGAGAAGAACCCGTACGGCAACGCTTTCACCTGGAACGCCACGCAGCTGCGCACCGAACAGGAAGCGAAGCGGCACGCGAACCCGGCGACCGCGCGGGTGTGGGAAGTCCGCAGCACCGAGCACACCAACCGGCTCGGCGCGCCGACCGCGTACCAGCTCGTCCCGCGTCCGTCGGCAACCCTGATGGCGCAACCGGAATCGACCGTGTACCAGCGCGCGACGTTCGCCACTAACCACCTGTGGGTCACGCCGTACGCGGCCGAGGAACGCTTCCCGGCGGGCGACCGCCCCAACGCGCACCCGGGCGGGGCCGGCCTGCCCGCGTGGACAGCGGCCGACCGCTCGATCAGCGACACCGACGTTGTGCTGTGGCACGTCTTCGGCCCCACGCACATCCCGCGTCCGGAGGACTGGCCGGTCATGCCGGTCGACTACTCCGGATTCATGGTGCGCCCCTACGGGTTCTGCGACCGGAACCCGGCACTCGACCTGCCCTCGGCCGCCCACGGCCACTGTGACCACTGACCACTGTGAACACTGAGGAAGGCTTTATGCCCGCGACCAATCTGTCCGACACCTCCACCTGGCTGCCGCTCGACGGTCTCGCGCCCGGCTTCGACGCCAACAAAGCGGCCACTGTGGACGATCTGAACAACCAGTCGTTCACTTTGGACTGTGCCGACGGCGGCACCCTCTCGATCAGCTTCGACGGCGGCCGCGCGTCCTGGAACGAGGACGGCACCACCGGCGAGACCGCGTCCGAAACCTTCCTGGTGGACGCCGGGCTTTTCTACGTGCAGTTCCACCCCGGCGCGGAAACGTCGTTCAGCCTGCTGCTGGACGTACGCCAGGGCCGCGCGCTGGTGATCACGAGCACGATCGGCGACGGACTTCCCCGCGTGACGCAACGGTTCCGGCCCGCGACCATCCAGGGTCGCGAGGCGCACGGCGAGGAAATCGCGCCCAGCACCGCGCTGATCGGCCGCCGCGTGCAGTGGGTCTACAGCGAAGAGCACGCGTACGAGCACGTTTACCTCACCCCGCACTGGTACAGCTGGCAGTGCCTGTCCGGACCGGAGCGCGGGCTCGCCGACACCGACGAGAACTCCGTCTACCAGATCCGGCCCGGGATTTACGTGTTCACCTGGCGGGAGAAGGTCATCCCGTGCGCGTCGGTGACCGTCGCCGACCACCGCAATGTGCGGGACCTGCGGTCGCACGGCTCGCTGTTCGGCCTCGGCGAGGACGGCACGACGCCAACGCACTTCACCTTCGGCGCGTACGGCAGGCTGCTCAGCAACACCGTCTATTCGCCGGACTACGACCCCGCTGGACAGTGACCCGTGGCGCCTGAACTGCTCCTCACCAACGCCACTGTGTACACAGTGGACGAAGACCGGCCGTGGGCGACCTCGCTCGCGGTGGAGAACGGCCGGGTGACGACCGCCGCGGCCGGTCCGGACACCGAGGTCCGCGATCTCGGCGGCGCGTTCGTGCTGCCGGGTTTCGTGGACGTGCACAGCCACCACGCGCTCGCCGGGCGCGAATTGTTCGAGCTGCGCCTGGAAAGCGGCTCCGGACTGGACGAAATCCTCGCTGCGGTAAGGGAATGGGCGGCGGGGCTCGGTCCGGACGAGTGGATCGTCGGCGGTGCCTGGCCGTCCACTTTGGCCCCGGAGCTTGGCCACGATTCGGTGCGGCGGGCGCTGGACGAGGCGGCGGGCGGGCGGCCGGTCGTGCTCATGGAGGACAGCAGGCACAACCGGTGGGCGAGCAGCCGGGCGCTGGAACTGGCCGGGATCACCGAGTCCACTTCGGACCCGGCGGGCGGCACGATCCACCGCGACCTCGACAGCGGCGCGCCGACCGGGTTGCTCATCGAGACCGCGGGTTTGGCGGTGGAGCGGGCGATGCGGGACACCCGCACGCTCACCGCCGAACAGCACGCCGAAGCGTCGCGGCGAGCGATCGAGATCCTGCACTCGTACGGGATCACCGCGTTCCAGGACGCCGGGGCCACCCTCGACATCCTCGCCGCGCTGAAAACCCTGGACGACGCGGGCGAACTGGCCGCGTGGGTCGTGTCGTCGATGCTGGTGAACGACCCGATCTTCGGCGCGGACCCGATCGGCAAACCGCTGCTCGACCGCGCCGCGGAGTACCGCAGCGAGCACCACCGGCCGGACTTCGTGAAGATCTTCCTCGACGGCACCCCGCCCGCGCACACCGCGGCGTTCCTGGAGCCGTATCTGCACCACGAATGCTTTTGCGGCGACACCACCATGCCGCCGGAGGAACTCGCGGGCTGGCTGGACGTCGCGGCCGCGGCCGGGCTGTCGGCGAAGATCCACTGCGCGGGCGACGCGGCCGTCCGGGCCACTTTGGACGCTGCCGGAAACCTCCGCGCCCGCGGCGACTACACGACGAAAATCCAGGTGGCACACGGACAGTTCGTGCACCCGGACGACCTGGAACGGTTCGCGACCCTCAACGTGTCAGCGGACATCTCGCCGTTTCTGTGGGTGCCCGGCGTCATCCCGGACGCCATCGCCCAGGTCATCCCCGCCGAACGCGCGGCCCGGATGCAGCCGAACCGCACCCTGCTGGACACCGGCGCGCTGGTCGCCGGGGGTTCGGACTGGCCGGTGAGCGAATCCCCGAACGCCTGGGAGGGCATCGAGGGCCTGATCACCCGCCAGGACCCGTACGGCAAGCACCCCGGGAGCCTGTGGCCGGAGCAGGCGATCACGCTGGCCGAGGCGATCCAGGTGTTCACGCTGAACTCGGCGCAGGCTTGTGGGCTGGATGACGTGACGGGGTCGTTGAAGGTCGGGAAGTCGGCGGATTTTGTGGTGTTGGATCGGGATCCGTTTAGGACGCCGGCGGGGGAGCTGGCGGGGATTGGGGTGCGGGAGACGTGGTTTGGCGGTAAGAGGGTGTTTGTGCGGGAGTAGGGGTCGTGAGTGGCAATCCCGGTTCTAACCGTGATTGCCACTCACGACCTCCCCGCTCCTCCGGCACCAGCAGCACCACCCGCGCAGGCACCCCCGCCGCAGCGTAGGCAGCCAGCCGGTGATGCCCGTCCAGAACAACCCCCAGCAGAAACCGTTCGTGCCACTGCGCGCTGACGTACCGGTCCTCCGCCCACGCCAGCAGCAACGCCGCCGGGCGTTCGCCACGAGCGATAGCTTCCGCATAACGGCCGACTACCGAAGAGTCCAATGTGGCCAGTGGTTGCGCCGGAACCACGCTGCCGTACGTCGGCATCTCGCCGGGAAGCACCTGCGGGACTTGAAAATGCTCGATCCCCGGCCAGAAAGATTCCTCGTCCCACTCACCGCGCGTCTCGACGCGCCGCAGCCACCACGACTCCTCCGCCGTCCGCACTCGTTCGAGCGGCAGGTCGGCCAGCAGCATCCGGTAGTGCCCGGTCTCCAGCTCCCCGAGCAGAGGTTCGAGCGCCCGCACGGTCTCGGTGGTGAGTTCGCTTGGCGCAGCAAGGACTTCCCGCACCTGGGCAGCACCGGCCAACGCTTCGGCGGGACCAAACCCCAGCAGGCTCAGCATCGTCTCGCAGGTTTCGCACCCGGATCCGACGCCGTAGCGCGCCCGCTCCCCGACATACAGCGTCTGATCCCAGCGCGGCCACATCGACCCCGGCAGCGACGGGTCGTACTCGACACGCACCCGCGCCCGGCCCTCGTCGACGGAAAACCGCACTGCGCAAGGCGAATCGACGACGCCCCGCACCTCCGGAACCGGCGCGGCACCGAGATCGAGCCCCGCCCACGCCCGGCGGATGTCGCCAGAGATGAGCGGAGACCGCCCGGTGAGCCGCACCAGCGCCCGATGAACGTCCCCGGCAGGCAGCTCCGGGCCGTTCACCAGCCAGTCGAGCAGCACCGGCACCGCGGCCGGATCGCCCATCTCCTCCAACGCGACCGTCAGGAAAGCGTGCTTGGTCCCGGCGAACGCGGACAGCCGCCGGGCGATCGGCACGGTCCATTCGCGCGCACCGAGCCGGGCCAGCGCGAGCGCCGCCCGGCCGCACAGATCGTCGTCCTTCAGCAGCGCTCCCAGCGCTTTCGCCCGCCGCCGGTCGCCGGACAGCCCCAACGCGTCGATGACCGGCAGCTCATAGCCCAGCTCCTTGACCAGCTGATCGAGCACCGCCGCGGGCACCGTCAGCCCCCTCCGCACCGCCGACGTCAGCAGCTCGGCCGTGCGGAGCTGGGCCAGCAGGTCGAGCAGGACCCCATCCGCCTGGAGCAGATCCAGCAGATACCCGAGCCGCCGACGCTGCTCGTCGTTCGCCTCCGGGTACAGCTCGCCCACTCGCGCGGCCAGGCCCGAAGGCGGGTTGGCGGCCAAAGCGTCGAGTGCCGGATAGTCGGCGGCGAGCAGATCTTCCATGCGCCTGAGCCTACTGACGCGTTCACCCGGTTTACGCCAGCAGGAACTCCGCCACCCGTTCGCCCATCAGCACCGCGGGCGCGTTGGTGTTCCCGCTGATCACCCGCGGCAGCACGGAGGCGTCCGCGACCCGCAGCCCGGACACCCCGCGCACGGCGAGCTCCGGGTCCGTCACCGCCATCTCGTCGGTCCCCATCCGGCAGGTGCCCACCTGGTGGTGATAGGTGATCGCGGTGCGCCGCACATACTCCCGCACGTCCGCCGGGCCCGGGTACAGCTCCCGCGCGCCCCACTCCTCGGCCAGCGCCGGAGCCTGGCCGATCAACCGGCACTGCTCCACCGACGCCACCAGGCTCTCGAAGTCCGCCGGGTGCGCGAGCGCGGCGAGGTCGATCAGCGGCATCTCGCCCGGGTCGGCGCTGCGCAGCCGCAGCGTGCCCCGGCTCTGCGGCGTGATCATGCCCGCCATCAGCGAAAACCCGGTCGAGGGCCCGGTCATCCACGGTTCGTACATCGGCACGCTGAAGTGGATCGGCTGGGTGTCGGGCACCGCCAGGCCCGGGCGGCTGCGCCAGAACAGGTGCGTCTGCGTCACCGAACGGCCGGTCCGCGGCGGCTCGACCTCGCGCCGGTCGGTGGCGAACAGGACCGGCGACAGCAGGTGGTCATGCAGGTTCTCGCCGACGCCGGGCAGGTCGGCGACGACGTCCACGCCCAGCGCGGCGACGTCGTCGGCCGGGCCGATTCCGCTGCGCAGCAGGATCGCCGGGGACGCCAGCGCGCCGGCGGCGAGCACGACCTGGTCGGCGAACAGCGGCTCCACTTCGCCGTCGATCTCCGCCAGGACGCCGATGCAGCGGTCGCCCTCGAACAGCACCCGATGCACCAGCGCGCCGGTCCGCACGGTCATCCGCTCGGCGACCGGTTCGCCGTAGCAGAGCCAGGTGTTGCGCCGCCGTCCGCCGGTCATCGTGACCTGCTGCACGGAGATCCCGTCGAGGACGCCGTTGTTGTAATTGTCGTTGTACGGCAGGCCGATCTCTTGCGCGGCGTCCATAATGGACTGCTGGATCGGCTGCAGCGGATCGTGCTGTTCCAGGTCGAGCAGGTCGCTCTCGATCCGCTCGTAGACCGGGCGCACGTCGTCCCAGGCCCAGCCGGGCAGCTCCCAGCCGTCGTAGTCCGCCGCCGCGCCGCGGACCCAGATCATCGCGTTCAGCGAATGCGAACCGCCGAGCACCTTGCCGCGCGGCAGATGCAGCCTCCGGTTGCCGGCGTGCGGTTGCGGCACCGTGTAGTAGTCCCAGTCCTCGGCGGCGTGCCACAGCTCCCCCGCGCGCGACGGGTCGTGGATCGCCGCGTTCGTGTCCGGTCCGCCCGCTTCCAGCAAGGTCACCTTCGCGCCCGCGTCGACCAGCCGCCGGCACACCACCGAGCCCGCCGAGCCCGCACCCACCACGATCACGTCCATGCCCCCGATCCTGACCGGTCCCCCGGCCGCGCCCGCGATTGTCTTCACTGGCCGACAACGGGCGTGCCCTCGCGGACAAGACCGCTCGCCGGTCGCGCGCCGATACTCGGAAGCGACCAGAAGATTTGGGACTAGGGAGCGCCATGCCGACACGCCTGTTCATCGACGGTCAGTGGACCGAGGCCGGCGGGGAGCCCGTCCCGACCCGCGATCCGGCCACCGGCACGGTTCTCGAAGACGTCGGGACGGCGACTCAGGCCGACGTCGACGCCGCGGTCGCCGCCGCGCGCCGCGCGCTGACCTCGCCGGAATGGGCCGGGCTCGCCCCGGTGCAGCGGGCCAAGCTGCTGTTCCGGCTCGCCGACCTCGTCGAGGAGCACCACGAGGAACTCGCCGCGCTGGAAACCCGCGACCAGGGCCAGCCGATCGGCATCTCGCGCCAGGTGAGCGTCACCGGCGCGGCCGAGCACCTGCGCTACTTCGCCGGCTGGGTCACGAAGATCCAGGGCACCACGAACCCGATTTCGTTCCCGGACACCCTGCACTACACCCGCCGCGAGCCGGTCGGCGTGAACGCGCTGATCACGCCGTGGAACTTCCCGCTGATGATCCTGGTGTGGAAGCTCGCGCCGGCGCTGGCCACCGGCAACACCGTGGTGATCAAGCCGAGCGAGGTCACGCCGCTGACCAGCATCCGGCTGGTGCAGCTGGCCGAGCAGGCCGGGATCCCGGCGGGCGTGGTCAACCTGGTGACCGGCGACGGCCCGGTCGGCGCGATGCTGAGCGCGCACCACGACGTCGACCACGTCTCCTACACCGGTTCCACCGCGGTCGGGAAGCTCATCACCGCGGCGAGCGCCGAGTCCAACCTCAAGCGGCTGACCCTCGAACTGGGCGGCAAGGCCCCGAGCATCATCGCCGCGGACGCCGACCTGGACGCAGCCGTCGCGGGCAACCTCGCCGGCGCGACGCTGAACACCGGACAGGTCTGCGCGGCGTACACCCGGTTCTACGTGGATCGCAAGCGCGAGCAGGAGTTCGTCGAGAAGATGGCCGCCGGGCTCGCCGGGCTGCAGGTCGGCCCTGGCCTGGAGGAGACGACGCAGGTCGGCCCGCTGGTGTCGGACAAGCACCGCAGGCACGTGGCCAACCTCGTGGCGACCGGCCGTTCCGAGGGCGCGGACCTGATCACCGGCGGCTCGGAGGTCGACCGCGACGGCTACTTCTACCAGCCGACCCTGTTCGCGGGCGTCACCGACTCGATGACGATCATGCGCGAGGAGATCTTCGGCCCGGTGCTGGCGGTGACCCCGTACGACGACCCGGACGAACTGGTCGCCCGCGCGAACGACACCCAGTACGGCCTCGCCGCGACCGTCTGGACCCGCGACATCCGCACCGCGCAACGCTATGCGGACGGGATCCGGGCCGGCGCGGTGTTCGTGAACATGCCGCCGATCCCGGACATGGCCGCTCCGTGGGGCGGGTACAAGGCGTCGGGCTGGGGCCGCGAGATGGGCCCGTGGGCGCTGGACGCGTACACCGAGACCAAGGCGGTGTGGCTGCACTACGGCTACTGAACGCCGCCAGGGCCTGGCAGCCGGTCTGCCGGGCCCCGGTCAGCGCGCGAGTTCGGCCAGCGACAGCAGCAGATGCGCCGACTCCGGGTACCAGATGTCCGAATGCGCCCCGGCTGGATTCCACCACCGCCCGCGCCGGAACCGCCAGCCCGACTCGACATTGACGATCCGCCGGTCCATTTCGGACCGTGAATACTCCGCTGCCACCTTGTGCAGCACGGTGTTCGCGACGTCCTCGGCGGGTGCTTTCACCCCGACGTTCCCGATCCCCGGCACGCGTTCCGCCAGCCGGTGCCACAGCCCGGTCGCCCGGTCGAACCGGGAACGGGTCAGCACGATCGGCCCGTTGATCGGAGCGTCGCGCAGCACCGGGGCGAACCGGTCGGTGAAAATATCCGGGCGAGCAGCCATCTGGAACACCAGCAGAGTGTCCACAGTGTACGGATAACGCGGGTCGGCGCGGTCCCAGCCGAGCACCGGCGGACCGTCGCCCGCAGCCGCCTGCACTGCCTCCACCACGAACCGGCCGCCGAAAGAATGCCCGACGCAGTGCAGGTATTGCCCGGTGACAGTCCGCAGACTCGGTGCGCTTCCCGGCAATTGCCGTTCCGCGTTCAGGTACCCGAGCAGCTGGCCGAGCGCCTCGGCGGCCCGGCCTTCGGTGGTCATCTTGTGCGCGCGATCGCGGATCCGCCGGTAGCCGGTCAGGAACGGATTGCTCATCGACGGCCAGCGCACCATCACGTAAAACCCTTGCCATGCACCAAGTCCTTCATAGGACCCGGCCGCGTGGCGCTCTTCGAGCAGCGCGAAGAACTGCCGGGCCCGCCGGTCCGCGGTCTCCCGGTTGTTCTGCCAGCCGTGCACGAACACGACGATGTCCGTGCAGGCCGCCGGAACTTCCAGCCACCGCGCCAAAAACCGCGGCACCGCCTCGGCCGGCACCGGGCCACCGGTTTCCGGGTCCACGAAATCGCCGTGCTCGTCGAGGTCGAGGATCACCGGTTCGGTCACGGCCGCCCTTCCTGCCACAGATGGACGTCGATCCCGCGATACAGCGAGAACATCAGCCCGAGCGGATTGTGGTGGTCGTCGGCGAACGACCGCGCCAGCGACCGCACGATGTCGCCCAGTTTCCCGCCGGAATCGATGAATTCGGTGAACAGCCGCTGCGAGTACTCGCACGCGAACGCCGGCGGCAGGTCGATCTGCGGGCCGATCAGGCAGCGTCCGCCGTTGCCGAGCAGCGCCTTGCCGAACGCCGAGTAGAACGCCGACGTCACCTGTCCGCCCTGGCACGCCCCGACGTACACGAACGGCCGCGTCGGCAGCGGAGCCTCGGCCAGCCACGCGGTCACGTCGGTGCCGTAGATCCGTTCGCCGTCGCCGAGCTTCAGATACGGCTGCTCGACCCGGCCGTCGGACGCGCTCACCTTGCCGTGGCAGCCGAAATACGTGACGTGGTCGGCGAAATCGCGGCTGCGGAAGTGCGCGGACAGCGTCTTCTTGTCCGGCCGCAGCACCACCTCCGCGCGGCCGTGGAAGAAATCGACCACCGGCGCGATGTAGGGCGTCTCCGGGAATTGCCGGTCCACGCCGTGGTCCACGTTGAGCCCGACGACCGGTTTCCCGCCGTCCACGGTGATCCGCGAGTCGAAGCCGTCGACCCGGGAGAAGGTGTGCTCCACGACGTGCCGGTATCCCCAGAACCCGGCGACCGCCCAGTTGCCGGCGTCCGGGTACTCGTCCGGCTGCCGCGGCGAGGTGTAGAGCATGCCCCACGGCACGATCAGGCTGTCCGATTCGATGCTGAGCACGTTCTCGCCCTCGGCGAGCGCCAGTTCCAGCAGCGAACGGATCCGCCGCAGCCCGGGGTCCTGGCCGGCGAACAGCAGCCGGTACATCAGATGCCCGGCTTCGGCGAGCGCGAACCCGGCCCGCTGCAACAGTTCCGGACGGCCGGACAGATCCCAGCCGTCGGCGAACGGATGCCGCCGCGGCCCGCGTTCGGACCGTTCGGCGAGGTCGACGACGTGACGCTGCCACGTTTCGCGGAGGATGTCGATCCGGGAGTTCAGCTCGTCGAGGCTGTGCGTGATCCGGCCCTGGTACCCGCCGCCGCCGTCCTCCGGGAACGCGCTCCCCCAGGCCTGCACGATCAGCCCTGGCACGTTAGGGAATTCGAGGAACCGCAGGTTGACCGTCCGCGCCCGGTTGTACGGCGGCACCGCGACGCGGCTCAGCCCGGCGGTGTTGTCGACGGTCACCTCAGTGTTCAGCTGACGGGTCATGTCGGCACCTCCACCGGCAGCGCGGCCGCGATTTCCAGGAGCAGCTGGGCGTCGTGCTCGCGGTAAATCCGGAACGCCAGCCGCAGCGGCCCCGGCACGCGGGGGACCACGGAGAACTCCGCCGGATCGCGCAGCCGGTCGCCGGTGATCCAGCCGACCCGCGACATCGGCTCGGCCACGCCGGGCGCGGCGTCGAGCAGCACCCGCACGCGCACCACCCCCGCCTGCACGGCCGCGGGTTCCTTGCGCCGCACCGAAACCGCGACCCGCACCGGCTGCCCGACGACCACCGGACCGTCGGAATCGCATTCGACAGTCGCCTCCAGCAACCCCGGCACCGGCCGCGGGACCTCGTCCGGCGGTCGCGCGGCGCGCGCCCAGAGCACCTTCCGGGAGTACAACGGTTGCTGCTCCGAATCCAGCTCCGCAGGGTGCACCGGATAACCGACCCGGCCGGTACGCCAGGTGGCGGGCCGCGAATCCGCCCGCCGGGAGTCGGCCCGCCGGGAATCCACGTGCCGGGAGTCAACGGTGCGCGAATCGACCTGGCGGGAATCCACGATCCGCGAATCGCCCACGCGCCGCGCGACCGACACCCGGATCGCGCTGCTGCGCATCGCCGACTCGTGCCGCACCGAGTCGAGCACCTCCACGTCCTCGTCGGCGGGAGCCCGCACCTCGGACGGAACCGTCTCCCGTTCCCCCGGCGGCGCTGAAATCCGTTCCGAGAGAAGGTGGTAGCCGCGCAGGCTCACCAGCCCGCTCTCCGCGTCGACGATGTCCACCAGCAACCGCAACCGGGCCAGCACCGCCTCGTTCCGTTGTGCGGCAGCCAACGCCACCGCCGAACCCAGCGCGTCCGCCACGGCACGCGCATCCCCTTCGCGATGAGCGGAATACGCGGCGTCGACCGCGTCCGCGAGCCCGGACGACTCGGTCGCGTCATCGGCCAGCCGCACGGAAACGGTCTCCGCCTCCGAATGCACCGGCCCCAGCTTCACCCACATCGCGATCAGCTGGGTCTCTTCCTCCCGCGCCATTCCCGACGGCACCAGCAAGTGCAGCGCGAAGCTCCGGGTCTCCCCCGCAGCCCAGACCCCGAGACCAAGCACCGCATCGCTGATTCCCCGCTCCGGCAACGGCAGCTCGCCTTCCACCGGCTCCACCTGGCGGACGCCGTACACCACGCAACCCGGTGCTTCGCGCACGAACAGCCGCATCTCGCCGCCGTCGGAACCGGCCGTGACCGCTACCGTCACGGTCGTGCGGTAAGTGCGCGGCGGCAGGTATCCGGGGTGGTGCACCACGACTCTCGGCCGCGAGTCCTGTTGCAGCGCCTCGGCACCGCGCACCCGGCTAGCGTGCTTTCGCAGCACCGGCCATCCCCGGTCCGAGTGCTCGCCGTAGATCTGGATGAGCTGGTTCCGGACTTCACGCAGGTCAGGCAGCCGGGCAGCGACGGACGGTTCGAAGGCCAGCCGCACGATGGTTTCCCCGACGACCGCGGTGAGCCGGTCCTGCTCGTCCTCGTCCAGGCCCAGCCCGCCGAGCCTGGACCACGCGACGGTGGCTTCGGCCAAGCTCGGCACCCCCGCGTCGCCCGGCCGGATCGCGGCGAGCGCTCGCACCGCGCCTGCCCGAGCGACGGCGGTCGAGGGCACGTCGTCCAGCACCGCGGCCGCACCCACCCGATCGCTCAGCCCAAGCCGGGCCCGCGCGAGCCCGAACGCCGCCGAAACCACGTTCCGATCGCGCACCCACACCGCTTCGTAATACCGCGCCGCGGGCGCGGGCATGCCGAGCAGTTCCGCGCAGAAACCCAACGCCAGCAACGGTGCCAGCTCTCCCGGAACCTGCCGCGCGCACTCGCGGAACCAGCTGTCCGCGGAGGCGATCGTCCCGTGCTCCAGCTCCGATACGGCATTGCCCCACCGCAACGCGACTTCTTCGCGCGCGGCGGGGAGCACGGACGGCAAAACCCTTGCCAGGTCATAGTGCCGCGGCGGCTCGTCGGCACGCAGCGGCGGCTCCCGGCCCCAAGCACTCCACTCCGGCACGCCGAGCCCGCCCGGGGCAAGTCCGCGAGGATCGCCGAACACTCGCGATGCGGCCGGACGCGGCACGCGGGTGCGCTGGCTGATCAACTGCCGCAGCACCCCGCGCAGCTGGTCGGCCATCTCGTCCGCGGTGCGGAATCGCAGGGCGAAATCGTCGGTCGCCCGGTCGATCAGCGCCCGCAGCATCTCCCACCCGACGCTCCGCGACCCGGGACACGCGCGCAGCAGCTCGGCCATCGTCCGGCCGACCGAATAGAGATCCGAGCGAACGCTAAGGCCCAGCTCGTGCAGTTCGGCGTCCGGCTGATAGCCCGGGGTGCCGACGATGACGCTGTCCCGGTCGTCCTCCCGGCGGACCGACCCGAGGTCCACCAGGGTGATCCGGTCGCCGTCCTGCAGCACGTTGTCCGGTTTCAGATCGACGTACAGCAACCCCCGCTCGTGCAGGTAGCCGACCGCCGCCAGCAGCTGCAGCCCGTACGCCGCGACGTGCTCCGGGCGCAGCCGTTTCGCCCGCCGGAGCACCGTCCGCAGCGAAATCCCGCGCACGTACTCCATCACCAGATATCCGGTGGGCCGGCCGGTGTCCGGATCCGGATGCTCGACGTGCGCGAGGGTGCGGACCACGTTCGGATGGTCCAGTTCCAGCAGCTGCGGGAGGACGGCGGCCTGCGCGGCGGCCAGCGCGCCGCGGCGGTCCCGTTCCTTGATCAAGCCCTTGAGCACCACGAACCGGCCGCCGTCCGCCTCGTCGCGGGCGAGGTAGATCCAGCTGTAGCCGCCGTGCGCGAGACAGCCGACCACCGCGTAGCGGCCGGCGACGAGCGTGCCCGGCTCCAGCGTGGGCAGGAAGGCGAACGGCGTGCCGCAGTGGACGCAGTAGCCGCGCACCCGGCCGGACCGGTCCGTGGTGCCGCGCCCGACCTCTCTCCCGCACGTCACGCAAAACCGATGCCGTTCCGGCAGCGCCGCGTCGGTCAGGACGGCGTCCAGCGGGTCCGGCGGAGCCGCCTTCGGCAGCGTGACCCGCAGCTCCCCGGCGTCCGGCGCGGGCAGGCTGCGGGCGACCAGCTCGTCGAGCCGGTCCTCCAGCGCGGAATCGGCGGTCACCCACTCGCGCACCTGCGGGAAGTACTCCAGCACGGTGTCCGCCGGGACCAGCCACTGCCCGTTCTCGGTCACCACGATCCCGAGCAGCCGCCCGGTGCCGCCGTCGAACACGGGACACCCGGAAAACTCCGCGCCCGCCGGGTCGTCCCGCAGAGTCAGCGGCACCCGTTCGCCGTCCGGTGCCCCGGTCGTGGCGTGCACCCAGATGCCGGAGTTGCCGGACAAAAGGCCGTGGAGCACGACCTCCCGCCCGGTTCCGGTCAGCCGCCGCAGCGTCGCGCCGGACCCGGCCGGGGTGTCCAGCTCAAGCAGCGCCAGATCCCCGCGCCCGTCCGCGAGCGGCGGGACCGCCCCGGCCAGCGACGCCGGACCGGCCGAGTCGACCTGAAAGGCGGTTTCGCCGCTCACCACGCGTGAGCTGGTGAGGACGTACCGGCCGCCGATCAGCACGCCGGCGCCGAGGAAACGGCCGTCGGCGGCGCGGATCTGCGTCTGCCCCGTATTCCACCCCAGATCGACGGCCACGAAGTCCGACTTTACCCGCCGCGACCGCCGGATCGGTCAGTTCGAGCAAAGCCGTCCGGTCATTCCGCGCGCCGGGTGGCCCTCCCCGAATGGACGTATCGCGCACGGCCGCTGCCGTCGTCGCCGAGGAACACGAGAGGCAGGTGGATCCCGCCCTGCGCCTCACGCAAGATCAACGTGTCGGCGCCGAGGCGGACCAGTTCGGACTTGCTGGCGGCGCTCAGTTCCGCGGCTGTCCCTTTTGGACGCTGCTCCAGCCAGACCCGGCCGTCGCCATCCTGGGAGATCACGAGATCGGCGACCGTGCTGGCGTAGGTGCCGAGATACCGGTCCGCGGCGAACGGTTCCGGTTCGGCGGGCGGACGAGGCGGCAGTGACACCTCGACGCCCGCGAATTCCTTGAGCAGCGCGGGAACGACGTCGGCGTACAGGCTCATCGCGTCGCCGCCGTTGGTCAGCAACGCCACCACGAGATCGCTGCCGGGCACCAGCCGCAGGAACGCCGCCTGCCCGATCGTGTTGCCGTCGTGGCCGAACACCTGGCCGCCCGGAGTGTCGAACAGCTCCCAGCCGAGGCCCCAGGCGTCGCCCATGATGCCGAGCGGCGGAAGGCTGACCTGGCGTTCCAGCATCGCCGCCGCGCTCTTCGCGCTCAGCACTCCGGCACCGCCCGCGAGGTGCATGCGGCCGAAGGCGAGCAGGTCCGCCGCGGACATCGCCAGCGACGACCCGGCCGGGCCGTTGGACCGCAGCATCGACCAGAACGGCGCGGGCACCGGATCGGCACCGGGCTCGGGTTCGAGGTGCCCGATCGCGGCGCGGAACCGGATCGCGTCGTTGGCGTTCGGCGAAAAGTGCCGGAGCTGGAGCGGGCCGGCGAGATGCTCGCGAAGGCAGTCCTCGTAATGCTTGCCACGCAGCACCTCGACGAGCCTGCCGAGGACGACGTACCCGGCGTTGTTATAGGAGAACAGCTCCCCGGGCGGAAAGAGCTGGGCCACCCCGTCGAGGGTCGCGACGAACTTCTCCACCGCGTCGTCGCCGGGACCGGTGTCGGTGAAGAGGTCGCCCTCGAACCCGGCGGTGTGGCTGAGCAGCTGGCGCACCGTGATGGCCGCTTCGCTCAGCTTGAGGTCGGGCAGGTACCGCCGGATCGGGGCGTCGAGATCGACCAGGCCCTCGTCCGCGAGCTGCAGGACGAGGGTCGCGGTCCAGACCTTCGTGATGGAGCCGATTTGGAATACCGAATCGGTCGTGGCAGTGACGCCGGTGCCCAGATTCAGCACCCCGGCGGCCGCGGTGGCCGTCTCTTCGCCGAGCGCCACCGCGAGCACGGCGGCGGGGACCCGGTGGTGTTCCAGCAGCGCGGGAAGTTCCTGCTCCAGCCGCCTGCGGAGAGCGTCGAGCTTGTCCATCCCGGGAAGGTAGCGCTCCGCCGGACCGGAAACTTCGTCCCAGCCTACGGAAAAACTCGCTCCGACCTGGAGAGATCGACCAACCTCACACCAGCGCCTCACCGTCTCGCGCGACCACCCGGCCGCCGGCGAGCACCAGCGCCCGCGCCGGCACCCGCGTCAACGCGTCCGGCACGTTCTCCGCCGCCACCAGCACCACGTCCGCCCGGCAGCCCGGAGCCAGGTCATGCCGCTCCCGGTCCACGAACGGCGCCGCCCGCCGCGTCGCCAGTTCGACCGCCGCCGTCAGGTCCTCGTCCGTCCGCAGCCCGTGCAACCGGGCGAAGCCGAGCGCGACCTGCAAAATGTCGCCGTCGCCGTACGGGGACCAGAGGTCGCGGATCCCGTCGGTGCCAAGGCCGACCGGAATCTCGCGCGCGGACAGCTCGGTCCATGGCAACGGGGCGACCCGCACCGGAGCGACGGTCGCCAGCGAGATGCCCGCCTCGGCGATCCGGTCGAGCAACGCCGCCTGCCGCGCCGGGGGCACCTCGCCGAGCGCGAAGCCGTGCGACACCGTTACTTTGCCCTGCAACCCCGCGCGCACAGTCCGGTCGGCGATCAGCTCGTACTGGAACGCGCCCAGCTCGCCGCCGTCGTGCAGGTGGATGTCGAGGCCGACGCCACGCCGCTCGGCGATCTCGAACAGCCCGTCGAGCTGGCCGACCGGGTCGCGGTCGATCCCCGCCGGGTCGAGGCCGCCGATCCGGCCCGCCCCCGCCGCCGCGGCCTCGTCGAGCAGCTTGAGCACGCCGGGCCGGCGCAGCACTCCGTCCTGCGGGAAGGCCACGATCTCGACCTCCACCGCGCCGCCCAGCCGTTCCGCGGCCTCCCGCACGATCTCGATGCCGCGCAGGCCGAGCCCGAGGTCGACGTCCACGTGGCTGCGCGCCGCCGTGGTGCCGTGCCGCAGAAACTCCCGCAACACCGTCTCGGCGATCTCGACGCTCGGGATCCCCAGCGCGTCCCGCTCGGCGCGCTCGTGCGCGATGCGGCCTTCGGTGGTCGCGACGCCGCCGTAGGAGACCCACGGCTTGCCCCACCAGCTCTTGTCGACGTGCGCGTGCGAGTTGACGAACCCGGGCAGCGCGAGCAGCCCCGCGCCGTCGATCCGCTCGCCTTCCACCGGAGCCGAGCCTGCGGGCCGGACAGCGGAAATACGGTCGCCGTCGAGGACGAGGTCGGCCAGGTCGCCGCCCCACGGGCGCACGCCGGTCACAGTGAGAGAAGCCATGCTAATGGTATACCAAACTGACAGGGTGTTGTCCCGCGATCCTGTCCCTGACACTCCCAGGACCGAGGGGTACTGGCCGCGCCGCGCCGCCGGAAGCACCATGGACGGCAGCCGCGGCGGCACCAGACCGGCGCGGCGGGAAAGAAGGGCGGAACATTGACCGACAACCTCCCCGGCGGGACGTTCACATTGGCCGGGCACCCCGTCGCCCGCCTGGGATACGGCGCGATGCAGCTGGCCGGCCCCGGCGTCTTCGGGCCGCCGACCGACCGCGCCGAGGCCCTCGCGGTGCTGCGCACGGCCGTCGAACTGGGCGTGAACCACATCGACACCGCGGACTTCTACGGGCCGCACGTGACGAACGAACTGCTCCGCGAAGCCCTCGCGCCGTACGACGGACTGCAGATCGTCACCAAGGTCGGCGCGGTGCGCGACGACACCGGCGGCTGGATCCACGAGCGTTCACCCGAGCAGCTGCGCGAACAGGTGGAGTCGAACCTGCGCAACCTCGGCGTCGAGGCACTCGACGTAGTGAACCTGCGCGTCGGCGGCGGACCGGACGGACACTCCCCGGTGCCCGGCTCGCTGGCCGAACCGTTCGGCGCGCTCGCCGAGCTGCGCCAGGAAGGCAAGATCAAGGAACTCGGCGTGAGCGTGGTCGACGCCGAGCAGGTCGCCGAGGCGCAGTCGATCGCGCCGGTGGTCACCGTGCAAAACTGGTACAACGTTGCCCACCGCGGGGACGAAAAGCTGATCGAATCCCTTGCCGGACAAGGCATTTCTTATGTCCCGTTCTGGCCGCTGGGCGGATTCAACCCCCTGCAGTCCGCGACCCTGGACGACGTCGCAACCCGCCTCGGCACCAGCCCGAAGGCCGTCGCACTGGCGTGGCTGCTGCACCAGTCGCCGAACATCCTGCTGATCCCCGGCACGTCGTCGGTGGCGCACCTGCGGGAAAACGTGGCCGCGGCGGAACTGGAACTGCCCGCCGACGCAGTGGCCGAATTGGACACGATCGCCGAGTAAGACTCTCCCCGCCGCGAGGCGGGACCTCAAGGCGACGCCATGGGGTGCGAATGCGGCCGTCCGCGAGGGGAACCCTCACAGACCCAGATTCCCTCAGGGTTCCCCTCACGGACCTTCCGATAACCTCGAGTCCCCGGACAAAGCGGAAAACACCACATCGGTTTCCGGTGAACACCCGAAGAATTCCCCGCCACCCCGTTCCGCCGACCCGACGAACGACGGTGCACCAAAGCGCACCGCCCGATTAGCGTGTCCGCTGGCAGTTTC
Source organism: Amycolatopsis silviterrae (assembly GCF_042684085.1). Lineage (NCBI taxonomy): Bacteria > Bacillati > Actinomycetota > Actinomycetes > Pseudonocardiales > Pseudonocardiaceae > Amycolatopsis > Amycolatopsis silviterrae. The sequence goes on from NZ_JBHUKS010000015.1 coordinate 457,897, forward strand.
CGCCACGCTAAGGAGAAAACGGGCCGATGAACGTCAAAAGCGCCTGCGCCGCAATTCTCGCCGTTGCCGCGCTGACCGCCGCTCCGGCCACCGCGTCGGCCGCGGTGTCCGAGCTGCCCAGTTACGACCAATGGCAGACCGACGTGCGCGCCGCCATCGATCCGGCCATTCCGTGGCTCACCGACCGGGTCGCGCGGGGCGGCTCGAAGCTCGCGATCGTGCTGGACATCGACAACACCTCGCTCGAAACCGAATACCACCCCGGCGAACCGAACCGGCCGGTGCTCGCGGTCGCCCAGTGGGCGGGCCAGCACCACGTTTCCGTGCTCTTCGTGACCGCCCGGACCAGCTCCTCCTCGGCCCGCACCCAGCTGAGCAGCGCGGGCTACCCGATCGACGCGATCTGCACCCGCAAGTCCGGCGAGGGCACCGCCGACGGCAAGCAGCGCTGCCGCGCCGACCTGACCGGCCAGGGCTACACGATCACCGCGAACATCGGCAACCGCACCACCGACCTCGAAGGCGGCGACTACGAAAAGGGCTTCAAGCTGCCGGACTACGACGGCCAGCTCTCGTAGCTCGTGCGTGGCGGTGCCGGTGAGAACCGGCAGCTTCTAACCGGCACTGCCACTCACGACGCCAGCCACTCCGCCAGCCCGACCTTCCCCCGCCACGCCCCTTCCGCCGGCACCAGGCTGTCCTTCCCCAGCACCGTCCCGAAGTACTGCGCGGCCGGGTCGGTCACCACCTCGCGCGGGTCCTTCCGCGCGGTCAGCACCCGCCGGATCCACTCGTCCATCGGCAGCACGTCCGGCCCGCCGATCTCGACGATCCCGCCGGCCGGCGAATCCGCCGCCGCCCGCGCGACCGCCACCGCGACATCCTCCGCCGCGATCGGCTGCGTGCCGCCGGAAGAAAGCCGCACCACGCCGTCCACCGTCGAGGTGTCGGCAATCGCGACCGCGAACTCCAGGAACTGCGTCGCGCGCACGATCGTGTAAGCCAGGCCGCTTTCCTGGATCAGCTTCTCCTGCGCGACCTTCGCCCGCAGATAACCGGAATCCGGCAGTTCGTCGGCGCCCACCACGGACAACGCGACGAAATGACCGACCCCGGCCTCGCGCGCGCCCTGCACCAGATTCCCGGTCGAGCGCTGGAAGAACTCCATTACGTCGTCGTCCGCGAACGACGGCGAATTCGACACGTCCACCAGCACGTCAGCACCCCGCAGCGCCTCGGCCAGCCCTTCGCCGGTCAGGGTGTTCACGCCGGTGCTCGGCGCGGCGGCCACGACCTCGTGCCCCTCCAGCAGCCGCACGACCTGCGAGCCGATCCGCCCGGTCCCGCCGATGACGACGATCTTCATGCCCGTTCCCTCCGTCTCCGCCGCGGCGGTCGCCGCGCTCGTCGCCAGTCAGGACCAGACAGCGCTCCGATTTGTGACACCCCCGCCCGCTAAGCTCGGAAACGCCAGCCGGACCAGGAAAGGAACCCGCCGCAGATGGAGGAACTCGCCGAGGCCGCCTCGGTGTTCGCGCAGGTCCGGCCGCGGCTGTTCGGGATCGCCTACCGGATGCTCGGCAGCGTCGCCGACGCCGAGGACCTGCTCCAGGACGTCTGGCTGCGCTGGCAGACCTGCGACCGCTCGGCCGTGCGCAACCCGGGCGCGTTCCTCGCCACCACCACGACCCGGCTGGCCATCACCGCGAGCCAGACCGCCCGCGCGCGGCACGAAACCTACGTCGGACCGTGGCTGCCCGAACCCATCGACGCCAGCGCGGACCCGCAACTGGGTGCCGAGCGCGCGGCCGCGCTGGAGGTGGCCGTGCTGTTCCTGCTGGAGAAGCTGCCGCCGACGGAACGCGCGGCGTACGTGCTGCGCGAGGCGTTCGACTATCCGTACCAGCAGATCGCCGACATCGTGCAGACCACCGAGGTGAGCGCGCGCCAGCTGGTCAGCCGGGCGCGCAAGCACCTCGCCGCGGAGCGCCGGACGCCGGTCGAACCGCCGGAACAGCGGCGGCTGCTCACCGCGTTCGTGGACGCCGCGCGCACCGGAGACCTGGCGACGCTGGAAAAACTGCTCGCCGAGGACGTCGTGAGCTACTCCGACGGCGGCGGCGTGGTCCGCGCGTCGCGGATTCCGGTGGTCGGCGCGGTCACGGTGGCGAAGTACGTCCGCGCGTTCGCCAGCCAGTTCTGGCCCGGCACCGAGGTGCGCTGGAGCGACGTCAACGGACGGCCGGCGGCGGTGGTGCGCCACGGCGACGACGTGCGCGCGGTGCTCACCCTGTCCGTCTCGGCCGAGGGCATCGACCGGCTGTTCTGGCTGATGAACCCGGAGAAGCTCGCCGCGTATACCGACTGAACCCGGGGTACCCGCCGGGCATGAAGCGTCCCGGCCCGGTGCGCTGGCTGCACTATGTCTACGGCGGGGTACTCCCCGAGGAGTACCGCGAGTGGGTGCTGCACGACGCGACCGCGAAAACCTGGGTGCTGCGCTTCGCGCTCCGGATCTGCGCCGAGGCGCTGCCCTGGCTGATCGCGGGCTACGTCGTGCTCCGCCTGGTCACGCCGATGCCCGCCGGGATGATCGTCGCCGCGCTGCTGATCAGCCTGCTGCTGAGCCTGTTCCTCACCGTCACCAGCGCCGACGAACTAGCCGAGGTCCGGCTCGCCAAACACGGTTTCCCGCCCGGCACCGGGAAAGCGGTCCGCAAACGCCGCGGCGGCGCGTCGACCTGGCCGTGACGCGCTTGCCGAACGCGTAACTACTGGGTTACGCTTCCGTCGTGGATCTGGTCGCCGGCGCGATCGCCGACCCGGTGCGGCGCGACATCCTGGCGCTGCTGCAACACCAGCGGCTCCCGGCCGGGGAAATCGCCGCGCACTTCGCCATCAGCAGGCCAGCGGTGTCGCGGCACCTGCGCGTACTGCGGGAAAGCGGCCTGGTGCGAGACGAACTCGTAGGCAGGCAACGGTTTTACACCCTCGATCCGCGGGGATTCGCCGAACTCACCGCCTGGCTCACCCGGCTCGTCGCCCCGCCCGCTTGGCAGCAGCGGCTCGACGCCCTCGAAACCGAGGTCCACCGCACCCGCCGCGAACGCCGCCGGGACACCTCTTCCGGAGAGGAACACACCGCATGAAGCCCGTGCCCACCGCCCGCGCCCACCGTGTCGCCGACAGCATCGACCTGGTCCTGCCGCGGACTTTTCGCGCGCCGATCGACGACGTGTGGGCCGCGCTCACCGAACCCGAACGCACCGCGCGCTGGTTCGGACCCTGGGAAGGCGACGGGACTCCCGGCCGGACGATCCGGGTCCAGATGGTGTTCGAAGAGGAGGAGCCGTGGATGGACCTCCGCATCGACGCCTGCGAACCGCCGCGGCGGCTGGCTGTTTCGTCCACCGACGAATCCGGCGCGTGGCGAATGGAGCTGCTGCTCGAGTCCCAGGGCGCGACGACGGGCCTCCGGCTGGTGCACCACCTGGACTCCGCAGCCAAGATCCAGGACGCCGGAGCAGGCTGGGAGTACTACCTGGACATGCTCGTCGCCGCCTTCGAGGACACCCCGCGGCCGGACTTCGCCGACTACCACCCGGCGATGACGCCCTATTTCGCCGATTTGGCCGGAAAGTTTTCCTGACCGCCCGTCAATAGTCCACTTCGGACAGTCGGTGCCCGAACCAAATGTCCTTGAGCGGCCTCGACTTCTCCATCCGCCCGCGAATCAAGCGGCCGACTCACCGAATCCCTACCGGCATATGGAGTACACTGCTGTACCAGTTACTTTCAGTAGTCCCGCGTGACGAGGTGTGGGCCGGTCCGGTGGGAGGTGCACGGTGGACACGACGCTGGGCAGCACTCCGGTCGCGGACGCGCACGACGACGAGCGCACCGATGCCGAGCTTCTCGCCGCCGTCCGCGCCGGAGATTGCCAGGCAGGGGGCGAATTGTTCCGGCGGCACGTCACGTTGATGCGCCGCGTCGCCGCCGGTTTGGTGCGCCAGCAGGCCGAACGAGACGACCTGGTCGCCGAGGCCTTCGCGCGCGTGCTCAGCACGGTCGCGGCGGGCGGCGGCCCGGAATCGAACGCGCCGGCGTACCTGGTGGCCACCATGCGAAATCTCTTCGCCCGCTGGAGCCGCCACGAAAATCGTATCGATCTGTACGCAACAGTTCCGGAACCCGTAACTCTCGACGGCGGCGCTGACGAACTCGCAGTCATGCGTTCGGAAGACCGCTTGGTGTGGTCGGCCTACCGGACGCTGCCCGGCCGCTGGCGGACCGTGCTGTGGCGCATGTCCGCCGAAGGCAACACGCCAGCGGAACTCGCGCCCGTCCTCGGCGTTTCGCCGAACGGCGTCGCGGTGCTCGCCCGCCGCGCCCGGGAGGGGCTGCGCCAGGCGTACCTGCAAGTCCAGGTGCCGGACGCGGAATTGCCGCAGTGCCAGGAAGTCCGCCGCCGGATGGGCGCGTGGCTGCGCGGCACGCTGCCCGCCCGCCGGGCCGGGGTCCTCGCCGGGCACCTCTCCGAATGCGAGCCGTGCCACGCGGTCGCCGCGGAACTGGCCGAGGTCAACCGCGAGCTGCCCCGGATGGCGGGCTGCTGCGATCCGGCGATTCCGAAGCCGCGCTGACCAGATTCGCACTGACCAGATTCCCGGTGACCAGGTTGACCATGAAGGCGAACCGGTCGTGCCCGGCGCCGGACGCCAGCTCCGCCGCGTACTTCCGGGTGTTCGGGAACTTCTCCTCGGGCAGCCCGGCGAACCGGTCGATCAGCTCGTCCCGGCTGAGCACCCATCCGCTGTCGTGCTGCTGTTGCCGCTGCTGGACGAGTGACCGCTCCCAGGCGTACGCGGTGACGTAGAGCGTGAGCGAGTCCGACGCCCACGCGGCGGTCCGCGGTTCGATCCCGCCGGCCAGCAGAATCGCCAGGATCCCCTCGCGGACCCGCAGCGTTTCCAGATGCGTCGGGACCATCGCGAGCGCGGCGCGGGACACGCCGGGGTACTTCAGGTACAGGTCGCGGATCTGGCTGTAAACGTCCAGAACCTGCTGCCGCCACGTCTCCGGATCCGGCTCGGGCAGCTCGATCTGCGCGCAGAGCCTGCCGATGAGCAGATCGTCGAGATCCTCTTTGTTGACGATGTGCGCGTACAGCGACGACGGTCCGGTGCCGAGCACGGCAGTGACCCGGCGGACGGTCAGCGCGTCGTACCCCTCGGTGGCGACGACCTGCAGCGCGGCGTCGGTGATCCGGTCGACGGTGATGGGTTCTTTCCGCGGTTTCGGCGCGGCCTCGGCACTGGCCGGCGCGTGCCGGGCGGCGCGGCGCTCTCGGGGGGCAGCGGGCATGTCCGCCACTATAGCTTGACACGAACTTAGTTCGTCACTTAGAACTTAGTTCGTGACTACTGAACTTAGTTCGTCTCCACGCAAAGAGGCGATTCCGCTGGTCCAGGCCTGGCTGGTGCTGGTGGTCGTGGTGATCGCCGACCTGATGGACCTGATCGACACGAGCGTCGCCGCCCTCGCCGGCCCCTCGATCCGCGCCGACCTCGGCGGCGGGCCGATGACCCTGCAGTGGGTGCTGTCGGCCTACACCGCGGCGTTCGCGCTCGGCCTCGTGACGTCCGGCCGCCTCGGCGACCTGCTCGGCAGGCGCAGGCTGTTCCTGCTCGGCATGGCCGGCTTCACCCTCGCGTCGCTGGCCTGCGGCCTCGCACCGAGCGCCGGGTTCCTGATCGGGGCCCGCGTGTTCCAGGGCCTGTTCGGCGCGGCGATGATCCCGCAGGGCATCGCGCTGGTGAAGGTCGTCTTCCCGCCCGAGCACCTGCGCAAAGCCCTGATGCCGTTCGGCCCGATCATGGGACTGGCCACCGTCGCCGGGCCCATCCTCGCCGGCTGGCTGCTGCACCTGAACCTCTTCGGCAGCGAATGGCGTTCGATCTTCCTGATCAACGTCCCGTTCGGCATCCTCGCCGGGCTGCTCGGCCTGCGCGTACTTCCGCGACACAGCGGCGAGGATCGCGGTGCCCGCCTCGACCTGCGCGGTGTCGGCCTGCTGACCGCCGCGTCCGCGCTGCTGATCGTGCCGCTCATCCAAGGCCGCGACCTCGGCTGGCCGGTGTGGACCTACGTGCTGATGGCCGCCGGCGTGGCCGCGTTCATCCTGTTCGCGAGATCCGAACGCCGCAGCAGCCATCCGGTCATCGCGCCTTCGCTGTTCGCCAAGCGCGGCTTCGTGTTCGGACTGCTGATCACCGGCGGTTTTTACGCCTCGCTCAGCGGTTTCGTGCTCGTGGTGAACCTGCTGCTGCAGTCTGGCCTCGGCTGGACGCCGCTGCAGTCCGGTTTCGCCTTGCTCCCCTGGGCCGCCGGCACCGCCATCGCGACGCTGTTGTCCGGCGCCGTGCTCGCCGCGAAACTCGGCCGCGCGTCCCTCCACTTAGGACTCGCTATCGCGGTCGCCGGCCTGCTCGCCCTGTGGTGGTCGATCGCGCACTGGGGCGTCGCCATCACCAGCTGGCAGATCGCCCCCGCCCTTTTCATCACCGGAGCCGGTTCCGGCCTGCTGTTCATCCCGCTTTTCGATTCCATTCTCGGCGACGCGACGCCCGAAGAAGTCGGCAGCGGTTCCGGAATGCTCAACGCCGCCCAGCAATTCGCCGGAGCCATCGGTGTCGCCGCGCTCGGCACGGTGTTCTTCGCCCGGGTCGGGCCGGCCGCCGCGCCGTCCTGGATCCCCGCCGCCGAACTGGTTTTCGGCCTCTGCGCCGGCTTGTACCTCGTGGCGCTGGCGCTAGTCCGGTTCCTGCCGAAACATTCCGCCCAATAACTTTCCGAAAAGAGTGCTTCCGTGCCGAAAACCGCCCTGATCACCGGAACGAGCCGCGCCGCCGGACTAGGTTTCGCTACCGCCCGGCTCCTGTCCGAACAGGACTATCACGTCGTCCTCACCGCTCGCGACCCAACCCGAGCCGAATCCCTCGCTGCGAGACTTCCGAACGCCTCGGCGCTACGGCTCGACCTCACCGACCTGGCCACCATGACCGCCGCCGCCGACTGCCTCGCCGATTCCTTCGACCATCTCGACGTATTGATCAACAACGCCAGCGACACCGTCGATTTCGGCACTCTGTCCGCCCTCGACGCCGACCTGGCCGCCGTCCAGTCCGCTTTGGACATCGACGTACTCGGCCCGTGGCAGGTGACCCAGCTGCTCCTGCCGCTGTTGAAAGCCGCCCCGGCGGCCCGGATCGTCAACGTTTCCAGCATTTCCGCGCTGCAGATCTCGACCGGACTCGATCTCGGCGCGAGCCTGCGCGCCCCGGCGCATTCCTTCGCCAAGCACGCACTGAACACCCTCACCGGCGTACTCGCCGCAGCGCTGCGAGACACCCCGATCCTCGTCAACGCCGTCGATCCGGGCGAAACCGCCACTCACCCCGAGCGCGGCGACGAAGATACCGCCCGCCCAGCACGCGAAAGCGCCCACGGCGTGGTCTGGGCCGCGACATTGCCGTCCGACGGCCCGACCGGCGGGCTCTTCCTCGACGGCCAGCCGGTTTTGGGTCTGCTGCCCGGCAAAGAAAACACCGCGGGCCCGGACCTGTCCGGTCCGGGCCCGCGGCGGGAAAACCCTTTAGCGCAACAGGATCAGTGACCCAGGTGCAGGTTGTCCAGGTGCAGGTTGCCCGCGTGGGACTCGAGGCCGTGGGCCACGTCCTGCACGTGCGTCTGGACCTCGTTGAGCGGCCCGGCGGCGTGCGCGGCGTCCGGCAGCTCGCTGGCGGTCGCGTGCTGCGTGCCGGTCTCGACCGCGTCCTGGACGGTGCTCGTGACGTGCTGCGCGGCGGCGTTGACGGCCGGCGCGTGCGCGGTCGCACCCTCGATGGCGTGGGTCAGCGAACCCGCGTTCGGGGCGGCCGGCAGCTCCGGAGCGTGCGGCAGCTCGCCGACGCCCGGGACCGACGGGGCCTGCGGCAGCGAACCGACGCCCGGCACCGCCGGGACAGCCGGAACCGCCGGGGCCGCGGGAACGCCCGGAACACCGGCCGGGACGGCGGGCAGGGCCGGCACCGCGGCGGCGGCGTGGTCCAGCGTGCCGGACAGGTCGCCCGCCGAGGTCAGGTCGCCGGTGGCGTGGGTCAGGTCCGCGCGGACGCCGTCGCCGTGGACGCCGACCGGGGTCGAGCCGATCGCCTCGTTGACGGTGCCCAGCAGGTCCGAGCCGCCCTGGCGGACGTCCTCGACGACACCGCTGACCAGGCCGCCGACCAGCGGGAGCTTGCCGGTCTCGGACACGACGGCCTTCCACGTCAGCGCGTCGCCGAGGTGGTTGGTGGTCGCGTCGACCGCGGAGCCGACGAGCTTGCCGTCGAAGACGTGCTCGCCCACCGCGTTCACGGTGTTCTGGGTGTCGATCGCGGCGGCGTCGACGATCGGGCCGACGACCGGGACCGAGTGGGTCGCCTCGGCGACGTGGTCCAGCACGCCGGACACCGCGCCCAGCGCACCGTGGGTGACGGTGTTCAGGCCGGTCGCGTCGGCGACGTTGCTGACGCCCTCGAAGACCGGGCTGAGGTTCGGCAGCGCACCAGCCAGACCGCCGAGGCCGTCGCCTGCCTCGTGCGCCACCGGCTCGGCGGCGGCGTTGGCCTGGTCGAAGGCACCGCCCAGGTCGGCCGACGGCACGCTCGGCGCGGCGGGCACGCCCGGCACGGCCGGGATGCTCGGCGCGGCCGGGACGCCCGGCACCGCGGGCACGGCCGGAACGGCGGGGGCGGCGGGCAGCGGGGCGCTGTCCATGACCAGCGGCATGATGTCCTGCACGTCGGCCGGGCTCAGCTCGCCGAGGCCGGCGCCGTTCAGCACCCCCTGCGGGTCGGCTTTGTAGTCCGCCAGCGACTGCGGGTCGTTCAGCAGGTTCAGCGCGAATTCGTGCAGCGTCTGCACCGGGCCCATAGTTCGTATTCTCCTGTGGTGACAACGGATCGGGGTGGGGTGTCCGAGAAAACGGACGAGCCGGCTGCGAGCCGGCTCCTTTTCCGAAGATAGGACTCCGCCGAATGCCCGCCATCGGGGGGTCACCCGGGTCCGCCGGGGCACCCACTAGGGACTTCGCCGATCCCCCGATTAGGGGCATTAGGGGATTCGGCGCATCCGCACTGGTCACAGGGCCGCGTCCGGACTACTCCGCCGAGCGCCGCCCACCCCACCGATCGGGGGACAGACGCGGGTCGCCCGGAAAGGTTCGCCAGGACCACCCGTTGGTGTGACACCTACAAGGCTTTTCGCGCCGCCGCCGACCGGTGCCGGAAGCCGAAACGGCGGGGAACCGGGCGAACCCGAACTCCCCGCCGTTTTCGGCACCGCCGGGAAGACGAAGACGGAATCCGCACCGAATGCCGCTTTCAGAAGTTGATCTCGCTTCACCTAGCGGACTGGAGGCGTGGAATCCGCCGTTGCCGCGCGAATCCAGCCCCGAAGTCCGTGAAGGGAACCTGAGGGAATCAGAGTCCCTCAGGGTTCCCCTCACGGACGTTCGCGAGCTGGGTGCCGGTTCGAGCGTCAGGCGGTGGCCACCCGGACCGAGTCCGGCATCGCCAGTTCCTTCAGCAGCTCCTCCTGCCGCCGCCGGTACGACGCGACGTTGGCCAGCTTGATCTCCTCGTACCCGCGCACCGCGTCCGGCAGCGCGGCCAGCTCGACCAGCCGGGCGTCGCCGCGGTCGGCCACCTCCAGCGCGCGCGTCAGTGCCTGCCGGTACTCCCCGATCAGCGCCCGCTCGACGCGGCGGACCTCCGCGCGGCCGAACGGGTCCAGCCGGGTGCCGCGGAGTTTGCGCATGGCCCGCAGCGCCACGAACGCCGGACGGAAGCCGCGGCCGCCGAGGCTGATCTTGCGGTTCATGCCCAGCGCGCGCAGCACCGGCGGGTGCAGCCGGTGCGCGAACCGCGTGCCGACGCCGAACTGGGCTTCGATTTCCGCGGTCAGCCGCGGGTCCAGCGACAGCCGGGCCACCTCGTACTCGTCCTTGTAGGCCATCAGCTTGTAGAGGTTCCGCGCGACCTCCTCGGTCACCGAAGCGCTGGCCCGGGTGCGGATCCGCTCGACGAATTCCGCGTACTCCCGCGCGTACCGCTCGTCCTGGTAGGCGATGAGGTCCGGGATCCGGATGTCGAGCAGCCTGCCGAGTTCGCCGTCCGCCGCCACCAGCGCCCGCACCCGGCGGACTGCCTCCGGGTCCGCCGCGGCGGGCGCCGAAGCGTCCGAGGACGGGGAGAGTTCCGCGGTGAGCGCGTCCGGGTCGGCGACCAGCTGCCTGCCGCGCCGGAACGCCTGCAGGTTGGTGTCCACCGCGGTGCCGTTGATCTTGATGGCCTGTTCCAGGCTTTCCGCGGTGACCGCCAGCACGCCGGTCTGGTAAGCCGCGCCGAGCTGCAGGATGTTGGCGAACTGGTCGTCACCGAAGATCTGCTCGGCGAGGCCGCGCGCGTCGAGGTAGTGCCCGGCGGCGGTCGCGTCGCCGAGCGCGGCCCGGATGCTCGACTGGTCGGGGTAGGAAACCTCCTTGTCCACCACCATTCGCCCGGTCGGAACCTCCGAAGTGGACACGACAGCGACGGTGCGCTCGGCGTCGGCCACGCCGAGGTACGCGGGGTCGGCGGCGACCAGCGCGTCGCACGCGAGGTAGAGGTCGCACTCCCCGTTGGCGAGCTTCGGGGCCTGTTCGACCGCGCCGGTGGAGATCTTCACGTCCGAGACGACCGCGCCGCCCTTCTGCGCGAGTCCGGTCTGGTCGAGGGTGCGCACCTGCTTGCCGTCGAGCACCCCGGCGACGCCGAGGATCTGCGCGACGGTGACCACGCCGGTGCCGCCGATGCCGGTGATCCGCACCGCGACGTCAGCCAGGGTTTTCGCCGGCTCCGGCAGGACGTCCGCGCTGATCGGGGCCAGGTGGCGGCGCTTGACCTCGCCGGTCGGGACCACGGTCAGGAACGACGGGCAGTCGCCGTCGAGGCACGAGTAGTCGACGTTGCACGACGCCTGGTGAATCTGGGTCTTGCGGCCGAACTCCGTCTCGACCGGTTGCACCGAAAGGCAATTCGACTTCACACCGCAGTCGCCGCAGCCTTCGCAGACGCGTTCGTTCACGAAGACCTTGCGCGCGGGCGTTTCCTGCTTCCCGCGCCGACGCTTGCGGCGCTTCTCCGCCGCGCACTCCTGCTCGTGAATCAACACCGTCACGCCGCGATGCGCCGCCAGTTCTTCTTGCGTACGAAGAAGTTCCGACCGGTCGCGAACCTCGACCCCGCGCGGCAGCTTCCGTTTGCGCAGCCGGCGCGGCGCGTCCGAGGTGATGACGACCTTCGCCGCGCCCTCGGTCAGCAGCAGCGCCGCCACCTTCTCCACGGACAGCCCGCCGACCGCGTCCTGCCCGCCGGTCATCGCGACCGCGGAGTTGTAGAGCAGCTTGTAGGTGATGTCGACGCCCGCGGCGACCGCCGCGCGCACCGCGAGGCTGCCGGAGTGCATGAACGTGCCGTCGCCGATGTTCTGCATCAGGTGCGGCGTCTCGACGAACGGGGCCATGCCGATCCACTGCGCGCCCTCGCCGCCCATCTGGGTCAGCCCGACGACCTCGCCGACCTGCTCCGGCTCCATGAACAAAGCCATGGTGTGACAGCCGATCCCGGCGCCGACGAGCGTTCCGTCCGGGACCTTGGTGGACGAGTTGTGCGGGCAGCCGGAGCAGAAGTACGGCGTGCGGGCCAGCAGCGGCACCGAAATCCGCTCCCGGCGGCGGCGCTGCTTCCACGCCGCGACGGGTTCCGCGTCGGGCAGGCGCTTGGCCAGTCCGCTCGCGATGCGGTCCGGGTCCAGCTCGCCCAGTTCGGTGAACAGCACCTGGCCGTGCTGGTCGGACTTGCCGTACACGCGCGGCGCGCCGGTGGTGCCGTAGAGGATTTCCTTGATCGCCGGTTCGACCAGCGCGCGCTTTTCCTCGATGACCAGGATTTCGTCGAGGCCCTCGGCGAAATCCTTGATGATGCCCGGTTCCACCGGGTACACGACGCCGAGCTTCAGCAGCCGGATGCCGTAGCGGGACAGCTCGGACTCGTCGAGGCCGAGCATCCGCAGCGCCTGCCGGAGGTCCAAATAGGACTTTCCGGCGGTGACGATGCCGACCCGGTCGTCCGGCCCGGACCGGACGATCCGGTTGATTCCGCTGGCGCGCACGTATTCCATCGCGAGCGGCAGCCGGACGCGATGCAAGCTGTGCTCAAGCGTGATCAGCTCCGGGCCGAGCAGCCGGCTGTTCGGCTGGTGCTTGTACGCGCCCTCGGGCAGCTCCGGGGCGGTCCACCGCGAGTCGACCAGCGCGGTGCCGCCGGAGTCCGCGACGTTCGCGACGATCTTCATCGACGACCACAGCCCGCTCGCGCGGGAAAGCTCGACCGCGTGCCTGCCGTGCTCCAGCACGTCCTGCGAATCGGCCGGGAAGAACACCGGCATCGCGAGGTCGGCGAGCGCGTGCTCGGACGCGCACGGGATGGTCGAGGACTTCGCGTTGGGGTCGTCGCCGACCAACGCGACCGCGCCGCCGCGCGGATCGGTGCCGGCGAGGTTCGCGTGCCGCAGCGCGTCGGTGGCCCGGTCGAGGCCGGGGGCCTTGCCGTACCACATGCCGACCACGCCGTCCGGCCGCATCGTGCCCGCCCGCGCGGCGAGCTGGCTGCCCATGACCGCGGTCGCGCCGAGTTCCTCGTTCACGCCCGGTTTGTGCACGATGTTGTGCTCGGCCAGCAGGGCCGACCGCCGCGCCAGCTCCAGGTCGAACCCGCCGAGCGGCGAACCCTGGTACCCGGACACGAAGGCCGCCGAGTCCGCGCCGTTCTCCCGGTCCAGCCGGATCCGGTCGAGCAGGACGCGGACCAGCGCCTGCACCCCGGTCAGGTAGACAGTGCCCGCTTCGCGCACGTACCGGTCTTCCAACGTGAAGGCGTTCATCCGCACTTCCTTTCCGCACGCAGCCAGCCCACGGACACCCGCCGTTGGGACGTGAGCCACCTCACCTCACGCTCGAGCCCAGGCGCAACATGCCCGGCCACTGTAGTGGCAAGGACGCAAAGGATGACGCGCGAGAGGTCGGTTCGGGCAGATCTGTTGCGTACGATGCCGCGCATGGCCGAAGAACTGCTGGACGCGACCGACCACGAGATCATCGCGTTGCTCCGCGAGGACGCCCGGCGCACGTTCTCGGACATCGCCACGCGGGTGTCGCTCTCCACCGCGGCGGTGAAGCGGCGCGTCGACCGGCTCCGGGAGAAGGGCGTGATCACCGGCTTCACGGTGCAGGTCGACCACGCGAAACTCGGCTGGGGCATCGAGGCGTTCGCGCAGCTGCGGTTTTTCGGCAGCACGAACGTCGCCGAGATCGTGGAGACCACCACGCGGATCCCGGAGGCGCAGGCGGTGTTCACCATCGCCGGCGATCCGGACGCGGTGGTGTGGCTGCGCAGCCGCGACATGGCGCACCTGCAGCGCACGATCGACGAACTGCGGCGCAGCCACCGGATCACCAGCACCCGGACGTTGATCGTGCTCGACTCGTGGGTGCGCGGCGAAGACCGCCCGGAGTGACCTTCGGGCAGTGTCGCGGCGATCCGGTTGCCGCCGGCCCGCGCGCGTCGGCATGGTCGAGGTGCCGACGAGAAGGAGACCCGATGCCGAGCCACGCCGCCACTTTCTCCCCCGCGGGCTGGACCGAGACCGCGCCCGGAGCGTGGACGAAGGACCTGCTGCGGTCGCCTGGCGACTCGTTCACGCTGGTCCGGCTGGCCGCCGGGGCCGTGCTGCCCGAACCCGGCGACCGGCTCCTGGTGCTGGAGGGCGCGATCGCACACCACCGCGCCGGTGCTTACGTCGCGCCTGACGGAGCACTGTCCAGTACGGACGGCTGTCTCGCGCTGAGCATCAGCGGCGAACGGCTCGGGGACCCCGCCGACGACGTGTTCAGCCCGGCCGGATGGCGCAATTCCAGCCCAGGCCAGTGGTACCGGCTGCTGCTCGACGCGGCGTTCGACGAGACCTTCGACGAACGCCTCGTCGGGCTCTCCTACTTCGAACCGGGATCGTTCTCGCCGAGGCATCCGCACCCGACCGCGCACCGGTTTCTGTTCCTCGACGGAGAAGCCGACGACGAGGTGGTCTTCCCGGACGGCACCCGCACCACGGCCCGGCGGGCGCGCGGCGATTTCGTGGACTATCCGGTCCAGGTCGAGCACCAGACGTTCAGCCGGAGCGGCTGCCTGATCCTGTTCCTGCACGAACCGGTGCGCTGACCGGGGCTCCCTCCGCGAGTAGTGTCACCCGGTGACAGAAGCGTCCAGGGGGGGGAATGGCATGTCCGCTGATCCGGCCAGCGAGGCCCGGCCCCGGCGCGGCCGCCCTCGCGGCACCAGCGCGCGGCAGCTGGAGGAGATCGCGCTGCGGCTGTTCACTGACCAGGGGTTCCACGAGACGACAGTGGACCAGATCGCCAACGCGGCCGGGGTCAGCAGGCGGACGTTCTTCCGGTACTACGACGCCAAGTCGGACGTGCTGTGGAACGAGTTCGACTCCGAGGTCGACACGATCCGGGAACTGCTCGCGGAAATGCCCGAGGACATTCCGGTGCTGGAGGCGGTTCGGCGGGCGGTGCTGGCGGCTAACCATTACCGGGCCGAGGATGTGCCGGAGCTGCGGATGCGGATGAATCTGCTGAGCACGGTGGCGGAATTGGCGGCCAGTGCTACGCGGCATTACGACGCTTGGGAGCGGGCGGTGATCGGGTTCGTCGCCCGGCGGACTGGGCAGCCGGAGGATTCGCTGTACCCGCTGGCGGTGGGGCGGGCGGTGCTGGCTACCTGCCGGGCGGCTTACGAGCGGTGGTCGGCTCGGGCGGATGCGGATTTGACGGTGTATCTGGATGCTGGGTTGCGGGCGTTGGGGGCTGGGTTTTCGGATGCCGTTCTGGTGGGGGAACCTGGTTGCGTGGGGCACCCCGAAGCCTGAATTGTGACTACGGTCTGAGGGTGCTTGTCAAGGCGGGAAAGATGCCTTGACAAGCCACCCCAGACCGCGTTTTGGCTTCGTATCGGGGTGCGGGGGTGGTGTGGGTGCCACGCTGCTTCGGGTGCGTTGGTGGCGGTTGGCGGCGGGGCGGGGCTAGCGCCCCAATGATGCTCCTATGGTGTGTCAAGGGGTGAGGTGGTGGATTGCGGCGAGGTCTGCTGTGAGG
>NZ_JBHUKS010000016.1:0-47023 GCF_042684085.1 Amycolatopsis silviterrae
AACAGACCCGAACACAACCCATTAGGACTCCTTGAGGGAATCTGATTCCCTCAAGGAGTCCTTCACAGACCTAGAGAGGCCCCTCACGGGCGGCCGGCGGGCTTCAGCAGCTGCAGCAGTCACAGCCGTCGCAACAGCTGCAGCAGTCACAGTCGCAACCGCAGTCGCAGTCGCAGCCGCCGCTGTTCGGCTTGCCGCTCCAGGGGCCCGGGTACGGGTCGCGGCAGCAGAACTGGCAGGAGCAGCACATGTACGTCGCGATCGCGCAGCCAGCGAAGAAGTTCCGGCGTTTCGGCGGGACCGCGAACCTCGGGACCCAGCAGCCGCCGCCCTTGCCGTCGAGCGAGCCGTGGTCGTCCGGCGGTTCGGGGCCGTCCGGTCCGCCGGGACCGGGCATTCCGGCAGGCTCGTGGCCAGGCACTGGAGCACCGTGACCGTGCGGCACCTGCTGCGGAGTGGGCCCAGGCCCGATCCACCCGGGCGGCGGCTGCTGCCCGTCCGCCCCGTGCAGCCGGTGATGCCCGAACGCCCGCCGCACCGCCTGCCTCAGCTCGTGCACCAGCAGCGCGTGCACCAGAGCCCCATCGGCGAACTCCGCCTCGCGCAGTGCCAGCTCGACCCCAAGCACCGCGTCCGAACAGAGCCGGTGCGCTTCGTCCAGCGCGGTTTCCGTTGCCAGCAAAGGATTCCACGCCCCGGACACGGCATCCGAGGCAAGGTCCTCAACCGCGTCCAGCAGATGCGCCACCCGACCGAACAACCGTCCCGCCTCGGCGAGCGGCGCGCGGTTACCGGGGCGTCCAGTGATCACCGCGGTCTGCGCGAACGCCGCCGACGACGCCAGCTCGGCCGGTTCGGTCGCCAGCAACGGCGAGTCCCCGACACGGATAGCGCGTTCCAGTTCGCCCTGCCGTCCGACCGCTTCGGTCAGCACCGCGGTGTCGAAACCGATGCCCGCACCGGACCGACCGCCTTGCGCGGCCCACCGCCGGGCGACCAGCCGCGCCGCGCCCGCGACGGGACGCCGGGCGAAAGCACCATCGCGGTCGGCGACGTGGTCGTCGACCTTCGCCGAGGCCAGTACCAGCGAAACCGCCGCCGCGAGCCGGGCGCCATCGCCGACCGCAACGGACGCCGAGCGCATCGAACGCAGCGGGCACGGCCCCGCGGAGCGCCGGGATCCGGCCGGCGATTGGGCTTCGACCAGCGCCGAGACGACCAGCGCGTCGTAGTTCGTCACGACCCGGGCGAACTGTCCGTGCTGGTCGCGCAGGGCGAGGCACAGGCCGCACAGGTGCGCCATCCAGTCCGCGTGCAGCCGCCCGGCCAGCCGATGCCGGCAGGGTCTGATGATCCCGAACAACCGTTTGCCCCCCAGAGATACCGAACGAACCCGCGAACTTTAACGCCCCGGCCAGGCCCCTAACCCGGGTTCGGGTGATTCTCGCGGCAGGCGCGGGCAGGGCAGGATGGGCGGATGACCGGTCTGCACCCGCCGAAGGTCGAGACGTTCGACCCGGCCGCCCGCGTGAACATCGACAACAAGGGCATCCGCCGCGACGTGGAGGAGTTCCGCGAGGAGCCGTTCGGCCTGTACCTGGCCCGCCCGGCGCCGGGGCGCGCGCAGTTCCACTACCTCGAATCCTGGCTGCTGCCGGACCTCGGGCTGCGGATCACCGACTTCTGGTTCACCCCCGGCCACGAACGCGACCAGGACTTCTACCTCGACGTCGTGCGGGTGCGCCGCGACGGGCCGCGCTGGGTGGCCACCGACCTCTACCTCGACCTGGTGCTCAAGGACAAGATCTCGGTCCGCGTCATCGACACCGACGAGCTGCTCGCCGCCGTCTCCGAGAAGCTGCTGTCGCAGGAGGAAGGCGAGTACGCGCTCGAAGTCACTTACGCCGCCGTCGAGGGGCTCGCCGCGCACGGCTACGACCTCGCCGCTTGGCTGTCCACAAAGGACATGACGCTCAGCTGGCGCAGGCATCCCTAACCGGGAACGGGGGAATTCCCCACCCCGTCCCGGCGGTCAGCCGGATTACCCGAAGCGGCTCGCCCGGCCACGATCAGCGGCATGGAACGAACCGCAAACCAGGTGACGCTCGACCTCGTGTGCTCGCTGTATCGCGAGCACACCGAAGCGTTGCGCGCCGCGAAGGACGCCCAGCGCGCGCACCGCCGCGCCAATCCGACGATGAAGACGCAGCTGGACGACGTCGAAGCGGAGATCACCTACCTGCTCCTGCGGCACCTGCGCCCGGAGAAAGTCGTGGAGATCGGTTCGCTGCACGGCTGGTCCACGAGCTGGATCCTCCGCGCCCTCGCGGACAACGGCACCGGCGGGCTGACCACCGTCGATCTCATCGGCAACGCCACCAAAACCGTTCCGCACGCGCTGGCCAAGGGCCGCTGGGAGTTCCGCCAGGGCGACGCGCGCACCATCGCCCCCGCCCTGCTGTCCGATGTGGACTATCTCTTCATCGACGCCGACCACCGCGCGCGGTTCGCGAAGTGGTACCTCTCCGACGTCTTCCCGAAAATCGACGCCGCGGTGAGCGTGCACGACGTCTTCCACCGCGGCACCCCGCTGCCGTTCACCGAAGGCACCGAAGTGGTGCGCTGGCTGGGGAAAACGCGGACCCCGTATTTCACCGCGGCGCGTGCCCGGGCGAAACACGCGTACGCTCGCCTCAACGAACTAAGGCGCGAACTCGGCGTCGACGCCACCGTGCACACCGGCCGCGACAACCCGATGATCTACTTCCGCATCCACCGATCGGTGGATGCGGGGCGGACGGCCGGTGGACCGGAAGTCGCACCGTTCCGCTGATCCGATCGGCCGCTCCGGCCGGGATTCTCGAAGGCAGCAATCGCTGCGATTCGAGAGGGGGACGGCGGCCAATGCCGGTCATCGAGGTGCGGAACCTCCATAAACGCTATCGCCGGAAAACGGCGGTGGAAGACGTTTCGTTCACCGTGGAGCAGGGCGAGATCTTCGGGATACTGGGACCCAACGGCGCGGGCAAGACCACCACGGTGGAATGCGTCGAGGGCCTGCGCTCCCCCGACGGCGGCACCGTTTCGGTGCTCGGGCTGGACCCGCGGCGCGACGCCCGCGAGCTGCGCCAGCGCCTCGGCGTCCAGCTGCAGGAAAGCCAGCTGCCCGACCGGCTGCGCGTCGGCGAGGTGCTCGAGCTGTTCGCCGCGATGTACCGCACCCCGGCCGATCCGGAGCGGCTGATGGCGCTGCTCGGCCTCACCGGACAGCGGAACACCTTCTACCGCAAGCTTTCCGGCGGCCAGCAGCAGCGCGTGTCGATCGCGCTCGCGCTGGTCGGCAGTCCCGAGGTGGTGGTGCTCGACGAACTGACCACCGGCCTCGACCCGCAGGCCCGCCGCGACACCTGGGAGCTCGTCGAGGCAGTCCGCGCCGAGGGCGTGACGGTCGTGCTGGTCACGCACTTCATGGAGGAAGCGGAACGGCTGTGCGACCGGATCGCGGTGATCGACGCCGGGCGCGTCGTCGCGATCGACACCCCGGCCGGGCTGGTCGGGCGGGTCGGCGGGGAGCAGCGCATCCGGTTCCGCCCGTCCGCGCCGGTCGACCAGGGCGCGCTGGGCGGGCTGCCGGACGTGCTGAAGGTCGAGCGCACCGGCGCGCATCTGGTGGTGACCGGGGGTTCCGGCGCGCTGCAGGCGGTGACGTCGTTTCTCGCCCGCGCCGACGTCGTGGCGGGCGAACTGCGGGTGGAGCAGGCCAGCCTCGACGACGCCTTCGTCGCGCTGACCGGCCGGAAACTGGACTGAGGGGGGGCCGGAAATGCTGTCGAAGCTGACCGTCGCGGAGGCGAAGATCTTCCTCCGCGACCCCGGGGCCCCCGCCGTGGTGCTCGGGATCCCGCTGGCGCTGGTGCTGGTCTTCGGGCTGATGCCGGGCTCGCGCGCCGAACACGGCGGCCAGTCGTCGCTGGACACCCTGATCGCGCCGATGGCGGTGGCGATCCTGCTCGCGATCCTCGCGTTGAACATGCTGCCCGGCGCGATGGCCGCGCACCGGGAGAAAGGCGTGCTGAAGCGGCTGGCCGCGAGCCCGCTGCCGCCGTCGCGGCTGCTGGCCGCGCAACTGCTGGTGAACCTCGCCGCCGCCGTGGTCGCGATCGTGCTCGTCGTGGGGGTGGGCACGATCGCGCTCGGCATGGCGCTGCCGAAGAACCCGGGCGGGTTCGTCGCGGTCATGCTGCTGGGCGCGGTGTCGCTGTTCTCGGTGGGCACGCTGCTCGCCGCGTTCGCGCCGAGCGCCCGCGCGGCGAACGGGCTCGGCGCGGCCGTGTTCTTCCCGATGCTCGCGCTCGGCGGCGTCTGGGTGCCGAAGGAACAGCTGCCGCCAGTGCTGCAGCACATCGCCGACGTCCTTCCGCTCGGCGCCACGCTCGGCAGCCTGCGCGAGACCGCCGCCGGACACGCGCCGCAGGTGCTTCCGCTCGTCGCGCTCGCGGTGGTCGCCATCGTCTGCTCGGCGCTCGCCGCCCGATTCTTCCGCTGGGAGTGACCACGATGACTACGACACAGGAAGAAACCGCGACGGCCCGGTCGGTCGCGCCGTTCGCCCGGATGCCCGTGTTCGGCATCGCCGCGCTGATGGCGGTGCCGATGGTGCTCACCGCGAACAACTACGGCTACTTCGGCGACGAGCTGTACTTCCTCGCCGCCGGACGGCATCTGGCCTGGGGTTACGTCGACCAGCCGCCGCTGCTGCCGCTGCTCGCCCGCGCGATGGACACCATCGCCCCCGATTCGCTGTTCGTCCTGCGGCTCCCGGCGATGCTGGCGATGCTCGCCGGGGTCGTGTTCGCCGCGCTCATCGCCCGCGAGCTGGGCGGCCGGACCCGTGCCCAGGTAGTCACCGCCGCGACCTTCGCCGCCTGCACGAATTTCCTGGCCAGCGGCCACTACCTGGCGACCTCGACGCTGGACCCGTTCCTCTGGACGGTCCTGATCTGGCTGCTCGTCCGCTGGATCCGCACCCGCAGCGACGGCCTCCTGCTGTGGGCCGGGGTCGTCACCGCGCTCGCGCTGTACGTGAAGTTCCTGATCGGCGGCTTCTGGGTCGTCGCCGGGATCGCGCTGCTGATCTGCGGTCCGCGCGAACTGCTGCGCCGTCCGATGCTGTGGGCCGGCGCCGCGATCGCCGCGCTGGCGCTGGTCCCCACGCTGGTGTGGCAGGCCCAGCACGGCTGGCCGCAGCTCAGCATGGGCGCGGCGATCGCGACCGAGGTGGGCGAAACCTGGGGCGGCAGGCTGGGCTGGCTCCCGCAGGTGGTGCTGCTCGTCGGCATCCCGGCCGGGTTCGTGCTGCTGGTCTACGGCCTGTGGCGGCTGCTGCGCTCGCCGCGGCTGCGTTCCTACCGCTTCCTCGCCTGGACCGCGCTGGCGCTCGCCGTGGTGTTCATCGCGGTGAACGGCCGTTCGTACTACATCACGGGCATGTTCGCGCCGTGCTGGGCGGCCGCGGCGGTGGAGCTGGAGACCGGGCGGGTGTCGCGGTGGTGGCGCTGGATCCCGACGTGGCCGGTCTACGTGCTTTCGGTGCTGCTGACGCTGCCCGCCGCGCTGCCGGTGTGGCCGCATTCCTGGCTGGAGAAGAACCCGTCGCTGCCGACGCCGGCCTTCTCGATGGCCGAGGTCGGCTGGCCGGAGGCGTCGCGGTCGGTCGCCGACACGTTCCGCCGCGTGCCCGACCCGGCACACACCGCGGTCGTCGGCGAGACGTACTGGACCGCCAGCGCGCTCGACCGGTACGGCCGGGAGCTGGGCCTGCCCGAACCGGCCAGCCCGAACCGCGGGTACGCCCCGCTGGTCGTCCCGCCCGACTCGGCGCGCGACGTCTTGTTCGTCGGAGCCGATCCGCGGCCGCTGCTCGGGCACTTCGCCGATCTCCGGCCGGCCGGCACGGTCACCACCGGGACCGCGAAGC
The DNA here is from genome assembly GCF_042684085.1 of Amycolatopsis silviterrae. Lineage (NCBI taxonomy): Bacteria > Bacillati > Actinomycetota > Actinomycetes > Pseudonocardiales > Pseudonocardiaceae > Amycolatopsis > Amycolatopsis silviterrae. Next base: position 5,978 of record NZ_JBHUKS010000016.1, read on the forward strand.
CGAGTGTGCTCGACGGCACCCCGATGTGGCTGGCCAGCGGGCGGCTGCAGCCCTGGGCGGAAATCTGGCCCCGGCTGGCGAACACCGGGGCCTGACCCCGCAGTAGGACGGCGGCCGGCCTCGCCCGTAGGGTGCGGGCGAGGCCAGCCCCCGATCCGCCGACAGGGAGCAGGATGGATGCCGTGACCACGGCCACCGCACCGAGCACGCCCGACCGCACGCTCGCCGGATTCGCCCGGCGGCCGGTCCTCCTGCTCGCCGCGGGGACCGCCGCCGTACTCCTCGCCACCGCCGGCCGCTACGGCTACTTCGGCGACGAGCTGTACTTCCTCGCCGCGGGCAAGCACCTCGCGTGGGGATACGCGGACCAGCCGCCGGTGCTGCCGTGGCTCGCCTGGCTGGCGAACTCGATCGCGCCGGGCTCGCTCGTCGTGTTCCGGATCCCGGCGATCCTGGCGACCGCGGCGGGCGTCGTGGTCACCGCGCTCATCGCCCGCGAGATGGGCGGCGAACGCAAGGCGCAGACCCGGGCCGCCGCCGCGTACGCGGTCTGCGGGCAGTTCGTCGGCAGCGGCCACTACCTCGCGACGTCCACTGTGGACCCTCTGCTGTGGACGATCGTGCTGTGGCTGCTCGTACGGTGGATCCGCACCCGCGACGACAACCTGCTGCTGTGGCTCGGCGTGGCGACGGCGGTCGGGCTGAACGTCAAGTTCCTGATCGGCGGATTCTGGGCGGTCACCGCGATCACCGCGCTGATCTTCGGCCCGCGAGACCTGCTGCGCCGCCCGAAACTGTGGGCAGGCGCGGCGATCGCCGCTGTCGCGTGCGTACCGACGTTGCTCTGGCAGAACGCGAACGGCTGGCCGCAGCTCGGCATGGGCGACGCGGTGTCGCGCGAGGTCGAGGAAGCGGGCGGCCGGGCGATGTTCGTGCCCGCGCTGCTCGCCGGAGCCGGTCTGGTCATCGGTGCGCTGGGCGTGCTGTACGGACTGACCGTGCTGGTCGGGAGCGCCCGGCTGCGCGCGTACCGGTTCCTCGGCTGGACCGCGCTCGGCGTGTTCGCGATCTTCCTGATCGGCAACGGCCGATTTTATTACGCCGCAGGCACTTTCGGCCTGTTGTGGGCAGCCGCCGCGGTGCATCTGCAGGACCGGCGGCCCGCGTTGTGGTGGCGCTGGGTGCCGACGTGGCCGGTGTTCGTGCTGTCCGCGCTCTACAGCCTCCCCTACGCGCTCCCGGTGTGGCCGGAGCAGTGGCTGGTCACGCATCCGACCGCGCCGCGCCCCGCGTACGCGATGGAGGAGTCCGGCTGGCCGGATCTGGCCGCGTCCGTCGCCACGCAGTACCGCGCGCTGCCGCCGGAGGAACGGAAGCACACCGCCCTCGTCACCGGCGGGTACTGGCAGGCCGGCGCACTCGGCCGGTACGGGCCGGACCAGGGCTTGCCCGAGGCGTACAGCGCCAGCCGGGGATTCTGGTACTTCGGCCGGCCGGACGACACCGCGGACACCGTGCTGTTCGTCGGCCGCGAACCGGCGAAGCTGGCGGCGCACTTCCGTTCCGCGCGCATCGTCGGCGAGGTCGACAACCGGCTGGGCGTCCCGAACTCCAGCAGGCACATGCCGATCTGGCTGCTCGACGGCCGCCTCGGCAGCTGGGCCGAGATCTGGCCCCAGCTCAAGGATCTGAAGGCGTGAGACTCGAGGACGTCCGGGACGTCAAACTCGACTGGCGGGGTTCGATGATGCCGCCGGCCACGCCCGACCCGGACGATCCGCCAGTGCGGTGGCACCGCTGCTTCAGCTGGGCCGAGACCGCGATCGCGTGGATTCTGCTGATCGTCCCGGCGCTGCTCAGCGCACTGAGCGACCAGACGGCCGAACACCGGAACACCACGCTGCTGCTCGCCGCCGGGGCCGCGGTCTGGCTGGGGCTGCTCACTGTCACGCTGCGCGGGAAGCTGCGCGACCATCCGCTCGCCGCAGTCGCGATGTTCGCCGGGATCGCCACGTTCGGCTCGATCCTCCAGTACCGGGACGCGTACTTCCTGATCTTCATGGTCTACGGGTTCTTCGCGGCGATGCGGATGAGGCCGATGCTGGTCTCGTTTCTCGGCGTCGGCATCACGTCGCTGCTGATCAACACCATGACGCTCGGCGGGCCCATCCACGCGCTGTCGGTGTCGCCGGGAATCTGGGGCACCGTGGTGATCGTGCAGACCGTGGCGATCGGCGGCGGGGGCGCGCTTTTCGCTGCGGTGGGCAAGCAGAGCCAGGAACGCAAGCGGGCACTCGAGCAACTGGCGGCCGCCGAGGCGGAGAACCGCGGACTGCAGCGGCAACTGCTGACGCAGGCGCGCGAGGCGGGCGTGCTCGACGAACGGCAACGACTGAGCCAGGAAATCCACGACACGCTCGCGCAGGGCTTCACCGGGATCATCACCCAGCTCGAAGCCGCGGCGCAGGCCCGCGACGACACATCGGAATGGGAACGCCACCTCGCCGCTGCGACCCAGCTGGCGCGGGAGAACCTCACCGAGGCCCGGCGTTCGGTCGCCGCGTTGCACCCGGAACCGCTCGAAGCCGCGACGCTGCCCGAGGCGCTCGCTGAGGTCACCCGGCTGTGGAGCGAACGCACCAGCGTGCCCGCGGAATTCTCGGCCACTGGGAACGCCGTCCCGCTGCATCCGGAGCTGGAGGCCACTCTGCTGCGGATCACGCAGGAAGCACTGTCCAATGTGGCCAGACACGCGCACGCGAGCCGCGTCGGGATCACCCTGTCGTACATGGGCGACGAGGTGACGCTGGACGCGCGCGACGACGGCGTCGGCTTCGATCCGGCCGACCCGCCGCCCCCGCCGTCGCCGGAAGGCGGGCACGGCCTGCCCGGCATGCGGCGGCGCGCGGAACGGCTCGCCGGCACCCTGCACGTCGAGGCCGAACCCGGCGGCGGCACCGCGATCTCGGTGCGCCTGCCCGCCGTCCCGGCTGCGACACTGGACCCGACCGAGGGGGCCTCATGACCATCACCCTGCTCATCGCCGACGACCACCCGATCGTCCGGGACGGGCTGCGCGGCATCTTCACCGGCGAGCGCGGCTTCGAGGTGCTGGGCGAGGCCGCGCACGGAGCCGAGGCGGTCACGCTCGCCGAGGCCCTTCGCCCGGACGTGGTGCTGATGGACCTGCGGATGCCCGGCACCGACGGCGTCGCCGCGATCACCGAACTCGCCCGCCTCGGCAACCCGGCGCGCGTGCTCGTGCTGACCACGTACGACACGGATTCCGACGTGCTGCCCGCGATCGAGGCGGGCGCGACCGGCTATCTGCTGAAGGATTCGCCGCGCGAGGAACTGTTCCGTGCCGTGCGCGCCGCCGCCCGCGGCGAGGCGGTCCTCTCCCCCGCCGTCGCCAGCCGGCTCATGGGCCAGATGCGCGCGCCGGCACAGGAACCGTTGTCGCAGCGGGAAATCGAGGTGCTGGGACTGGTCGCACGGGGGTCCACGAACAAGGAAGCGGCGAAGAAGCTGTTCATCAGCGAGGCGACGGTGAAGACGCATCTGCTGCACGCGTACGCGAAGCTCGGTGTGAAGGACCGCGCGGCCGCGGTGGCCGTAGCTTTCGAGCGTGGCTTGCTGGGGTCCTAGCCCCACAGCTCTCCGCTTCTCGACGCCACCTTGGCCACCACCGCGGCCACGAACTCCTTCCCCGGCAACGGATCCAGCCTGCGCCCGTCCCTAAGCCGGGGCGCGACCAGCTCCGCGGCGGCCTCTCGCGAACCGATCACCGCCTGGTACGGGACCAGCCGCCGATCCCGGATCCGGGAGCCCAGGCTGCCGCGATCCGCCGGAACGACCTCGGCGCGCAGCCCGCCGTCCATGGCCTGCTCCGCGACCGCCGACGCGGCCTCGAGTTCCGCGTCGCCGACCGGCAGCACGGCCACCTGCACCGGAGCCAGCCACGGCGGGAACGCGCCGCCGTGCTCCTCGATCAGCTGTGCCAGCACGCGTTCCAGGCTGCCGAGCACCGCGCGGTGCACCAGCACCGGCCGATGCGCGCGGCCGTCCGGGCCGACGTATTCGAGCCCGAACTGCTCCGGTTGGTGGAGGTCGACCTGCACGGTGGACAGGGTCGACTCGCGGCCGGAACTGTCCGCGATCTGGACGTCGATCTTCGGACCGTAGAACGCGGCTTCGCCCGGCCCGCGTTCGTAATCGACCCCGTCCAGCGCGTCGACGAGCACCTCCGCCGCACGCTCCCACGCTTCGGCCGCTCCGGCGTACTTGCCGCGGTTGTCCGGCAAGGAAAGGCGGTAGCTCGCGGGTTTCAGCCCAAGATCCCGATACACGCGGCGGATCAGCGCGAGCGCACTCCGCACCTCCGCGCCGACTTGCTCAGGCAGGCAGAAGATGTGCGCGTCGTTCAGCTGGATCGCCCGCACCCGGCTGAGCCCGCCGAGGACGCCGGACAGCTCGGCGCGGTACATCCCGCCGAGTTCGGCCAGCCGCACCGGCAGCTCGCGGTGGCTGCGGGCGCGGGAACGGTAGATCAGCGCGTGGTGCGGGCACAGGCTCGGCCGCAGCACGATCTGCTCGCCGCCGAGGTCCATCGGCGGGAACATGTCGTCGCGGTAGTGCGCCCAGTGCCCGGAAAGCTCGTACAGCTCCCGTTTCCCCAGCACCGGCGACGACACGTGCTGGTAGCCGGCGCGGCGTTCGACCTCGCGGACGTACTCCTCCAGCACGTGCCGCACGGCGGCGCCGTCGGGCAGCAGATACGGCAGACCGGCCCCGATCAGCGGGTCGCTGCCGAACAGGCCGAGTTCCCGGCCGAGTTTGCGATGGTCAGGCATGACGGTCTCCTCACCGAAGGCGAGGCGAGCGCACAGCGGAGCCCGGGGCGCTCGCCCCGGGCTCGAATGGCAGTGTTCAGCGCGCCGGGACGGGATCCGGCGTCGTCGTGGACTGGGCGCGCTTCATGCCTCGAACGGTAGCCCCGCGTACGGCGGGACCGCACCTGGTTTTCCGGCTCAGGGCTTCCAGCCGCTCTGCCCGGCCCACTTCTCCGCGCGCACGAACGCCGCGTTGACCCAGCCCTGCTTCTCCTCCGCGTACTGCTCGACCGTGCCGTCCGCGGAATGCTTGCGTGCCAGCGTTTCCTTCACCTCGGTGTAGCTGTCGCGTTCCTCCGGATGCGCGCGGATCCAGTCGCGGAACAACAGCGCGAGCCGCCACGCCGGGGTTTCGGTGGACCGGACGTGCAGGTTCACCGGGCGCTTCGGATCGGCGCTCTGGTGGAACCGCTTGAGCCACTTCCCGTCGCCGTCCTGCGGATCGTCCCACCATTCGCCTTCGCGGCGCGGGAAACCGGCGTCGGCGAGGGCCTCGGCGAGTGCGTCCGCGTCGTCCAAAGAGGACACTGTGAGCTGAAGGTCGAGGATGTCCTTGGCGGGCAGCCCCGGCACCGCGGTGGACCCGATGTGGTCCGCGCGCACCAGCCGCGCCCCGGCGATCTGCCGCAGCCGCGCCAGCCGGCGTTCGGCCTGCAGCGGCCAGCTCGGGTCGTACGGCGAGATCACCGGCGAGGCGGGCGGACGCGGTTTGCGCAGCCGGAGGTTCGCCTCGAACGGCACCAGCCGGTCCGCCCACAACGCGTCCACCTCGGCGAGCACGACGTCCGGGGTGCCGCCGTTGTCGAGCCAGACGTCCGCGACGGCGCGGCGCTGTTCCTCCGCGGCCTGCGCGCGGATCCGCGCCCTGGCGTCGGCCTCGGGCATGCCGCGCACCTCGACCAGCCGGCGCACCCGCACCTCCACCGGCGCGTCGACCACCAGCACCAGGTGATACGCGGGCGCCAGGTCGTTCTCGACCAGCAGCGGCACGTCGTGCACCACCACCGCGTCGTCGGCGGCCGCGGCCATCAGCTCGCCGGTGCGCTGCCCGACCAGCGGATGCACGATCGAGTTCAGCCGCTTGCGGGAGTCGTCGTCGGCGAACGCGCGCGCGGCGAGCGCCGGCCGGTCCAGCGAACCGTCCTCGGCGAGGATGCCGTCGCCGAACGCCTCGGTCAGCGCGGCCAGCCCGGGCGTGCCCGGCTCGACGACCTCGCGCGCGATGCGGTCCGAATCGATGACGACCGCCCCGTGTTCGGCCAGCCGGTTCGCCACCGTCGACTTCCCAGCACCGATCCCGCCCGTCAGGCCCACTCGCAGCATGGTCACACCCTAACCAGCGCAGCCGTCACCCGCTCAGGCGACACCGAAGCCCCCTGCACGTGCACTCGCACGCGTACCCGCACACCCTCCGCGTAAACGCAAGCACATTTTCGGGCGTTGCCGAACTGATGTGGGTGACACGCCGGGCGCTTGCGCTGTTTTCGCGGGTCGAGTGCGTACCGTGCGCGGCGGAAGGGTCGCCCACACGGAGGAACAATGGCGCAGAAGCACGTCGGGAAGCACCGGCTCGGCACCCCGGGCCTGATGCACTGCGTCTCCTACCGCCAGGTCTCGGACGCGCTCGAGGAGTACCGGCGCACGTGGTTCAGCGCGCTGCTCGTGCCCGCGAAACACAGCCTGGCCGGCCTCCGCCGCCGCGCCCGCGCGGCCGCGCTCGAACGGGCCTGGGTGCCCGCGGTCTCCCTGGAACGCGCCTGACCCTCCGCTCTTGACGCCCCGGCAAGGTCCGTGAGGGGAACCTTCACGGAATCAGAGTCCGTGAGGGGAACCCTGGGGGAATCAGCGTCCGTGAAGGTGGCCCTCACGGACCCCGGCACGAACGGGCCGAGCCGCGAAACTCTCGTCAGGTTCCGCAACCCTGGCTGGAGTCTGTGAGGGGAACCCTGAGGGAATCAGCGTCCGTGAGGGTTCCCTTCACGGACTTGGTCAGACCGCGTGCGTTTCGATGGCGATTTCGTGGCTCAGCGTGCGGTGCACCGGGCATTTGTCCGCGATCTCCAGCAGCCGCGCGCGCTGGGCGTCGTCGAGGTCGCCTTCCAGGGAGATTTCCCGGGTGATCCGGCTGATCAGCCCGACCTCGGTTTCGCAGCGTTCGCAGTCGCGCGCGTGGATGCGGTCGTGCCGGAGCCGGACGGTGGTGCGGGTCAGCGGGATTCCCTTGCGGTCGGCGTACATCCGCAGCGTCATCGAGGTGCAGGTGCCGAGCGCGGAGAGCAGCAGGTCGTACGGCGTGGGACCGGCGTCCGCGCCGCCGACGCTCTCCGGCTCGTCGGCGAGGAATTCGTGGCCCGCGGTCGTGACGCGCTGGGTGTAGCGGCCGCTCCCGGCATCGGTGACGACGACAGTGCCGGGTTCCGGCTGGGTCATGACGGCGGTTTCCTTCTTCTTCGGTAAGACCTGCTCAGTGCGGGCGGTCGCTTGTGGACGGTCCGGGCGCGCCGGAACGACGTTCCCAAGAAGCCGTGAATATCGTATCTTCTGCTTGCGAGACGCGGACGCGCTTCCCGCGGAGCACGGGTAAAAGGGGGTGGGAGATGGCCACCCGGCATCTCTCGACACGGCCGGCGGAACAGCACAACCGCGGCCGGTTCCTCGACGCAGCGCTGACCGTCCTCACCGAGCGCGGCGTCGCCGGGCTGACCGTGCGCGCGGTCGCGGAGCAGGCCGGCGCGTCCACGATCACCGTGTACACCCGCTTCGGCGGCCGCACCGGTCTGCTGGACGCCTTGTACGAACGGGCTTTCGACCTGCTGGGCGAAGAACTGCGCTCGGTCCCGCCGTCCGAGGGCGACGGGGTCGCCGACCTGCTGGAGGTCGCGCTCGCGTACCGCCGGTTCGCGCTGGAGAGCCCGGCCCGCTACGGCTTGATGTTCGAGCGTTCGGTGCACGACTACGACCCGGACCCGGCGTTGCGGTCGGGGGTGCTGCGCACGAGTTTCGCGGAGTTCGTCGCGAAGATCGAGCTGGTCTGCCCGCCGGACGTCGTCGCGCAGGAATGCGGTTATCTGCTCTGGACGTCGATGCACGGGCTGGTGAGCGTCGAGCTGACGATCCGCTCGCAAAGCCCGCTCGACGACTGGTTCCTCAGCTCGAGCGAGTCCGCGCACGAAACGATGTACCGCCGCGGCGTGCGGGCGACCATCGACGGGCTCGGCCTGCGCTGAACCGCTGAACCTCTGAGACAAACACTTCGGCCCCGGTCCGTGCGGACCGGGGCCGAATGTGTCAGTGACTCAGCGAGTCAAGCGAGGCTCACGCGCCGCCCGACAGCTTCTCGCGCAGAGCCGCGAGCTGCTCGTCGCTGGCGAGCGTGCCGCCGCTCTTCGCCTCGACCGGAGCGGACGAGGTGTAGCTCTGGTCGCCGCCCTCGATGCCGGTGGCAGCGTCGGCAGCGGCTTCGGCGTCGGCCTCGGCGGCCTTCTTGACCTGGGCCATGTGCTGCTCGTAGCGGGTGTGGGCCTCGGCGTAGCCGCGCTCCCACTCCTCGCGCTGCTTGTCGAAGCCTTCCTGCCACTCCTGCGTGTCCGGGTCGAAGCCCTCGGGGTAGATGTAGTTCCCCTCGGCGTCGTACTCGGCGGCCATGCCGTACTGGGTGGGGTCGAACTCGGTCTCCGGCGTGACGCCCTCGTTCGCCTGCTTCAGCGACAGCGAGATGCGGCGGCGCTCGAGGTCGATGTCGATGACCTTGACCATGACGTCGCCGTTGACCTGGACGACCTGCTCCGGGATCTCCACGTGGCGCTCGGCCAGCTCGGAGATGTGCACCAGGCCCTCGATGCCCTCCTCGACGCGGACGAACGCGCCGAACGGGACGAGCTTGGTGACCTTGCCCGGCACGATCTGGCCGATCGCGTGGGTGCGGGCGAACTGGCGCCACGGGTCTTCCTGGGTCGCCTTCAGCGACAGCGAGACGCGCTCGCGGTCCATGTCGACGTCCAGGACCTCGACCGTGACCTCCTGGCCGACCTCGACGACCTCGGACGGGTGGTCGATGTGCTTCCAGGACAGCTCGGAGACGTGCACCAAGCCGTCGACGCCGCCGAGGTCCACGAAGGCGCCGAAGTTGACGATGGAGGACACGACGCCCTTGCGGACCTGGCCCTTGGCGAGCGCGTTGAGGAACTCGCTGCGCACCTCGGACTGGGTCTGCTCGAGGTAGGCGCGGCGGGACAGGACCACGTTGTTGCGGTTCTTGTCCAGCTCGATGATCTTCGCCTCGAGCTCGCGGCCGACGTACGGCTGCAGGTCGCGCACGCGGCGCATCTCGACCAGCGACGCGGGCAGGAAGCCGCGCAGGCCGATGTCCAGGATGAGGCCGCCCTTGACGACCTCGATGACGGTGCCCTTGACGGGCTCGTCCTTCTCCTTGAGCTCCTCGATCGTGCCCCAGGCGCGCTCGTACTGCGCGCGCTTCTTGGACAGGATCAGACGGCCTTCCTTGTCCTCCTTCTGGAGAACGAGGGCTTCGACCTCATCGCCGACGGCGACAACCTCGGCCGGGTCGACATCGTGCTTGATGGACAGCTCGCGCGAGGGGATGACGCCCTCGGTCTTGTACCCGATGTCGAGCAGGACCTCGTCGCGGTCGACCTTGACGATGGTGCCCTCGACGATGTCCCCATCGTTGAAGTACTTGATCGTCTTGTCGATAGCCGCGAGGAAGTCTTCCTCCGACCCGATGTCGTTGATGGCGACCTGCGGGGCCCCGGTCGGGGCGGTCGGGGCGGTGGCGGTGTCGGTGGTCATTAGGCGGGTTGCTCCGGTGGATGGGTGTCGTAGGTGGGTGTGAAGTTGGCTACCGGCGGTGCACGCGGCGAGTCCCGCAGCCATGGCATGCGGCGACCCTGCTCAAACGTCCGGCGACCAAACGTTCCACCAGTGAACGACCGCGGCATGACCCGCTGACGATGCGCGGCCCCGGTGGGTAGTCACCCAGGCAGCGCGAACCCCACTGCGCTAACACGTATCGTACGCGGGCCCCTCCGGGGGACACAATCAGGGTCGCCGTCGGCTCCCGGTACCTTCCGCACAACGTTTCCGCCGGTCCGGGCATTCCCCCGAGCCCAGCCGGCGCCACCGGGAGAGGAGACCGGCATGCCCGAGCCCGCCGCGGCCCCGGCGGCCCCGTCCGGCGACCGCCACGCGAGCGCCGAAGAACGGCTCGGCACCGTAGGCGTCGCCCACCGCGAGGTCGGCGGAAACGAAGCGGAAGCGGCGAATCTGGCCTGGTGGGACGCGGATGCCGACGACTACCAGGCTGCCCACGGCGGATTCCTCGGCGACGCCGATTTCGTCTGGTGCCCGGAGGGCGTGCGCGAAGAAGACGCGCGACTGCTCGGCGACGTCCGCGGCCGGCGCGTGCTCGAAGTCGGCTGCGGACAGGCGGCATGCTCGCGCTGGCTCGCGGCCGCCGGCGCCGAACCGGTCGCCACCGATCTGTCCGGCGGCATGCTCCGGCACGCTCGCGAGGGGAACGTCCGCACCGGCGTGACGGTCCCCCTCGTGCAGGCGAACGCCGAGCGGCTCCCGTTCGCCGCGGCCAGCTTCGACATCGCGTGCTCCGCGTTCGGCGCGCTCCCCTTCGTGCCGTCGCTGGAGACAGTGTTCCGCGAAGTGCGCCGGGTGCTTCGCCCTGGCGCGCCGTGGGTTTTCTCGGTGACCCACCCGATGCGGTGGATCTTCCCGGACGATCCCGGGCCGCAGGGACTGACCGCGACGCAGCCCTACTTCGACCGCACGCCGTACGTCGAGGTGGACGACGACGGCACGGCCACCTACGTCGAATACCACCGCACGCTCGGCGACTACGTGCGTGCGCTCGCCGCCGCGGGCTTCGCGCTGGAAGACCTCGTCGAGCCGGAGTGGCCGCCGGGCCACTCGCGCACCTGGGGCCAGTGGAGCCCGTTGCGCGGCAGGCTGTTCCCCGGCACGGCGATCTTCCGCACCCGCCGCGACTGACCGGCTACGCTGCGAAGGTGACCGACGCAGGCCGATTCGCCGGACTCGACCCGCTCCTGCCGCCGCCCGTCCCGCTCGCGAGCGGCGACCGGCTGCACGCCGTGACCGCTTCCGGCGCGCGGGTTTCCGCGATGCTCCAGCGGTACCGGCACGGTCCGGGCGACGCTCCCCTGCTGTGGTCGGCGGCCGAGGTGTGGCAACTGTTCCCGGATCCGGAGACGGCGGGCACCGAAGGGTTCGACGCGCTGCTCGGCGCGCTTCGGTCCGAAGTGGACACTGAAGCGCCCGGGCCCGATTCGGCGTGCGTCGTCAACTGGCCGAGCCGCGACGCCGAAGCCATCCGGGCTTTTCTCGACCACGGGCTGGTTCCGCTGTCCGCGCTGGCCGTCCGTCCCGCTGTCGTGCCGGAGGAGACCGGGGCCGACGCGTCGATCCGCCTCGCCGGGCCGGACGACTACGCCGCGGCGCTGGCGTTGTGCACGGCGACGTTCGACTACACCGGCCTTGTCGCGCACCGGAAGCGAGAGCAGACCGCGGAACTGCTCGGCCCGGCGCTGCGCCGCGCGCTCGGCGAGAAAGCGACCTGGGTCGCCGAAGCCGACGGCGAAGTAGTGGCGCTCGCGCAGTGCGACTGGGTCGAATCCGTGCCCGGGAACGAGGCCGCGGAACTGCTGCCGACCGGACGCTGGGGTTACGTGAACAACGTCGTCACCGGCCGCGCCAGCCGCGGCAAGGGGATCGGCCGCGCGCTGATGGCCCGCGCGCACCGCGAACTGCTGAACCTGGGCGCGACCGGCACCTACCTCTACTACAACCCGACCAATCCCCTGTCGTCGGTGTTCTGGCACCGGCAGGGCTACCGGCCGCTGTGGACCTCCTGGGAAGCACACCCAGCGTGGGCCCTGCGCTGAACCCGCCGCTCTTTGGTGTGACGTCCGGCGAGCCGCCTTGCCGACCCCTCCAGGCCGGGACTAACTTTTGAACTGACTAGTCAGTTCAAAATCCGTGGAGTGTGTCCTGTGCAGGTCCGTGCCGACCGGGTGTCCCTGAAGGGTCCCCACGGCCCCTTGTTGCCGCCTACCTCGCTCACCGTCGAGGAGGGCTGCCTCACCGTGGTGCACGGCGAGCCGGGAGTCGGCATCACCGCGCTGGCGCTCGCGCTGGCCGGACGGCTGAAGCCGACCACCGGCACCGTGACCGCCGACCCGGAAGGCGACCTGCGCCGGCTCGTGGCCGTGGTGGACTCGCCGGGGGTCAGCGAGCCGGACGAGGCCTTGTCCCTGCGCGTCGTCGCGGCCGAGGAGCTGGCGCTCGCGCACCGTCCTTCCGGCAAGGATGCGGTCGCGGCCTGGCTCTCGCAACACGACGCGGGGCCGTACGCCGACAGCCGGTTCGAGAGCCTCGAACCCGCGCTGCGCACCCGGCTGCTCACCGCGCTGGCCGCCGAACGCGACGGCGTGCGCGTGCTCGTTCTCGACGCGCCCGACCGGCACACCAGCGACGTCGACTCATGGGCCGCGGTCGCGAAGGAGCACGCCGCCCGCGGGTTCGCGGTGGCCGTGCTGGCCGCGACGACGCCAGTGTCGGCGCTCCCCTATGCGCCCGCCAAGGTCGGCGAGGCCGAGCAACCGGATCCGGTCCGGCTGTACGTGCCGCCGGAAGCCGAGGCCGAGCAGACGAAGCAACTCCCGGACACCGCCGAACTGACCGCCGAAACCGAGAACTCCGAGGGAGACCGGGCATGACCACCCCCCACAAGCGGGCCGGCGGACTGAACGCGTTCCGGATCGCGCGCAACGAGCTGCGCAGGCTGTCCACCGGCACGCTGCCCAAGCTCGCCATGTTCGCGCTCGTGATGGTGCCGCTGCTGTACGCGTCGTTCTACCTCTACGCGAACTACGACCCTTACGGCCGCCTCGACAAGCTGCCCGCCGCGGTGTTCACCGAGGACGCGGGCGCGAAGGATTCCGGCGGAGCCGAGCGCAACGTCGGCCGCGAGGTCACCGACGAGCTGGTGAAGTCCGGCACCTTCCAGTGGCATCAAGTGTCCGAAAAGGACGCCCGGGACGGCGTGCGGGACGACAAGTACTCCTTCGCCATCGGCATCCCGCACGACTTCTCGAAGGCGCTGCTGTCGTCCGGGAATTTCGAGCCGGAGCAGGCGACCATCACGCTCACCACCAACGACGCCAACAACTATCTGTCCGGCACGATCGCGAAACAGGTGGCCGACCAGGTCCGCAAGACGATCGCGGAGAAGGTCGGCAGCGAGGCCGCGGACAAGTTCCTCGTCGGCTTCTCCACCATCTACGGCAAGATCTCCGAGGCGACCGACGGCGCCAAGCAGCTCGCCGACGGCGCGGCGAAACTCCAGACCGGGCAACATCAATTGGCCGACGGGGCGAGTCAGCTCGCGACCGGGTCGTCCAGCCTCGCCACCGGGCTGGGCACGCTCAAATCGAGCACCGCGCAGCTGCCGAGCCAGACGCAGAAGCTCGCCGACGGGGCGGGCCAGGTGGCCGACGGCAACCAGAAGGTGGCGAGCGCGGGCTCGCTGGCCGCGTCCGCCTCGTCGGACGTGATGGGCCGGATCGACGGTTATCGCAGCCAGCTGGCGGCGAAACTGCAGGAATCCGGGATGTCGGAGGACCTCAAGAACTCGATCCTGGCCGACTACGACAAGCTGCGCACGGACGCGAACCAGGCGAACGGGAAGATCCAGTCCGCCAACGGAGACCTGCAGAAGCTGTCCAGCGGCGCGCGTCAGGTGTCCGACGGGGCGCACCAGCTCGCGTCGGCCTCGCCGCAGCTGGCCAACGGGATCGCGCAGGCGTCCGACGGCGCGAACCAGCTGCGGGACGGAGCGGCGAAGCTCAACGACGGCGAGAAGACCGCGGTCACCGGCACCGACCAGCTCGCCGACGGTTCGGTGAAGCTGCGCGACGGACTGGCCGCCGGGCTGAAGCAGATCCCGAATCCGGACGACCCGACCCGCACCGCCACCGCGAACACGATCGCCGACCCGGTCGCGGTCACGTCGAACGGCGTCGCGTCGGCGGGCACCTACGGCGCCGGGCTCGCGCCGTTCTTCATCTCGCTGGCCACCTGGATCGGCGCGTTCGTCCTGTTCCTGCTGATCCGGCCGCTGTCGACGCGCGCGCTCACCGCCGGCGCGTCGCCGCTGCGGGTCGCGCTCGGCGGCTGGCTGTCCTCGGCCGTGCTGGGGCTGGGGCAGGTGATCGTGCTGTTCGCCGCGGTGACCTGGCTGGTCGGCATCCACGTGGCGCATCCGCTGGGCGCGATCGGCTTCGCCTGCCTGGTGTCGCTGGCCTTCACCTCGATCGTGCACGCGCTGAACGCGCTCTTCGGCGCGGTGGGCAAGTTCCTCGGGCTCGTGCTGCTGGTGCTGCAGCTGGTGAGCGCGGGCGGCACGTTCCCCTGGCAGACCATTCCGGACGCGCTGTATCCGCTGCACATAGTGCTGCCCATGGGCTACGCCATCGACGGGTTCCGGCACCTGCTCTATTCCGGCGCGTCGATGCAGATCCTCGGTGACGTAGGGGTGCTGGTGGCGTACCTCGTCGGGGGGATCCTGCTGTCCACTCTCGCGGCGCGCAAACACCGGACGTGGTCGGTCTCCGCGCTCAAGCCCGAGCTGAGCCTGTGAGAGAAGCGACCAAGCGGAAGCTCTTCGAGGCCACCCTGCGGCTTTCGGCCAGCAGGGGCCTCGTCGGGCTGACGGTCGACGACATCGCGGCCGAGGCCGGGGTCGCGAAGGGCACCGTCTACTACAACTTCGGGTCCAAGGACGGCCTGGTCGACGCGCTGCTGCGGTTCGGCGTGGACCTGCTTGCCGGGCGGTTGCGGGCGGCCGGGACGGATGACGATCCGCTGGCGGTGATCGAGGCCCAGGTGGACACGACGCTGGAGTTCATCGCGGAGTATCCGGGGTTTTCGCAGATCGTGGTGAGCGAGCTGTGGCATACGCCGGGGCGGTGGCACGACACGCTGGCGCTGCTGCGGGAAGAGCTGATCGCGGTGGTGAAGGCCCAGCTGGAGCGGCTCGATTCGGCCGGGCGGCTGCCTGCCGGGCTGGACATCGCGACCGCGGCGGCGGGGTTGTTCGGGACGATGCTGGTGGTGGCGCTGGACTGGCAGGTGTTTCATCCCGCTCGGTCCCGGGCTGACGTGCTCGGGTCGGTGATGTTGCTGATCCGCGGGCTGAAGCGGTGAGCGGGGGCCCGGCGGGTGGCCGGGCCCCGGGTGGGTTCAGTGGCAGTTGGCGCAGCAGCCGCAGCCTTTGCCGGTGCATGCGGAGCAGCATCCGTGCCGCAGGACAGTCTGGAACAGCCGCTTGATCATCGCTCGGTCCTTCCGGGTTGGGCTTACACCTGCTTGGGTCACGCTAAGTGGGGTGGCGGTGACCGGGGTACCGCTGACCGGGCAGGTGGGCGGGTGAATCCCGGCGTGGGGCACCCCGAAGCCCGATTGTGCTGACGGTCAGTGGGTGCTTGTCAAGGCGGGAAAGATGCCTTGACAAGCACCCACTGACCGCAGGGAGGCTTCGTATCGGGGTGCGGGGGTGGGGCTGGGTGCCTCGCTGGGTGGGTGCGTGCGTTGGCGGCGGTTCGGGCGGGGCGGGCGGTCTGTGAAGGACTCCTTGAGGGAATCTAAGTACGTGAAGGAGTCCCTCACGGACCGCCGGGGTCGCCGAGGGACGTGAGGGGAACCCTGGGGGAATCAGAGTCCGTGAGGGTTCCCCTCACGGACAGTCGGCGAGGGCGGCGAGCGTCACTGTCCACAAGGGACGTTCAGCCATTCTTCGCGCGGGATTCCCTTGCGGGTGTCGTCCAGGCGGTTCAGCAGGGTGTCCAGCTGTGTCGGGTCGGCGGTGTATTCCAGGATCGCGCGGTAGAAGGCGCCGGTCATGGTCGCGGGCATGAGGTCGGAGGCGTCGAAGCAGACGGGCTTTCCGGCGGTCAGCGTGTCGGCGACTTTGCGTTTCACCGGGTCTGGATAGACGTCCTTCGCTACGGCGGCTCCGGCGGAGAAGGCGCTCGCGTTGGGGTTGCCCGCCCAGATTTGCTGGGCTTCGGGCGAGACCAGGAAGTCCAGGAATTGCCGGGCTTGCGGGGTGTCGGCGAACATCGCGGCCAGGTCCGCCGAGACCTCTGACGCGCCGGATCCCGGGAACGGGAAGAAGTCGTAGTCGGTACCGGGCTGCGGGTGCGGGCCGGTCGGCGTGCGCAGGTGCATGTTCTGGTAGCTGCCCATCGCGAACGAGCCCTGGTGTTCCATCCGGCAGCCGGGCGGGTCGGTGAAGAGGGGGCGGGCGGAGTCGCGGAAGTCGGTGAGCAGGGCGGCGGGGGCACCGCCTTGGATGCCGCCGGGGCGGACGACCAGGGTGCCCCAGTCGCGGAATGCCTGGCGCACCGGGTCCGACGTCCACGGGAGGGTGCCGCCTGCCCATTGCCGGTAGATTTCGGGGCCTGCCGAGTGCAGCAGGATGTCCTCGATCCAGTCGGTGCCGGGGAAGCCGGACGTCGGCGGGGAGGCCAGGCCTAGGCACCACGGGGTGCCGGGGCCCGCGGCGAGGGCGACCAGCTGTTGCCAGGTGGTGGGTTTCGGGCCGGGGACGCTGGACGGGCGGTACCAGATCGCGCTCTTCAGGTCGGCTTTCACTGCTACCGAATAGAGTTTGCCGGTGCCAAGGCGTTGCAGGTTGACCCATTGCCTGCCGTAGAACGATTCGGCTTTCTTTTCCAGGAAGTCCAGCGGCTTGATCTCGTGGCGGCGGGCGTAGTCGGCGAGCAGGCCGGGGCTGGACAGCACCGCGATGTCGGGGGCGGCACCCTGCTGGACGTCGGCGGCCAGCACTTGCTCGACCGCCCTCGTGCCCTGGTAGCGCACCTTGATGCCGGTCTTCTCCTCGAACCGGCGCTTCACCTGGTTGAAGGCGGCTTCCTCGCCTTCGGTCCACACTCCGATCACGCCGACCGAGTTGCTGCTCTCCGCGACTCCGCACGCCGACGAAACCGTCACCAGCGCGGTCGCGGCGAGCAGGAGCAGCTTCTTCCACAGTGGACAGTTCATGGGCGGTACCGGTATTCGTCGATCCGCCGGTAGAGCCCGGCGACCACGAGCCCGCCGGCGAGGATCAGCGCGGCGGGCACCAGCACGGGCAAGCCGCCGGATTCGGCGGCCGAATCTCCGGCGGATTTCACGGCGCGGGCGGCCGAGGTGATGGCGTCTTGGGCGGGGGCGGCGGTCGAGACGGTCGGGGTTTGGCGGCTGAAGTCGTCCACGGTGGGGCCGCAGCCGGCCGGGCCGCATCGTTGCTGCAGCAGGGTTGCCAGGCGGGCGTGGCCATTCGCGTCGGCGGCTTCGATGCTTGCCTTGCGGACCGCGACGGCCTGGTCGACGTTCTCGCGCACCGCGTCTAGCCGTCCGGCGAGGGAGAAGGCCACTAGCAGACCGGCGACCACGCCGACTCCGAGCACAGTCGCGCCGAGCAGCGGCAGGTTCAGCCGGCGGCGGAATCGCTGGCGCAGGAACACTTGTGTCGCGACCAGCAGGGCGAGGAGCACGATCGGCGGCAGCAGCCAGAGGACGAGCAGGCCGGCGCTCATCCGGGCGCCGGAGATCTGGCTGTCCAGGGCGGCGCGTTCGTCCGTTTGCAGTTTGCCCAGCAGCTCCAGCACATTGTCCGGTCCGTGCAGCAGCCGTGACGCGTACCAGAGGTCGGCCAGCCCGACCAGTTCCCCGCCCTGCTGCCGGAAGTGCGCGTCGGCCTGGCCCATCGCGCCCGAGTACGACGCCACCAGTCCTTCGACGGTCTGCAGGGTGCCGGTGCCGCCCTCGCTTGCCTGGTTGAACTCCGCGACCCGCGCGAGGCTCTGGCTCGCCGACGCCATCCGGTTCTCGTACTCCTGCCCCGGTCCGGCCAGTTTCGCCTCGCCCGAAGCGAAACTGGCGATGGCCGCGGCGTCGGCGGACACCAGTGCGTCCCGCGCCGCCGCGACCTCCAGGATCGCGCGGCTGGTCGCGGACGAGATCTGGTCGGCGGTCCGGACCACGCCGCTCACCGCGAGATACGACGTGACCAGCGCGAGCACCGTCCCGGCGAGCAGCACCGCCCGGATCCGCACGAGCACCCGCCGCGTCCGCAGCGTCACGCGGGGCCTCCGCCCAGACGCGTTCCGCATCCCTCGCAGAACTGCGCGTCGGGCGGATTGGGTTCCTGGCAATCGGAGCAGTGCACCGGTTTGGCGTCCGGCGGCGGGGCGGGACGGGCGTCGCGGGGTTCGTCGCCGACGTTCGAGACGGTGGAGACCAGCAGGTTGAGGAGTTCGCTGCGGGTGACCTCGGGACGCAGCTGCACGTTTTCGCCGTCGGTGTCGACGACCCGGGAGAGCCGTCGCAGCACCTCTTTGTTGCCGGTCCGCGAAGCGATTTCGACGGCCTGGCCCCATTCCCGCGCCGCCCGCGCGTGATCGCCCGCCGCGTACGCCTCGTCGGCGCTCACCAGCGCCTCACTCAGCTCCGCGTGCATGGTGTAGCGCCGCACCTTCGGGTCGACGAGCGTCGGCGCGACCGGGTCGCGAGTCCAGTGGGCCAGCACCGGAACGGCCGAATCCGCCGCGCCGTCGACCTCGACCCACGCGAGCATCCGGTCGGAGCCGTACTCCGGCGGATCAGCCGACGCCTGCACCGCGAGCTGGAATTCCCTGGTCTCGCCGGCGCTCCAGGAACCGAGCGACAGGACCACTCTCCCGTCGCCGTCGGGAACGCAGCGCGAGGTGAGGTCGTATTCGTTCGGCCAGACCTGTTTCACGAACCGCAGCGTGGTCTGCTCGGTGACGCCGATCCGCAACCGCGCCGCCGGGATCACCTTGGCGAGCGTCGCGGCCATCAGCTCGCGGAAGTCCGCCACCAGGTCCTCGTCGCGCACCACCGAATCGACCGAACCGCGCAGCACCCGGCCGATCTCGACCAGCTCGGACCGCTCCCAGCCGTCGCCGATTCCCCTTGCGTCGCAGACGAACTGGCCCTCGCAGGCGTCGAGTTCGCGGCGCAACGCCTCCGCGGACTGCGACTGATTGTTCCCGTCGGTCAACAGGATCGCGTGCCGCACCGTATCGGGCACGGCGGCGAACAGCTTCCGCGCACACTTCAGCCAGGCGCCCATCGCGGTGCCGCCGACCGCGACGAACCGCTCCACCGCCGCGACCGCCGCCGCCCGGGTTTCGTCCGACGCGATCGCGAGGCCGAACTCGGCCGGATACGCCAGGTCGCCCCGTTCGGTGCCGCGGACCACCGCGAATCCGGTACCGTCCGGCAACGCCCCGATCGCCGCGGCGGCCGCCCGGCGCGCGGCGGCGATTTTCGTCGGCGGGTAGCGCATCGACGTCGAGCAGTCGACCAGGAGCACTTCCGCGCCTGGCGCGCGGGACTCGGCCTGGCCGTCGTCGCGCGCCGAAACGGTGACCACCGCCTGCATTTCGGTGTCGCCCTCGCCGAGGTAACGGTTCTGATGGACCTCGACGTCCCAACCCGTGTTCATCCCTCGCCCCTTCGCCGCCCTACACCCAGGTCGTCGGCCTCGTCTCGTTCGCGCGGTCGATCAGTGCGGCGTGGTGCTCCGCCGAACCCGCCCGGCGCGCGATCCGCCGGTAGGACTGCTCCGCCAGCCGTCGCAGCCCGTGCTCGTCGAGCCGTTCGCCGAGGACCGGACCGGGCGGCATCCCGCGCATCCCGGCCCGGAAGCACCGCAGCGCGCTCTCGCGGACCTCGGCGGTGAGCCGGTCCGCGGTGTCCTCGTCCAGCTCCAGCGCGGACAGCCGGTCGATCGCCTCGGTCAGGTCCTCGATGCTCGGCAGCGCGTCCCCGACCGGCAGGATCCCCGCCCGCACGCGGATGCCGGCGATCCGGGCCGCCTCGTCGTGCCGCGAGTACTCCGGGACCTGGTCCAGCAGCTCCACCGCCGCCGTGCGCCGGTCCAGCTGCAGATGCCCGCGCGCCAGCCCGAAAACCGCGTTGACCTGCAGATGGTCGCGCACCCACAGCGCGTCGTAGTAACGCTCCGCCTGCTTCGGCCCGCCGCAGTGTTCCGCGCACAGGCCGAGCGCGAGCTTCGGCGTCTCCTCCCCCGGGATGTCGCGGTGCACGCGTTCGAACCAGGCCTGCGCGCTGTCCACCGCACCGGTGGCGAGCGCGACCAGCCCGCGGTGCCAGGCGATCCGCCAGTCGTGTTTGGCCCGGCCGCCGAGCAGCTTCTCGGCGGCGGCCACGCGTTCGCCCGCCTGCGCCGCCCCGGTCGAGTCCACTTCGGACAGTTCGAGCCACGCCCGGCACCGGCGCAGCTCGACCTCCACGGTCGAGTCCGCTCGTTCGAGTTTTTTCAGCAGCCGCGCGGGATCCGGGGCACGGACGGTGCGCAGGAACGTGACCGCCGGGTCCTGCGGATCCTCGTGCGGCACCGGCAGCCCGAGCGCGATGTCGAGCGGCTTGGGCAAGGTGCCGAGCGGGCCGGAGGTGGCGCGGGAGCGGCGCACCCATTCGCCGACCGGCCGCGGCTGGCCGAGCCCGGCGTCCAGCAGGACCGCCGCTTCGGTGAACAGCGTCGAGATCGACGGCCGTGAATGGCGGTCGCGCAGCGAAAGGATCTCGTGCAGCACACCGTCGAGCTGCACGAGCATCTCGCCGGTGGTGGCGAACCGGTGCTCGTACGGCCCGGTCGCGCGGTCGAGCACCTGCGTGAACGATTCGACACCGAGCGCGATCCGCTTGTCCGCCGGATGCGGCCAGCCGTCGCTGCAGCGGAACAGATCGCGCAGCGTCGCGCCGACGGTGTGGATGTCCGAGCGCACGGTGAGCCCGTGCTCGTCCAGTTCGGTCGCGCCGATCTGGAACCGCGGATTGCCGACGACCGGGCTGGTCTGGTCGCCGATCTTGCGGATCGCGCCGAAATCGATCAGCTTGACCCGCTTCTCGCCGTGGATCACGTTCTGCGGGCTCAGATCGCAGTACAGCAGCCCCTGTTCGTGCAGGTAGCCGAGCGCGGTGAGGATCTCGCGGCCGTAGGCGACGACGTGCTCGACCAGCAGCCTGCCCTCGGGCCCGTCCAGCATCGCGCGGCCGCGCCGCATCACCTCGGCGAGCGGGAGGCCGTCGACGAACTCCATCACGATGTAGCGCGCGTCCGGCCCGCCGTGCGGATCCGGATGCGTTGCCACGTCGTGAATCCGCACGATGTTCGGGTGGTCGAGCGAGGTCAGCACCTGGCTCTCGGTCTCGGCGATCCGCACCGCGGCCTCGTCGCCGGTGTTGAGCAGGCCCTTCAGCGCGACGTACTGCTTCAGCCGCTGATCGGTGCCGAGGTAGACGTACCCGAGCCCGCCGCGGGCGATGCAGCCGTGCACCCGGTAGCGGCCGTCCACGACATCGTCGGGGAACAGCTTGGGAGAGAACGAAAACGGCGTGCCGCACTGCGAGCAGAAGCCTTCGGTGCGCGCGGGACGGCCTCCGCTCGACCGGCCGACCGGCGCTCCGCAGCCGCGTTTGCCGCAGTACCGTTCGTCCTCGGCGACGTGCGGATCGGCGAGCACGCGCCCGGCGATGTCGGACAGGACGACCACCGGCAGCGGCACGTAGTCGTCGCCGGTGCCGTGACCGGCGGTCTGCTGCTCCCGCGTGACGACGGTGTCGGCGATCCGGCTCGCTCCCGGAGCGGGGATGACGAGCGTCGCGTCGGGTTTCGGCGGCGGCTTCTTCGGCTCGGATCCCGGTGCCCAGCCGCACCTCGCGCAGAACCCGGCACGGCTGATCGTGCCGGAGCAGTTCGGGCGGGCGCAGTCGGTCATCTGCTCCCCTTGCGCACCGCGGCACCGAACTCCTCGACCGCCGCGGCGGCTTCCTCCGGATCGCACGCGCCCTCGTACAGCAGCTGCCAGGCCTTGGCATACAACGAATCCAGCAGCGGATCCTCCACCCGGCCAGCGGATCGGGCACGCTCCCCGTAGCCGTCGAGCCGAAACCGCAGCTCGGTGCGGCGGTCGTGCGCGGCGTCGAGCCGGTCGCGGGCCGCTTTCGCCGCGGCCAGATCGGCGGCCAGCACACCGGCGACCTCCTCGACGTGCCGCTCGGCCCACGCGACGTCGCCGAGGTCAGCCGCTTCCTGCAACCGGCTCACCGCGCCCCGGCGGCGACGCACCCGCGGCGGCGGGACGTCGCCCACCGCGAACCGCGGCGCCAGCTCGGCGATGTGCTCCTCCAGCCCGGCGAGTTCGTCGATCTGCCTGTCCAGCGCGGAAATCCGGCGAGCCAGCCCGTCCGGCCGCGCGCCGTTGCGACGCGAACGCAGCTCGGTCAGCCCCGGCGACGACTCGCGGCGGAACCCGAGCGCGAGCCGCATCCCCAGCCGCGCGGCCCGGTCGGCGAGCGGCGCGATCACCTCGCCGATCAACTGCTCCGGCTCGGCCGCGTCGTCGATCGCGTTCACCAGCACGGTGCGGCCGACGCCGGAGTGCGTCGTGACGTCCTCCGGCGTGAGGTCGAGCCGCTCCGCGAGCCGCTGCCGCACTTCCGCGGTGGTTTTCCCGGCCGCGTCCACCGCGAGATCGACGCTTCCCGCCGGCGGCAAGGTGTCCTTGGCCAGGGTGTCGCGCAGGTCCTTCGCGGCGGCCGAACGCTCCCGGTCGGCCAGCACCACCGCGAGATCGAGCGCGGCGGCTTTCGCGGACCCGGCCTCGCCGGTCACGACGACCCACACGCCGTGCCCCTCGCCGAACCAGCCGGCGACCTCGCGCGCGAACTGCGGATCGTAAGCGACCCGGTCCAGCTCGCGCCCGAAAGTCCGGTCGACGGCCGGACTCCCCTGCCCCCACCGGTCCGCGCCGAGGTACCCGAGAACGGTCTCGACCGGAATCATCCACGCGACCCGCTCGCCCTCGGCTTTGTACTGGGACACGACCATGCCGACCACCCGGTCGGTCGCGACGTCGAGCACCGCGGTGCCGCTGAACCCGCCGGTGATCGGCTGATTGTCGTTCTTCCGGACCAGCTGCACCCATTCGCAGCCAGGCCCGCCCTCGCCGGCCACCTCGGCGAACGTCCACAGCCCCACGTCCGCGCCCTCCGGAAACCCGTAGGCGCACACCGGCTGGCCGTCCGACAACGGCATCCGGTACAGCGGCGCGCCCAGCGACCCGGGCACCCGCTCGGCCAGCCGCAGCATCGCGATGTCGCCGCGCTCGTCCCGCCCCGGCGGCACCCACGCCTCCGGCACCACGCGGCCGGTCGTGACCGGAGTGCCCGGCAGCCCGACGAAGTCGACGAGGACGTCCGCGCCCGGCCGCTCGACCACGTGCGCGCAGGTGAGCACGTGGTCGTCGTCGAGCAGGGTGCCCGCCCCGCAGATCTCGCCGTTCTGACCGCGCAGCCGAACCCGCCAGCGTCGACGCACGGCCCGGTACCCCACGCGGGGGACCCTACGCCGGGCGCGCGGGCGGCCGGGCGGCGTTCGCGGAAAGTGGCCCACGCTGGAGCAGCAAGCTCACCCGTTCAGCGGCGTCGCGGGACTTCTGGTGGGTGACAGGGGTTTCGCGGGTTCGCTCCGTGCTGGCGGAGGGACAACGACGGTCCTGATGGCGGTGGCGGATGGGCCGATGCCGAGGGGCGGTAACCGGATAGTGCGCGGGGTCGGCGGTGCGGGCGTCCTTGGGGCTTCGAGGTCGCCGCGCCCGGATGCGCCCCGAGGCAGCCGTGCCCTTCGGCCTTCTCGCGCCTGGATGCCAGACGCTTCCAGGCACTCGGCCCGCTGCTCCGGCGCGAACCCGGCCAGCCACGCACCTCAACCTCACCGCTCCGGCGCGAGCCACCCGACCGGCGAGCACGAACCTCACCCCTGATCCGCGCTCGCCCGGCCGAATCCGCCGCCGATTCCGTTTCCCACCGCGAAAACCGCGGCCCAGTCCGGCTCAGCTCAGTGCGCGGCCTCGTTCCACGACCGCCCGTATCCGACCGAAACCTCCAGCGGCACCGCCAGTTCCGCCGCCGAGCCCATGCCCTCGCGGACCAGCTTCTCGACGTCCCCGCGTTCGCCGTCGGCGATTTCCAGCACCAGTTCGTCGTGCACCTGCAGCAGAACGCGGCTGCGCGAACCGGCCTCGGCGAGTGCGCGGTGCACGTTCAGCATCGCCACCTTGATGATGTCCGCCGCGCTGCCCTGGATCGGCGCGTTCAACGCCATCCGCTCGGCCATTTCGCGGCGCTGGCGGTTGTCGCTGTTCAGGTCCGGCAGGTAGCGGCGGCGGCCGAAGATCGTCTCCGTGTAACCGCGCTTCGCCGCCTCGCCGACGACCGACTGCAGGTAGTCGCGCACCCCGCCGAACCGCGAGAAGTACGCCTCCATCTGCTCTTTCGCGTCTTCCGTCGAGATCTTCAGCTGCTGCGACAGGCCGTACGCCGACAGGCCGTACGCCAGCCCGTACGACATCGCCTTGACCCGGTACCGCTGCTCCGGCGTGATTTCCGCGGCAGGCACGGAAAACGCGCGCGACGCCACGAACGTGTGCAGGTCCTCGCCGCTGTTGAAGGCCTCGATGAGCCCCTCGTCCTTCGACAGGTGCGCCATGATCCGCATTTCGATCTGGCTGTAGTCCGCGGTCATCAGCTCCGCGTACCCGTCGCCGACCACGAACGCGTCCCGGATGCGCCTGCCTTCCTCGGTGCGCACCGGGATGTTCTGCAGGTTCGGCTCGACCGACGACAGCCGTCCGGTGGCCGCGATCGTCTGCTGCAGCGTGGTGTGGATGCGCCCGTCGTCGGCGACCGACTTGATCAGGCCCTCGACCGTGGTGCGCAGCCGGGTCGCGTCGCGGTGTTCCAGCATGTGCTGCAGGAACGGGTGCTCGGTCTTCTCGAACAGCGACTGCAGCGCGTCGGCGTCGGTGGTGTAGCCGGTCTTGGTGCGCTTGGTCTTCGGCATGCCCAGCTCGTCGAACAGCACGACCTGCAGTTGCTTCGGCGAACCGAGGTTGATCTGCTTGCCGATGACCTCGTACGCGGAGTCCGCGGCCTGCGTGACGCGGCTGAGGTAGTGCGCCTCCAGCTCGGTGAGCTGGTCGACGTCGACCGCGATGCCCGCCGCCTCCAGTTCGGTGATCACTTCCAGCAGCGGCAGTTCCAGCTCGGCCAGCAGCTTCGCGCCGCCCAGCTCCTCCAGCTCGGTGGAAAGCGCCCCGGCCAGCTCGAAGATCGCCCGCGCCTTCACCAGTTCGGCGGAGATTTCCTTCTGCTCCAGCTCGTCCGCGCCGCCGTCGAGCAGGGACAGCTGGCCGTCGCCGTCCGCGGCGTCCGAGCGCAGCTCGCGGTGCAGGTAGCGCAGGGCCAGGTCGTCCAGCCCGAACGTGCGCTGCCCCGGCCGCGCGAGGTACGCGGCGAGCGCGGTGTCCATGCTGAGCCCGCCGAACGTCCAGCCGCGGGCGCGCACCGCGTGCAGCGGCACCTTCAGGTCGTGGCCGATCTTGCGGATCTTCGGGTCCGCCAGCCACGCCGACAGCGCCCGGTCGTCCGCCTCGTCCATCGCGGTGACGTCCACGTACGCGCCCTCGCCGTCGGACGCCGCGAAGGCGACCGCCTTGAGGTCGGAGCGGACCGACGCGCCGGTCGCCCGGAACGACAACGCCACCGGTTCGGCCGCGCCGGCGTGCGCTTCGAGCCACGCGCCGAGCGTGCCCGGCGCGAGCGCGGAGCCGGACACCTCGAAGCCCTCCTCGGCCTCCGGTTCGGCGCTGCTCAGGGTGTCGAAAAGCCGGTCGCGCAGCACGCGGAACTCCAGCTCGTCGAAGAGCCGGTGCACCTCCTCGCGGTTCCACGGGCGCAGCTCCAGCTGGTCCGGCACGGACTCCAGCGGCACGTCCCGGACCAGCTCGGTGAGCTGCCGGTTGAGCTGGACCGAGGACAGGTGCTCCCGCAGCGCGTCGCCGACCTTGCCCTTGACCTCGTCGACCCGGTCGATCAGGTCGGCCAGCGTGCCGAACTGCCGGATCCACTTGGCCGCGGTCTTCTCCCCCACGCCGGGGATGCCGGGCAGGTTGTCCGACGGGTCGCCGCGCAGCGCCGCGAAGTCCGGATACTGGACCGGGGTGAGGCCGTATTTCTCTTCGACCGCGTCCGGGGTGAACCGCACGAGGTCGGAGACCCCCCGCTTCGGGTAGAGCACGGTCACCCGATCGGTGACGAGCTGCAACGCGTCGCGGTCGCCGGTACAGATGAGGACGTCGTAATCCTCGCCCGCCTGCGTGGTGAGGGTCGCGATGACGTCGTCGGCCTCGTAGTTCTCCTTCGTGAGCGAAGGGATGCCGAGCACGTCGAGCACCTCTTTGACCAGGTCGACCTGGCCGCGGAACTCGTCCGGCGTGGCGCTGCGGTTGGCCTTGTAGTCGGCGTACGTCTCCGACCGGAAGGTCTTGCGCGAGAGGTCGAAGGCCACCGCGAGATGCGTCGGCTTCTCGTCGCGCAGCAGGTTGATGAGCATCGAGGTGAAGCCGAAGACCGCGTTGGTGACCTGCCCGGTCTTCGTGCGGAAATTCTCCGCGGGCAGGGCGAAGAAGGCGCGATAGGCCATCGAATGGCCGTCGATCAGCAGCAGCCGGGGGCGTTCCTGCGCACCGGCGGCGCCTGTGGTCTTGGCAACGGTTTGGTTCTCACTCGGGCTCACGGGGGCGAGTCTAGGGTGAGGGTCCGACACTCTTGCGTGTCGCATAGGTTGAGGAGCAGAGAGTGACCGAACAGACGGCGGAAATCGCGCCGGGCCAGTTCGGGGGCGTAGACCCCGCGGCCGCAGGCCAGCAGCTGAACGACAAGATCGGGCTGAAGCTCGTCGAGCTGACACCCGAGCGGGTCGTCGGCACGATCCCCGTCGAAGGCAACCTCCAGCCCTACGGCCTCCTCCACGGCGGCGCGAACGCCACCGTCGCCGAAGCCCTGGGCTCGGTGCTGGCCGCCCTCAACGCGGGCCCCGAACGCGCCGCGATGGGCCTGGAACTCTCCTGCACCCATCACCGCGCAGTCCGCTCCGGCACCGTCACCGGCGTCGCGACCCCGCTGCACGTCGGGCGCGGGACCATCACCGCCGAGATCGTGCTGACCGACGACGAAGGCCGCCGCACCTGCACGGCCCGCCTCACCTGCGTCGTCCGGGACCGCCCGCCAGGCGCCTGAGTTTCGCGGAGTCCGTGAGGGGAACCCTCACGGACTCTGATTCCCTCAGGATTCCCCTCACGGACACCCGAAGACGTGAGGGGACCCTTCACGGAACCAGATTCCCTCAAGGACCCCTTCACGGACTTTGGCCGCCGCCGATGCGCCCCAATGCCACATTGGGTGCGTCGCATGCACCCAATGTGGCATTGGTTGCGTCAGATGCACCCAATGCCACATTGGGGCGCTAGCCCCAGCCCCACCAGGAACCGCCACCAAAGCACCCACCCAGCCAGGCACCCAGTCCCTCCCCCGCACCCCGATACGAAGCCAAAAACGCGGCGCGGGGGTGTTTGTCAAGGCATCTTTCCCGCCTTGACAAACACCCCCGCGCCGTAGTCACAATCAGGCTTCGGGGTGCATAACGCAACGCTGGTCCCCAGGACCAACCGCCGGAAATCACCCCACCCCGAGATAAGCCTCCTTGATACTGGTATCAGCCAGCAACTCCTGCCCAGTACCAGTCTTGGTGATCTGCCCAGTCTCCAGCACATAAGCCCGATGCGCCCGAGACAACGCCTGCTGCGCATTCTGCTCAACCAGCAGCACCGTCGTCCCCTGCCGATTGATCTCCGTGATAATCCGGAAAATCTGCTGAATAAACTGCGGCGCCAACCCCATCGAAGGCTCGTCCAGCAACAACAGCCGAGGCTTCGCCATCAACGCCCGCCCAATAGCCAGCATCTGCTGCTCGCCACCGGACATCGTCCCGCCCACCTGAGTCTTCCGCTCAGCCAGCCGCGGAAACAACTCGAACACCCGATCAAAATCAGGCTGCAGATTCTTCCGGTCCTTGCGCGCATAAGCGCCCATGTCCAGATTCTCCAGCACCGTCATGCCCGGGAAAATCCCCCGCCCCTCCGGAGCCTGGGAAATCCCGCGCACCACCCGCAAATCGCCGCGCAGCCGGGAAATGTCCTCGCCCGCGAACCGGATGGCCCCGCCGGAAATCGGCCGGATCCCGGAGATCGCCCGCATCGTGGTCGATTTCCCTGCGCCGTTCGCCCCGATCAGCGTGACGATTTCTCCCTCGTCGACCGTGATCGACAGCCCGGACACGGCCTGGATCCGCCCGTAGTGGACGGAAACGTCGGAAAGCTCAAGCAACGTCATCGTCGGGAACCCCCAGGTAAGCGGCGATCACGGCGGGGTTCTCCCGGATCTCGGAAGGCAGCCCGTCGGCGATCTTCTTGCCGAATTCCAGCACCACGATCCGGTCGGTGACGCCCATGACGAGCTTCATGTCGTGTTCGATCAGCAGGACGGTGTAGCCGTCGTCGCGGATCGTCCGGATCAGCCCCATGAGCTCTTCCTTTTCCGCCGGGTTGAACCCGGCGGCAGGCTCGTCGAGGCACAGCAGCTTGGGCTCGGTGGCGAGCGCCCGCGCGATCTCCAGCCGCCGCTGATAGCCGTACGGCAGGTTCTTCGCGCGGTCCGCGGCCCGGTCGGCGATGCCGACGAATTCCAGCAGCGCCATGGCCTTCTCGATCGCCTGCTTCTCCTCGTGGTGGTGCCGAGGGACCCGCAGGAGAGCGCCGAGCAGGCTCGTCTTGTGCCGTGCGTCGGTGCCGACGACCACGTTCTCCAGCGCGGTCATCTCGGAGAACAGCCGGATGTTCTGGAACGTCCTGGCGATGCCGAGCTGGGTGATCCCGTGCCGCGACGTCTTGCCGAGCGGCTTGTCCTCGAGCAGCACCTGCCCCGAGGACGGCCGGTAGACGCCGGTCATCGCGTTGAAGCAGGTGGTCTTGCCCGCGCCGTTCGGCCCGATCAGGCCGAGGATCTCGCCGCGCCGGATCTCGAACGACACCGAGTCCAGCGCCACCAGTCCGCCGAAGCGGACGGTGACGTCGTCGACCTTGAGCAGCGTCTGCCCGACCTCGGCCTGGATCTCCCGGTCCGGCGCGACGGCCTCGGCGACCTCGGCCTCGTGCTCGGCGAGCTCCTCGGCGGTCATGTTCGCGACCTCGGCCACGAGGCCGCCTTCGGCCGGGACCTCGGGCCCGTTTCCGTTGCCAGGGACCGTCATGCCCTCTCCCCCCGGTTGTCCGACGCCAGCGAACCGTCGCTGCTGACCTGTTCGCCCTTGCCGAGCAGCCGCTGGTACGCCTGCCTGCCGTACGCCAGCAGCCGCTGCCGCGCGCCGAGCAGGCCCTGCGGGCGAAAGATCATCAGGATGATCAGCGCCAGGCCGAAAATCAGGTACTTGTACTCGGCGATCGCCTGGAACCGCAGCGGCACGTACGCCACCACAATCGCGCCCAGCAGCACACCGACCTTGTTGCCCGCGCCGCCGAGAATGACCGCGGCCAGGAACAGCATCGACGTGACCACGTCGAACTTCTGGTTGTTCACGAAGCCCAGCTGCCCGGCATACAGCGCGCCGGAAAGACCGCCGACCGCCGCGCCGCCGACGAACGCCCAGATCTTGAACTTGAACGTCGGCACGCCCATGATCTCGGCCGCGTCCTCGTCGTCGCGGATCGCGACCCACGCGCGGCCGACGCGGCTGCGCTCCAGGTTCCCGACCACGAACAGGATCACGATGATGATCGTGACGCAGAGCCAGTACCACGGAGTGCCGTTGGTGTTGGTGAACAACGGGCTGCCGTCGGCGTTCGTGCCCGGCGGATGCCCGACGCCCTGGAAGCCGCGGTTGCCGCGCAACGGTTCGATGTTGTCCGCCAGCAGACGGACGATCTCGCCGAAGCCGAGCGTGACGATCGCCAGATAGTCACCGCGCAATCGCAGTGTCGGCGTCCCGAGAATCACGCCGAAGATCATCGTGACCACCATGGCGATCGGCAGCACGACGAGGAACGGCAGTTTCGACAGCGCCGAATCCGGACTCGTGAACAGCGCCATCACGTAGGCGCCGATCGCGAAGAACCCGACGTAGCCGAGATCGAGCAGGCCCGCCTGGCCGACCACGATGTTGAGCCCGATGGCGACCAGCGCGTAGCGGGCCACTTCGAACATCGCGATCGGGAAGTCGTAGCCGGGCTGGGTGGTGATCAGCGGCGGGTTCAGCACCGGCAGCAGGTAGACCAGCGCCACCAGCGGAATGAGCACGCCCCACTGCTGGACCCGGGACAGTTTGTTCCACCACTCCGAAACCGGACGGCGGCGCGCCTTCGCCGGGGCGGCGGGCGGCGTCGTAGTCGTCGTCATACCCGTGCCTTTCCGAGCGATTCGCCGAGAATGCCGGTCGGGCGGAGCATCAGGATCAGCACCAGCAGGACGAACGCGACGACGTCGCGCCATTCTCCTCCGAACAGCGACTGCCCGTAGTTCTCCACGACCCCGAGCAGCAGGCCGCCGAGCAGCGCGCCGCGCAGGTTGCCGATGCCGCCGAGCACCGCGGCGGTGAACGCCTTGATGCCGAGGATGAAGCCGCCCTGGTACCAGGCGCCCTGCGGGATTTTCATCATGTAGAACAGCGCCGCCGCGCCGGCCAGCAGACCGCCGATGAGGAACGTCAGGGTGATGACGCGTTCCTTGTTGACGCCCATCAGCGTCGCGGTGTCCGGGTCCTGCGCCACCGCGCGGATGCCGCGGCCGAACTTGGTGCGGTTGACGAACATGTCCACGCCGACCATCAGCAGGATCGCGGCGACCACGGTGATGATGGTGACGATCGTGACGCTGCCGCCGAAGATCGTGAACACTTCGTCGTTGCGCAGCAAGCGGATGCTGTTCTCCGGGTTGCCGCCGCGCCAGATGAAGATGAGCTGCTGCAGCACGAACGAGGCGCCGATGGCGGTGATCAGGAAGACCAGCCTGGGCGCTTTGCGTTTCCGCAACGGCCGGTAGGCCACGCGTTCCAGCACGACCGCGGTGCCGCCGGACACCGCCATCGCCGCGATCAGCGCGAGCAGCAGGAATCCGACCAGCTCGAAGATCGGCAGATCCGGCGTCGCGCCGGGCCGGAAACCCAAGCCGTAGAAGGTGAACCACACCCCGTAGGCACCGTAGATGAAGACCTCGGAGTGGGCGAAGTTGATGAGTTTGAGCACGCCGTAGACGAGGGTGTAGCCCAGCGCCACGAGCGCGTAGATGCTGCCGTAGGACAAACCGTCGATCGTGTTGTCCCAGAACTGGTTCAGGAACGAATCCACGTCGAAGTGGATCCAGCCTCCGCCGTCGGCAAGGACGAGGGAGCCGAGGTGGGTCATCGACACACTAGTTCTCCATGTGGGTCCGGGGTGCGGGCCCGGCGGGATCTGGCCGCCCGGCCCGCACCCCGGTATCTGGAACCGGCTGAGCGGGGAGCTACTTGATCTCGGTGTTGCGGACGATCTTTCCGTTGTCCACCTTGTAGGTCCACACCGCGGCGACGGGAAGCTCGCCCTTGTCGTCCCACTTGAAGTGCTTCGTGATGCCCTGGTTGTCGTAGGTCTTGACGAAGTCCAGCAGGCCCGCGCGGTCCTTCTTGCCCGCGTCGATGCCCTTCAGCAGGATCGTCGCGATGTCGTAGGCCTCCGGCGAGTAGGTGCCCGGCTCGACTCCGGTCGCCGCCTTGTACGCGTCGGTGAACTTGGTGAACTGGTCCGCCGGGACGCACGGGCAGGTGAAGTACGCGCTGGCCGCGGCGTCGCCCGCGCCCTTCACGAACTGGTCGTCCTTCACGCCGTCCGGGCCGACGAACTTCGCCTTGACCTGAGCGTCGTTCAGCTGCTGCGCGAGCGGAGCGGCTTCCCGGTAGTAGCCGGCGTAGAAGACCGCGTCCGGCTTCTCGTTCTTGATCTTGTTGACCACGGCGGAGAAGTCGGTCTGCTTGCTCTTGACCTGGTCGGTGCAGGACGCCTTGTCGCCGAGTGCCTTGGTGGTCGCCTCGAACAGGCCGGTGCCGTACTGGGAGTCGTCCTTGATCACGCAGACCTTGTTGGCCTTGAGGTCGCCGGTGATGAACTTCGCGGCGGCCGGGCCCTGCGTGTTGTCATTGCCCAGCCCGCGGAAGAAAGTCTTCCAGCCGTTCGTGGACAGGCTCGGGTCGGTCGCCGAGGGCGTGATCGAAACCAGACCCGCGCTGTTGAAGATGTTGCCCGCGGCCTTCGATTCGCCGGAGAACGGCAGGCCGATGACACCGAGGATGGCCGGGGTGTTGACGACCTGGGTCACGATGCCCGGTGCCTTGTCCGGGGTGCCCTCGGTGTCGAACTGCTCCAGCTTGACCTGACAGCCGGGGTTGGCCTTGTTGTGCTGGTCGACCGCGAGCTTCGCGCCCTTCAGGATGTTCTGGCCCAGCGCCGCGTTGTCGCCGTTGATCGTGCCGGCGTAGGCGATCGAGGTCGGCGCGCACTGCGCCTTGCCGTCTCCGGCCGGGTCCGCCGCGTTCGCCGCCGCCGACGGGGCCGCGGCCTGCGGCGCGCCGCTGTCGCCACCCGAGTCACCGCCGGTCCGCGCCGAGCAGGCGCCAAGGGAGATGACTCCCGCCGCGGCCAGCACGATGACCTTAGTGAGTCGTGCTCTCTGCACTCGTTCCTCCAAATGCCACCCGACACGCTCCTGCGGAACGGCGGGTCCCTGCGTGGGACTTCGACTGGGCGCTGAACGTAGCCGCCGGGTGAGGTGTTGCACAGAGTCACAGCGAGTCTTGTATCCACATCGTGACGGTCGTCACGAGAATTAACGGACGATTTACACTCGATCGTCTTATTGCAACGACCGAGTGAATGACTCTTCGTGTCCGAACACCCCTCGATCGGACCTTGACTCCCCGTCCGATCGATGAGGGCAGTCTAAGAACTTCCCCTCCGTCATCGTGACCGACACCACGATCCCCAGCCTCCAAGGTAGCAACCTTGCCCTTTCGCGCAGGGCGGATCAACCCGCGCGGGTGGGTTCCGGATCGGCTGAACGGAGCAGTTTTCGCTGGTCAACGGCCAGGTTCGAGGGCGAGACGACGAGCCGGGACGAACACGGCAAACCGCACGGCGTCCCGCTGGCCGGGAGCGCGCTCCGGGACCGGACGATCACTCTCCGCCGCGATTTCCCCGCCAGGGTACGAAAAAGCGGGCGCGACCCCCTGGTCACGCCCGCTTCGCCGGGTGCTGCGCCGTGCTTTTAGCCGATGCTTTCCACGACCGCCTCGGCGACGGCCTTCATCGTGGTGCGCCGGTCCATCGCAGTCCGCTGGATCCAGCGGAACGCGTCCGGTTCGGTGAGCCCTTGGCGGCTCATGAGCAGGCCCTTCGCCCGGTCGATGACCTTGCGGGTCTCGAGCCGGTCGGTGAGCCCGGCGACCTCGGCCTCGAGCGCCTGCAGCTCGGAAAACCGGCTGACAGCCAGCTCGATGGCGGGCACGAGGTCGCGTTTGGCGAACGGTTTGACCAGATACGCCATGGTGCCCGCGTCACGGGCCCGTTCGACGAGGTCGCGCTGGCTGAACGCGGTGAGAATGACGACCGGCGCGATCCGGTCGCCGGTGATCCGCGCGGCCGCCTCGATGCCGTCGAGCTTGGGCATCTTGACATCGAGGATCACGAGGTCCGGCTTGAGGTCGGTGGCGAGCGCGATGGCCTCCTCGCCGTCGCCGGCCTCGCCGACCACCTCGTAGCCCTCTTCGCGCAGCATTTCCACCAGGTCGAGCCGGATGAGCGCCTCGTCTTCCGCGACGAGCACCCGTCGCTGCGGCACGCCGGCGGCGGCGCCGTTCGACTCGGCAGCCTGTTCGGTCACCGGTGTCCTCCTGAAGGCTCGGCGGGACGTCTTCGACACGCGGTCACCCGCGAGAGCCCAGCGTACCGGGACCGATCCAGATCCCACGATGGCGTTCA
The DNA here is from genome assembly GCF_042684085.1 of Amycolatopsis silviterrae. NCBI lineage: Bacteria > Bacillati > Actinomycetota > Actinomycetes > Pseudonocardiales > Pseudonocardiaceae > Amycolatopsis > Amycolatopsis silviterrae. Next base: position 39,933 of record NZ_JBHUKS010000016.1, read on the forward strand.
CCACGAAGTGGCGGGAGACACCCAGCCCCGGCCCCAAGTCGATCACCGGACCCGGTCGGGGGCGGGAAGGGCGGGTCCCGTAGAGTTTCCGGCACTGCGCCCCCGTAGCCCAACTGGCAGAGGCAACGGATTCAAAACCCGTCCAGTGTGAGTTCGAATCTCACCGGGGGCACCCGGAATTCTCTTGTTTTCGCAGGACAGCGACTTTCTGTTGCGACCGCGTATCCACCCCGACGACATTTCCGCAGGTCAACCGGTGTGAGTTCGAACCCCCTGGGGACTCGGACGGTCGGCTGCAGACCCGCGCTCTGCAGGGCGGGCTCAGCTGGCCGGAAGCCGCGGCAAGGATCACATGCGAAAGCTTTCGGCCCTGGCGCTCTCCTGGGACTCAACGGCGCTGCTATCGCAAAATCGACGCTCGCGTAGGCGATAAGTCCTTCGCTGCCGTCGGACGCGAAGCGACAGCTAAGCAGACCGCCTTCGGTGAATGTTCATTCGTCCGCAAGTCCATGATTCGGAGACGCTGCGCGCTGCCAGATCACGAAGGCGGCCGATCAACCGGACCGGGTCGATTACCTCGCAGCGCCGATCTGCGGCATCGCCCTCGAGCGCGCGGTCTCCTTCGACGACCGCCGGATCGCACAGCCGGAGCACGCGCCGTTCGACGGTCAGAACGCCTGGACGGGCCGAGCGAGGCGGATATGACCGGCGTAACGAACGGGGCAGCACACACGACTCCAAAACACCCCGTGCCAAGGAGTATCCGCATGATCAAGGGCGTCGCCCTCTTTGCCGCAGCGGCCGCGGCGGCCGTCATCCTCACGGCCTGCTCCCATCGTGACGCGGGCGATCTCGGTGCTGCCGGTGCGACTGCTGCCCCTGCTTCGACGCCCGGCTATGCGCCGCAAGAGTCGTGCCCTCCGCTGCGGGCCGGACAGTCGTGCGTCAACGGGCAACTGGTCCAGGCCAGCCCGACCAGCGAGGCTCCCCCATCCCCGCCCCAAACGGAGTCAGGCCCGACCAGCGAGGCCCCGCAGTACCCACCCCAGGTCGAGCAGGCCCGCGAGTCCGCGCAGTCGTATCTCGGCTATACGGCTTTCTCGCGAAACGGCTTGATCGACCAGCTGTCCTCGAAGTACGGCGACAGCTACCCGAAAAACGTCGCCACTCGAGCGGTAGACAGCCTGGACGTCGACTGGAACGCACAGGCAGCCAAAGCCGCACAGTCCTACCTGGACTACACCTCGTTCTCCTGCACCGGCCTGATCCAGCAACTGTCGTCAAAGTACGGCGGGCAGTTCACCAGCGCCCAGGCCAAATTCGGCGCACACCAGACGAAGGCGTGCAAATGAAGTCCGACGGGTGAACGTCGCCGGGCCAGACCGGGGCTTCAGCCACGCTGACGCCAAGGTTCGGCGGGAGCGGAACGCGGTGCCCGCACGGGCGCCGTCACTTGACTCCCGGGATCGGAACGTCGGCTCCGTCTCGCGCGATCTAGTACGCGCCTTGGTATCCCGCCGCGCGGCAGCTGTCGGCCAGTTGCTGTTCCCACGTCTGGCGGTCGATGTCCGCGGACGCGCCGAGCTCTGCGTAGCGTTTGATGTTGATCGCTTCGTGGACGAGACCGTCGGTGGATCGCGGTGACGCTGATGTTGTCGTCCTGCATGACGCTGAAGGGTTCCATTTCCGGGGCGGTCGCACGGGGATTCGCGGGCCCGCCTGCGGGAACGGCGATGTCGTGGGGTTGCAGCAAGTTTCTCTTGCCGTCGAGGATCTGTTCGGCGACGAAGAAGTTGTTCGATGCTCCGTAAGCGTCGAGGAGCCGGTTCGTCATCCGGCCCGGCGGGGCCGTAGGCGAAGACGGTCTTGCGGAACGTTTGTGGCCGAAGGCGGCGGGCCGCCCTGCACCCCAAGCGTCACCAACGCGAGTCTCTCGCTGCCCGGCGGCTCGGGGTCGCGGCCCCGTCATCGGCCCGCCCTCGCCCATCCCCGTCGCGTTCGACGTCCAGGCGCTCGCCGCCGAACTCCTCAACCCCGGCGCGCAGCTCGCCTCCGCCGAACTGGACACGGTCTTGCTCCAGCTCACCCGGCGCGAAGGCCCACGCCACCGGATCAGAGGCCGGCCGCGGGGACGAACATGGACCGCGCATGAGCACGGTGGTCAGGAAACCCCCCGCATGAAGGCATATTTCGCACAATCGCGGTTCAAGTGCGTCGCTTGCGGGTCGAAACAGAGCGAGGAGGCTGGGCTCGCATATGGTCGCGGACCCTGCCCATGATGCCGCCTAGAACGTCTAAATCCTCTTTGGACAGTGGATCGAACAGCAGGTCGCGCACCACGTCGACGTGACCGGGCAGGATCGCCGCCACCCGGTCGAGCCCGGCCTGGGTGATCGTGACCAACGTGGCGCGCTGGTCGTCGGGACTGGTGGCGCGGGTGACGAGACCGGCCTTCTCCAGCAAGCCGGCTTGATGGGTCAGGCCGCTGCGGCTATAGACGACGCCGTCGGCGAGGGCGGTCATGGTCAGCTGCCGATCCGGGGCGTCGGCGAGCCGCGCCAGCAGCTGGAACTGGATGTAGCTGAGCTCGCCTGCCGCGCGCACCTGCTGTTCGACGGCGTGATGCAGCAGGCTGACCGACTCCATGAGCGCGAAGTACGTGTCGAGTTGCTCGGGTTCCAGCGCGTCTGCCATGCGTCCATCTTAGTTACTTCGAACTCGAAGCAATGTGACCCACTTCACCGGCCGCAAGACTTGCTTCGAAGTCAAAGCAAGCTAGCCTGAAAACAACTTCGACATCGAAGCATATGAAGGAGGCGGCCATGAAGGCAGTGCGCTATCACCGATACGGCGGTGCCGACGTGCTGGTCTACGAGGAGGCCGAACGGCCCGCTCCCGGCGAGGGCCAGGTGCTGGTCGAGGTCGCGGGCACCACGTTCAACCCCGCGGACATCGGCATCCGGGCCGGGGCCTTGCGAGAGGTGTTCCCCGTCGAGTTCCCGCACATTCCCGGCATCGACGTCGCGGGAACGATCGCGGAGGTCGGCGGCGGGGTCGACGAATGGCGGGTCGGCGACGCCGTCGTGGCGTTCCTGCCGATGAACGCCGACGGCGCTGCCGCGGACTACGTCGTCGCGCCCTCGGACGCCTTGGCCGCCGCACCGCGAACGGTCGAGCTGGCGGACGCCGCCGCGTTGCCCGTCGGCGGGCTGACGGCCTGGCAGGCGCTGTTCGACCTCGCCGGTCTGCGCGAAGGCCAGACGATCCTGGTCAACGGGGCTGGCGGAGCCGTCGGCGGATACGCCGTGCAACTCGCCCATCAGGCCGGAGCCCGGGTCACCGCGACCGCGAGCCACCGCCATGAGGCCCGCCTCCGCGAGGAGGGCGCCGACCGCGTCATTGGCTACCTCGACTTCGACAACGGCGTGCTCGCTGCCGAGGGCGCTCCGTTCGACGTCGTGGTCAACCTGGTCCCGACCACGCCGGAGGAGACCGCGGCGCTCGCCGGCCTGGTCTCCGACGGAGGCGCGCTGGTCAGCACCACCACCCCGCCTCCGGAAAACCCCGGTCGCGGCATCCGCACGGAACGGGTTTTCGTGCTCAGCAAGGCAGATCAGCTCGCCGAACTCGTGGCCCGGGTCGATCGCGGCGAGCTGCGCATCGACGTCGCCGACCGTCGCCCGATGGCCGAACTCCCCGCCGTCCACGACGAGGCCGCCGCCGGACGCCTCGCCGGAAAAACAGTCCTCACCCCCGCCTGATCACCACCGAAAGGAAGACCCTCGATGACGACCGCGTTCGACCCGATCGACCTGGGCGGCAAGCGCCTGCCGAACCGCATCGCCATGGCCCCGATGACGCGCAGCCGCGCCTACGGGCCCGGTGCGGCCCCGACCGAACTCAACGCCACCTACTACGCCCAGCGCGCCTCGGCCGGGCTGATCGTCACCGAAGGCACCCAGCCCTCGGTGCTCGGCCAGGGCTACCCGGACACCCCCGGGCTGCACTCCGCCGCACAGATCGCCGGGTGGCACCAGGTCACCGACGCCGTGCACGCCAAGGGCGGCACGATCTTCGCCCAGCTCATGCACACCGGCCGGATCGGCCACCCCAGCCTGCTGCCCGACGGGCTGCTCCCCGTCGGCCCTTCCCCGGTCGCGGCGAAGGGCCAAGTGTTCACCCACGACGGCATGAAGGACTTCGTCACGCCGAAGGAACTCACCGAGGACGAGATCGCCCAGACGATCGCCGACTTCGCCGCCGCCGCACGCAACGCGATCGAAGCGGGTTTCGACGGAGTCGAGATCCACGGCGCCAACGGCTACCTCATCCATCAATTCCTCGCCCCGAACGCCAACCGGCGCGCCGACGGATGGGGCGGGCCGGCGGCCGGCCGGATCCGGCTCGGCGTCGAGGTCGCCACGGCCGTCGCCGAGGCGATCGGCGCGCACCGCACCGGCTTCCGCATCTCCCCCGGAAACCCGCTGAACGACATCGCCGAAACCGATCCGTCCGATGTGGAACAGACCTACACCTCGCTCGTCGCCGCACTCGCCCCGCTGGGACTGGCTTACCTGCACCTGCTGGAGGGCCCGGACCGCGACCTGACGAAGCGGTTGCGCAAGGACTGGCCGGGCGTGTTCGTGCTCAACCCGTTCACCCACCCGGAACCGACCGGCCCGGACTCCCTCGGTCTTGTCGAGGACGGCACCGCCGACCTGATCGCTTTCGGAGCCCTGTTCCTGGCCAACCCCGACCTTCCGGACCGCCTCGCCGAGGGCGGGCCGTTCAACACCCCCGACAAGGCCGCCTTCTACGGCGGCGACCACCGCGGTTACACCGACTACCCCGCGCTCAAGGGATAGCAGCATGCCGTTCAAGGACCCGGCGATCGCGTGGCGGCCCGCGCTGCTCGCCCGCACGTTCCAAGGGGTTTTCCCCGTCCTGGCCCGGTATCTGTTCTCTTCGCCGAAGCTTCAGTTCGCGACGAAACCGGTGCCCGAGCCCGAGCGCATCGTGGTACCGACCAGGTACGGCGACATGGCGGCGCTGCTGTACTCGCCCGTGCGCGCCGACGTGGAGGGGTGCCGCCCGCCGGTGCATCTGCTGCTGCACGGCGGCGCGTTCGTGGTGCGCCATCCCGAACAGGAGGACAACGTCGCGCGTTACCTCGCCAGCGAGGTGGGCTGCTACGTAGTGGTCATCGACTACGACGTGGCCCCGGCCGTCCGCTTCCCGGTCGCCGAACACCAGTGTTACGACGCCTATCGGTGGATTCGCGAGCAGGCGGAGGCGCACGGCTGGGACGCGCAGCGGGTGTCGGTCGGCGGAGCGAGCGCCGGGGGCAAGCTCGCGCTCAGCGTGGTCGTCCAAGCCCTGAGGGACGGAGAACCCGCACCGGTGGCCGCCAGCCTGGAGTACGCCGTCGGCGACCTGTCCCTGCCGGACGCGAGCCGCACCAGCCCTGGCAAGTGGCCGATCGTCGGGCAGTGGATGACGCGGATGGTCCGCCGCACCTACTTCCAGGACGCCGATCTGGAAGATCCGCTCGCGTCCCCGGTCAAGTACCCGAAACTGGGCGACTTCCCGCCGCTGCTCATCCTGACCGGCGGGCTGGACACGCTGCGCACCGAGATGCACGCACTGGCCGAGGCCGCCCGCACGGCCGGGATCGAGGTCAGCTACCGCGACTTCCCCGACTCCGACCACGGCTTCACCCATGTCAAGCCCGTCGAGACCGCGCGGAGCGCCATCACCATGATCGGCGACCACCTTCGCGCCGCCTTCGGCAAGTCGTAGACCCGTTTCGGCTGTTCCCCGCGAGCCGCCACGACCAACCGTGGCGGCCGCGTCTCAATGCCGCGACGTGGGGGCCCAACCGCCGAGGTGAGAGCCGATGTCGCCAACGTCGTCGACGAAGAGCACGGGCGAGCCCAGCCCGTGGAGCGTGCCGTTCGACATTGCCGAACCGACCGGCCGCTTACAGCGCATCACCGATGTCGAGGAAGCGGTCGACGCGATCACGCGCACCTACCAGCCGGGCCGGCTGGAGATCGCCGACTCGAGCCGTCCGCTCGGCATGGAGATCTGGAGTTCCGCGCTGCCCGGGCTCCGGTTGAACTACCTTTCCTACGGCACCGACGTCGCCATCACCGCGCCGCCCATGGAGCGGTACGTGCTGTGCGTCCCGATCGCGGGCCAGCTGCGGATCGGTTCCGCCAGCACCCAGGTCGAGGCCTCGGCGCAACAGTTCGGCGCCGCGATCAGCCCCGGCCGGCCGGTCTTCGAGAACTGGAGCGCCGACTGCCGGGTGCTGACCGCGCGCTTCGCGCCCGACCTCCTCGAAGAACTGCTGTCCGCCATGCTGGACGAGCCGTTGACCGGACCGATCCAGTTCGACCTGGGGATGAATCTGTCCGATCCTTCCGTGCGCCCGGTGCTGCGCGCGCTGACCCTCGTGCGCAACGAACTGAACGACCCCGACGGGATCACCTCGGACTGACGACGGAGACCGAACCTGCGCGCGAACCCCGACGCCCGGGTCGAGGTCGGCGACCAGACCGTGAACGTACGAGCTGTCGAGCTGGAACCAGCCGAGCGCGACGAGAAGTACCGCGCCCAAGCCGAGCGCTACCCCGGTTTCGCCGAATACCAGCGAAAGACCGACCGGGTCATTCCGGTGATCGCACTCGTCCCGGACACCGGACGGGAACGGCGACCCCGACGACGATCTCGTCACCGCCAGGCACGCTGACCAGGCACGTGCGACGCACCGCCGGTGGCCGAACGTACTTGGCGGCGACCACCGTTTCGCGCAAAGCAACGGCCGGCCGCGTCCAGCGTTGACGATCTCGTGATACTCCGCGACCTGCCCCGCCTAAGATCGGCCGGGTTTGCGCAGGAGGCCGCGGCTGATGATGGTTTTCTGGATTTCGCTGGTGCCCTCGCCGATCAACAGGAACGGCGCCTCGCGCATCAGACGCTCGATCTCGTATTCCTTCGAGTAGCCGTAACCCCCGTGGATCCGGAACGCCTCCTGCGTCACCTCCGCGCAGTACTCGCTCGCGATCAGCTTCGCCATCCCGGCCTCG
>NZ_JBHUKS010000016.1:47034-316674 GCF_042684085.1 Amycolatopsis silviterrae
CTCGAACGCCCGGATCGCGATCCCGCACGCCCGCGCCGCCACATTCACCCGGCCGACCTCGACCCCGTCCATCATGAACGAGAAACCCTTGCCCGGCGCGCCACCCAGCACCTTGTCCGCACCGATCTTGAAACCGTCGAACACCGCCTCCGTGGTGTCCACGCCCTTGTAGCCCATTTTGTCGATCTTGCCCGGAATCGTCAGCCCCGGAAGCACCTCGCCGAACCCCGACGGCTTCTCCACCAGGAACGTCGTCAGGTTCTGATGCGCCTTCTCCGCGCCCTCGTCCGTCTTCACCAACAACGCGATCAAGTTCGAGGAACCGCCGTTGGTCAGCCACATCTTCGCGCCGTCGATCACATAGTCGTCGCCCTCGCGCTTGGCGCGGGTCTTGATCGCCGCCACATCCGAACCCAGATCCGGCTCCGACATCGAGAACGACCCGCGCACCTCGCCAGTCGCCATCCGCGGCAGGAAATGCTGCTTCTGCTCGTCCGTACCATGCTGCTTGATCATGTGCGCCACGATGAAATGCGTGTTGATCACCCCGGACACGCTCATCCAGCCCCGCGCGATCTCCTCCACCACCAACGCGTAGGTCAGCAGCGATTCACCGAGACCGCCGTACTCCTCCGGGATGGTGAGCCCGAACAGGCCCATCTCCTTCATCCCCTCGACGATCTCCGCCGGGTACTCGTCCGCGTGCTCCAAAGCCTGCGCGTGCGGGATGATCTCCTTGTCCACGAACGACCGCACCGTGGACAGAATCTCCTGCTGCACATCGGTCAAACCCGCAGTCCGGGCCAAACGCGCCATCGGGTCAGCTCCTCAGTACGGCGATGACGCGAGCGAACTCGCGCATCGCCGGTTCGGGCACCGTGACGTAGGAGAAGCCGTACGTCTCCCGGTGCTGGTGAAGGGTTTCCGCGATCTCCGCCGGAGGTCCGGAAAGGACAGTGGGCACCCGGTCCAGATCGGAGAGGGGCGGCTCGAACCGGGGCAGCCGGGCGACCGCGGCCCGGCGATCGCCGTCGAGGGCGACGGCGTGGACGAGCAGGTTCAGTTCGAGATCGCCGAACCGGCACGGGGCCGCTTGCCGCACGTGCTCGACCCGCTCGGCGAGCGCGTCCGGGCCGAGGAACCGGAGCATGCCGGGGTGTTGCCCGGGCGCGGCTCCGCTGAACGCGACGATGTCGGCGTGCTCGGCGGCCAGCCGCAACACGCGGTCCCCATTGCCCGCGACGCACATCGGCGGCTGCGCGGCCGGTCGCGGCCGGTGCTGCGGGTCGGCGAGCAACCGCCGCACTTCCCGCACGGTGTGCTCCAGGTGGTCCACCCGCTCGGGCGCGCTCCGCCACGGGATTCCGGCGCGGTCGAATTCAGCCTTCACGTAGCCCGTGCCGAGCGCGATTTCCAGCCGTCCGTCCAGCAGCGCGTCCGTGCCTGCGAGGTCCCGGGCCAGCAGGGCCGGGTTGTAGAACCCGGCGTTGAGCACGAAAACCGCGAGCCGCGGCCGGGTGGTGGCCTCGGCCGCCGAAACGAGCGCGGGCAGCGGGGCGAGCATGCCGAGGTGGTCGGCTACGGCGATGACGTCGTAGCCGAGGTCCTCCGCCTGGCGGCACCGCGCCTGCCACTCGGCGCGCGACGACGGCGTGAGCAGGTTGACGCCGAATCGGAAAGCGCGCCTGGTCATCCGCGAGTCTTCCGGATCGCGTCGACCGCGTTGTCCCGGTCCGCCGCGACGTAGACCGTCCCGTCCGGGCCGACCGTGAGCCCGCCGGACCGGGCGTACGGCACGCGCAGGTACCCGACGTCGAGGCCGCGAGCGAGCACCTCGCGCTTTCCATTGTGCTGCACCGAAACTACGCGCCGACCAATGACATCGAGCACGACTGCCGACCCATCCGGCCGCACCGCGACCGCCCGCAGTCCCCCGAGCCCGGCGGCCCGTTCGACGACTTTCCCGGAGGCTGGCGCAACCTCGAACAGGCGGCCGCCAGCGTCGGCGGCCAGGACGGTCCCGCGTCGGGTGACGGCTAGACCCGTTGGCGCGCCTACGTTTTCCGCGAGCGGGAGCACCGTCTCGCCGACAGCGTGCAGCAATCGGCCTTGCGCGGGCTCGGAAATCACCAGGCTGCCGTCGGCCAGCTCGACGGCGTCCGCGGGGTTGTCGAGGCCGTGGACCTCGCGGACGACCTTCCCGGTCGCGCGGTCGACCACCTGGACCGACCCGATCAACTCCGAGGTGAGCACGAAATGCGCGGCGGTGACGCTGATCCCGGACGGAAACTCCAGTGATGACGACAGCCGACGCTGGATTTCGCCGACTGCTCCGGTGCGCGAATCCACCGTGCGCAGCGCGGTCGCGTCCGCGAGGTAGAGCGTCCGTCCGTCGGAGGCGATGTCCGCGGGGAAGGCGAGCTTGCTGGAGGTGACGACCGAGACGGCACCGGTGTCGAGGTTGACGCGCGAGACGGAACTGTCGGCCATGTTGCTGACATAGGCGTGGCCGTCGGGAGCGATGATCATGTTGTCGTCGGCGGCGGGCAGTGTCGCCACTGTGTGCTTGGCACCGGCCGGGTCGATCCGGACCAGCTGGCCGGTCGCTCCGTCGAGGACGTAGAGCCGGTTCTTCGCGTCGAACCGGACCGACACCGGCTGGCGGAACCCTTGGGCGAGCACCGAAATCGCCCCGGTCCGCGGATCGACGCGGGCCACTTCCCCGTGCTTCGACCGCGGCGCGTAGATCATCCCGTCCGGGCCGAACGCGAAAGCGTTGAGCCCGCCGGGGTCCCGGGCGACGAGTCGCGGCGCGGCCTGGCCGGCGGGGTCGATTTCCCACAGCGCGTCGGCGAAAGTCAGCTGCCCGACGTAGAGATGCGTGCCGGAACGGTCGAACGCGATGGAGTTGACGCCGGGCAGATCGCGGGCGACCGTGCGGATCCGGCCGTCCGGGGCGCGGCCCTTCACGACGCCGCCGACCGGGTCGGTCCACAGGATTTCGCCGGACGGGGCGATCGCGAGGTCGTCGGAACGGCCGTCGCGCGGGCCGACGAGGCGGTGGGTCCGCCCGGTGCGCGGGTCCACGGTGGAGATGGTTTCGCTGGCGAGGCTGGCGGTGAGCAGCCGGCCGTCCGGCGCGAGGGCGATGCCGTTCGGGGAGTGCAGGGCGGTGCCGTCGACCAGCCGCTGGACTCGGTAGCGGGTGGCGGCAGCCGCGTCGGGGACGGCGGTCAGGGGCAAGACAAGCGCGAGGGCGAGCGCGACAGGGCGCAGGCGTCGGGCGGTGAGCACGGGTTCTCCTCCGCGGTCGGTCCCGGGGCCGCGCGGCGGCCCCGGGGCTGCTCTCAAAGCTGGGCGGCGCTGGCGTAGACGGACTGGTATTCGAGGTAGCTGCCGAGCGCCTCGGGCCCGAGTTCGCGGCCGACGCCGCTGCCCTTCATCCCGCCGAACGGCGCGCCGAGGTCCTGGAGGTAGTAGTTCAGGCCGATCGTCCCGGTCCGCACCCGGCGGGCGAGCGCGAGACCGCGATCCTCGTCGGCGGTCCAGACTGAGCCGCCGAGGCCGTATTCGCTGTCGTTGGCGAGGCGGACCGCGTCGTCCTCGTCCTCGTACGGGGTGATGGTGACGACCGGGCCGAAGATCTCCTCCTGCGCGATCCGCTCGCGGTTGTCCACGTCGGCGAACACCGTCGGTTCCACGAACCATCCGCGCGAAAGCCCGGCGGGACGGCCGCCGCCCGCCACCAGCCGGGCGTCCGAGGCGCGCCCCAGTTCGAGGTAGCCGAGCACCCGGTCGAGCTGGGCAGCGCTGGCCATCGGGCCGCAGGTGACGGCCGGGTCGAGCGGGTCGCCGAGCACCATTTCGCGGGCGAACTGGGCGACCGCGTCGACCACCTCGGCGTAGCGCGACCGCGGCGCGAGGATGCGCGACTGGACCGTGCAGGTCTGGCCGTTGTTCTGGAAGCAGGCATTGTCGAGGCCGGCGACGAAGGTGTCCAGGTCCGCGTCGTCGAGCACGATGGCCGCCGATTTCCCGCCCAGCTCCAGCGTGCACCGGCGGATCAGCCGCCCGCATTCCGCGCCGATCGCCCGGCCGGCCGCGGTGGACCCGGTGAACGCGACCTTGTCCACCAGCGGATGCGACACCAGCGCGGCACCGGCTTCCCGGCCCGCCACTACGATGTTGAGCACGCCCGGCGGCAGCCCGGCCTCCGCGGCGGCGTCGGCGAGAACGTAGCCGTCGAGTGCGGTTTCCGGGGACGGCTTGAGCACTACGGTGCAGCCCGCCGCCAGCGCCGGGGCGATCTTCATCATCGCGAGCACCTGCGGGTAGTTCCACGGCGTGATCGCCGCGACCACGCCCACCGGAGCGCGGCGCACGACCGTCGATCCGGACGCGCTCGGCCGGATCTCCTCCAGCGGCGTCGACTCGATCTGGTCCGCGTACATAGTGAGCAGGCCCGCCGGAGCCTCCCCGTTGAAGGCGTTCGACAGCCCGATCGGCATGCCGTTTTCCCGGCTGACCAACGTGGCGGTGTCCGTGGCGCGGACCGCCAGCGCGGCGGCGAACCGGCGCATCGTCGCCGCGCGTTCCACCGCCGTCGTACGGCCCCACGGACCCTCGTCGAGCGCACGGCGGGCGGCGCGGACGGCGGCGTCGATGTCAGCCTCGGTGCCCAAAGCTGCGCGACCCAGCGGTTTCTCGGTGGCCGCTTCCAGGGCGAGGTGGGTTTCGGTGCCCTGCGGCTCGGTCCAGGCACCGTCGATGAAGAACCGGGTCCGGTCGAGGTCAGTGCTCGGGTCGATGGTCAACGTACCTCCTTGTACGGGTTTTCCGGCGCGGCGATGACCCGCCGGTCGTGCAGGCCGCCGAGTTCGGCGGCGGTGAGGCCGAGTACCTCGGCCAGTACGGAATCGGTGTCGCCGCCGAGCACCGGGCAGTCGCCGGCGGGACCGCGTTCGCCGGCGAAGCGCAGCGGGGACCGTGCGGTGACGGCGGATCCGCCGCTGGGCAGCCGCAGGTCGGCGAGCACGTCATGGGCTTGCTCGCGGTGTTCGGCCACGATGTCGGCCATGCCGCGATAACGGCCCCACAGAACCCGTGCGGCGTCGAGTTCCTTGCCCACCTCGTCGAGGTCCCGGGCGGCGAACCACGGCCGGAGGATCGCCGCGATGGTCTCGCGCAGGCGGTATCGCTCGGACTCGTCGCGCAGGTCTGCGTGCAAGGCCTGTTCCAGTGCGGTGAACACCTCCGCGGTCCCGGTCGCCGACTGCAGGGCGCGCCACTGGCCGTCGGTCAGCGCCACGACCATCACGCGCGCGTCGTCCCGGCAGGCGAAGTCGACGCCGAAACTGCCGTAGACGTGGTTGCCGTGCCGCGGCCGTTCCCCACGCCGGTCGGCGGCTTCCGACAGCCAGCCCAGATTCGCGACCCCGGCGAGCGCCACCTCGGACAGCGCGAGCTCCACATAGGACCCTTCGCCGGTCCGGCCGCGCCGGTGCAGCGCGGCGAGCACCCCGGTCGCGACGCTCAGGCCGGTGACGAGATCCCACGCGGGCAGCACGTGGTTCACCGGGGCGGCCCAGTCGCCGCTGCCGGTGATCCCGGGGACCCCGGCCTCCGCGTTGACCGTGTAGTCGACCGCGGGCCGCCCGTCCGGATAACCCTGAACGCGCACGTGGACCAGATCGGCTCGGCGGGCCGTGAGGCGTTCGTTCGCCAGCCACGGCCGGCCGACCGCGTTGTCGATCAGCACTCCGCGATCGCGGCCCGGAGCCGTCGCCAGCGCGAGGACGAGTTCGCGGCCTTCGGGATCGCGCAGGTCGACCGCTACAGAACGCTTGCCCTTGTTGAGGGAGGCCCAGTAGTAGCTCTCGCCCGTCGGCGCGACCGGCCAGCGGAGGTAGTCGCTGCCACCGCCGATCGGGTCGATGCGGACCACGTCCGCTCCCAACTGCGCCAGGGTCATGCCGCCGGTCGGCCCGGCAACGAAACTCGCGCACTCGACGACATGGGTGCCCGTCAGCGGTCTCGTCATGGCTGTCCTCCAGAGGGGATGAGCACGGCGCGGCCGGTGATCCGGTCGGTGAAGGCGCGTGCCGCGTCTTCGAGCGGGTAGGGAGTCACCACCGGCCGCACTCGGCCCTCGGCGACCAAGGCCAAGGCGTCGGCGAAGGTGGTCATGAGCGTGGATCCCGAGCCGGTGATGACGGCCTCCTTCTCGAACACGAAAGCCGGGTGGACCCGGATCGGCTCCCCGCTGACCTGCCCGGTCAGCACATACCGGCCCGCGTGGGCGAGCGCGCGGAAAGCTTGGCGGAACACCGGTTGATGGCCCGTGTTGTCGAGCACGACGTCCGCGCCACGGCCGTCGGTCGCGTCGAGAATGTCCTGCCACACACCGTCGCCCGTGAGTACTACGTGGGCGGCGCCGGCCTTTGTCAGCTGCTCGGTTTTGGCCGGATCACCGGTGAGCGCGAGCACCCGGGCCCCGAGCGCGGCCGCGACCTGGACGGCGTGCAGGCCCAGCCCGCCACCGGCACCGGTGACCAGGACGGTCTCTCCCGGCTTCACCCGCGCGACCCGGCGCAACGCCTGCAGCCCGGTGCCGACCGCGCAGGCGGCCACCGCGGCCTCGGGCAGCGAAACCTCAGGCGGCACCGGCAACAGCGCAGACTCCGGTAGGACGGCGTACTCGGCGAAACCGCCATAGAGAAACGCCCGGTGCGGGCAGCGCAGCTCGTCGCCGGTCCCGCACGGTTCGCAGCGGCCGCAGGTGCCGAACTGCTTCGCGGCGACCCGGTCCCCTGCCGCGAACCGGGATCCGCCGGCCACGACGGTTCCGGCGATCTCGTGGCCGAGCACCGCGGGCAGCGGGAGGCTCAGCAGCCCGGCGTAGTCGGCCTGGTCGTGCCCGCACACCCCGCACGCCGCGACCTCGACCAGGACCTCGCCAGCACCAGGCCGAGGGCAGTCCACCTCGGCGACCGCCAGCTCCTCCGGACGGCTCAGGACGGCGGCGCGCACGACGCGATCACCTTGCCCGGGTTGAGGATTCCGTGCGGATCGAGTGCCTGCTTGACCGCCGCGTGCATCGCCAGCACCGGCGCGCTGAGTTCCCGGGTCAGCCCGCCGCGTTTGAGCAGGCCGACGCCGTGTTCCCCGGTGACCGTCCCGCCGAGCGAGAGCGCCTCGTCGAGGATCTCCTCGAACGCGGCTTGGGCCCGTTCCCGCCCGCCGTCCGGGACGACGAGCACCGGATGCAGGTTGCCGTCCCCGGCGTGCGCGACGTTGGCGATCCGCACGTCGTGGCGGGCGCCGATGCTTTCGATCCGCCGCAGCATTTCCGGCACCGCGGCGCGGGGCACGCACACGTCCTCGGTGAGCACCGGGCCGAGCCGTTCGAGCGCGGGGTACGCCAGCCGGCGCGCGGCGAACAGCGCCTCCGCTTCGTCCACATCGGACGATGCGGCGGCCCAGGTCGCCCCGGCCTCGGTGAAGCACTTCGCCAGCACCTCGGCCTCGTGCTCGCCGGGGGTGTCGGTGCGGCCGAGCAGCACCGCCTCGGCCTCGGCGGAAAGCCCCATGTTCTTCCAGGCGTCCACCGCGGCGAGGGTGTGCCGGTCGATCAGCTCCAGCGCGGAGGGCACGACCCCGGACGCCCCGACCGCCGCGACCGCGTCTCCGGCCGCCGACAGGCTGGGGAAATACCCGGCGACCGTGCGTTCGGCGGCCCGCGCGCCGCGCAGCCGCACGGTGACCTCGGTGACGACGCCGAGGGTGCCTTCCGACCCGACCATCAGCCCGGCGAGGTCGTACCCGGCGACGCCTTTCGCCGTCCGGCGGCCGAGCCGCACCAGTTCCCCGGTCCCGGTGACGACCTCCATCCCGAGCACGTAGTCGCGGGTGACGCCGTACTTGACGCAGCACAGCCCGCCGGCGTTGGTGGCGACGTTGCCGCCGATGGTCGACCACGGAGCGCTCGCCGGGTCCGGCGGGTACCAGAGGCCGTGTTCCGCGCACGCCGACCGCAAAGTCTCGTTCACGACACCCGGTTCGACCACGGCGAGCCGTTCGGCGGCGTTGATCTCGCGGATCGCGGTCATCCGCTCGGTGGACAGCACGATCCCGCCGGCGATCGCGTTCGCGCCGCCGGACAGGCCCGTGCCAGCGCCGCGCGGCACGATCGGGACCCGGTGTCGCAGACACACCTGCACCGTCTGCTGAATCTCCTCGGCAGTGTGCGCCCGCACGACCGCCAGCGGCAGCTCGTGCGGAGCCCACGCGGCTTCGTCATGTGCGTACGCGGCGAGGACATCGGGGTCAGTCAGCACCCGGCCAGCGGGCAGGGCCCGGCGCAGTTCGTTCAGCACGGCGCACCGGCCTTCGCCGCACGGAACTCGGCCATCCGCTCGGCGAGCGTGCTCCGGTAGTCCGCGACAGTACGGAGCTTGACGTCCTCGTAGCCGCGCACCAGATCGGGCAGCAACGCCGTTTCCACCGCCAGCGCGTGGTTTTCCGCGTCCAGCCGCCCGGTCAGTTCGGCGAGCACTCGCTCGTACTCGGCGACCAGGTCGCGTTCCAGCCGCCGGATTTCGGTGCGGCCGAACGGATCCAGCCGCGTCCCGCGCAGCCGCCGCCCCGCCGCCAGCACGCGGAAGACCGGCTTGAACCACGGTCCCAGTTCGACCTTGCGGCGCATGCCGAGGGCCTTGAGCACCGGCGGATGCAGCCGGTACGCGATGCGGGCGTCCGCGCCGAACCGCGCGCGGACCAGGCGTTCCTGCACCGGATCCAGCGAAAGCCGTGCGACCTCGTACTCGTCCTTGTAGGCCATCAGCTTGTACAGATTCCGTGCCACCGCTTCGGTGAGCGCCGTCGAACCCGGGACCGCACTGGCCTCGGCCCGACGCACCCGCTCGACCTGCTCCACATAGCGGCGCGCGTACGCGAGGTTCTGGTACGCGATCAGGTCAGGCACCCGGATCCGCAGCAGGCGCGTGAGTTCCGCGCTGTCGCCGACGGTCGCCACGAGTTCGCGGGCTTCCGGCGCGAGCGCAGGCTCCGGCTCGGGGTCCCCGCGCAACGCGGCGATCACCGTCTCCAGCGCCGCCCGGTCAGCCACCCACTGCCTGCCCCGGCGGAACGCCTGCACGTTGGTCTCGACGCGCACCCCGTTGCGGGAAATGGCTTCTTCGATCGCTTCCGCCGGAACGGGCAGCGCTCCGCGCTGGTAGGCCACCCCGGTGAGCAGGAGGTTGGCGTACTGGTCCTGGCCGAACAACGTCTCGGCCAGCTCCCGGGCGTCCAGCGCGGTCACGGTTTCGGCGGCTTCGCGCAGCCGGTCGAGCAGCGCGGTTTCCTCGGGGAAGGTGACGCTGGTGTCGGCGACCATCGCCCCGGTCGGGACCTTCGACGTGGAGACCACGACCGCGGTGCGGCGCGGACCGGCGACCGCGAGGTGCCTGGGATCGGCGGCGACGAGCACGTCCGCGCCGAGGTAGAGGTCGCATTCACCGTCGCTGGCCTTGTTCGCGTGCGCGGCGCCGAGCTTGACGTCGGAGACCACCGCGCCGCCCTTCTGCGCGAGCCCGGTCTGGTCCAGCGACCGGACCGGCAGCCCGGCGATGTTCGCCGCCGTCGCCAGGATCTGCGAGAGCGTGACCACGCCCGAGCCGCCGACCCCGGTCACCCGCACCGTGTACCGCTCGGCGGAAACCGTCCGCTTCGGTTCCGGCAAGGGGTCCGCCAGAGGTTCGGCAAGCGGCCGCTTCCCCGCGCTCTTGCCCGGAAGCACGGTCAGGAACGACGGGCAATCCCCTTCCAGGCACGAGAAATCCTTGTTGCAGGACGACTGGTCGATCCGGGTCTTGCGGCCGAACTCCGTGTCGGCCGGCTGCACCGAAAGGCAGTTCGACTTCTCGCCGCAGTCGCCGCAGCCCTCGCAGACCCGTTCGTTGATCACCGCGTGCTGCGGCGGTTCCGGGGCGAGCCCGCGCTTGCGCTTGCGGCGCAGTTCGGTCGCGCATTCCTGGTCGTGGATCAGCATCGTCACGCCGGGAACGCGGGCGAGCGCCTCCTGGGCTTCGGCCAGCCGGTCGCGGTGCCAGACCCGGACGCCGCGGCCCAGCCGGACGCGCCGGTACCGCGCCGGGTCCTCGGTGGTGACGATGATCCGCCGCACGCCCTCGGCCCGCATCGCCGCGATCACCCGGGGCACGGTCAGCACTCCGGCCGGCTGCTGCCCGCCGGTCATCGCGACCGCCGAGTTGTACAGCAGCTTGTAGGTGATGTTCACCCCGGCCGCGACGGCCGCGCGCACGGCCAGGCTGCCCGAGTGGTGGAACGTCCCGTCGCCGAGGTTCTGCACCAGATGGTCGTTGCCGACGAACGGGGCCATGCCGACCCACTGCGTGCCTTCGCCGCCCATCTGGGTCAGCCCGGTGATGTCGCCGTAGTCCTCGCGGCCGGTCATCAGCACCAGGCTGTGGCAGCCGATCCCGGCGCCGACCAGCGAACCCTGCGGGGTCTTGGTGGACGAGTTGTGCGGGCAGCCCGAGCAGAAGTACGGCGTGCGCGCGGCGAGCGGGAGCGCGATCGTGCGGCGCGGGGCCTGCCAGGATTCGACGGACGGGAAGCCGCCGTGCGCGCGCAGCCGGACCGCGAGCGCCGCGGCGATGCGGTCCGGGTCCAGCTCTCCGTCCGCCGGGACCAGCGCCGTGCCGTCGGGACCGCGTTTTCCGGTGACGGCCGGAGTGTCGGCACGGCCGTAGAGCAGATCCTTGACCGCGGACTCGACGAAGGAGCGTTTCTCTTCCACCACGATGATTTCGCGCAGTCCGGCGGCGAACCGGGCGACGATCTCCGGATCGAGCGGGTGCACCATCGCGAGCCGCAGCAGCCGCACGCCGCGGCGTTCCAGCTCAGGTTCGTCCAGGCCCAGGATCTCCAGCGCCTGACGGAGATCGTGGCAGGTCTTGCCCGCGGCGACGATCCCGATCCGGGCCTCGCCGCCGCCGAGAATCGTGTTCAGCCCGTTGGCCGCGGCGTAGCGGCGGGCGAGTTCGAGGCGGGCGCCGTCGCGGCTGCGTTCCAGCCTGCCGAGGTCCGGCTGCAGCATCCGGGCGGTCATCTCATGGGCGAACGGCCGCCCGCCGACCACCGGATCCGGTGCGGCGGAGCGGAACCGGCCCGGTCCGACCCGCACGGTGCCGGTCCCGTCCGCGACGTTGGTGGCGATCTTGAAGCCGACCCACAGGCCGCAGGCGCGCGACATCGCCACCGCGTGCTGCCCGAGGTCGAGGACCTCCTGCGGATCGGCCGGATACAGCGTCGGCATGCCGAGGTCGGCCAGCAGCAGCTCGGAACTCCCGGGCACCGTCGAGGACTTCGCGCCCGGGTCGTCGCCGACCAGCGCCAGCGCCCCGCCGAGCCGATGAGTGCCCATGAGGTTGTTGTGCCGCAACGCATCCGAGGCGCGGTCCAGCCCCGGGGACTTGCCGTACCAGTAACCGGTCACGCCGTCGACCCGCCGGTTCTCCGACTTGGCCGCCAGCTGCGCGCCCTGCACCGCGGTGGCGGCCAGCTCCTCGTTGACGCCCGGCCGGAATACGATGTCGTGCTCGGCCAGCAGCTCGGCCTGTCTGCCCAGTTCGAGGTCGTACCCGCCGAGCGGGGACCCCTCGTAGCCGGACACGAACGCCGCCGTGCGCAGCCCCGCGCGCCGGTCAGCGCGGCGGACGTCGAGCGGCAGCCGGGCGAGCGCCTGGACGCCGGTGAGCTGGAACTGTCCTTCGGCCGCGCGGTAACGGTCCTCGGTCACGACGGGAGCCCTCCCTCTGCGGCGAGCGCCCGGAGCTGGTCCACAATGGACTCCGCACCGGGGGTCTGGGTCAACGGATGGATCGCCACGTGGTCAGCTCCCGCGTCGAGGTGTTCACGCACGCGAGCCGCCACCTGCCGCGCGTCGCCGCGCACGACCAGCGCGTCCACGAGCCGGTCGCTGCCGCCGTCGGCGAAGTCGGCGTCATCGAAACCCAAGGCGCGCAAGTGGTTCACGTAGTTGCGCAGCGCGAGCCGGGTCGCGATGTGTGCTCGCGCGATCCCACGGGCCCGAGCGGCGTCCGCGTCGACGACCACCGCTTGTTCGGGCACGAGCAGCGGTTCCGGGCCGAGCCGGTCGCGGGCTTCCGCCGTGTGCGCGGGCGGCACGAAGAACGAGTGCATCCCGGCGCTCCGGTCGCGGGCCAGCTCCTGCATCCGGGGCCGCAGCGCCGCCAGGACGCGCGGCACCGGGCGTTCCGCGCGCGGTCCCTGGTACCGATCGAGGTCGAGCGCGTCGAGGTACTCGCGCAGCGCGGTCAACGGCCGGTCGTGGCCCTGTCCGCGCCCGGCCTCGGCGTGGCTGGCCCCGAGGCCGAGCACGAACCGTCCGGGAAAGGCCTCGCCGAGGGTCTGCGCCGAACCTTCGGCCGCGACCGCGTCCCGGGCCCAGATAGTGGCAACCCCGGTGGCCACGGTCAGCCGCGTGGTCGCGGCGAGCAGCAAGGCGGCGTTGGTGAAGATTTCCTTGTGCGCCGGGGACTCCCCGATCCACAGTGCGCCGTAGCCGAGGTCTTCGACGACTCGCGCGGCCTTCGCGGCGTCGGCAGCGGGAATCTCGGCCAGCACGGACAGCCACACGCCGACCGGCCCGATCCGGGCCGCGAGTTCACGGGACTGGTTCACGCGCGCTCCCCCGGCCCGAATTCCGGCAGCCACGCCCCGTCGCCTGCCTCGCGGAACGACACCGCGACCGGTTCGCCGGGCACCGGGTCGCCGTCGCCGGTCCACGTCGTCGTGAGGTTCGGACCGCTGTCGAGCCGCACCTGCACCACGACGTAGGGCACGTCGTCGCCGTCGAAGTACCGCTTGTGGAACCGGACCCAGCTGTGCACCCGGCCGGTCCCGGCGTCGGTCGTCCACTCGACGTCCCGGCGGAAATCGCGCGGGCACACCGGAGACGGCGGCCAGAACGCGTGGCCGCACGAGCCGCACACCGGGATGCGGAGCTCTCCGCGAGCCGCGCCGTCGAGGTGCTCGACGTCCTCGGGGTAGCGCAGCGGAAGAGGTCGGGCAGAGGTCATCGTGCTCACCGGTCCTTCGTGAAGACAGTCGAATCGCCGAACGGAGTCGCCCACTGGACGACCTCGCATCCGGCCACCTGGCGATCACCGGCCTGACCGCGGATCTGGCGCACGGCCTCGGCCATATGCCCCCAGCCGCAGAGGTGCGCCTCGGACAGCAAGCCGCCCGCCGTGTTGACCGGCAGTTCGCCGCCGAGTTCGATCCGGCCGTCCTGCAGCCAGTCGAGCGCCTCGCCTTCGCCGGTGAAACCGAAGCGCTCCAGCACGAACACCACGTTGGGCGAGAAGGCGTCGTAGAGCTGCAGCGAGTCGACGTCGCCCGGCCCGGACAGCCCCGCCATCGCGTAGACCGGGTGGTCCTCGGCGCGGCGCTCCTCGCCCTGGGTGAACACGCCCAGCCCGGGCGGCGCGAAGATGAACTCGTCCCGCCCGGCGCGCAGCCCCTGCATGCCGGAAACGATCACCGCGGGCTGGCGCAGATCGCGCGCTCGCTCCACAGTGGTCACCAGCAGGCAGGCGCCGCCGTCGCTGAGGAGGGCGAAATCCGGGCGGCGCAAGGGTTCCACGATGTAGGGCTGCGCGTCGTAGTCCGCCTGGCCGAGCGGTTTGGTCATCTGCGCGTTCGGGTTGAGCCGGGCGTGCCGGCGCATCGCCCTCGGGACCGCGGAGATCAGCGCCGGGTCCGCGCCGTAGCGCTCGCAGTAACGGCGGAACGCCATCGCGGCCCCCGCTCCGGGAGCGGTCATGCCGTAGTGCGGCAGTTCCCCGTGCGACCCGCCGCCCTGGCGCAGGCCCTCCGCGTCGCCCGCGCCGCCGACCATGCCCAGTCCGGAGAACGACACCCCGGCCAGGCAGGCGGCCACCTCCGTCGTGCCGAGCGCCACCGCCTGCGCGGCGGCCTGCAGCGCGGGGCCGACGAACCGGCCGTGGCTCCAGGTCTGCACGGCGGCCCGGATCCGGAGCCCGAACGCCTCCGCCATCCGGTCGTAGTCGATCGACAGCGGGTAGCCGACGTTCGTGAACAGGCCGTCCACGTCGCCGGCGGCCAGCCCGGCGTCGTCCAGCCCGAGCCGCAGCGCCTCGGCGGCCAGGTCGAGACCGCTGCGCGCGGATTTCCTCGACAGCTCGGTGATGCCGATCCCGACTATCGCCACCTGGCGTACCGGTCCTAGCGGCATGGTCGTTCCTTTCTCGAAAGCGTCAGAGAATCGCGTGCGCGCAGGCCGGGCTGCCGACCCCGCGCGGCAGCGGAAGCACGCCGGAGACGAGCAGGAACTCGTGGCTCCCCCGCTCCGCGCACGCTTCGGCGAGCCGGTCCAGCAGCCACAGTTCGCCCAGCGGCATGCCCTGCAGCGCGATCAGCCGCCGGTGCAGGAAGCCCTTGGCGCGGTTCACCGGGAAGACCTCGACCCCGACGTTGTCCACCGCGACCGCCGCGAACTCCCGGTCCCAGAGATAGCCCGCCATCTCCCGCGCCGATTCCAGGCCAGGGCAGGCGAAACCGGAGCCGATCGTCCCGCGCATCGCGGCCCGGTCCCGCGCGGGCAGCCGCCGGTACCACTCCGTCCAGCCGGTGCGGACCACGAGGATGTCCCCGGACGCGAAGACCGTTCCTTGCGCGGCGGCCGTTTCTTCAATCAGCGCGGCGGTGATCTCCACCGGCTCGTCGGGCGCGAGCGGCGTGCCCCGGGCGGCCAGGTGACCGGCGACGTCGACCAGCACGCCACGACCGCCGAAACCGTGCTCGGCCCACCGGTCGACGCCCAGCGCGTCGCCGGTCGCCAGGTCGGTCTCGCTCCGGCCGCCCCAGTAGCCGTGCCGTCCGGCCTTGATGTGCCGCAGCCCGTCCCACTGCGAGGAACCCTGCGGGTAGAACCCGTCCAGCCGGTCGTCGTGCCCGGCCGCGGTGTCCTCCACGACGTGCCGGAACACGTCGCGTTCGTCGAACAGTCCGGGGTCGGGTTCGTTCAGCGGCAGGTTGAGCGAGATCATCTGCCCGCTGCGCACTGTCTTCGCCGCGGCGAGCCGCTGCCGCGGCCCGATCAGGTTGAGCGTGCCGATTTCGTCCGCGCGGCCCCACACGTCCCAGGCGTGGCGCTCGTCCCGGTCCGGGAGCGTCGGCAGGGCGGCGAACGCCGGGGTGCGCCGCCCGGTCATCCGGCCGCCTCCAGCATCTCGCGCAGCTTGAGCTTGCTGACCTTCCCGGTGTGGGTCTGCGGCACCGCGGCCGAATCCAGCACCACGACCCGGGCGGGCACCTTGTAGCTGGCCGCGCGGCTCCGGACGTACTCCCGGAGCCGGTCCGCCAGCCCGGGTCGCGTCGCGCCGCCGCGCCCGTCCGGCACGACCACGCAGGCCATCTCCTGGTCGCCGTCCGGGGTGGACAGCCCGAAGACGTAGGCCTGGTCGACCTCGGCGTGCTCGCCGAGGATGCCCTCGATCTCCACCGGCGCGACGTTGATGCCCTTGATCTTGAGCATTTCCTTCCACCGGCCGCCGAAGCTGAGCCGCCCGTCGCCGTCGATCGACCCGAGATCGCCGGTGCGGAACCAGCCGCCGGCCGAATGCGTGCCGCCGCTCACGTCCGCCCCGCTGAGGTAGCCGTCGATCACGCAGCCCCGCACCTCGATCTCGCCGACGGCCCCGGGCGCGCACTCGGCCCCGGACTTGTCCACGATGCGGATCTCCTGGGTCGGCAGCCGCCTGCCCTGGGTGTGCAGCTTGACCTCCGGCAGGTCGCTCGCGTCGGTCATGGTCACGAAGCCGTAGGACTCGGTGAGCCCGTAGGCGCTGCACGCCTCGGTGATGCCGAGCCCTTCGATCGCCAGCCGCTTGTCCTCGGCGTTGAAGCCGACCGGCCCGGTGCGCAGCGACGAAATGTCGCGGGTGCCGAAACTCGGCGCGGCGAGCAGCGCCCGGACCGCCGTCGCGAGTCCGTAAGAGACGGTGCACCGCTCGCGCTCGATGAACGCCAGCGACGCGTCCCCGTCGACCTTCTCCTCGATGCACAGCGTCAGGCCGTGGCTCAACGCCACCGGAAGCGCGTTGCAGGCCCCGTAACCGAAGAACAACGGCATCGCGAACCACAGCCGGTCGCCGGGCCCGACGTGCATCCGCTCGCCCATTTCGTGGCCGTTGCGCAGCAGTTTGCCGTGTTCCAGCGGCACCGCTTTCGGCAACGCCGTGCTGCCGCTGGTGTAGAGGATCATCGCGAAGTCGTCCGGCCCCGCGCCGTGTTCGGGCGCCGGGGCGGGTTCGAGACCGGGCGGGAACGGTTCGGCGGACGGCCAGCACAACGCGCCGAGGTAGCCGCCGGTCCGGGCCCCCGCTGCGAAAACCTCGCCGTGCCCGGCGGCGGCGAGTTCGGCGAGCATGTCCTTGCCGAACACCCGCTCCTCGGTCACCACCAGGCGCAGTTCGGCGGTGCCCACCAGATGCGCCAGCTCGGCCGAGCGGTACCAGGTGTTGACCGGGACCGCGACCAGCCCGGCCCGCTGCGCGCCGAGCATCGTGACCAGCCAGCGCAGCCCGTTCGGCAGCAGGATCCCCACCCGCTCCCCCGGCCGCAGCCCCGCCGCGCGGAACGCGCCCGCCAGGTCGTCGCAGCGCCGGGCGAACTCGGCGAAGGTCAGCCGTGCCTCGGGCGCGACCACCGCCTCCTCGCCGGGAAACAGCTTCGCCAGCGCCGCCAGCGCGTCCGGGAAAGTATCCGGGGCAACCACGTCGTTCCGCCTTTCGTTGTGGCCCGTCATCGGGCGTCCGGGTGCACGACCACATCGGCGCGCAGCAGCGTTCCGGTCTCCGGGTCGGCGAACTCCACGAGTTCGACCCCCGGCCTCGGCTGGCACCACTGGCCGCGTTCGGCGAGCCGTTCGTGCGCCGGGCTTCGACGCACCGCCAAGCCGTCTTCCCGGGGCCATTCCCGCCTGCCGGCGCGGATTCGCTCCCTTTCCCGGCTGGTCTCGGCGACCTCGGGGTCGCCCGCCGGATCGAGCACGACGCCGTAGGAAACCCGCGCCGCGTCCGCCGTCACCACGCCCGCGCGCACATCCGCCGCGACCAGGTCCGGGCCGCGCTCCAGCGGATCCCCGTACCCGCCACCGCCGCCGACCCGCAGCACCACCACGTCGCCGGTGCCCACCGAAAGACCGAACTGCTTGCCCTGCAACGGTTTCGGCGCGGCCGCGAGGTCATCGATCCCGCGCGGAACCTCGCCCCGGCCGAACGCTTCGTCCGCCCGCGCGCCGGTCACCAGCGCCGATCCGCTGGCGGAACCTGGATAGCCGCCGAACACCCCGCACGGCGGGACCTGCCAGCAGGCCGCCATGACGTGTTCCTGGCCGCCCGGCGTATACCACGGCGTGAAGGCGAGATCGATGCCCGCGCCGCCCCGGGTGCGGCCCGGACCGCCGGAGTTCGGGTTGAGCTTGCGCCACAAATACAGCACCGGGTAGGCGAGTTCGTTGATCTCGATGTCCGGGATGCTGTTCTGCGGCTGGGCGAGCACGCCGCTGACGTCCATGCCGTCCGCGATCGGCTGAGCGCCCGCGCCGCTGCCGCCGCCGTTCATGTCCGGGAACGGCACCAGTCGGCCGGATTCGTCGGGCGCGTAGAAGAAACTGGCGCTCCACGAGTCCTGCCACGGAGCCGTCACGTGGTCGCGGACGAAGGCGTTCTCGCTGCCCGCCTGGAGATCGGCGAGCAGCCTGGTGACCACCTTCCCGATCCGGAACCCGGTCTCGATGTGCCCGGCCCCCATCGGCGCGGGCATCCGCGCGTCGCAAATCGTGCCCGGCTCCGTGACCACCTCGATCGGGCGCAGCGTGCCCTGGTTGATCGGCAGATCCGGCAGCAGGGTGATCAGCAGCGGCGAAACGACCGCGCCGAGCGTGGTCGCCGCGCTGACGTTGATGAAACCGTCGGTCTGCGGCGCGGACTCGGTCAGGTCGAACCGCAGCGCGTCCTCGCTGACGGTGAGCGTGCAGCGGATCGGGTACAGCTCGTCGGCGTGCCCGTTGTGCTCCGCGAATTCCTCGGCGGTGAACGTGCCCTTCGGCAGGTCCGCGATCCGGCGCCGCACCGCCTGCTCGGCCAGGTCCTTGGCGGCTTCGACGTACCGGCGGAACGTGTCCGCGCCGTACTGCCCGACGAGAGACTGCAGCCGTTCGTCGCAGCGGTGGCAGGCCGCGACGAAGCACCGGATGTCGTTGAGCACCAGCTCCGGCACCCGGATGTTCGTCTCGATGATCCGCCACACGTCCTCGACCGGACGCCCCTGGTCGACGATCTTCACCCCGGGCAGCCGCAGGGCCTCGCCGTAGACCTCGGTCGCCGTCGGGTCCATCCCGCCCGGCGCGGCGCCGCCGAAGTCGTTGACGTGCGCCTCGGCCCAGCACCACGCCACCAGCTCCTCGCCGGCGAAGATCGGCCGCACCACGCCGACGTCGACCGCGTGCGCGTTGCCGGTGGTGAACGGGTCGTTGCAGAGGAACAGGTCCCCCGGCCGGATCTCCGCCCGCGGATACGTAGCGAGCAAGTGCCGGACCGCCTGCCGGGCCGCGCCCAGGTACATCGTGATGTAGCCGGCGTAGCTGATGATGTCGCCCTCGGCGTCGGCGATGAACGTGGAGAAGTCCACCGCCTCGGCGATCGCCGGGCTGCCGGAGGCGCGCATCATCACCGTGCCCATCTCGGCGGCGACGTTGTCCAGTGCCTTGGCGAGAATCTCGACGTCCACCGGGTCCAGCCCGGTCGCGCTGACGGCGGTCATGCGGTCTCCTCCGCGGTGTCGGCCAGCAGGTAGTTGCCCCAGTCGTCCACGCGCAGTTCCCAGCCCTCGGGCAGCGCGACGGTGGTCAGCGAGTGCTCGATCAGCGCCGGGCCGGAAATCCGCGCCCCGGCGTTCAGCCGCCGGGCATCGTGGACGTCCACTTCGGACTCTCCGGTGCCTGCCCGCTGGATCCGCCTTCGCCCGGCCGGCTCGACCTCGCGCTCCCCCGGCTCCCGGCGGGCCGGTTCGATGAGGTCCACCCGGCCGGTGGCAGTGACCCGCACCGACATCAGCACCACCGGGCTGCCCACCCAGGCCGTGCCCTCTCCGTACTCCTCCTCGTAGCGCGCGGCGAAACCGTCCTGGATCGCGGCCAGCTCCGCCTCGCCGAGATCCGCGCGGCGCGGGATCGGCACCCGCAGTTCCCATTGCTGGCCGAGGAATTTGAAGTCGCCTTCCCAGCGGACGTCGATCCGGTCGTCCGGATAGCCCGCCGCGTGCAGCGCCTCGACCAGTTCCGCGTCCAGCCCCTGGAGCGCGGCCAGCACCGCCTCCGCGCCCCCGCCCTGCCACATCACCGACCGCGCGCGGGCGCGCACGTCGTCGCTGGAAAGAAGGCCACGCGCGGAAAACACCGCCGCCTCGGCCGGGATCACGATCTGCCGGATGCCGACCGAACGCGCGATGTCCGCGGCGAACAGCCCGAGCGCGCCGCCGAAAGCCACCATCGCGAACCGGCGCGGATCGTGCCCGCGCTCCACGGTGACCGCGCGGACCGCGTTGCCCATGTCCGCGACCACCATCCGGTGCACCGCCGCCGCGGCCTGGACCGCGTCCACCCCCAGCGGCTTCCCGATCTCGCGCCCGATCGCCTCGTGCGCGCTGTCCGTGTCGAGCGCCCGCCGTCCGTCCAAAAAGGACCCGGAGGCCAGCAGCCCGAGCACCGCCGACGCGTCGGTCACCGTCGGCCGCGTGCCGCCCTTGCCGTAGCAGATCGGCCCCGGCTCGGCCCCCGCGCTGTGCGGCCCGACCTGCGGCACGCCCCGCGCGTCCAGCCACGCGACGCTCCCGCCGCCGGTGCCGATCGGCAGCACGTCGATCTTGGACAGCGCGGTCAGGAACCGCTCCCCCAGCATCACCCGCCGGGTGACGTTCGGGGTGGCGTCGCGCAGCACCGAAACGTCGAACGAGGTGCCGCCCATGTCGGCGGTCACGATGTCCTTCAGGCCGAGCCGCCCGGCCAGCGCCCGCGCCCCGATCACCCCGCCCGCCGGGCCGGAGTCGATGAGCGTGATCGGCCGGGCCCTGGCCTCCGCCGCGCTCGCCGTGCCGCCGAAGCCCTGCATGAACGCGACCGGCTCGCGCAGGCCGCGCGCCGCGAGTTCGCGCTCGATCCGCTCGGTGTACTCGGCGACCCGGATCCCGGTGAACGCGTTGAGCACCGTGGTCATCGTCCGCTCGTATTCGCGGATCACCGGATGCAGCCGCGACGCGACGCTCAGGAACAGCTCCGGATGCTCGGCTTCGACGATCGAGGCGAGCAGTTCCTCGTGCTCCGCGTTCGCGAAGCCCCACAACAGGGAGACGGCGATCGAATCGACCCCGGCGGCCACGAGCGTTTCCACCGCCGCGCGTGCCCGCTGTTCGGTCAGCGGCACGACCACCCGGCCCTTGCGGTCGATCCGCTCGGCCACCTCGACGACGTGCTCGCGGGCGACGATCTGCGGAAGGCTGAGCTGCTTGTGGTGATCGCGGTGCGCGTTGCGGGCCGAACGCGCGATCAGCAGGTTGTCGCCGAAACCCTGGGTGGTGATCAGGCCGACCTTCGCGCCGCGCAGTTCGGCGACCGCGTTCGTCACCACCGTCGTGCCGTTGACGAAGCGGGTGGTCTCGGCGAGCAGCTCAGTGAGCGGCAGCCCGACGCGGCCGGCGAGATTCTCCAGCGCGGCAAGCAATCCGGCGGCCAGGTCGTCCGGGACGGTGTCGGACTTGTCCGCAAAGGACTGTCCGTCCGAGGCGAGCGCGACGACGTCGGTGAACGTACCGCCGATGTCGCACCCGATCTGAAACGTGACTTCGGAACGCAACGTCATTGTCCTTCCGTGGAACGGCTCTCGGCCTGCGAGCCAGATTAGACACGACATAGTGTCGAGTCAAGCGACAGATCGTCGAGTCAGTGGAAAAGGGCGGCGAACCGCGCGGAATCGGTGCCGGGCAAGCGAACCGCGCGCAGGACGGCCTCGGCCCGAGCGCCCAGCACCGGCCCCGCGTAGGAACGGAACTTCCCGATCACGTCGGCGGCGGACAGCTGCACCTGCTCCCGGCTGTCCGCCGAGACGACGCGGCCGTCGGCGAGCCGAGCCGTCACCCGCGCGTCCCGGCGCGCGGGAAAAGCCTTGTCGGCGACCGGATCCACCACCACGGAGATCCGGGCTGCCAGGTTCACAATCCCGGGGTCGAGCGCCCCGGAGTAGCGGTGCGGGCGGAGTCCACCGTCGGTCAGCGCGGCCGCCACCGCGAATTGCAAGCTCATCTGCCGGGAAATCGGAGCGTCCAGGACGGTTGCGTTGTCGCAGCCCGGATAGCCCGCCGCCACCCCGGAAGTGTGCACCGTGGCTTCGACGACCTGCTCGGGTTCGACCCCCTGCGCGGCAAGGGAAATCGCTGCGTCGATCGGCTCTTGCGTCAATGCGCACGAGGGATGCGCTTTGAAGAATGTCGCCGAGATCGCCATCCGGTCCAGCCGCACCTCCGGCGGTCCGGATTCGTCCCGGGCACCGCCGAAAGCCTGGCGCAGGCCGAAAACCCCGTCGACCGCCGACGCCGCACCGGTAGCGCCTTCCCGCGCGAGCAACGCCGCGACTACGCCAGCACGCGCGGCTCCCGCATTCTGGAAGAACACCTCGGTCGTCCCGTCCTGCGCCCACTGGCACAAGCCCGCCGCCGAGCTGGCAGCCAGGCCAAGCGCGTGCACGGCCGTCACCCGGTCCAATCCCAGCACATGCGCGGCAGCGGCCGCCGCGCCAAAGGGACCGAAGACACTGCTGGCCCGCCACCCGCGCGCGCCGAACTCGTCGGTGAGCACCGCCGCCGAGACCTGCGCGATGGCTTCGTAGCCAAGGACGATCGCCCGCAGCACCTCCGACAACGGCGCACGAAGCCGTTCCCCGACCGCCAGCGCCGCCGGAACCACCACCGTCCCGGGATGCACCCGGCTTTCCGCATGCGTGTCCTCGTGCAGCAACGCGTGACAGGCAACGGAATTCGCGAACACCGCGTCCGCCAATCCGCTCCGCCGACCGCCGGTGGCCCAGATCGCCGCGTCGTCTCCGCCGCCCGCGATCGCCCTGGCCTGCCTGGCCCACGGCAGGTCGCGCCCGCCGCAGGCACAGGCCAGCGCATCGAGGAGACAGGTACCGGCCTGGTCGATCAGGACGCCGATGATCCGCGGTGTCACCGTTTCGAGCTGCTCAGCGAGATCGGCGAGCACCTCAGACCCGCTCGCGGACCGCCGGGGCAAGCTCCGAATCCGCCACCCGCATGGTCGCCCGCCGCACGAACAACGCCGCGACCAGGCTCAGCAGCGCGCCGAACATCAGGAACAGCGCAGGCGCGCGGTTGTCGCCGGTGACCTGCACGAGAGTCTGGCTGACATACAGCGCCGGTCCGCCCAGCAACGTCGCCGCCAGCGCGAACCCGACCGCGAACACCGTCGCCCGCACCCGCGCCGGAAGAACCTCCACATAGGCCGCCGGAGCCACCGCCGTATACAACGCGGGCAGCACGCCGAGCAGCACCGTCATCCCGATGGCCGCGCCAAGACTCTTCGCCGAGGACAGGCCGAGGAACAGCGGATAAGCCAGCACGAAGGTGCCCGCGGACAACCCGAGCAGCATCGGCCATCGGCCCCAGCGATCCGACAGCGGCCCGCCCGCCGCGACCAGCACCACCGCCACGGCAATGCTGACCACCGTCGCCAGCGTGGCCTGCGACTGCGAGAACCCGAGGCGGATCAGGTAAGTCTGCGCGTAGGTGAACGCGACGTAGTAGCCGACCTGCTGGAACGCGGCGATCCCGAAGATCAGCACGATGAGCCGCCAATGCGCGGTGAACGACTCCTTGACCGGCGAAGCCGGAACCTGCGTGCGGTTCTCCAGCGCCCGGAACTCCGGAGATTCGTCCAGCTGGGACCGGATGTAGAGCCCGACAAGGCCAAGCGGCAAGGCCAGCAGGAACGGAATCCGCCAGCCCCAGCTCGCCATCGCCGCCGACGTCAGCAACGTGCTCAGCAACAGCACCGCACCCGCGGCCAGCAACAGGCTCGCCACGCTGCCGACCTGCACGCGACTGGTCATCGCCCCGCGTTTGCCGCGCGGCGTGAACTCGGCGGCGTAAGTCATCGCCGTGCCGTACTCGCCGCCCGCCGCGAGCCCCTGCAGCAACCGGAACAGCACCAGCAGGATCGGCGCCCACACGCCGATCGACGCCACCGGCGGCAGCACGCCGATGGCCGCCGTGCTTCCCGCCATCAGCGCGACCGTCGCCACCAGCGCGGGCTTGCGCCCGATCCGGTCCGCGATCGAACCGAACAGCAGCGAACCCAGCGGCCGCACCACGAACGCGACGCCGAACACCGCGAAAGCCGACAGCAACGCGACGCCGGGCTGTTGCGCGGGAAAGAAGAGTTTGGACAGCACGACCGTCAGAAAGCCGTAGACCGCGTAATCGTAAGTCTCGACGGTATTGCCGATCGCGGACGCGAAAACCACGCGCCGCATCAGCGCCGGGGACGGAGCGGTGACGCCAGAGGACATAGTGGACGCTCCCGAGTCATCGTTGACAGGTGGGCGGTGTCCGACGCCTTCCCTGGCGACGCCTCGACAGCCGGAGAGAACCGCGATCCGGACGGCACAGGGCTGCCGCCGGGTCTCCCCGGAAGAATAAGGACGACACTATGTCGAGTCAAGCATCAAGTTGTTGATCTAAGCCGGTCAGGCGCGTTTCAGCCCCAGCGCGTCGACCCACAGCCCGGTCACCACGTCGAGCAGCTGGTCCCGTTCGATGACGAACACCTTCTGCACGATCGCGCGGAAACACACCTGGTCGAGCTGCACCATCAGCAGTTCGACCCGCAGCCGCCGCTCCTCGCGCCGCGCCGGCGGGAACTGGACGAGGTACTCCTCCAGTCCGCCGGCCAGCTGGTCGATCTGGTCCTTCCACCGGGCCGCGACCTCGAGATCGCTGGCCATCGCCTCGTGGATCGCGGGCAGCAGCGCCGCCTGGCTCTCCCACCAGGACAGCGCCCCGTCGAGCCAGGCGCGCACGCTCGCCGCCTTGCCCTCGGCGAGCGCCCGCCCGAGCAGCGACCAGTACTGCGCGCTCTGGTCTTCGCGGACCGCGCGGTAGACCTCGGTGAAAACCTCGGCCTTGTTCGTGAAGTGCAGGTAGAACGTCGCCCGGTTGACCTTCGCCGCCTTGGCGATGTCGCCGATCGCAGCCTGGCCGTACCCGCGCTCCTCGAACACCTGCCGCGCCGCGGTGATGATCCGCTGCCGCGTCATCCTCCGCTGCTCCTCGCGCACCGAAAGCAGCTCCGTCGATTCATTCGACACGTTGTCGCCCACGCGCAGATGGTAACGCCGGGAGCTTTCCGGGAAGGTCGGCCGTCTCCGATGTCCGGCCCAGCTGGACGCCGAGAGCGCCTTCAGGCGCAGCACGGTCCAGTGTTTGGCGACTCCTTCGCACAGCGAGAATCCAGATCTGCCAGGAGCGTTTGCCGCGATGCCGCGCATCACCGGGCCCCAGATGGCGCTGTACGACGCGTTTGAGTTCCGAGAGCCGGACACGGTGGCTCCCCGAATCGAACCACTGGTTCTCGACGTCGAAGGTGCCAAGATCGGTTTCGCGACCTACGCCGCGTTCACTGCCTCCCGCCGTCGGGACGTCGCCCGTTCGGCGGCAGCAACAACTGATGGCTGTCCGTAGCCTCGTCTCACCTGCAGTGATGACACGGCTTTGGGGGCTGGGCGTGGACCGACGTATCGGCGGTGCAGGAGGTGGCTCAGACCCGGGCCCTGGCACAGGCCGGCTCGTCGCCGCGGCCGCCGTCGCCCTCGTGCTCGCCGGCGGAACCAGCGGAGTACTGGGCGCAGGCGGGACGGCAACGGAAACCGGCACCACCTCCGCCAGTTCAGCGAACGCGAAGGATCTCGGCAAACGCACGAACGAAAGCAAGAAATCCGCACGTTCCGGCAAAGCCGACGAAGCACTGAACCGCATGGGCATGCGGGCGCTGAAGAAGACCGTGAAGCGAGACCTGAAATGCGTCGCAGCATCCACCGGCCAGGTACGCGACTTCTTCCTCCGCGCCCCATGCAAATCACTGGACCGGATACTTCTGGCCGTCGGCGACACCGCGGGGAATTCCGCAGTCATCTCCGTGGCGTGGACCAGTTTCGCGAACCGCACCGACGCAGACGCCTTCGAAAACCTCGAAGCGGTTCAGGGCAGCGGCGACATCACTCCACTCGCCGGCGCGCTGCTCGGCCTCGCCGGGATTCACTTCACCGGCCACCACTATCAATCTCACCGCGACGGCACCAAGGTGATCATCGCTGAAACGGAGACCATCGGAGGCCACGTCGACGACGAAGTGCTCGACGCCCTTGCCGAAGTCGCAGTATGGCTTCCCAAACCGTAGTCGGCAGGTCTAGTCCTGTGCCCGTAGCTCTCAGTCCGGCGCAGGAGCGCCGGGTCGTTGCGCCCGGCACAAACGCCGGCGAGAAGAACCCAGCTTCCCCTTCCGACGCATGTTTGCTCTGCCTCGCGGCCGCACTTGACGGGCGAGGCGGACGCACTCGAACACGCCCTGCTGGGCGCCGCTGCGGCTGGTGGGGCTTCTCCGGGAGGCGCACGCGCGCGGCATCCTTCGCCAGGTCGGCGGGATGTACCAGTTCCGGCACAGCAGTCTCGCCGAACACCTGCGTGCGGCGGACCACACGCCGTAGCGCCGCCGCCCCGGGCCGGGCCCGGTCACGCCGTGAATCCGCCGTCCACCGGGAGCACCACGCCGCTGAGGTGGCTCGCCCGGTCGCTCAGCAGGAAAGCCGCCGCCGAGCCGACCTCGGCTCCCGTCCCGGCTTTCCGGAGCGGGGTGGCCGCGATTCTCGCCGCGACCCCGCCGGGCATCGTCCGGCGGAGGTCGTCCAGCATCGGGGATTCCGTCGGGCCGGGAGCGAGCACGTTGACGCGGATGCCGAGCGGCCCGAAATCGTGCGCGGCAGTGCGGGTCAAGCCGATCACCGCGTGTTTCGTCGCCTGATAGGCGCCCATGCCCGAACTGCCGCGCACCCCGCCGATGCTGCTCACGTTGACGATCGAACCGGCCGCTCGCGGTTCCATCGCCCGGATCTCCTCGCGCAGGCACAGCCAGGTTCCCTTGACGTTCACCGCCATGATGCGGTCGAAGTCCTCTTCGGACACTTCGTCCAGCCTGCCCGACTGGCCCGCCGCGGCGTTGTTGAAGGCGCCGTCCAGCCTGCCGAACCGCGCGACCGTCGCGGCGACGAAGGCGGCCACGCTGTCCGCGGACGAGACGTCGCCGGTCGTCCAGCCGACGTCGCAACCGCCGGCGGCGAGGTCTTCCGCCAGTGCGGCAAGGGGTTCCGCGGTGCGCGCGACCAGCATCACCGAGGCGCCGTCGGCGGCGAACCCGCGCGCGGCGTCCGCGCCGATGCCCGAACTGGCCCCGACGACCAGCACCGCCTTCCCGGTCAGCAGGCTCATGCCCGGCCTCCGCGCAGCCCCAGCAGCGCGCGGGCGTCGGCCGGGCTCGCGATCGGCTTGCCGAGATCCTCCACGACCGCCCGGATCTTGCGGACCTGCTCGGCGTTGCTTCGCGCCAGCGTTCCCTTGCCGATCCAGAGGCTGTCCTCCAGCCCGACCCGCACGTGGCCGCCGAGCCACGCGCTGTGCGTGCCGAACGCCATCTGGTCCCGTCCGGCGGCGAAGGCCGAGAAACAGTAGTCGTCGCCGAAGAGCTTGTCGGCGACGCGCACCATGTGCTCGAGGTTCGCGTGGTCCGCGCCGATGCCGCCGAGCACCCCGAACACGCCCTGGATCAGCAACGGCGGCTTCGCCAGACCGAGATCGGCGAAGTACGCCAGCGAATACAGGTGCCCGATGTCGTAGCACTCGTACTCGAAGCGGGTGCCCGCCTCGCCGAGGGTGCGCAGGGTGTCCTCGATCCGGTCGAACGTGTTCACGAACGGATGCGAATACGTGTTGCGCACATACGGTTCTTCCCATTCGTGGCGCCATTCGGTCACCTTGTCCGCGATCCCCGAGTAGACGAAGTTCATCGACCCCATGTTCATCGACGCCAGTTCGGGCTTCAGCCGGCGCGCGGCGGCCAGCCGCTCGTCCATCGTCATCGACGACGCGCCGCCGGTGGTGATGTTCACGACGGCGTCGGTCTGCTCGGCGATGCGCCCGACGATCTTCTCGAACACCTCCGGGTCCGCGGTGGGACGCCCGTCGGGTTCGCGCGCGTGCAGGTGCACGACGGCGGAACCGGCCTCGACGGCTTGGATCGCCGCGTCGGCCACTTCGTCGGCGGACAAGGGCAAGTGCGGGCTTTGGGACGGGACGTTCACCGAACCGGTGATCGCCGTGGTGATGATGACTTTGTCGGCCGTGCGCATCAATTCTCCTCTGCGAGTGCGCGGTAAGCGGCGAGCTTCGCGTCGTCGAGCGGCCCGACGAGGGTGAGCGCGACCTGGGTGGCGCCCGCGTCGTACTGGGCCTGTACGGATTCCCGGATCCGCTCCGGGGTCCCGCACGCGACGAGCGCGTCGACCAGCCGGTCGGATCCGGGCGGGGCGAGGTCGGCTCCGGTGAAGCCCAGCCTGGTCAGTTTCGCGATCTGGTGCGGCAGCGTCAGGTAGTAGGCGAGCCGTTCGCGGGCGACGTCCCGCGCCGCGGCCCGGTCGCGCCCCGCGACCGCCCACTGGACGACGGAGAGGAACAGGTCCGGGCCGACCGTTTTCCGTGCCCACCGGGTGTGCTCGGGCGGGACGAGGAAGGTGATCAGCCCGTCCGCCCGTCGCGCGGCCAGTTTCGTGATCCCCTCCGAGTAGGCGCCGAGCACCCGCGGCACGTCGCCGGCGACCTGGTCGATCCCGTCGAGGTAACCGCGCAGGAACGGCAGCGGCCCGGTGCCGCGCTCGCGGACCGCGCCGCTGACGCCGAGACCGAGCACGTACCGGCCGGGGTACCCGGCGGCGAGGTCGCGCGCCGCGGAGCCCGCGGATTTCGGCACGCGCTCCAATGCCCGCGCGACCCCGTTCCCGACGATCAGCCGGTCCGTCGACGCCAGCACCAGCGCCGCGGTGGTGAACGCCTCGCGCCCGGCGACCTCGGGGAGCCAGACCATGCGGTGGCCGTATTCCTCGAGCGCGCGGACGAAACGCACGACCCCGTCGTGGTCGAGGCTGTCCGGTTCGGCGATCGACAGCGCGGTGCGCGGCAGGACGAGGCTCACCCGCCTGCCTCCCGGAACCCGGCGACGAGCCCGCGCGCGGCTTCGGCCAGCATCGTCGTGTCGTTGCTCAGCACGACGAAATCGCAGCCGTCCCGCACTGCGCTCGCGGCCCGCTCCGGGACTCCGCCGAACGCCAGGCCGCACCGCTTCCCCGCGGCGTGCGCGGCCTCGATCGCGGACGCGACCAGTTCCAGCACCTCGGGCGAGGCCGGCGTGGCTCCCATCGACATCGAGAGATCCGCCGCGCCGACGAACACCGCGTCCACTGTGTCCAGTGCGAGCATCTCGGGCGCCGCCTTGATCGCCTCCGCGCTTTCCAGTTGCGGAATGCAGAGCACGTCGTCGTTTCCGGACGCGAGGTACTCCGCGTTCGGGCGCAGTCCCCACGCCCCGGCCCGGCTGGTGCCGCCGGCGCCGCGGACGCCGTGCGGCGGGAACCGGCATGCGCGGCCGATCGCGGCCGCTTCGTCGACGGTGTCGACGTGCGGGACGAGGATGCCCATCGCGCCCGCGTCGAGGATCTTCTGGATCGTCGACGGCGTCTTGTCCGGCACCCGCACCAGCGGCGTCATGCCCAGCGCGGCGGCCGCGTTGATCAGCCGGTACGCGGTCTGCAGGTCGAGCGGCGCGTGTTCCAGGTCGACGACGACGAAATCGAACCCCGCGTACGCCATGATCTCGACGGGCTCGCCGGACGCGATCTTCAGCCACGTGCCCACCGGAGCCGCCGGACGGCCGAACAGGCCGCCGCCCGTGCGTCGCGCGGCGCTCACGGCATCGGGTAGTCGTCGGCGTTCAGGACCCAGCCCGGTTTCTCCGAGAAGTCCTGCCGCGGCGGGCTGAAGATGTCGATCAGCTGGTTCACGCCCGGGCCGGCGGCCTCGGACGTGTGCACGGCCGGCGGCGGGATGACCGTCACCGACGGGCTGCCGATCCGCACGTGCTCGTCCTCGCGCCAGCCGGTCCGGTCGGGCAGCCACGGCGTGCGGATGTGGTGCACGTACTCCCCTTGCACGGCAAGGGAAAGCTGTTCGAAGTCGTCATGGTGGTGCGGTGAGAGCCGGCGCGGGTCGCGCGGTCCGTCTTGCGGCGGCAGGAAGTTCACCATGAACGAGCGGGTGCGGAAGATCCGGCCGAACCGCTTCGGATCGTCCGGCACGTCCGACAGCGGGTACACCCGCACGCGCGGCTCGCCCGCGGGTGCGGGCCACCGCCGCAGGAGTGCGACGCGCTCGTGATCCCGCGCGTACGCGCCGGCGTTGGCCGCGCGGGCGCGCCAGGCGGGCTCGGTCGCTTCGACCAGGCGGACGAGCGGTCCGTCGCCGTGCACGCTGATCCGGGACGCGCCGGGCGGCACGACGACCAGCCCCGGAGTGTCCACTGTGGTCGCTCCGGAGCCGGTGCGCACGGTGAACGCGGGCGAGGCCCCGGTCACGACGACGGCGAGTTCGCCTTCGAGCGTGCCGTTGTCGAGGTCGTCGCCCGCACGGGCGTCGGTGTGGATGAGCACGACGTTCTGCGCCCGCACGATCGGCGTGGCGGTCAGGTCGAGGTATTGGGCGGCGGCGATGCCGCCGCCGGCGTCCGGCCGGTCCGCGGTCGCGAGGGCCGAGCGGGGATCGTCCTTGTCGTACACGGAATCGTCCTTCCAGCGCAGCGGATTCGAGCTTTCCGGTCAGTCGTCGAGGTTCAGCAGGTAAGCCGGGTTGTCGCGCACCACGCGACGCAGGTCCTTCTCCGGCAGGCCGAGGTCGAGCAGCGCCTCGCTCACCCGCAGCCACGCGTCGACCGGCTTCGGGTTCGACTTCTGCCCGAAGTCCGACGCCAGCACCACGTGCTCGGGGCCGAGCCGCTCGATCCAGGCCAGCAGGTGCTTCGGGTCCCATTTCTGGGTGCCTTCGGGGTCGTACATGCCGACCTCGTGCTCGATGAACGCGCCGAGCCCGATCAGCTCCCGGCAGAGGTCGAGGTCGGCGCCGATGACGAAATCCGGGTGGCTCACGACCATCCGCTCGAGACCGCGCTCGTGCGCTTCCTGGAACAGCGTGCGGATGTACTCCGGATACATGTGGCCGCCGTTGAGCACCGCCCGCTGGTCCTTGATCTCGTCGAGGATCTCCAGTGCCGCCGGCTTGAGCCGCCCGTCGCCGTCGACGATGTCGATCCGCTCCAGGGTGAGCGGCACCGTGGTGGTCGGGAAGGCGCCGTCCTCGGGATGGCAGTCGATGTGCCTGCCGGACGAAATGGTCGGGAACCAGACGACCTTGCCGCCCATGCGCAGGCACATCCGCACGGCGTGCGCGTTGAGCCCGCCGACCGTGCTGTTGAGCGCGATCCCGCCGAAGACCCGGGCCTGGACGCCTTCGAGCCTGCCCTTCATCGCCAGGACGTCCATCTGCGTGTTGTGGTGGTGGGATTTGGCGACCATCGCGCGCATCCCGATCCGGGCGCCGTCCGCCGCGGCCTCGACGTGGTCGAACCGCCGGGGGAACGGGCTGGGGCCGGAGTGGACGTGCAGGTCGACCAGTCCGTCGAGAACGGCGGCGAGAGCGGGACGCGAGCTCATGAGGCACCCTTCGTTCGCATTATGAAGTCGGATTTCACTATAAGACCACATGTCAACCCCATGACCACGCTTGTGCTCCGCAGTCGCCCGTCCTAGAGTGCCTTTGGGTTCACTTTGTGAACACTAAGTTCGAATTGATCGAGCCGCCCGGAGGACACCGATGTCCACACCGCCCAGCTCCGCGGAAACCGCCGTCCCCGCCGGCGCGCCGCACACCCCCGACCTCGCCAAGGTGCGCGCCGCCGTCCGCGGCGGGACGCTCGCCTACTTCGTCGACCAGTTCGACATCTACCTGCCGATCGTCGTGCTGGCTCCGGCTACGGCGTACTTCCAGGCGGCGAATCTGAGCGCGAGCACGACGGCGCTGCTGGCCTCGCTGGTGTTCGCCTCGACGCTGATCGGCCGCCCGCTCGGCGCGGTGATCTTCGGCCACTTCGCGGACACCGTCGGGCGTAAACGGACGACGCTGGTCGCGGTCGGCGGGTTCGGCGTCACCACGCTGCTGACCGCCTGCATGCCCGGGCACGAGCAGATCGGGATGTGGTCGGTCGGCCTGCTCATCGCGCTGCGGTTCGTCGACGGGATCTTCCTCGGCGGCGAGTACACCACCGCGGTGCCGCTGGCGATGGAGTGGAGCCCGAAGCACAAACGCGGCCTCTACGCCTCGGTGATCACCTCGACCTCGCCCGCGGCCTACGCGGTGATCGCCGCGCTCACCCTGCTCATGCTGGAACTGCTGCCGGCGACCGGGTTGCACAGTGCTTACGTGCAGTGGGGCTGGCGAGTGCCGTTCGCCGTGGGCGGGCTGCTGGCGGTCGTGCTGTTCCGCTACTACCTCAAGCAGGTGCACGAACCGCCGGTCCAGCTGACCGGCGAGAAGCACAAACTGCCGCTCGTGCGGCTGCTGGTGAAGTACCCGCGCGCACTGGGCCAGGTGTTCGTGCTGATGACCGGCACCTGGCTGGCGACGAACGTGGAGGCCGCCGTGACGCCGGCGCAGCTGAAAGCGCACCTCATGCTGTCCAGCAAGGAGGTCACGCTCACCATGCTCGTGATCAACGCGTCCGCCGCGATCTCCTACCCGCTGTTCGGCCTGCTGTCGCAACGCATCGGGCGGCGGCCGTTCTACATCGGCTACGGCCTGGCGGTGGTCGTCGTCGGCTCCGGGGCCTACACCCTGTTGATGGTGTCGCACGGCGGTTTCGGCGCCGCGCTCGGCTTCGGCGTCGTGATCGGGGTGTTCACCGTGGGCACGTTCGGGCCGATCGCGGCGTACCTGACCGAGCGGTTCCCGGCGAGCATCCGGTCGACCGGGTACGGCGTCGGCTACAGCCTCGCGCTCATCGCGCCCGCGTTCTACCAGTTCTACCTCCAGCGGTTCGACGGCGTCCTGCCCGCGCACCTGGCCCCGGCCGTGCTGCTGGTCGTGGCGGGCGCGCTGATCAGCCTCGGCGGATTCCTCGGCCCGGAAACCAAGGACGTCGACATGGCCGACGACCGCACGATCCCGGCACTGTCCTGAATGGACGTCGGAGGACTCGCTTCGGCCAACCCGGTGTGGGTCGGCTCGTCCGAGCTCACCATGACGCTCGACGGGCTCACCGCCTGCATCGACGCGGGCGCCGGCGCGGTCGTGGCGAAATCAGTGAACGAAAGCGCCGCGGCGCGGCGGCAGCTGGACATCGCCGGCTACGCGTTCGTCTCCCCGGACGGGGACGTCCGCGCCGGTCCGCCCGGACGGCGGGACGGGCTGCTGAACCGTTCCGGGCTCGCGCAGGTCGAACTGGCCGACTGGCTCGAAACCCTGGCCGCCGCCGTCGCCCACGGCGCACCGCGCGGATGTCCGGTGCTCGGCAGCATCACCCTCGGCGATCCGGCCGAGGCGGCCCGGATCGGACGGGCGATGGCGGCCGCGGTGCCCGCGGTGGAACTCAACATCGGAGCCCCGCACGGACGCGAGGCGCACGCGGTGCGCCAACTGACCGAAGCGGACGCGGTGCGCGACGCGGTGCGGACGGTCCGCGCCGCCGTCGATGTGCCGCTGTTCGTGAAGCTGCCCGGACAGGCCTCGGACGTCGTCGCGCTGGCCCGCGCGGCGCGCTCCGCCGGAGCCGACGCCGTCGGGCTCGTCGGCCGGTACCCCGGGTTTCTGCCCACTGTGGACGGTGATGCCGCGCTCGGCTCATGGGGAGCGTGGGGCTCCCCCGGCTGCCTCCCGATGAGCTTGTACTGGGTCAGCAAAGCCTTCCGGGCCTTGGACGCGCCGCTGATCGGCACCAACGGCGCCCGGACCGCCGCCGACGTGCTGCGGTTCCTGGCGTCGGGCGCGCAAGCGGTCGAGGTCGTCACCGCGCTCTGGATCGGCGGGCCCGCGGCGCTGCGCGAACTGGTCGCGGGCGTCAGCGAAGGCCTCGGCGGAAAGGACTTCGGCGAGTTCGTCGGCAGCGCGGTCGCCGGGGCCCGCGAGTACGCCGAGATCATGCCGCTGCCCTCGCCCGCCTGGCTTCCTTACACCGCGCGCTGGCGGTCGTCCGGCCGGTAGTGCCCGCCCAGCTCCTGCGTGAGCTCCCGGGCGGTGTCGACGACGACGCGCAGTTCGGGCGCG
Organism: Amycolatopsis silviterrae; assembly: GCF_042684085.1. Taxonomy (NCBI): domain Bacteria; kingdom Bacillati; phylum Actinomycetota; class Actinomycetes; order Pseudonocardiales; family Pseudonocardiaceae; genus Amycolatopsis; species Amycolatopsis silviterrae. The sequence continues at coordinate 80,644 of NZ_JBHUKS010000016.1, forward strand.
TCGTCCGACATCGACAGCGTGTTGTCCGGACCGACGATGGCCAGGCTCGCGCAAATCCCGTACTCGTCGAAAACCGGCGCGGCCACCGCGACGATGCCCGGCGTGCTCATCGCCGAGCAATAGCCCGCCTCGCGAACCCGGTCGACCTCGGCGCGCAGTTCGTCGCGCGCCGTGCCCGAGAGGGTGCCGATCAGCCGTTCCATCGACAGCTGATCGGAGTGATAGGCGAGGAACACCTTGCTCTGCGCGGTGTCGAGCGGCAAATGGCTGCCGACCCGCACGGACACGACGACGATCGTGGACACCGTTTCCTCGACCCGCGACACCACCGGCCCGGTCAGCCCCCAGAGGCTCAGCACCGCGCTGGTTTGCGTCGCACGCGAGAGCGCTTGCATGTGCCGGGGCGCGAGGTTCACCACGCGCCGATGACCGATCGCGAACGCTCCGAGCTGCAACAGCAGACCGCCGGGCGAATAGCCGCCGCCTGCGCTGCGCTCCAGCAGCCCCGCCGCGACCAGGGACGTGCAGTAGCGGTAAGCCGTGGTGCGGTTGAGCCCGAGCCGTTCGGCGACCTCGACCGCGGTGACCTCGGGCGTGGCCGGGTCGAACAGCGACAGGATCTGGCTGACCCGGCTCACCGCCTGGATGTCCGCCTGGTCGGCGCGAGTCTCGCGGGATCGCGTCGGTTTGGTCACGAAGCCTCCGCCGGTGAGCTTGATCTGGCTGTTCACTTCGTGAACAGCACTCGTCAGGCTACCGGACCCTGGGTTTCCCTGCGCCCGCAGTGACAGTCAGCGGGTCCGCCGGCTGGACGAGGCGCTGCTCAGCACGAGGGCGGGTCGAGGACCGCCAGGGCGAGAGCGGCGAGTTCGGCGACCGCGTCGAGACGACCCACGGCTTTTCCACCCGGTCCGGCTCCGCCCTCCGACAGATGCCGGTCCATTCGCTCCTGTACCGCACTCGTCACGCCGACGGCGGATCGCCATCCCCACCACGGCGGAAACCCGCAGATCAAAGGCCGTTTCTCCCGAGGCAGATGTCGTCCGAACCGCCCCGGGGGCACCCCGAATCTTCTTGTTTTCGCCCATCAGCCGCCCCCACTCGACGGCCCCCGAACGCCCACACCGCAGCGAATGCGAAAACCGCCGCCTCGTACATCATCGCGTGCCATAACGCCTCCCCCGAACTCGCCGCCGGTGCGGTGTAGGCAATGCCGGCGAACGTGACGCCCAGCGTTCCGCCCAGTTGTTGTGCGGTGGGAAGCAGTCCGGAAACCGAGGGCGCCGCCTCGGGGCGCACCTTGGCGATGACCTGAGTGAACGCCGACGCGGTGAACACCCCGAAGGCGAGCCCGCCGGCGCACAGCGCGAGCCAGTACAGCCACAGCAGGTCGTCGTGGTCGATGAGCACCGGGACGGCGGCGGACACCAGTGCCATCGCGAGCGAGGAGGCGGCGAGCGCACGAGGGCCGAAGCGGCTGCTGGCGAGGCGGCTTCCGGCCAGTGCTCCTACGGCGTAGGGAGTGAGGCTCAGGCCAGTCTGAAGTGGACTCCAACCCTTGGCGCCCTGCAGGTGCATCGACAGCAGCATGGTGAAAGACGGGACGCCCGCGTTGAAAACCAGCACGACGACCAGTCCCCACCTCGTCACGGGTTCGGCCAATGTGGACGGTCGGACCAGCGGTTCCGCCGACCTGCGCTGGGAAACCGCGAAGCCCGTCAGCGACGCCACTGCCAGTGCCAGGCTTGCCCAGGTCCACGGTGGCCAGCCGGTCTCGCGGCCCATGGTCAGGGGGAACACCAGCAGCGCGAAGCCCAGCAGGCTCAGCGTCGCGCCGATCGGATCGACGCGCTGGGGTTCGTGGTCGTCGCGGGCGGAGGGCAGGGTGGGCGAGAGCAGGAGGGCGGTGATCCCGACGGGGACGACCAGCAGCATGGCTGCCCGCCAGCCCAGGCCTAGCGGGTTGAGCTGGGTTAGCACGCCGCCGAGTACTGGGCCGGCCAGTGAGGCTGCCGCCATCGTCGCGCCGAAGGCGCTCAGCGCGGCGGGACGGCGGTTCGCGGGCACGGCCGACTGGATGAGCGACAGGATCTGGGGTGCCATCAGACCGCTGCCGAAGCCTTGCAGGGCGCGTCCGGCGATCAGCGTCCACGCGTCCGGTGCGGCGGCGGCCCCGATCGAGGCGGCGGTGAACAACGCCATTCCGGTGACGAACATCCCGCGGTAGCCGTATTTTTCGCCCAGTCTCGCGGAAACGAGCAGCGAGCACGCGTAGGTGAGGGTGTAGGCGGCGAGAACCAGCTGGGTCTCCGCGGGCCCGGCGCGCAGGTCCCGTTGAACGTCGACCACGCCCACCTGCATGACCGTGACGCTGAACAGCTGGACGAAGGTGCCGGAGAGGACGACCGGCAGCAGAAGTCGTTGGGGCGGCGGCGAAAGACGCACCAAGCTCATTGGCGGGACCGGTCCAGGGCGACCGCGGCGAACGTCGTCGCCAGCTCGGCCGGCCGGGTCACGAACGGGGAATGGCCGCCGGGCAGGGAGTGCACGCGGAACGGGTTCTCCGGCGTCAGCTGGTCTGCCTCGGCGATGATCAGGTCCTGGGTGGCGGGCGGCAGAGCCAGGTCGTCGGTCAGCCGGACATAGGAGCGGGCGATCCGTCCCCAGCGCGCCGCGGTGACCGGGATCGGCGTGGTGTAGTTCGCGAACGGGAGGTCGGGGTGCAGGAACTGCCGCCACGATTCCGGGCTGCCCGCGGGGAGATCGCCGAGGAACGCCCGGCGGATGACGTCGGTGACGGCCGGGTCGGGGGAAAGCGGGTTGATCCGGATCGCGCCGAGTTCGGCCGGATCGCCGACGGGCGGGACCTGGACCGCGCCCGCGTTCTCCTTCGCCGCGATGTAGTCGGCGAACCGGGGCCGGCCCGCGGGCACGAACGCGGACAGATAGACGAGCCGGTCGACGAGTTCCGGCGCCTGCTCCGCGGCGGCGGACGCGGCCGAGCCGCCCGCGCTGTGGGCGACCAGGACGACGTTCCGGTACCGGGTGCGGGCGCTGACGAGCGCGTCGAGCACGACGTCGGTGCTGTCCTGCATGGTGACGTCGTGCAGGGCTGACCTTTCGCTGGCGAAACCGGGCTGGCCGGGCAGGAAATACCCGCTGGGGGCGGGCGCGCCGAGCCCGCTCCCGGGCAGATCCACGGCGACGCTGGCGAGGCCGTGCCGCGCGAGCGCGCGCTGCGTCGGCGTCCAGTGCAGGGCGGAATGCCAGGCACCGTGCACGAGCAGGAGGACGGTCTCGGACGAGGAAGGTCGAGTCACTGGAGGTCCTTCGGGAGCGTCGATCACGGACCTTCCCAGAGCACACCCGCCGCGCCGTGTTATCCATCGCGATATCTCAAGAATGCCTTCTCGATACTTTCTACGTATCATGACGCCGTGGAAGCTCGTCACCTCCGGTACGCCCTGGCCCTCGCCGAGCATCAGCACTTCGGCCGCGCCGCCGCGTCATTGGGCATTGCCCAGCCGCCGTTGTCGACGCAGATCGCGGCGCTTGAGCGGGAGGTCGGCGAGCGGCTTTTCGACCGCACCGCGCGCGGCGTTTTTCCCACGGCCGCTGGGGATGCGTTCCTCGCCAGGGCGCGCGGCGCGCTTGCCGAGATGAGCCTCGCGCTCGTCGACGCGGGCCGCGCGGCGCGCGGGGAGACCGGGAGGCTGCGGCTCGGGTTCATCGGGTCCGCGCTGCTCGACCCGTTGCCGGGGGTGATCGGCCGGTTCCGGCGGACGCATCCGGAGGTGCGGATGACGTTGCAGGAGCTGGACAGTTCCGCCGGATCCGCGGCGCTGCTCGCGGGCGAACTGGATGTGGCGGTGGGACGGGGCAGCCCCCGTGGCGCCGGCGCGGAGCACCTGGTCACCGTGCCCATCGGCGCCGACCATCTAGTGGCCGTGGTCGCGGCAGGACATCCCTTCGCCGGGCAACAGTCGGTCGACGTCGCGCAACTCGCCCGCGAGCCGCTCGTGGCCAGCGCGGACGCGGCGGGTTCCTATCTCCGATCGGTGTTCGAGCCGGCCGCCCTCGACGGTGCCACGCTGGCACGCGACATCCACACGATCGCCGGGCTCGCCGCCTGTTCGGCGGGGGTCGGTCTCGGTCCGGAGCGGATGCGGCTGATCGCGCGCAAGGACATCCGGTTCTGCGCCGTCGAGCCGCGGTTCCGGCTGCCGGATCTGCAGATGTCCTTCCGGGTGACCGATTCCTCGCCGGTGCTGGCCGCTTTCCTTTCGGTGGTCCGGCAGAACTGCGCCGACGTCGGCGGCAGGCTCGACGAACTGCTCGCCCGGCATCCGGGGCTTGGCGCCTCGTGACTGCTGCGCGACGGCCGGGAGGGTTTCGGGCTAGGCATCAGCCGCTGAACTCGTAAGTGGGGTCGTCCCGGTAGCGCCGGGCGGTGTCCCGCAGACAGCCCAGCAGCACGTCGCCGTGCTTCAGGTCGTTGCCGGCCCAGGCGGCCCACGTCCGCATCCAGTGCTCGGGACGCTCCGCGTGCAACGGAATCCATCGCCACGCGGGGAACCACTTCCGCGCGGACGTCGCGCCGATGAGCACCGTGTCGACCCCTGAGCTGGTGGCGATCAGTTCGCTGTGCTCGGAGAACGCGCGGAACAGCCAGTCGACATCGGTTCCGGTCGCGGTTGCCGCGGTGCGCAGGCTGACCTCTTCGCCCTTGGCGGAATGGGCCATGACACGCAGTCCGCCGAGGTCGGTGACGTCGAGCTGCTCCCGGTCCTGTGGCCCGGTGCCCTCGCGGAAAACGCAGCCGAGCCGTTGCCGGAAAAGGAGTTCCTTGTGCAGTTCGGGCGGCTGGGTGTGCACGAGGCTCAGGTCCAGCAAGCCGTTGAGCAGCAGCCGGCGCTGCTCCTCGCTGGTCGCTTCGACGATCGCGAAATGGATCTCCGGCGCGGCTTCGCGCACCGCGTTCAGGTAGGCCTCGATCCAGCCCGCGGGGATCCCGGACGGGACTCCCAAGTGGACGAGATGCCGGGCGCCTGCCGCCGCCTGGAGAACCTCGGGGACCCGGTCGACCAGCTCGAAGACGGACAGCAGGTGGTCGCGCAGGCCCTCGCCGGCCGCGGTCAGTTCGGTGCCGGTCGCGGTGCGCCGCAGGAGCTGATGCCCGAGCTTCTTCTCCAGCTGGGCGATCTGCCTGCTCAGCGTCGGCTGGGTGAGGTGCAGGGCCGCCGCGGCGCGCGAGATGGAGCCGTACTCGGCGACAGCGCGGAAGTAGTCGAGGTGGCGCAGCTCCAGCATGCACCGAGCATATGCCTCCCGGGCATGGCGGGGTCGGACGATCGGCATTTGATCTATAACCGCTGGTCACACAGGATCATCCCAGCGAGAAGACGACCGGAGAGGGACGCGATGACCGTCGAGGTGGCATTCGAGCGGCTGCCCGGGCCGGAGGGGGCGCCGTTCACGTTCGTGCTCGTCCACGGCTGGGCGCGCTCGCGCTCGGACTGGCAGCCCGTTCTGCCCGGCCTGCAACGGATCGCGCCGGTCGTGCTCGTGGACCTGCGCGGGCACGGCGAGTCCGAGCCGGGGCCGGACATGCGGCTGCCGCACGTGGCGGCGGACGTCCGCGCGCTGGCGGACCGGCTCGGTCTCGGCCGCGTGGTGCTGGTCGCCCACTCCGCGGGCAGCGAGGTGGCGGCCTTCCTTTCCCGGCAGGAGCCGGAATCGGTGGCCGGGCTGGTCGCGATCGACCCGGCGTTCGGGCTTCCTGACGAGGACCGGGCCCGCATCGAAGGAGTCGCCGAGCGGCTCCGGCGCGAGGATCCCGTTGCGGTCGCCCGCGAACACTTCGCGAGCCACGGACCGAGCCCCGTGCTTCCCGGCACCGGAGACCTGGTCGCGGCCGCGCCTGAAGCCGTCCGCGACCTGTTCATCGACTTCGCTTTCGGTACGGAGGCGTTGCATTTCCTGTCGCAGGCGAAGGAGTTCTTCGCCGGTTTTCCCGTACCGCTGCTCGCGATTTACCGGAACGACGAACGCGCCCGCCTGGCTCGCGAGTTCCTCTCCGACGCCATGGTCAAAGTCCTGCCGGGCGGGCATTGGACGCACTACGAGCACCCCGGCGACGTAGTGGCCGCGATCGCCGAATTCCTTGTCCTGGACGGAAAAGAAGGAAGCACACCATGACTGAACCCCGCCGTGTCGCGATTGTCACCGGAGCCGCGGGAAAACTGGGCGCCGCCATCGCCGAACGCCTGCTCGAAGACGGCGTCGCCGTCGTGGTGGCCGACGTCAAGGCGGACGCGGCGGACGCGACCGCCGCCGGCCTGCGCGCCCGGTTCGATCCGCCCGCGGTCGGCATCGCCGCGGACCTCGGGTCCGTCGAGTCGATCGAGGATCTGATCACGGACGTGGGAAGGCGTTTCGGCCGGATCGACGTCATCGTCAACAACGCGGCCGTGAACCGCCGCTCCACGCTCGCCGGGCTGTCCCCGGACGACTGGGACCTCATGAGCGAAGTGAACCTGCGCGGCCCGGCGTTCCTTGTCAGCAGGGCACTGGAGTTCTTCAAGACGCAGCACAGCGGCGCGGTGGTCAACATCGCCTCGCGCAACTGGGTTTCCGGCGGGCCGGTCGCCTACACCACCATGAAAGCCGGGCTCGTCGGGTTGACCCGCTCCCTTGCCACTGAACTCGCGAAGTACAACGTGACGGCGAACGCGGTCGCGCCGAGCTTCATTCTGTCCGACTTCACCGCCTACGACCGCGACGCGGAACAGCTCCGGCGGCTCACCGCGGAGTACCAGGCCATCACGCCGATGCCGCGGATGGCGGAACCCCGCGACGTCGCCGAAGCCGTCGCTTTCCTGGCCTCGCCCGCGGCGTCGTTCATCACCGGCGAGGTCCTGCACGTCTGCGGCGGCGCGCAGCTCGCCCCGCTCCCCCAGACCCCGCTCGCCGTCGAACACGCGGCCCAGCCGTGAAGTTCGGCGTCGCGACGATCTGTCTGCCCACAGTGGACATCCCTGAATGCATCGCTCAGGTCAGCGCCGCGGGGTTCGGCGGGATCGAATGGCGGGTCGAGCCGCGCCCCGGGAGCATCCGCGACCCCAAGCCCGCGCACCCGTACCTGGTCAGCCACCGCGCCACTCTCCCGCTGGACGTGCCGGCCGCCGAGGCGGTCGCTCGCGACACGCGCGCGGCAGGACTCGAGGTGATCGGCCTTGCCCCTTATATCGAGGTCGGCGACATCGAGATGCTCCGGCTCGCGTGCGACCTGGCCAACGCTGCCGACGCTCCGCAGATCCGGTTGCAGGCACCGCGAATCTCCCGGACGGGAAAGTCCTATTCGGACCTGTTCGAGCACACCGTCGCGTTCTTCGGGGAAGTCGAGACCGCCGCGCGCGACGCCGGCATCCGCGCGCTGCTGGAGATCCACCACAACACCATCTGCCCCAGCGCCTCGCTCGCCCACCGGGTGGTCTCGCGCTTCGACCCCGCGCACGTCGGTGTCATCTACGACCTCGGCAATCTCGTCTTCGAAGGCTACGAGGCGCACGAGATCGCACTCGACCTGCTCGGCGGCTATCTCGGGCACGTGCACCTGAAGAACGCCGCGCACTTCCGCTCGCCAGGCGGCGGCTGGCAAGCCGCCTGGACTCCGCTCGAGGACGGCGAAGTCGACGTCCCCCGCGTGCTCGGCCTCATCGGCCAACGCGGCTACCCCGGCTGGGTCTCGGTCGAGGACATGAGCCTGGACCGCCCGCCCGTCGCGACCCTGCACCACAACGCCGCCCAGCTCCGCGAGTGGGGCTTGCTGCACTGATGCTTCCCGTTACTGGACAAGGAGGTCCACAATGGATGCGATAACGTCTACATCGGACACCGCAGTGCCCCTGATCGCGAAGGCGTCCCGCTACCGGTGGGTGATCCTCGCCGTGTGCTGGCTGGCCTACACCCTCATCTATCTCAACCGCACTGCCTGGTCGGTGGTCGCGGTCGACGCTTCGCACTCGATCGGGCTGTCGGTGGCCCAGCTGGGGATCTTCGCGACCGCGATGTCCATCGGGTATGTGGTCACCAACATCCCCGGCGGAATCGTCGCGGACCTGATCGGCGGCCGCCTCGCCGTCGGGATTTCCCTTGTCCTCGCTGGAGTGCTGACGTTCGCCTTCGGCACGGTGCACAGCCTCGGCGTGGGGATCGCGATCCAGGTCCTCATCGGGCTGGTCAGCGGCGCCGACGTCGCGTCCTTCACGAAACTGCTCAGCCGCTGGTTCCCGCCGCGCGAGCGCGGGACCGCGTTCGGGCTGTACATCACCGCGACCGCGTTCGGCAGCGTGCTCGCCAACGCCTCGATCCCGGCGCTGATGGCGAAGCTGGACTGGAACGGGGTCTACTACCTGTTCGGCGTGCTCACCGTCGTGGTCGGCGTGGTCTGCTGGGTCCTGCTGCGCAACGACCCGCCCGTCGCGGTAGAGCCCGTCGAGAACCCCGCACCGGGCGGACGCCTCGGCTTCGCGGCGATGCTGAGGAACCGCAACCTGATGTCGCTCGCGGCCGCCGGGCTCGGCATGCAGTGGGCCACCCTCGGGTTCCTGGCCTGGGGCAACTCCCTGATGGTCAAGTCTCTCGGGCTCTCCGCGGGGAAGGCCGCGCTGGTCATGGTCATCGTCAGCACCACCGCGATCGGCGTGAAGCCGCTGGTCGGCTTCCTGTCCGACCGCGTGCGCGGCACCCGCAAGGCGCACCTGATGATTCTCAGCGGGTACTTCGTGCTCATCCTGGTCGTCTTCGGCCTGGTGCGCGACTACACCGTCCTGCTGATCCTCGCCCCGCTGCTCGGTTTGGGCGTGTACGGCTACACCGTGCTGACCAACTCGACCGTCCCGCAGTACGCCGACCCGCGCTTCGTCGGCGGTGCCTTCGGCCTCGCCAACACGGCCTGGCAACTCGGCGGCGTGTTCGCCCCGGTCGCCGTCGGCGCCGTGTTCAGCGCGACCGGCTCGCTGTTCCTGGCCTTCGGCGTGCTGGCGATCGGCCCGCTGCTGGGCGTCCTGCTGCTCCTCCCGATCCGTGAACGGAGAGAAGCAGTCAGCCGTTGAGGCGGGGGAACAACTTCTCCGAGTTCCCGCGGTCGATCGCCGCCCGCAGAGCGTCGTCCAGCGGGTGGCGTTCGAAGGTCTTGTTCATGAACCCGACCGCGACCGCGGGAGCGAACGGGAAGTCGCTGCCGTAGGTGATGTGGTCCGGGGCCGCTACCTCCAGCAGGCTCGGCAAGGCCGACGGCGACGCCGAAAGCGCGATGTCGTAGTAGAACTGCCGCAGAACCGCGAGTTGCTTGGGGACCTGGTGCTTTTGGTCGAGCAGCGCCCACGCCTGCTGTGCCTTGTTCTTCGTGTTCAGCATCGTGAGCAGGATGCGGTACGAGATGTAGGGCACGAACCCGCCCGCGTGGGCGAGGATGAACTTGATCCCCGGGTACTTCTCCATCGATCCCGACAGGATCAGGCTGATCGCGGTGCGCGTGGTGTCGAGCAGGAAGTCCGCGGTGAAGGTGGGGATTCCGGGCACCTCCGGGCCGGGCAGTTCGCCGGGGTGGACGAAGACCGGCGTCTGGCGTTCGTGGAGGAACTGCAGCAGCGGCTCGAAATCGGGGTCGCCGAGGTAGCGGCCGTCGTTGTTGGCCAGCAGGACGATTCCGTCGGCGTGCAGCGTGTCGAGTGCGTACTCGGCTTCGGCGAGCGCGCCCTCGACGTCGGGCAGGGTCAGGGTGGCGAAGAAGCCGAACCGGTCTGGGCGGTCGGCGACGACCTCGGCGGTGTACTCGTTGACGTCGCGGGCCCAGCGGCGGGCCTCCGGGACGTCTCCGAAGAAGACGCCGGGGGTCGAGAGGGAGAGAATCCCGGTGGCGATCCCGTGGCCGTCCATGAACTTCAGCGCGGCTGAAGGCGACCAGGAGGGCAGGTCGACGCCTCCGGGGCGGATTCCCTTGTCCCCCATCCACTTCGCGTAACGGGGCGGCACCAGGTGCTGATGGGTGTCGATGCGCTGGGCACGGCTCATCGGAGACGTCCTTTCTCGGGGCGGGTCAGCGAAGCTGGGCGGCGAGGCCGAACACCGCCTGGGCGTGCAGTTCGAACAGGCGCAGCAGGTCCACGCTGTCGCCGCCGATTTCCTTCGCGACGAACAGCCCGTCGGCACCGGCCATGGCGTACGTCGTGAGCAGTTCGACGGAGGCGGAGTCCAGCTCTGGCATGAATTCGGCGAACATGCTCGCCACGCGTTCGTGCGCGACTTCGCGCACTTGCAGGAACATCGTCCGCGCGCTGGGCTCTTCGGGACGGCGTTCGAGGGTGAGCATGAGGCCAAGACGCAGGAAGTCCGGGGCTTCGAGCAAGGCCTTCGCGACCTGCTGCGCCAGCCCGGTGGCGCGCGCGATCGGCGTTCCGTCCTCTTCGGGCAGGGTCAACGCGGCGAGCCAGCTGTCGAAGCTGCGCTCGATGACCGCGGCGATCAGGTCGTCTTTGTCCTTGAAATGCCAGTAGATCGAACTCGCCGGCAGCCCGCATTTCTTGCTCACCAAGGCGATGCTGGCGCCCTCGTAGCCGCGTTCCCCGGCGACTTCGACAGTCGCGTCGAGGATCTTGCGACGCGACTCCTCGCCGTTCGCCCGCCGGCGTCGCGTACCTCGTTCGTTCGCGTTCACTCCCGCATCTTACCGTATCGGTCACTACAGGAAGGGGTTGACCACGCCGTCGGCGCGACTTACCGTAGCGATCGATCCAATTGTAGCGATGACTACAGGAATGTTCCCGACTCCACGTGGAGGCCCCGTGCCGCCGACCGGCTCACCATCGCCCGCCGTGCCCGAAGACCGGTTGCGGCGCAAGGAAAGCACCGTCCGGGCGGGTGCCCGTGACATCTTCCTCACCGAGATCACGGCCGCGGCTGACGCGACGCCGGTGGTCCTGCTCCACGGCGGCGGCCCGGGCGCGACCGGCGCGTCCAACTACGCCCGCAACGCCGACGCGCTCGCCGCGGCCGGGTACCGGGTGCTGGTTCCGGACATGCCCGGATACGGACGGTCGGCGAAGGAGTTGGACCACGCCGACCCGTTCGGCGACCTTGCGATCTTCGTGCGCGGCCTGCTCGACGCGCTGGACGTGGAGAAGGCGCACGTGGTGGGCAACTCCTACGGCGGGGCGGCGGCACTGCGGCTGGCGCTCGACCGGCCGGACCGGGTGGAGACGCTCGTGCTGATGGGGCCCGGCGGCATCGGCACGACGCGTCGGCCGCCTACCAAGGGGTTGAACGCACTGCTGGGGTACTACGGCGGCGAGGGCCCTTCCCGGGCGAAAATCACGTCGTTCATCCGCGACCACTTGGTCTTCGACGCGTCCGAAGTGCCCGAAGAACTGATTGAACTGCGCTACCAGGCCAGCATCGACCCGGAGGTGGTAGCGAACCCGCCGCTGCGCCGCCCGTCCGGGCGCGGAGCGCTGCGCACGTTGTGGCGCATGGACTTCACCCGCGACCGCGACCGGCTCGCGCGCTGCCAGGTGCCCACGCTGGTCGTGTGGGGCGCCCACGACAAGGTCAACCGCCCGTCCGGCGGGCCGTGGCTGGCGCGCACCATGCCGCACTGCGACCTGCACCTGTTCGCCCGCACCGGCCACTGGGCCCAATACGAGCAGGCCCCGCGGTTCAACCGGCTGCTGCTCGACTGGCTGGGGGCGGCGAAGTGACCACTGTGGACACTGTGGACACTCCCAGCCGCCCGGACGTCTTCGGTGCCGCGCGGCTGGGGTACCTCGTCGTCGAGTCGCGGCGGCTGACCGACTGGAACCGTTTCGGGGCCGACGCGATCGGCCTGCACGTCGACGAACTCACCCGCGACACCCTGCGTTTCCGCCTCGACGACCGCGAATGCCGGTTCCTCGTCCAGCGCGGCCCGGCCGAGGACGTCACGGCCGCCGGCTGGGAAATCGACGACCACGAAACCTTCGAGGTCGTGCTGGGACGGGTCACCGCCGCCGGTCTTCCCGTCACCGAAGGCTCCGCGGAGGAGGCCGCCCTGCGCGGGGTCGAGCGGCTGTGGCGGTTCCCCGGCCCGAAAGGCATCGCCACCGAGGTCTTCACCCGGGCCCGCACGACCGCCGCGCCCTTGCGGATGCGCAACACCGCGTTCGTCACCGGCCGCTCCGGCATGGGGCATCTGGCGATCACCACCACCCGGCCCGAGCAGCTGCACACCTACTGGAACAACCTGCTGGACCTGCGCCTGTCGGACCGGATCGTCGAGCGCATCGGCCCGGCGAAGCTGAACATCCGGTTCCTGCGCAGCGGGCAGCGCCACCACTCCATCGCGCTCGCCGACGTCGCCGGGCTGCGCATCGACCCGGTCCGCACCTCCGTGCAGCACGTCAACATCGAGATCGCCACCCTCGAAGACCTTCTCGCCGGCTTCCACCGGGTCACCGAACTCGGCTTCGCCATGGCCTGGTCGGTCGGCCAGCACACCAACGACCGCGAGCTGTCCTACTACTGCGTCACTCCGTCCGGGTTCGAACTCGAGGTCGGCTGGAACCCGGTCGTCGTCACCCCCGAACGGGAGGAGACCTGGGAACCCGCGACCTACCAAGGCATTTCGCTCTGGGGACACACCCCGGTCGGCGCAGGCGTCGCCGCCCTCATGGCGCGTTTCCAAGCCGCGGTCCGGTCGCTGCGCGAGCAGGAGGAGACCGTCCCGGCGCTGTCCTCCGCCGCGCTGGGTTCCCGTCGCTGACATCCCCAGCCGAGGAGGCACCAGGAAGTGTCCGAAATCCCCCGCTACGACGTGGCCGTCATCGGGTACGGGCCCACCGGGGTCACTGCCGCCAACCTGCTTGGTGCGCAAGGATTGAAGGTGGTCGTCGTCGAACGCGACGCCGAGGTCTACCCCCGCGCCCGCGCCATCTCCACCGACGAGGAAGTACTGCGCATCTGGCAACAGATCGGCCTGGCCGACGAGCTGCGGCGAGACATGCTGGCCGAGTTGCCGATCGAGTTCGTCGATCATCGAGGGCAGCCGTTCCTGTCCGCTTCCTTCGACCCGGCGGGCCACGGCTATCCCCCGCAGCTGTTCCTCTACCAACCGGCCGTGGAAGACACGCTGCGCAAGGGCGTCGCCCGGTTCCCGAACGTCGATCTGCTGCTGGCCCATGAGTGCCTGCGCGTGCGCCAAGACGCCAGCGGCGCCGAACTGCTGCTGGCGGAGGACGGCGGCGAGCACGTCAAACGGGTGCGCGCTTCCTGGGTCGTCGCCGCGGACGGCGGTTCGAGCCCCACTCGCGGCCAGCTCGGCATCGGCTTCGACGGCCGCACCTCCGAAACCCGCTGGGTGGTCATCGACACCGAGGTCCATCGCGAGTGGCCCGGGCACGACCGGCTGCGCTTCCACTGCGATCCGCTCCGCCCGGCGGTGGACTGCCCCACCCCGCTGGGCCACCACCGCTGGGAATTCCCCGTCCTTCCCGGCGAGGACGAAAACGAACTCGTCACCGACGCGGCCGTGTGGCGCCTGCTGGCCCGCCAAGGCATCACCCGCGAGGAGGTGACCGTGCTGCGGGCGGTGGTCTACAGCCACCACGTGCGCGCCGCCGCCCGCTGGCGCGCCAGCCGCGTCTTCCTCGCCGGCGACGCGGCCCACGCCATGCCGCCGTGGATCGGCCAGGGCATGGCCGCCGGCGTCCGCGACGCGGCCAACCTGTGCTGGAAGCTCGCCGCCGTCATCCGCGGCGAGCTGCCCGAAACCGTGCTGGATTCCTACGAGACCGAACGCAAACCGCACGTACGCGAGGTGACGCGCCGCGCCGTGCTGGTGGGCCGGATCATCACCGAACGCCGCCGCCCGGTCTGCCGGATCCGCGACACCCTGATGCGCCCGATGGCCCGGCTATCGCTGGTCCGGCGTCTCCTCGTCAAGGTGTCCTGGGTGCCCGCGGCGCGCTACCCACGCGGATTCCTCGGCAGCGGAACCCCCGCTGTCGGCCGCAAAGTGCCCCAGCCGTGGGTGCTCGACAGCGACGGCGCCCGCAGCAGGCTCGACGACGTCCTCGCGGGCAAGTGGACGGTGCTGAGCACCCGCGCCGCCAGCCCGGACCCGGCGTGGACCGCGGCCGTTCGCCTGACGGTCCTGCCTCCCGGAGCACAGCCGGAAAACGGAGCCGTGGTCGACCTCGACGGCACCCTCCTCGCCTGGATGCGGACGCATCAGGCACACACCTTGGCTCTGCGGCCGGACGGCTTCGTCTACGCGGACGCCGCGCTTTCCCCGCCGCCCGCCCGACTCCGGCACTGATCGCCCGCTGCACTGGGAAGGACCTCCCCCATGAACCGAAAGTTCACCCGGCGCCGGGCTGTCGGCGCTGCCGCCGCCCTGGCCAGCGCTGGTTTGTTCGGCACGGCGGCCGCGATGCCGTCCGGTGCCTATCGGATCGACTTGCACGCGCACTTCCTGCCGCCCGACTACCGGGCTGCCCTGCTGAGCCACGGCTACTTCACCATCGGCGGCTACCCCACTCCCGACTGGTCTCCGGAGTCGGCACTGGACTTCATGAGCCGCTACGGGATCGCCGCCCAAGCACTGTCCATTTCGGACCCCGGCGTTTCCTTCCTCCGCGGCGCGGAGGCGCGGGACATGGCCCGGTACTGCAACACCTACGCCGCAGGCTTGTTCAAGTCCCACCCGACTCGCTTCGGCGGCTTCGCGGTGCTCCCCATGCCTGACGTGGCAGCGTCGATCGCCGAACTCGAATACGCGCTGACCGTGCTGAAGCTCGACGGCGTCGTGTTGCTGTCCTCATACGACGGCGTATATCTCGGCGACCCGCGCTTCGAGCCGTTGATGGCCGCTCTCGACCGGCGCCAGGCGTACGTTTTCGTCCACCCCGCCTCCGTTTCCCGGGACGCGAAGCCAGAGCTTCCTCTCCCGGACTTCCTCTACGAGTTCACCTTCGACACCACCCGCGCCGCGACGATGCTGATGTACACCGGAACGATGCGCCGATACCCCCGCATCAGGTTCCAGCTGGCGCACGCGGGCGGCACTGTCCCTTTCCTGACCCACCGCTTGGGCGTGCTCTCGAAAACCGGAGCCGCCGAGTTGTTCCCGCCCGGCGTGCCGCGGCCGTCGGCGTTCGACATCGCCGAACTGGTCAGGACTTTCTTCTACGACACCGCGTTGAGCCCCGCGGCAACAGACCTGCGCAGCGTGCTCGCGGCCGGGCAGCAATCCCGCGTCGTCTTCGGCAGCGACTGGCCGTTCTCCCAGCTGACCCTCACCGGTTCCGGAGATCCGCAGCCCGAACTCGACCAGACGTTCACCGCCGGCGACCGGCTTCAGATCGAGCGGGCCAACGGCTTGCGCGAGTTGCCCCGGCTAGCGCAGGCCGTCGAGTCCTAGGGTCACCGGCCCGCAGTGGTCAACGCGGTCAACAGCCGAGGGAGCACGTCCGTCAGATAGCGGCTGTCCGCCTCGGCGGGCACATCGTCGAGGAGCGAGCGTTCGAGCATGGCCGTGTACAGCGCCACGACGGTGACCACGGCGCTGCGCGCGTCGACCGCCAGTCGCAGGTCCAGCCGCCCCAGCATGTTCTGCAGGATTTCGGCCAGTGCGTCCTGGAAGCGGAGATCGGCGGCCGCGGTCGGGGCGCGCAGGTCTGGACGGCGGAGAGCCTGGGCGCGGAACTCGGCGTTGAGCAGGTACCACGTCTCGTCTGCGGTGACCGACTCCATGAAGAGGGCGCCGACGCTGCGCATCACGCGGTCGGCGGTGTCCGGCGAGGCGAGATCGGCCGCGGCGACTGCCTTGTCGACGGCCGCGCGCAGCCGGTCGGCGCGTTCCTGCATCTCTACCTCGTAGATCGCGAGGAACAGTTCTTCCTTGCTGGCGAAGTTCGAGTAGAAGGCGCCGCGGGTGAAGCCGGCCCGTTCGCAGATCAGTTCGACGGGGGCGTCCCGGATGCCCGTCTCGGTGAACACCTCGTAGGCGGCGGCCATGACTCGCCGCCGCGTTTCCGCACGCCGGCGGGTCATTCTCTTCGGGGTTTCCAGGCTCGCGCCGGTGGTCGCCATGTCGCTCACCCTATCTCCGCAGCTCCCCCGACCAGGTGATCGGATACACGTTGCATCGGATGCACACTGCATTACGATACACCTTGTATCCGACGTTGGGAGCGCCCGTGTCGTCCTTCCTCTACCGGCTGGGCCGCGCCGCCGCCCGGGCGCGCGTGCTCGTGGTGGCGCTGTGGGTCGTGATCCTGGCCGCGGCCGGCGGGGCGGCGCTCCTGGCCAACCAGGGCACCGACGACGCCTTCGCCATTCCGGGCTCGGAGTCCCAGGACGCGCTCGACCACCTCGGCCGCGTCTTTCCGGAGGTCAGCGGCACGTCCGCGCAGCTGGTGCTCGTGGCGCCGGAGGGCGCGAAGGCCGATACCCCGCAGATCCGGGCCGCGGTCGCCCAAGCGGTGGACCGGATCGGGAAGCTGGACCAGGTCGCCACGGTCGTGAACCCGTTCGACAAGGGCGTCAACGGCGCGGTGTCGAAGGACGAGCGGGCCGCGCTCATCGCGGTGCCGCTGAAGGTGCAGATCGCCGAGGTCGACCCGGCCACCAAGACGCAGGTCGCCGCGATCGCCGCCGACCTCGCGAAGACCACCGGCACGGAGGTCCACACCGGCGGCGACGCGTTTTCCGACCGGGTCCCGAAGCTCAGCCCGACCGAGGGCATCGGCCTGGTCATCGCGTTGCTGGTGCTGGTGCTGATGTTCCGGTCGCTGATCGCCGCGGCGATGCCGCTGGCCACGGCGGTCCTCGGGGTCGGCGTCGCGGGCGGCCTGATCTTCCTGGCCACGCTGGTCACCCCGATCTCCTCGACCGCGCCGATGCTGGCGGTGATGATCGGGCTCGCCGTCGGGATCGACTACGCCTTGTTCCTGCTCTCCCGCCATCGCGACCAGCTGGCGGAGGGCCTCGACGCCGAGGAGTCGATCGCCCGGGCCACGGCCACCGCCGGGTCGGCCGTGATCTTCGCCGGGCTCACCGTGGTCATCGCGCTGCTCGGGCTGGCGGTCGCGGGCATTCCGTTCCTGACCACCATGGGCATTGCCGCCGCCGTCGCGGTCGCGCTGGCCGTCGCGATCGCCGTCACGCTGGTGCCCGCGCTGATGTCCTTTGCCGGCAAGCGGTTGCGGCCGCGGGTCAAGAAACCACGGCGGCGGACCCGGCGGCGCCAGAAGCCGCAGATCGCGCGCGGGTGGGTCCGGCTCGCGACCAAGGCGCCGCTGGTCACCGTGCTGGTCGTGGTGGCCGGTCTGGCGGTCTGCGCGATCCCGGCGATGTCGTTGCGCCTGGCGTTGCCGGACAGCGGAACCGAGGAGCACGGCAGCCCCGCGCGCGACACCTACGACGTCGTCAGCGAGCATTTCGGGCCCGGCTACAACGGTCCGCTGATCGTCACGGCGGACATCATCACCAGCACCGACCCGATCGGGCTGATGAACAAGCTCGCCGAGGACATCCGGCACGTGCCCGGCGTCGCCTCGGTCCCGCTGGCCACGCCGAACCCCAAGGGCGACACCGGAATCGTGCAGGTCATCCCCGCGACCGCGCCGGACTCCGTGCAGACCGACGACCTGGTCGCCCGGCTGCGCGGGATGGAGCCGCACTTCCGGGACGCCTACGGCGCGCAGACCGCGGTCACCGGGATCACCGCGGTCGGGATCGACGTGTCCGCGCAGCTCGGCGACGCGCTGGTGCCGTTCGGAATCCTGGTGGTCGGTCTCTCGCTGATCCTGCTGGCCATGGTGTTCCGCTCGATCTGGGTGCCGATCAAAGCGACCGCGGGCTACCTGCTGTCGGTCGCCGCGGCGTTCGGCGCGACGTCGTTCGTGTTCGTGGAGGGACATCTCGCGGACGTCCTCAATGTGACTCACGTCGGAAGCGTGATCAGCTTCCTGCCGATCATCCTCATGGGTGTCCTTTTCGGACTGGCCATGGACTACGAGGTCTTCCTCGTCTCGCGGATCCGCGAGGACTACGTCCACGAAGGCGATCCGCACCACGCCATCGAATCCGGGTTCGTTTCCGCGTCGCGGGTGGTCGTCGCGGCCGCGGTGATCATGCTCGCCGTCTTCGCCGCGTTCGTGCCCGAGGGCAGCGCCACGATCAAGCCGATCGCGTTCAGCCTCGCGGTCGGCGTGTTCATCGACGCCTTCATCGTGCGCATGACGCTGGTGCCCGCGGTCCTCGCGCTGCTGGGCCGCCGCGCCTGGGGACTGCCTCCGAAGCTCGACCGCGCCCTGCCGGTGTTCGACGCGGAAGGCGACGCGCTCGTCCGCGAACTGCGCTTGGCCGACTGGCCCGCGCCAGGCAGCACCGAGGCGGTCAGCGCCCGAGCGCTCCGGCTCGAAGACGACCGGGGCGCTCCGGTCTACTCCGGAATCGACCTGCACCTCCAGCGCGGAGAAGTCCTTGTGCTGCACGGCGCGGGCGCGTGCGGGAAAACAGCTTTGCTGTACACGCTCGCGGGACGGGTCACGAAGTTCACCGGCGACCTGAAGGTGCTCGGGCGTGTCCTGCCGCAGCACGCGCACGCCCTTCGCCGGGACGTCGCCGTCGTTCCCTGCCGCGACGAGAAAGACCCGGCCCGCCAGATCGCGGACGCGCTGGAAAGCGACGCCGGGCTGGTCGTCGTCGACGACGTCGACCTCGTGCTCCGCACCGACGTCCGCGACCGGGTGCGGGCCCTGCTCGGCGATCGCCGCACCCGCTCCGGCGAAGCCGCCACCTTCGTGCTCGCCTGCCAGGATCCCGACCGCATCCGGGACCTGCTGCCCGCCGGAGCCACCCGCCTGCACGGTCTCACCGCCGCCCAGCCCGCCGAGGTCCGCTGATGCTGAAGCCGTTCGCCAACTCCGCCCGCGCACTGGCCACCGGGCCGCTGACCTGGCGCACCTGGGCCGGCCTGATCGCCGTGCCGCTGATCGTCACCGGCTTGCTCACCTGGGCGTTCTGGACGCCGGACGCCAATCACGGCACCGCCAAGGCCGCCGTGGTGAACAACGACGAACCGGTGCAGGTCAACGGCCAGCCCATTCCGCTCGGCCGTCAGCTCGCCGGATACCTGACCCACAGCGAGGATTCCTCCTACACCTGGGTGCTCACCGACGCCGACGACGCCGCGTCCGGCCTGGCCGACGGCAGCTACGCGGCCACCGTCACGATCCCGAAGGACTTCTCCGCCCGCGCCACCTCCAGCGCCACCGGCAAACCGCTCGAAGCCCGGCAGGCGCGGCTGCAGGTGCAGACGTCCGACGCCGCCGGAGTCACCGACCCCAGCCTGGCCACGCACATCGCCCAGGCCACACAGGACACCCTCAACCAGCAAGTCGTGGAAACCTACCTGGACAACGTGTACGTCGGGTTCACGACACTGCACAAGCAAGTCGGGCAGGCAGCCGACGGCGCGGCCCAGCTGGCCGACGGGAACCGGCAGCTCGCCGAGGCCGCCGGTCAGCTCAACGACGGCGCCGGCCAGCTCGCCACCGGGACCCAGCAGCTCGCCGCCGGGTCCGGGAAGCTGTCCTCCGGGCTCACCCAAGCCGAACGGGACACCGCGCAACTGCCCGCGCTGACCCGTCAACTGGCCGCCGGAGCCGATCAGGTCGCCGACGGCAACGAACAACTCGCCGCCGTCGTCGTGCCGCTGGCCAACCGGATCATCGCCGCCATCGACGCCCTCCCCTCGGCGGACAGCGCCGCGAAGCAGTTCCGGCGGCTGGCCGACCAGTGCCCCGCCAACGGCGGCTCGGCTGCTTTCTGCAGCGACCTGGGCCGGACCGCGGACCGATTCACCGCTGACGCGCAGAAGATCGACGGCGCCAAGGCCGCGGTCCGGGCCAACGCCGTCAAGGCTCGCGACTCCATCCAGGCTCTGGCCAACGGAGCCCGGAAGGTCGCCGACGGAAATGCCCAGCTGGCCGATAAATCCGGACAGCTCGCCGCCGGAATCGCGTCCGCCGCGGACGGCGCCCGCCAGCTCGACAGCGGTGTCCGGCAAACGAACTCCGGCGCCCACAAGCTCGCCTCCGGCACCGGACAGCTGGCCGACGGCGCCAAAAAAGCCGACCGCGGCGCCCACGAGCTGGCCACCCAGCTCGACAAGGGCCGCGATCAAGTCCCCAGCTACACCGACGCCGAACGCGCGCACCTCAAGACCGTCGCCGCCGCCCCGAGCACCTCGGCCGCCGACGGGACCCCGACCGGAACCCTTGCCCTCACGCTGTTCGCCGCTTTGGGTCTCTGGGCGCTCGCGCTGGCCACTTACCTCATCACCCGCGCCGTTCCCGACGCGGTGCTCACCGCCCGCGAACCCACCTGGCGGATCATCCTGCGCGCCGCCATCCCCGGCGCCACCGCCGCCGGACTCGCCGCCGTCGCCATCACCGCGATCGCAGTCCCGGTGCTCAAACTCGGCCTCGGCGGCACCGTCGGATTCCTGCTGATCGCGCTGCTGGCCGCGTCCGCGTTCGTCGCCCTCAACCAAGCGGCGACAGCGATCTTCGGCCGCGCCGGCCGGATCGCCTCCTTGGCGGTGCTGGTCCTGGCCGGAGCGACCGGTGTCGTCTCGACACTTCCGGGACCGCTGTACGCACTCGCCGACTACCTGCCCACCCACGGCGCGGTACTCGCGTTGCGAGCCGCCGCCACCGACGGGACCGGACTGGCCACCGGCATCGCCCAACTCGCCGCGTGGCTGCTGGTCGGCGGTCTCGTCTCAATCCTGGTCACCGACCGCCGCCGGTACCTTTCCGCCAGGAGCATCCGCCTCCGGCGCACGCGTGCGCTGTCCGCCAGCTGATCAGGAGGGTCTCCCCTACCGGATCGGGCGGCCAATGCCAGGGACTTAATGCGGCGTTGTGGGTGCGGGGTTGGGTTGTCCGTGAGGGGAACCCTCACGGACTCTGATTCCCTCAGGGTTCCCCTCACGGACCTTCGGATGCGGTCACGCGGGCATCAACCGGTCATTGGATCGGGCGGCTGACCAGCTCGTCGAACTCCCGGTCCGGCAGAGTCCGGTTCAGCTCCAGCAGTTTCTCGGCGTGCAGCCCCACCGCGTAGCGAGTCTCCGGCGGATCCGCTTCCACCGCCTGCCGGATCGCCTCGGCGACGACGGACGGGTCCGCGCCGTCCGCGAGGCCGGTTTCCGATTGGCTCGCCATCTTCTCCGCCATTTCCCGGTACGGGCCCTGGCCGGAGTACTGCCGCAGCTGCGCGGCGGTCTGGTCTTCGAATTCGGTCTTGATGATGCCCGGCTGGATGATCACCACCTCGACGCCGAACGGGCGGACCTCCATGCGCAGCGTGTCGGAGTACGCCTCCAGCGCGTGTTTCGAGGCGTAGTACCAGGAACCGAGCGGCAGGCTGATCTCTCCGCCGATCGAGGAGACGTTGACGATGCGGCCCGATCCTTGTGCGCGCATGGCGGGCAGGACGAACTGGACCAGCCTGGCCGGCGCGAAGACGTTGACCTCGAACTGGTCCCGGGCGGCGTCGAGCGGGACGTCTTCGGCGGCTCCGTGCAGCACGGTTCCGGCGTTGTTGACCAGGACGTCGATCCGGCCCTGTTCGTCCAGGACCGTGCGGACGGTGCGGGCCAGGTCGGTCTCGTTCCGGGCGTCCATGGCCAGCGGATGCCCGCCTGCCTCGCGGAGGTCGTCCATTTTGGACAGGCGGCGCGCGGCTCCGTACACGATGTGCCCGGCCTGCAGCAGGTTCAGTGCGGTGGCGCGGCCGATTCCGGCGGAGGCTCCGGTGATCAAGCAGACTTTCGGCACGGTTCAGTCCTCCCAGGCGACGGGCAGCTGGTGCACGCCGTAGATGAGCATGTCGGTGCGCATCGCGATGTCTTCAGCGGGCACGGCCAGGCGCAGCGACGGGAATTTGGCCAGCAGGGCGGGCAGCGCGACCCGCAGCTGGAAGCGTGCGAGCTGCTGGCCGAGGCATTGGTGGATGCCGTGGCCGAACGCGACGTGCCCGCTCGCTTTGCGGCGCAGGTCGAGTTTGTCCGGCGCGGGGAAGTGCTCGGGATCGTGGTTGGCCGCGGGCACGGAGATGGTGACCGACTCGCCGGCGGTCACGTGTTCGCCGTGGAGTTCCAGGTCTTCCAGCGCGGTGCGCACGGTGAACGGGATGATGCTCAGGTAGCGCAACAGTTCTTCGACCGCTTGGTCGGCCAGTTGCGGCTCGGCGCGCAGCAGCGCTAGCTGGTCGGGGTGTTCGAGCAGGGCGAAGACGCCCAGCGCGAGCATGTTGGTGGTGGTGTCCAGGCCGGCCCCCAGCAGGCTGAAGCCGACGTTGACCAGCTCGGTGTCGGTGAGATCGCTGGCGGTCAGGTCGCTGAGCAAGTCGTCAGTGGGGGCTTTTCGCTTGGCGCGCACCAGTTCGCCGATGACGCCGAGGACAGCGGCGTAGGCTGCGCCGGTTTCTTCGGGGGTGTTGTCCAGGCGGAACAGGGTGAGCGCCTGCTGCTGGAACCGGTCCCGTTCGGCATAGGGGACCCCGAGCAGTTCGCAGATCGTGTGCGCGGGCAGCGGCTGCGCCAGTGCCGGGACCACGTCGGCCGGGCTGCCCTGGTCGGCCATCGCGTTCAGGCATTCGTCCGCGACGGCCTGGATCCGCTCGGTGAGCCGGCGCATCCGGCGGACGGTGAACTGGCCCGCGAGCAGTTTCCGGTAGCGGGTGTGCTCGGGAGCGTCCATGCTGCCGAACATTCCCGGCGGCGCGGGCTGATCGCTCGTCGGAGCGCCGGGGATCGGCAGGTGCCGCAGTTCGACCCGGGCGCTGAAACGGCGGTCGGCCAGCACCTCGCGGGCGAGCGCGTGCCCGGTCACCAGCCATCCGGTGTGCCCGTCCGGGTAGTCCAGCCGGCTGAGCGGGCTCTTCTCGCGCAGTTCGGCCAGCCCCTCAGGCGGGTCGAACGGCTGTCCGGCCTGCCGTTCCGTCGGCAGTGTCCTCGTCATCGCCAGCTCCCTTCCGGTGAACCTCTTGCGGGAAACGGTAGGGCGATGTTTCACTGTTTCGCAAACGCAGAATCTGCATATCCGCAGGACAGAGCCACATTATCGATGCACTAGCCTGCTGGTGAACGCATCGAGGGCGGAGACGATCAGATGCCAGCCGGCAGGTTGAGCTACCCGGAACGACAGCGCGTCGCGGCCGGGTTGGCGGACGGGTTGAGCTACGCCGAGATCGGGCGGCGGCTGGGCAGGCCGAAGTCGACGGTGATCCGCGAGGTCGCCCGCAACGGCGGCGCGCACGACTACCGGGCCGACCGCGCCGAGCAGGCCGCCCGCCGCCGGGCGCGGCGCCGCGTCCCCGCTTCGCTGCCCGCACCGCCGGTCCGGGCGGCGGCTGACCCGCGGACCCGGAGCGACTTCGAGGAGCGCTTCGCGACGATGGCCACCCAGACCGGGATGCCGTCGATGATGGCGCGGGTGCTGATCTGCCTGTTCACCGCCGAGTCGGGCAGCCGCACCGCGACCGAGCTCGCCGCCCGGCTGCGCGTCAGCCCGGCGTCGGTCTCCAAAGCGGTGGGCTGGCTGGAAGAACGCGGGATGCTGCGGCGCGAGCGGGACGGACGGCGCGAGCGCTACCTGATCGACGACCACGTGTGGCAGCGGGCCTGGCTGGCCAGCATGGCAGGCATGGCCCAGTGGGCCGATTTCACCCGCCAAGGCGCGGAACTGTTCGGCGGGGACAGCTTGGTCGGCACCCGGCTCCTCGCGACCAGTCAGTGGCTTCAGCACATCCGGCAGGACATGGTCGACGCCGCCGAGCATTGGCTGCGGGCGTTCCCCTCCTCTTGACCTCCAGCATGGTGGAGGGATGAGGCTGAGCGCATGACCATCTGGATTTGCGGAACGTGCGGGGTCGAGCACCCGGACACCGAAGCACCGCCGGCCGGGCTCTGCCGGATCTGCGCGGACGAACGGCAGTACGTCCGCGCCACCGGGCAGACGTGGACCACATTGGACGAACTGGCCGCCGTCCCGCACGAACTGGTCCACGAGGAACCCGAGCCGGGGATCCACCGCCTGCACCGCGAACCGGAGTTCGGCATCGGCCAGTGGACCTACCTGGTCCAGACCGAGGCGGGCAACCTGCTGTGGGACCCGCCCAACGCGCTCGACCGGCCGTTGCTCGACAAGATCGCCGAACTCGGCGGAGCCGCGGCGATCGTGGCCAGCCATCCGCACATGTACGGCTCGCAGGTGAGCCTGAGCCACCGGCTCGGGAATGTCCCGGTGCTCGTGCATTCCGCGGACCGGCAGTGGGTGCAGCGGGAGGACCCGGTCATCCGCGAATGGCACGGCACCGAACAGGTCCTGCCCGGGGTCACTCTGGTCGAAGCGGGCGGGCATTTCCCGGGCGCCGCGGTCGCGCACGTCGCGACGGAGAAGGGCGCGCTGCTGGTCGGCGACACCATCGTGCCGGTCGCCGCGCCGGGCTGGGTGACGTTCATGCGCAGCTATCCCAACCAGATCCCGCTGTCCGCCGGGCTCGTCCAGCGGCTCGCGGACCGGCTCGCGCCGTACGCGTTCGACCGGCTCTACGCCCTTACCGGGGCCACCCTGCAGACGGACGCGAAGGCTGCCGTGCTTCGCTCCGCACAGCGCTACATCGCCTGGGTCGACGGCACGAACGACCATCTCGGCTGACTCGGTGCCGATGAGTTTTTCGCGCCGCGCCCGTCGGTATCGGTGAGACTGACTCACTGGAGGCTGGCATGACCCGGAAACTGATCTTCGGCATGAACCTGTCGCTGGACGGCTACATCGCCGCGCCAGGCGACGACATCGGCTGGAGCGAGCCGAGCGACGAGCTGTTCCAGTGGTGGCTCGACTACGAGCTGGCGATCAGCAGGTCGCTGTACGGGCGCAAGCTGTGGGAGACGATGAGTTCCTACTGGCCGACCGGCGACCAGCAGCCAGGCGCGACCGCGGCGGAGATCGAGTTCGCCCGGAACTGGCGGAACACGCCGAAGACGGTGTTCTCCTCGACGAGCGGCCAGCTCGGCTGGAACACCCGGCTGGTCACCGGTGACGCGGTCGCCGAGATCGCCCGGCTCAAGGCCGAGGACGGCGGCCCGCTGAGCATCGGCGGCGCCACCCTCGCCGGGGCGGCCATGCGGGCCGGGCTGATCGACGAGTACGCCCTGGCCGTCCACCCGGTCCTGGTGGGCGGCGGCAAGCCGTTCTTCGCCGCGCTGGACAGCTGGGTGAACCTGAACCTGGTCGAAACGCGGACGTTCCCCGGCGGCGTCGTGCTGACCCGGTACGAGACGAGGCGCTGAGCCGGACTGGGCTCACCGGGTCGAGGACAGGTCCAGCCACGGCTTCCCGGCGACCTCGAATCCGGTGAGTTCGGCGATCTTCCCGTCGGCGATGTGCAGGACCGCGAGGTTCAACAGCCGGTACTCCGAGTCTCCGGGGGCGCGGAGGTACAGCGCGGCGGCGGGCATCCGGTTGACCGTCGTCGCGATACCGCGCCAGTCGTCGTAGCCGCGCTGGAAAAGCCCGCTGGAGACCCAGCCGTCGACCGCCTCCTTGGCCGTCGTGACCACGGTGCCGGGGTCGGGCAGCATCGCGAAGCGCAGGTCGTCGCGCAGCAGGGACGTCAGCCCGGCGACGTCGTTGCGCTCGTGAGCGTCGAGGTACGCCTTCAGCACGCCGCGCTCGACGCGCGACAGCTCGTGGGTGGCCGGGCTGCGCCAGTCGAGGCGGCGGCTGGGCAGCTGCGCGCGCATCGTCACGCGTGCCCGCTGCAGTGCGCTGGTCACCGACGCGACGGTCAGGTCCAGCGCGTCGGCGGCCTTCGACGCCGGCCAGCCGAGGACGTCGCGCAGGACGAACACCGCGCGCTGCCG
The DNA here is from genome assembly GCF_042684085.1 of Amycolatopsis silviterrae. Lineage (NCBI taxonomy): Bacteria > Bacillati > Actinomycetota > Actinomycetes > Pseudonocardiales > Pseudonocardiaceae > Amycolatopsis > Amycolatopsis silviterrae. The sequence continues at coordinate 106,625 of NZ_JBHUKS010000016.1, forward strand.
CGGCGGCAGGTGCTGGACGGCGACGACGAACGCCAGCTCGATCGTTTCCCGCGCCACCGCCGATTCCTGCGGGTCCTCGGGGAGCATCTGGTCGGGGTACGGCTGCAGGTACGGCAGCTCGGCGCCCGACAGGTCGGACGGCACCGGGGTGCGGTCGTTGCGCTTGTCCAGGAAATCGAGGCAGGCGTTGGTCGCGATCCGGTACAGCCAGGTCCGCAGCGCGGCGTGGCCCTGGAACGACTCCCGTTTATGCCACGCGCGCAGGAACGTCTCCTGCGTCAGGTCCTGGGCGTCCTCGTAGTTCGCGAGCATCCGGTAGCAGTGCACCCGCAGCTCGCGGCGGTGGCGCTCCGTGACGAGCGCGAAGCGCGCCGGATCGCCGGAGCGGACCGCCGCGAAGAACGCGGCCTCGTCGGTCATGGTCGTCAATCCTTCCGCCGGTGCGAAGAGCTATCAGAATTGACGTCGCGGCGCGGGATTTCTGATCGGTCAGCGGCGCACCCGATAACGCAGGTGCAGCACCCGGTCGCCCTGGAGCACCTCGTCCGGGTCCTCCAGCAGGTGCTGTGCTTGGACCGACCCGAAGAAACGCTTGCCGGACCCGAACACGACGGGCACGACGTCCATCCGCACCTCGTCGACCAGGCCCGCGGCGAGCATCTGGCCGCCGACGTCGCCGGCGGCGACCTCGACGACGCGCTCCCCCGCCAGTTCCTGCGCCTTGGCCATCGCCGCCTCGATGCCGTCGACGAAGTGGAACGGCGCCGCGGGGTCCCAGCCCTCGGGTGCCGGCCGGTGCGTCACGACGACCACGTGGTCGATCCCGCCCGGCGGCTTCCCGTCCCAGCCGTCGGTGAGGTCGAAGACGTGGCGGCCGGCGATCGTCACCCCGATCTGGTCCCAGTAGGCCCGGGTGTAGTCGTAGGACGTCTGCGACACCTTCAGCGCGCCGCTGTCGTCCAGCGGGACGGTGCCGCTGGTCAACCAGTCGAACAGCGGTCCGGGCTGGTCGTTCTCGTCCGCGACGAAGCCGTCCGCCGACACCGAGCTGTACAGGACCACCTTGCCCACCGGGCTCTCCTTTGCTTGGGGTGCCCACAAATTAGCGGGTCGCGCGCGGTCGCTCTTGTAAGAAATCAATCGGCGGGCAGCGGCCAGCTGTCCAGGACGTGGCCGGGATGTTCGCGCAGGAACCGCCTCCGGACCTCGACGTACCGGGTCGGCGTGAACCCGGTGAACGCGCGGAACTCGTGGCCGAAGTGGGCCTGGTCGAAGTAGCCCGCGCCGCCGGCGAGCTCGCCCCAGTCGACCGGCCCGGCGACGTCGATCGAGAAGACGGTGGAGGCGAAGCGGTAGGTGCGGGCCAGCCGTTTCGGCGTGACGCCGACGAGTTCCTTGAACCGCTGTGCCAGATGAGTGCTGCTGACCCCGGCCGCGACGCTCAGGTCGCCGATCGCCACCGCCCCGCCGCGCGCCGCGATGACGCTGCTCGTGTGGCGGACCAGCGCCAGGCCCGCGGTCTCGGACAGCCGTCGCGTCAGCTCGTCTTCAAGCAGCGTCAGCATCTCGTGCGGTCCGTCCGCCTCAGCCAGCCGCTCTCGCAGCTCGGCGGTGGCGGACCGGCCCCAGACCTGCTCGATCGTCACCGGCCGATCGCGCAGCTCGGCGGCGGGCATCGGCAGGAACGACGCCGGACCCCACGGCTTGAAGTGCACGCCGACGGACCGGGTCCGCGGCGGATAGCCGAACTCCAGCGCGCGGGTGGGTGTGGTGACCACGCAGCCGTCGGCGTACTCGACGGTCTCGATGTCGGCACCGGAGCGGATGCGGAACGGCGCCCCGAGGTTGACGATCAGCAACGCCCCCGGCATCGGCGGCAGCGTGAGCCGGGCATACGGCGGCGCGCCGTCGAGGTAGTAGAGGTCGTCGATCAGCCCGTCCAGCGGCGGTCGCGGCACTCTGGACACGTACTCCACGTCCACAGCATTGCCGACACCTCACCGGTGCCGCAAATGCCCGGGGACATACTGTGCCCATGGCGATCATTCGAGCCGCGCGGCCGGAAGACGCGGCGGCGCTTGCGGAATTGGCCAGGGCCGCCTACTCGGTCTATGTCGAACGGATGGCGGGCACCGAACCCGCCCCCATGCGCGACGACTACCCCTCGCTCGTCGATTCGGGGCAGGTATGGGTGGCCGAGCACGACGCGGCCGTCGTGGGCATGCTGGTGCTGAAGCTCAAGCCGGACCATGTGCAGCTCAACAACCTCGCCGTTTCTCCGGCGCGGCAGGGCACTGGACTCGGGAAACAGCTGCTTGACTTCACCGATGCCTATGCCCGGGAGCATGGCCGCGCCGAGGTCCGGCTTTACACGAACGAAGCGATGACCGAAAACCTCGCGTATTACCCGCGGCACGGGTTCCGGGAAACGCATCGCGGGGTTGAGAACGGCTATCACCGGGTGTATTTCGCCAAGGACCTTTCCCGGGTTTAGGGGGTCCGCTCGTAGAGCGTTCCCAGGCGCACCAGGGTGGGGCGTCCGTCCGGGCCGGGATCGTAGAACTGCACCGCCAGGTAGTTCCCGGGGGTTCCGACGTCCAGCACGAATCGGCTCCGCGCGTGGTCGACGCAGGTGATCGGCATGGCTTGGCCGCCGCCGGCGGGGCTGCCCATCAGCCGGTCCCATTCGGACAGTCCGGCGTCGGGAGTCAAGCGGGCGTGGAGCTTTCCGTCGCGGACCTCGACGGACACCTCGCCGTCGGCGGCTCGGTAGCGGCCAGTGAAGCGTTCGTTGCCGATCTCGGTCCTCGGCCCGGGCGGGGCGATGGCGGGCGGGCCCTTGACGGCGAAGTATTCGTCGAGGATTTCCGTGCACAGGGTGGTATGCAGCAGCGCGCCGGTGGTGCTGTTGGTGAGGACCGCGAGCACGACCTGCTGCCGGGGAATGACGTAGAGGGTCGAATGCATGCCGAGGTTGGCGCCGGAATGCGTCAGGACCGGGTCGTCGCCCTCCCGGAAGATGCCCCAGCCGAGGCCGAAGTTCGCGCAGCCGCGGAGACAGCCCCAGAACTCGTCGTACTGCGGCGTGCGCATTTGTTCCAGGGCTGCCGGAGACAGGAGACCGGGTCCGTCGAGGTGCGTCCGTCCGAAGTGGATCAATGCCTCGGCGTCCAGCCACAGGCGGGAGCCAGCCGGGCCGTATTCGGGCCAGACCCTCAGGCGCGGGACCCGGGAGACGGTGCCGGTCGCCGGGTCGACGACGTGTCCTACTGCGGTTGAGCGGAGCAGCATCTCCTCGGCGTCCGCGGTCGCGTTCATGCCGAGCGGCCGCAGAAGGCGGGTGCGCAGCGCGACGTCGAAGCGTTCCGCGGTGATCGTTTCCACCAGGCGCCCGAGCGTGCTCATTCCCATGTTGCTGTAGGAAAACCGCCGGCCGGGGACGCCGGTGACGGTCAGCGTCGCGAGTTCGCGCATGAGCCGTTCGAGCACGTCGTCGCCCGGGGCCAGGTCGGGCAGGTAGTTGCCGGGCAGACCGGACGAGTGGTTGAGCAGCATCCGGACGGTGATCGCCGCGGAGCGATCAGGGTCGGCGGTGGTGAAGCCGGGCAGGTACTTCAGTACGGGAGCGTCGAGGTCTAGCCGCCCTTCATCCACCAGGGTCATCGCCAGCGTGGAAGTGAGCGTCTTAGTGACGGATCCGGCGGCGAACAGCGTGTCCGGCCGCACGGGGGCACCGGTCACCACGTTGGCTGTCCCGGTCTCGGCCCGGACGAGGGCGCCGTCGTGCCACAGCGCGGCCGACGCGCCCGTCACGGTGAACTTCTCCGCCAGCCGCGAGAGACGGGCGGCGAGTTCGTTCGAGGTGAGCATCGGTGCGGCCCTTCTCCGGAAGCGTTCGGTGCTCCGATGCTGCCAGCAAGCGGAGTCCGCCGTCTTCGAACATTGTCGAACGGTCCGCGATGGCCGCTCGACTCCTGTCCATACCTGGGCGGTGCCGACCGTCCTAGCGTGAGGTGACGGCGTGAGGACCACGGAAGGAAGACGACGATGTCACTCCTGCTGACCGGTGCGACGGTCATCGACGGCGTTTCCGACAAGGGCATCGACGGACGCGCGATCCTGATCGAGAACGGCCGCATCGTCGCGATCGACCGCCCGGACGAGCTGCCGGCCCCGGCCGAGACCCTCGACTTCAGCGGGAAGTTCATCATCCCCGGGCTGATGAACGCCAACGTGCACCTGCTCGTCAACGTCCTCTTCGAGACACTCGTCCGCTACGAGGGACGCTACGAGGACTTGATCGTCGAGGCCGCGCAGGTCGCGCTGAAAAGCGGGATGACGACGGTCTTCGACACCTGGGGGCCGCGGCGGGCGCTGATGGCGGCTCGTGACCGGATCGACCAGGGCGCGGTGCCCGGCAGCCGCATTCGCTGCGCGGGCAACATCATCGGCTTCGACGGCCCGTTCTCCGACGACTTCGACCGGCGGATCCCCGGCGTCGGCAGCTCGCATTTCGTCGACCGGGTGAACGCGGCGTGGGTCGAGAACGTCGGGCGGCAGTTGATGTGGCTGACACCCGAGGAAGTCGGGAAAGAGGTCCGCACGTATCTCGAACGCGGCGTGGATTTCCTGAAGTACGCGTCGAACGAGCACGGCGGGGCCGCGGCTGGCGCCTTCATCCAGTTCTCGGAGCGCACGCAGCGCGTCATCGTCGAAGAAGCGCATCGCGCCGGGTTGACCGCGCAGGCGCACACCTCGTCCGTCGAGGGCTTGCGGCTGGCGATCGAGGCGGGCTGTGACCTCGTGCAGCACGCCAACACGACCGGGCCCACCGAGATCCCCCGGGAGACCCTCGAACTGTTCGCCGGGAAGGACTGTGGCGCCGTCGTCTTTCCGCTGACGGACAACGGTTTCAAGGTCCTGAAAGAGTCCATTTCGGACCATGAATGGACCATGTGGAAAGCCGCCGACGCCAACGCCCGCAACCTCGCCGCTTCGGGGGCGTCGATCCTCCTCGCCAATGACGGCGGCATCTTCGCCCCGGAAGTCCTGAACGAGCCGATGATCAAGGGCACCTGGAACGGCCTGCCCGAGGACGAGGCGCTGGGCCGCCTGGCGACCGGGCATTTCGTCTGGCTCCGGGCGATGGAGGAAAAGGGCATGTCGCCGATGGCGCTGCTGCACGCGGCGACCCGCAACATCGCCAAGGCCTACCAGGTCGACGACGACCTCGGGACGCTCGAAGCGGGCAAGATCGCCGACCTGGTCGTTCTCGACGAGGATCCCTTGCAGAGCGCCAAGAACTACCAGAGCATCCACGCCGTGATCAAGGACGGCACCGTGGTGGATCTCGACGCGTTGCCGCAGCAGCGGCTGTTGACCGCTGGCCTTCCTCCTGCGCTGGAGGAAGAGGCGCATTACAAGAGGGCCCTCCACCACGGCGCGCGTCTGCCGGGTTGTCCCTCGTGTGTGAAGGGAAACCACTGATGTCGACGACGTTGGACGCTGCCACGTGCCACGCGCAGGCATTGGTGTGGGAGCAGCACTGTTGCCTTCCGCTCGACCCGGACACTGATGTCGACGCCCTGTGGCGGTATGCCGAAGCGGGAGCGTCGTACGTGTCGGTGAACGTCGGCTACGCGCCGCATGACGTCGCGGACACGATCCGCGTGCTGTCGGGGTTCCGGCACCAGTTGCTCGCCCGGCCTGACCGCTACGTCCTGGCGCACACCGTCGAGGACGTGCGCGCGGCCAAGGCCACCGGACGGCTCGCGGTCGCGTTCGACCTCGAAGACACCCGGCCGCTGGGCGGGCGCGCCGACCTGGTGCAGACCTACTACGACCTCGGCGTGCGCACCATGTTGCTGACCTACAACCACCGCAATGCCGCCGGCTCGGGCTGTCACGACGAGTCCGACGGCGGCCTGACGGCGTTCGGCCGGGAGGTGGTGGCCGAGATGAACCGGGTGGGGATGGTGGTCGACGCCGCGCACTGCTCGTACCGGACGTCGATGGACGTCTTCGCCGCGTCGACGGCTCCGGTGGTGCTGTCCCACACGGCGGCGCGGGCGGTGCACGACCACGAGCGCAACGTGTGGGACGACCAGCTGCTCGCGTGCGCGGCGACCGGCGGCGTCGTCGGGATCAACGGGGTCGGGATCTTCCTGGGGGCCAACGACGCGAGCACCGAGGCGCTCGTCCGCCACCTCGACCACGCCGTGGAAGTGGTCGGCTGGGAACACGTGGGGCTCGGGCTGGACTTCTGCTTCGCCGAGACCGGCGCCGACGCCGAACTGGCCGCGAATCCGGACCTGTTCCCGCCGAGCTACTCGCAGTGGGACCGGCTGGAGTTCATCGAACCGGAGCGCCTGCCCGCCATCACAGCGGCGCTGCTGGACCGCGGCCACTCCCCCGAAGCGGTGCTGGGCATCCTCGGCGGGAACTTCCTCCGCGTGGCCGGGCAGGTATGGCGGTGACCCGGCGCGTTGTCGTCGTCGGAGCTGGCGTCGTCGGGCTTTCGTGTGCGTGGTTCCTGCAGGAGCACGGCGCGGAGGTCACCGTCCTGGAGCGTTCGGGCGTCGGAGCGGGCGCGTCGTGGGGCAATGCCGGATACCTCGTGCCCGCCATGGTCGCGCCGCTCGCGGAGCCCGCCCTGCTGCGGGAAGGCGTACGAAGCCTTCTCACCCCGGGATCGCCGGTCTCGGTGCGCGGGCTGCCGACCGCGTTCCTGACTGGGTTCACCCGGAACGCGACGGCGTGTCGATGGCGGCGAGGCATGGCTGCGCTCGGGCCCCTGGCGGCAGAAAGCCTCCGCGCCTTCGACGAACTGGTCAAGGGCGGGGTCGCCGCGGAGATCCACGAGCGGACCGTTCGGATCGGGTTCACCGCGGGCCAGGACACCGCGGGGCTTGAGCACGAACTCGCCGCCGCCCGCGCTGCCGGGCAGGACGTTTCCTACCGGATCTCGGCGGGACACGAGCCTCCGTTCTCCAGCCGGGTGCTGCGGGTGCTGCATCTGGAAGGGCAGCGGTTCCTCGCGCCGGGCCCGTTCCTCGACGCGCTCGCCGGGGCGGTGCGCGAGCGGGGCGGCGAGATCGTCGAGGGCGCGCACGTGCGGTCGATCGGATTCGGGCCGGGCGGGCTGCAGGCGGACACCTGGGCGGGACCGCCGCATCGGGCGGACGCGGTCGTGCTCGCGACCGGCGCGTGGTTGCCGGAACTGGGCCGGCAGCTGGGCATGCGGGTGCCAGTGCAGGCCGGACGCGGCTACTCGTGCAGCGTCCGGCTCGCCGAACCGCTCACCGGCCCGGCCTACCTGCCCAGTGTCCGGGCGACGCTCACGCCGTACGGCGACCGGGTCCGGGTCACGGGCACCATGGAGATCGCCGACCGGGACGCGCCCTTCGACAGTCGCCGCCTGGAGGCGATCCTGCGCTCGGTCCGGCCGCTCCTCGACGCTGGCTGGGAGGACGTTCGCGAACCCTGGGTCGGGTCCCGGCCGTTGACGCCCGACGGCCTGCCGGTGATCGGGGCGACGAAGGTGCCGGGCGTCCACGTCGCGGGCGGCCACGGCATGTGGGGCGTGACGCTGGGCCCGGCCACCGGGAAGCTGCTGGCCGGACAGCTGATGAGCGGAATCGACGCGCCAGAGCTGGCCCCGTTCGGGGGCGCCAGGAGGTTTCGATGACCGACGCCGTCACCCCGCCGCCCGCTCCGGCGTTCCGCCGGCAGGGCGATCTCCTGCTGTTGTCCGGTCAGGTCGGAGTCGACGAGCACTGGCGGCCGGTGGCCGGGACGTTCCCCGACGAGGCCCGCGCGGCCTTCGCGAACGTCCGGCGGGTACTGGCGGAGGCCGGTGCGCTGCCGGACCGGATTCTCAAGGTCACCGCTTACCTGGCAGACCTCGGGGACTTCGCCGGCTACAACGAGGTCTGGCTCGAAGAGTTCCCCGGACAGCGTCCCGCGCGGACGACGATCGGCGCGGCGCTGGTCCCGCCGTTCCGGGTCGAACTCGACGTCGTCGCTTGGCTCGGCGACACTTCCTGAGCGGCGGGACCAGCGCCGCGAAGGAAGGCAACCGTGAGCGAAGACCTGCAGCGGGTGGTGGACACGCTGGCCCGGCAGCTGGGACGGGCGGTCGCGGTCGACGACGTCCATTTCCGGCTGCTCGCCTACAGCGCGCAGGCCGGGCCGATCGACGACATGCGCGCGCAGGTCATTCTGAACCGCGAGGCTCCGCCGGAGGCCGTCGCCTGGTTGCGGCAGTTCCGGCTCCCCCGCGCGGACGGGCCGGTGCGCCTTCCCGCTTCCGCGGAGCACAAGCTGCTGCCGCGCGTCGCGATCCCGATCCGGTTCCAGGGTGTCCAGTTCGGCTACCTGTGGCTCATCGACGCCGAAGAACCGGTGGACGACGCCGGGCTCGCGCTCGCCAGCGCCGCGACCGCCGAAGCCGCGGAGGTGCTCTTCCGCGAGCGGGCGCTCGGCGAACTGCACGACGCCCGCGTCGGGGAATTCCTGCGGGACCTGCTGTCGGAGGACCAGGCGGCTCGCGCTCTCGCTGCCGATGGGCTCGTCGAATCGGACCTCTTCGCGGCGCGCAGCGGGGTCGTCGCGATCGTCGTCGCGCCGTTGCCGGTAGCCGGACAGGAGGTCGACGAGGGTGACCGCCTGGCGCTCGGCGCGGCCCTGCGCGCGGCGGCCATCGCGGTGCCGGTCCGCGAGAGCATGGCGCTGGTCCGCCCTAACCACGGTTTGCTCGTCGTGACCCAGCGCGCGCTGGAACGGGTACCGCGGCTCGCGGAGGAGCTGTGCTCGTCAGCGGCGCAGCGACTGGGACGCGCCGACCGCTGGCGGGCCGTGGTCGCCGGGGCGGGCCGGCCGACCGCGCAGCTGGCCGACGCCGCGACCTCGTACCGGCAGGCACTCGACGCAATCCGCGTCGCCGACGTCATCCGCGCGTTCCAGCCTGTCGCCCGGCACGAGGAGCTGGGGATCTATGCCTTGCTGGCCGCGCAGCCGCGCGAACAGCTCCGCGGCATGGGGGCCGCGGAGGCGATCACCGCGCTCCTCGACGCCGATCCAGAGCTGCTCGTCACGGCGGAGACTTTCCTCGACCGCGCGGGCGATTCTCGTGCGGTGGCCGAGCGGCTTGGGGTGCACCGGGCGACGATTTACTATCGGCTGCGGCGGATCGAGGAACTGACCGGCTTTGATCTGGGCGACGGGGAACGCCGTCTTGTCCTGCATCTCGGGATCAAGGCGGCTCGGCTTCTCGGCGACGTGTGACGCGGCCGGTGCCGGTCAGCGATCCCAAAACCCTTGCTTCTCCAGCAAAGCCACGGCCCGCTCCCCCGCGTCCGCGAGGTGTTTCTCCACCAGCGTGCGCGCCCGGGCGGCCGTGCGGGCGGACAGTGCGTCCAGGATTTTCCGGTGGTCGTCCCGCGCCTTGTCCGGCCAGTCCTCGTGCGCCTCGTAGAACCCGTGCGACACCGTCTTCGCCAGAATCCCCAGCAGCGACAGGAGCCGGCGCGAGTCCGCGGCGTAGTTGATCCGGCGGTGGAACTCGTAGTTCAGCCGTTCCTGTTCGGCACGGTCCACCGCGGAGTCCATCCGGTCCGCGAGGTCGTGCAGCGCCTGCAGGCTTTCCGGGGACAGGTTCTTCGCCGCGCGCTCCGCCGCCAGTCCGGACACGACGCCGAACACGCGGTAGTGGTCCCGGATGTCGTCGCGCGTCATCCGGGCGACGAACGCGCCCCGGCGGGCGATGTGCTCCACCACGCCCTCGTGGTCGAGCGTGATCAGCGCTTCGCGGACGGGCAGTTTGCTGATGCCGAGTTCGTCGGCCAGCGCTTCCTGGTCGATCTTCGCCCCGGCGCGCAGCTGGCCGGAGAAGACCCGCCGCCGGATCTCCTGCGCGGCCAGCGCCTTGAGGTTCGCCGGACCGGTGCGGCGCGGTCCGGCACTCGCGGTTTCGGGCATCGCCACGACCTTCTCCCATCCCTGCATCGGATGAAGTATTACACGACCGGGCCACGTCTGGCGGATCGCTCCGGCTGCGCCGCTCTCCCGTGCGGCAGCCGGAAATGCCTGCTGAACTGGAGATTTACCCCACTGGAGGTCTGTTCGGCGATGTGAGCCATCAGATGATTTCTGATAAAGTATTTTCCTGAACGGCCGGCTGAGCCATAGTGTGAGGCATGGCAGCAGCGGTTACCCCCGAGGACTTCCGGCCGATTCTGGAGCTGGTGCGCGACTTCGTCCGGGCGAAGGTCGTTCCGCGCGAGCAGGAGATCATGGACGGCGACGCCATCCCCGACGACCTGCGGGCGCAGGCGGCGGAGATGGGCCTGTTCGGGTACGCGATCCCGCAGGAGTGGGGCGGGCTCGGGCTCGACCTGACCCAGGACGTCGAACTGGCGATGGAGTTCGGTTACACGTCGCTGGCGTTGCGGTCGATGTTCGGCACCAACAACGGCATCGCCGGGCAGGTGCTGGTCGGGTTCGGCACCGACGAGCAGAAGAGCGAGTGGCTGGAGCGCATCGCGTCGGGCGAGGTCGTCGCGTCCTTCGCGCTCACTGAGCCCGGGGCCGGGTCGAATCCGGCCGGGCTGCGCACGAAGGCGGTGCGTGACGGGGACGAGTGGGTGCTCGACGGGCAGAAACGGTTCATCACCAACGCTCCCCTGGCGGACCTGTTCGTCGTGTTCGCCCGCACCCGCCCCGCCGACGAGTCCGGGCCGGGCATCGCGGTGTTCCTCGTCCCGGCGGGCACGCCGGGGTTGGAGGTCGGGCCGAAGGACAAGAAGATGGGCCAGGAAGGCGCCTGGACCGCGGACGTCACCTTCAACAATGTCCGGGTGCCGGGGTCCGCGCTGGTCGGCGGGAACGAGGACGACGGATACCGGGCCGCGATGACCTCGCTGGCACGGGGACGCGTGCACATCGCCGCGCTGGCGGTCGGTTCCGCGCAGCGGGCGCTGGACGAATCGGTGGCGTATGCCGCGTCGGCGACGCAGGGCGGGCAGGCGATCGGCGATTTCCAGCTGGTGCAAGCGATGCTGGCCGACCAGCAGACCGGGGTGATGGCCGGTCGGGCTTTGGTGCGGGAGACCGCGGCGCGCTACGTGTCCGGTGAGGACCGTCGGATCGGGCCGTCCGCGGCGAAGCTGTACTGCACCGAGATGGCGGGCAAGGTCGCCGACCTCGCGGTGCAGATCCACGGCGGCACCGGCTACATGCGCGACGTCCCCGTCGAACGGATCTACCGCGACATCCGGCTCCTGCGGCTCTACGAAGGCACCAGCGAGATCCAGCGGCTGATCATCGGCGGCGGCCTCGTGCGCCAGGCGAAGAAATGACCAACCGGGCGAGGGAAGCGGCGACCCTCCTGTTCGTCCCGGGCGACCGGCCGGAACGCTTCGGCAAGGCGATGGCCGCCAAGCCGAGCCTGGTCGTGCTCGATCTGGAGGACGCGGTCGCCCCGGAGCGCAAGGAGTACGCGCGGGAACAGGTCGTCGCGTGGCTCAAGGAAAACCCCGAGTGCGCGGTGCGGGTCAACGCCGCCGGCACCCCGTGGCACGACGAAGACCTCGCCGCGCTCAGGGGCCGCCGGTGCACCGTGATGCTGCCGAAAGCCGAACCCGCGACGACCCGCGCCGCGGCCGAACAGCTCGGCGTCCTGCCCGCCGTGATCGCGCTGATCGAAACCGCACGCGGGATCCTGGACGCGCGGGACACCGCCACCGTCCCGAACGTGCACCGCCTCGCGTTCGGCAGCTTCGACCTCGCCGCGGAACTGGGCGCCGATCCGGCCGACCGGGACGCGTTCGTCGCCGCCCGGGGCGCGCTCGTGCTCGCGTCGGCGGCGGCCGGTCTGCCCGGGCCGATCGACGGCGTCACCGCGGATCTCGACAACGAACTGCACCTCACCGACGAAGTCCACTACGCGCGGCGGCTCGGGTTCGCCGGAAAGCTGTGCGTGCACCCGAAACAGGTCCCCGTCGCCGCGGCGGCGCTGCGGCCGACGCGCGAAGAAATCCGCTGGGCGCACTCGATCCTCGACGCCGCCGGTGCGGGCGGCGCGGTCGCGGTGGGCGGGCAGATGGTCGACAAACCGGTGCTGGAGCGTGCTCAGCGCGTCCTCCGGCAGGCACGAGAAGGGAACGGGCGATGACGCTCACCGACGACGAACAGCAGATGGTCGCCCTGGTCGCAGACTTCGTGGACGAACGAGTCCGGCCCCGGGTCCGCGAGTTCGAGGCCGACGACGTCTACCCGGCCGAGTTCATCGAGGAGATGAAGAAGCTCGGGTTCTTCGGGCTGCTCGCCCCGGCCGAGTACGGCGGAGTGGACGTCAGCACCGCCTGCTTCGCCCGGGTCACCGAGGAACTCGCCCGCGGCTGGATGAGCCTCGCGGGCGCCATCGGCGGGCACTCGGTCATCACGTATCTGATCAAGACCTTCGGCACGCCGGAGCAGCGTGAGAAGTACTTGCCCGCGATGGCGGAGGGCCGGATCCGGGCGACGATGGCGCTGACCGAGCCGGGCGGCGGCAGCGACCTGCAGGCGATGCGCACCCAGGCCGTGCCGGGCGACGAGGGTTACACGATCACCGGGTCGAAGACCTGGATCTCCAACGCCGCGCACTCCGGGTTGATCGGGCTGCTGTGCATCACCGACCGCGACGCGAAACCCGCCCACCGCGGTATGAGCGTGCTGCTGGTCGAACCCGGCGACGGGCTCACCATCTCCAAGAAGCTCCCCAAACTCGGCTATCGCGGGGTCGAAGCATGTGAACTGGTCTTCGACGGCCAGAAAGTGCCCGCGGACGCGGTGCTCGGCGGCGAGCCGAACCACGGCTGGTCGCACATGATGCGCGGGCTGGAAGTCGGCCGCATCCAGGTCGCCTCCCGCGCGCTCGGGGTTGGGCAGGCCGCGTTGAACGACGCCGTCCGCTACGCCCAGGAACGCGAATCCTTCGGCAAACCCATCTGGAAACACCAATCCGTCGGCAACCTCCTCGCCGACATGGCCACCAAAATGCGCGCCGCCCGCCTGCTCACATTGGACGCCGCCGAGAAACTCGACGCGGGCGAACGCGCGGACATGGAGGCCGGGATGGCGAAACTGTTCGCCTCGGAGACCGCGATGCAGGTCGCGCTTGACGCCATCCGCGTGCACGGCGGCTACGGGTACTCGAAGGAATACGACGTCGAACGCTACTTCCGCGACGCCCCCTTGATGATCGTCGGCGAGGGAACCAACGAAATCCAGCGCAACGTCATCGCCGCCCAGCTCGTCGCCCGCAACAAGATCTGAGGAACCCCATGACTCTGCTCACCGGCCGGACCGCCGTCATCACCGGCGGCGCCCAAGGCATCGGACTCGCCATCGCCGAACTGTTCGCCGCCCACGGAGCGCGCGTCGTCCTCGGCGACATCGACGGCGACGCCGCCGAGAAAGCCGCGCACAGCCTCAACGGCGACGCCATCGGCGTCCGCTGCGACGTCACCACAGCATCCGATGTGGACACTCTGCTCGCCGCGGCCCCGTCTCCGGTGGACGTGTTCGTCAACAACGCGGGCATCACCCGCGACGCCACCATGCGCACCATGACCGAGGACGACTTCGACCAGGTCATTTCCGTGCACCTCAAGGGAACCTGGAACGGCACCCGCAAAGCCGCCGCCATCATGCGCGAACGCAAGAGCGGCGCGATCGTGAACCTGTCGTCGCTGTCGGGCAAGGTCGGCATGGTCGGCCAGACCAACTACTCCGCCGCCAAAGCCGGGATCGTCGGACTCACCAAAGCCGCCGCCAAGGAAATGGCGCACCACGGCGTCCGGGTCAACGCCATCCAGCCCGGTCTCATCCGCACCGCGATGACCGAGGCGATGCCGCAGAAGGCGTGGGACCAGAAGATGGCCGAGATCCCGATGCGCCGCGCGGGCGAGGTCGGCGAAATCGCTTCGGTGGCCTTGTTTCTGGCGTCCGACCTGTCGTCGTACATGACCGGGACGGTGCTCGAAGTGACAGGCGGGCGGTTCATGTGACCGGCTGGGAACCGCATGCGGTGACGACCGCGGAGCTGGTCGACCCGGCCCCGGTCGCGGCACTGGCCGCGCTCTTCGACAACGGGCTTCCCGCGCCACGGCCGGGCGAGGACCTGCCGCCGCTGTGGCACTGGGTCGCGCTCCCCCGCTGGCCCAGTTCCGCCGAACTCGGCCCCGACGGCCACCCCGCCCGCGGCACCTTCCTCCCGCCGACCGACCTGCCCCGGCGAATGTTCGCCGGAGGAGAAGTCCTGATACACCGCGCCCCGAAGATCGGCGAAACCGTCACCCGAAGGTCCATTGTGGACTCCGTGACCGAGAAATCCGGCCGCTCTGGCAAGCTGGTGATCGTCGTAGTACGGACCGTGCTGTCCAGCGTGGACGGTTCGCCGCTCGTCGAGGAACGCCAGGACCTCATCTACCGCGAAGCAGGCACGACCACCGCCGAAGCGCCGGTCGAACCCGCCGACCTCGCCGGTGCCCCGTTCCGCCGCACCGAGGACGGCTGGGATTTCGCCACCGACCCCACCCTGCTGATGCGCTTCTCCGCCGCCACCGCAAACCCGCACCGCATCCACTACGACTGGCCCTACGCCACCCGGACCGAGGGCTACCCCGGCCTCGTCGTCCACGGGCCGCTGATGTCGCTCGCGCTGGCCGAAGTGCTGCGCCTGGACTCCCCCGCCGCGCGCGTGACCCGGCTGGCGCACCGGAACCTGGCCCCGCTGTTCTGCGGCCAGCCCGCGCAGCTGCGCACCGAGCCGCGTCCCGGCGGCGCGACCCTGACCCTCACCGGCGCTGCCGGACCGCGCACCAGCCTCGAAGCCGATTATCACGAGGAAGGCACTTCCCATGCGTGACGCCGTCATCTGCGAACCTGTCCGCACCCCGATCGGACGCTTCGGCGGCGCGCTCAAGAGCGTGCCCGCCGCCGACCTCGCCACCATCGCGCTCAAGGGCCTGCTGGAACGCACCGGCCTGCCCGCCGACGCGATCGACGACGTCATCCTCGGCCACTGCTACCCCACCACCGAGGCCCCGGCGATCGGCCGGGTCGTCGCGCTGGACGCGGGGCTGCCGGTCACCGTTCCCGGGATGCAGGTCGACCGGCGCTGCGGTTCCGGACTGCAGTCGGTGCTGCTGGCCGCGCTGCAGGTGCAGGTGGGCGCGAGCGAGCTGATCGTCGCGGGCGGCGCGGAAAGCATGTCCAACACCGTCTTCTACGCCAACGACCTCCGCTGGGGCGCGAGCGGCGCGGGCGTCCACCTGCACGACTCCCTCACCCGCGGCCGCCAGACCCCCGGCGGCAAGCACTACCCGGTGCCCGGCGGCATGCTGGAGACCGCGGAGAACCTGCGGCGGCAGTACGGCATCAGCCGCGAAGAACAGGACCGGCTCGCCGCGAGGTCGCACCACCGGGCCGTCGCCGCACAGCAATCCGGAGTCTTCGCCGAGGAGATCGTCCCGGTGCCGGTCGAGACGCGGAAGGGCACCGTCGTCGTGGACACCGACGAGCACCCTCGCCCGGACACGACCGTCGAGACCCTGGCGAAGCTGCGACCAGTGCTGGGCAAACAGGACCCCGACGCCACCGTCACCGCGGGCAACGCCAGCGGCCAGAACGACGCCGCCGCAGTATGCATCGTCACCACCCGCGAACGTGCCGAGCAGCTTGGCTTGCACCCGCTGGTGCGGCTGGTCTCCCACGGCGTCGCCGGGGTCGAGCCGAAGATCATGGGCATCGGACCCGTCCCCGCCTCCGCACTCGCACTCGAACGCGCCGGACTCAAGATCTCCGACATCGACTTGATCGAACTCAACGAGGCATTCGCCGCGCAAGCGCTGGCGTGCACGCGGGAATGGGGCTTCGGCGGAAAGGATTTCGACCGGCTCAATGTGCACGGCTCGGGAATCTCGCTGGGCCATCCGGTCGGCGCGACTGGCACTCGAATCCTCACGACAATGGCGCGGGAAATGCAGCGCCGCGAAGCCCGCTACGGCCTCGAAACCATGTGCATCGGCGGCGGGCAGGGCCTGGCCGCGGTGTTCGAACGGATCGCCTCGTGACCCGCGTCTTCGGTTCGGTCGACGAGGTCCGGGCCGGCCGGGCGCACCTCGCTTCAAACCTCGAAGGCCGCGCATGAACCCGGCGCTGCTGGCCGGACTGCGGGTGGTCGAGCTGTCCGCGTACGTCGCGACGCCGCTGTGCGGGCTCACCCTCGCCCAGCTCGGCGCGGACGTCATCCGGGTCGAACCGCTCGGCGGCGCCGCCGACCGTACACGCTGGCCGTTGTCCGACGCCGGGACCAGCCTCTACTGGTCCGGGCTCAACAAGGGGAAACGCGCCGTCGCGGTCGACCTGGAGTCCGAAGTGGACCGTCGCAGGGTCGCGGACCTGATCGTCGGCGGCGGACCGTGCGTGGTCGTGACGAACACTTCGCGGCACCCGGACCTCGGTTACGAGGCCCTGAGCGCGCGACGGCCCGACCTCATCCACGTGCTCCTGTCCGGACGCGCCGACGGCGGTGCCGCGGTGGACTACACGGTGCAAGCCGGCACCGGCTTCCCGCTGCTCACCGGCACGGGTCCGGAGCCGGTCAACCACGTGGTGCCCGCGTGGGACGTCTGCGCCGGGCTGTACCTGGCCGTCGGGCTGCTCGCTGCTGAACGGCATCGGCAGGTCACCGGGGAGGGCCGGTCCATTCAGGTCGCGCTGGAGGACGTCGCGCTCGCCACCGCCGGGAACCTCGGGTACCTCGCCGAGGCACAGCTCACCGACCATTCCCGGGCCAAGTCCGGCAACGAGATCTACGGCACTTACGGCGACGACTTCGAGACCGCCGACGGTGTCCGGGTGATGATCGTGCTGCTCACCGAACGGCACTGGCACAAAATGCTCGCCGCCACCGGACTTGCCGACGCCTTCGCCGGGCTGAGTGAGACGCTGGGCATCTCGTTTGCCACCGAATCCGACCGGTACCGGCACCGCGACGTGATCTCGCCGCTGCTGGCGCGGTGGTTTGGGCGGACGCCGTATGCCGAGGTGGCGGAAGTGCTTACCCGGCACCGGATTCTGTGGGAGCGCTACCGCAGCTTCGCCGAACTGGGCACCGAGTTGGAGGGGCGGGCGCTGTTCGGGGAGGTCGACCAGCCGGGCGCGGGACGGCATTGGGCGCCGAAGTCGCCGATCCAGGTGGACGGTTCCCGGCTGGATCCGCGGGCGGCTCCGGAGGTGGGGCAGCACAACGACGAGGTACTGGGCTGACCAACCCTTGTGCCGCGCTGGAGGGAGGCTTGAGCGCCGCCGGAGCCGGCGGGCGGGGGAAAATTTTTTGACACTCAGTCCCATTTGAAGCGTAGTATCAGACCCATGGACGACGCGGGGGAAACGCCGCCGATCGAACAGGGACGCCGGACGCGGGCCGCGATCCTGCTGCCGCCGCGCCGGCCCGCGACCTCGGCCGGCGGGGTGAGCGGACGGGTGCGCCGCGCGAACGGCGCCGCGGTCGGCGGAGCGGAACTGGCGCTGGTCGACGCCACGGGCAATCAGGTGGACGTCACCCGCAGCCGGGGCGACGGCACCTACGCACTACGGACCGCCGGCGACGGTCGCTATCTGCTGACCTGCACGAGCCCGCAGGGGCCGCCGTCGGCGGAGTTCATCACCGTGCTGGCCGGGCGGCTGCGGCAGGACGTCGTGGTGCCTGAGGATGCTGGACGGCTTTCGGGAGTCTTCGGGACGCCGGGGTCGATTGAAGCCGAGGAACCCGCGATGGCTCCGTCCGGACTGCCGGGGCGCGGCTTCGCACTCGCTGCCGACACCAGGATCGATGAGGCACCAGCGCCAGCCGAAGCCGGGGACCCCGCGGTGATCCCGTCCGGGCGCATCGGACTCGGCGACGCACCTCTCCCTCCGAACGCCGAGCAGGGCGCGGAATGCCGATGACCCGCCGACGCTCCCCCCGACACCTCCCGCCGAACACTCCCGGCGGGCTGTTGACCTGGGTCCGGAACCTGCTGTCCTTTCCCCAGCAGGTTCCGGGCCCTGCCCTCGGGCGGCGCGCGGGCACGACGGACCGGACCAACGTCCACAGTGGACCGAAAGCCTGGGCGCTGCGGGACCGGCTCGCGAGCGCCGTCCGGGCCGTGCCGGGCGGACGGGCCGGACGAGGCGCTCGCGAGGGGCGGTTACTCCAGCAGCTGGCGGTAGACCGCCTCGGTCTCGCGGGACGGGTCGATGCCGAGTTCGTCGCGCAGGGTCGTGCGGAGTTCCTGATAGGCCACCAGTGCGTCACCGCGGCGGCCGCTGCTGTCGAGGGCTCGCATGAGCTGGCGGCAGAACCATTCGTCGGAGGCGTAGCGCGCGGCGAGGGAGCGCAGTTCGGCGATCAGTTCGCGGTGCCTGCCCAGTTCCATCTCGGACTCGATGGCCAGCTGGAGCGTGTCGCGCCGTTGCTCCTGGAGGTCGACCGCGTACGCCGAGAGGTGCGGGCCGAGCTTGATGTTCGCCAGCGGGGTCTCCGCCCACAGCTCGAGCGCGGACCGCAGGTGCACGGCGGCGTCGGCGAACCTGCCCTCGGCGAAGTCGCGCCTGCCGCGCTGCCGCAGTTCGTCGAAGCGCCGCAGGTCGAGCTGGTCGGACCCGACTCGCAGGAGGTAGCCCGGCGAGCGGGTGATCAAGATCTCGTCGCCGCCCGCGAGCCGTTCCTGCTCGATCAGCCTGCGCAGCTGGCTGACGTACGTCTGCAGGGTGGTCAGCGCGCTGCGCGGGGCGTCCTCGCCCCACAGTTCCCGGATCAGCGAATCGGTGCCGACCACCTGGTTCGCCCTGACCAGCAGCAAGGCCAGCACCTGCAGCACTTTCGGCGCTTTCGGGGTGCAGTCGCGCACCCCCTTCCACACCTGCAGCGAGCCCAGGAGCGAGAACCTGACCCGGCTGTTTTCCGCAGGTCTCGGCCTGTCCACGGGAACCTGCCCGACGATGCGCAGTTCCGCGTTCTGCTCGTGACGCTCGGCGAGATCCTCGCACCGCGCCGAAGTCGCAGTGAATGCCACAACGAACCCCCCAAGTTTATAGGTTCTTCAAGCATGTCGTTCGACGAGCGCTTCGTCGCGCCCAGAATTGCCCGCGAAGGAGAATACTTAGTGCTCCGACCCCAGACCCAGTCATTCTTTCCGAAGCGATGCCACCGGAAAGCAAAATCGACTTTACCACCGGCCAGGTATGCCGTCAACCAACTGTCGCGGCATCCCGTGAGCAGTTATTCCTTACCGGGACAATAGGGGACCGCCGTTAGACTGAAGCCACCGTGATCTGCCCCTCGCCGCACAACCGGATCGGGGAAGCAGTGCAATCCCGGCCGCAGGCAAACGGGCGGCACTTCTCGATTCGGCGTGCCCGCCGTAAGGCTTCCGGCAATTTTCCGGTGAACGCCGCGATGCCGTCCGGGAAACCGAACCCACGGGGTATCCCTCAGCGGATATCCCGCCATTTCATATGCGCGAATATGCATTTGTACGCGGCGGTACCCTGGAACGTCCCGCAGGCGCCGCACGGGGTTACCGAACGAATGTTCAATTTTCTCGCTCGTTCACGCACGATTCAGGAGGCGAGAGAAAGCTCGTCCGCCGATCTAGTGGACACCTCGCCCGGGCACCCTACGATAGTCGTAATACACTCAATTCGGACACGCGCCGGGGCATTGCCATTCAGGCCGGGAAAACAAAGCTCGCCATCAGCACATGCACCACAGTTCCCCCGACAATGCTCAAGACGGCATTGCGGCGCCACAGGTGCAATCCGGCCGTCACCGCCAGCGCGACAATCGGCGCTAATGCGCTCGGCGCGGTCCATGAAACGTCTCGCAGGCAATAACCGAGCAGGATCACCATCACCCCGGCCGGCATGCGGGTGCTCAAATACCGCACGGTCCGGCTGGAGCGCAGCGGCGCCAGCACCGCGAAGGGAAGCGCGCGTAATGCCCAGGTAACCGCGGCGGAAACGGCGACAGCGGCCAGCAGGTAGCCGGGGTCAGGCATCGCGCACATTCCTTCCGCGGACCGCGCACCGGACCAGCAATGCGACAGTGAACAGCACAAATGCCACCAGCAGCATTTGGCCGGGGAAAACCAACCGCGCCACGGCCGCGCTCAGTGCGGCGAGGATCGGCGTCGGCACGTCGTCCCGACGCTCGCGGACGGCGTCGATCGCCAGCACCACGAACAGGGCCGTCATGGCGAAATCGAGGCCGACCACGCTGCTGGGGATCAGCGCGCCGAGCAGCCCGCCCGCAGTGGCGCCGCCGACCCAGAACAGGTGCAGGAACAGTTGCAGCCAAAGGATTCGCTCGCCGTCCCAGTCGCGGGCTTTGTCCGTTGTGGACAGTGCGTAGGACTCGTCGGTGAGGGCGAACGTGCTGTACGCGCGCGCCCCGCGGCCGCGCACGCGGTGCAGCGGGAAGGACAGGGCGTAGAACACGTGCCGGACGTTGACCAGGAACGCCGACAAGCCGATCGACGCCAGCGGGGCCGCCGCCGCGGCCAGCCCGATGAGCAGGAACTCGAACGAACCCGCGTAGATGAACGTGGTGAAGACCGTCGCCCACCACCAGTCGAGGCCCGAATGCGTGAGGAACGCGCCGAACGCGAGCCCGAGCGGGACCAGGCCGATGCCTACGGACCCGCAGTCCTTCAGTGCGGCCAGAGCGGGCGGGCGATCACGAACAGCCAGGTCAACGACGGTTTCCACCCTTGGAACACTACGTCAGCGCTCGGCTAATTTGGTGTCCGATCATGGCGGTACGATGCCCGGGTGAGCAACATAGTACGACTGGATTCGGTAGATCGGGACATTTTGTTTCACCTGCGTCAGGACGGCAGGCTGACCAACGTCGAACTCGCCAAGCGGGTCGGGCTCACCCCTCCCCCGTGCCTGCGGCGGGTCAAACGCCTCGAGGACGCCGGGGTGATCGCCGGCTACCGCGCGGTGCTCGATCCGGAGGCGGTCGGCCGGGGCCTGGAAGCGCTCATCGACCTCGAGGTGTACGCGACGGACCGGGCGACCATCGAGTCGCTCGAGGACACCATCGCGGCCTACGAGGAGGTGATCGAGTTCCGCCGGCTGTTCGGCCGCCCCGACTACTTCATCCGGGTCGCGGTCGCCGATCACGCCGCGTACGAGTCGTTCCAGACCCGCAAGCTCGCCGGGCTGCCCGGCGTCCTGCGCGTCACGTCCCACCTCACGATGAAGAAAATCAAAAGCGACACCTGACGCCGATCACAGCTCCCGCACGGCAAGGAGGTTGTGGCCGGTCCGGCCGGTCTCGCGGAACCCGAGCTTTTCCAGGACCCGGCGCGACGCGAGGTTCCAGTCCCAGACCGTCGCCCGCAACCGCCGGTAGCCCGCTTCCCTCGCCCACGCGACGACGGCCTGGCCCGCTTCGGTGGCATACCCGTGACCGTGCGCCGCGCGCAGCAACTCGTAGGCCAGTTCCGGCTCCTCCCCGGGAAAGACCAGGCCGCAGTATCCGATGACCTCGGCGGTGTCCTTTCGTTCCACCGCAAGGAGTCCTGGATTCTCCGCCGTCCGCGCGGCGAGGTCCGCCACGGTCGGCCTGCCGTCGGGACCGATCCGCCGGTGCGGCGGCACCCGCGGATCCCGTTCGGTCCACAGCTGGCGATAGACGGCGGCCTCGCTCGCCGTGCGGCTCCGGAGGACGAGACGGCTAGTCTCCAGCACTGGCGACATCTCAGCCCACCGTGACCACTCGCGCCCAGTCCGGCGGGGTCTCCGGACGGTACTGGGGATTGTTCTCGTCCACCCAGCTCTCCCGGGGGAACAGGCCCACGACTGTCCGGCAGGGCGGTCGTGCGCTGGGCCACGGGGTGTATCCGTCAGTCAGCGCCACGATCACGTCCGGACGCGGGCTGGCGCGCAGTGCGGTGGCGAATCCGGTGCGCAGGTCCGTGCCACCGCCGCCCAGCAGCGGAATTCCCTCGGCCCGGCACAGCTGGCCCGTGGCGTAGGCGGCGGCGTCGCACGACAGCACCGACACGAGATCGCGCCTGCCGCCGACCGCGCGGACGATCTCGGCGATTTCGAGGATCGCGCTCCCCAGTTCGGCGTCGCTGACCGAACCGGAGGTGTCGACGATGACGCAGACGTTCGGCGGACGCCGGCGCAGGCTCGGCAGGACGACGCCGGGCAGGCTGGCCGACCGGCGCGCGGGCCTGCCGTAGCTGTAATCCTCGCCGGCGCCGGACATCGCCGACCGGAGCGCCGGCCCCAGCAGTTCCCGCCACGGCTGCGGCGGGTGGAACGCCTCGTCCGCCCAGCGTTTCCAGCCCGCCGGAACGTTTCCGGGACTGCCGTTGATGCCTTGCGCGACCCGGAACCGGACGGCGTCGCGTTCCTGTTCGCTGAGCCCGTGCGCGCCGTCGGGCCCCAGCTCCCACTCGCGCTCCAGCCCGTCCGCGCCGCTGCCGCAGTCGAGCCAGGCGTAATCGCCGGTGAAGGGCCCGAGCCGGAATTGGCTCAGGTAGTCCTCCATCAACTCTCCCTCGCGCAATCTGAGCACCGCCGGTTCGACCGCGCCCGCCGGCCGGGGCAGCCCGTCGCCGAACACGTCGTCGTTGATTTCGCAGTCCGCGGCGATGTTCATCCGCAACCGCTCCCCCGGCCCGGTCAGCTCGTGCTGCGCGGCGTAGCGGTCGCTGCGCCCGTGATGGTCGCGCAGCAGGTGCGAGACCTCGTGCACCCAGACTCCGGCCAGCTCCTCCAACGGAGTGCGGTCCACGAACCCGGGCGAGACGTAGCAGCGCCAGTGGCGGTCCACCGCCATCGTCGGCACTCTCTCGGACACCACGGGATGCAAGGCGAACAACGCCGTCGCCAGGTACGGCCGTTGCCGGACAGCGTGCAGCCGCGCGGCGAAGAGCTTCTCCTCGTCCATCTTCACGAGCGCGCACCCGCCGCCTGGTCTGCCCGCCGCGACAAGGCCACCGCCCCGGACAGCCGCTCGATCGCCGCGGGCACCTGCCAGCCGTCGCGGCGCAGCGCGGCGAGCGTCGCGGCGGGCACGACCACCAGATCCGGTGCGCCGGTTTCCAGTGCCAGCACCAGCAACGACCATGCCGCGTTCCAGCGTGGCTCGTCCGGCCGTCTGCGCACGGCTTCCACGACGCCGTCGAGCACCGTCTGACGCAGGTCGCCGCGTTCGGGCAGCACCGCCGCGCCGGGATCGGCGAGCAGTGTTTCGGGGTCGGGCAGGTCCATCCGGTCCAAGCTGGCCAGCAGTTCCAGGCCCGGACCGTCGCCGACCGTGCCGCGCACCAGCATGGACAGCACCTCCCGGCTGACGCCCGCCGCGGTGGCGAACGCGATCAGCCGCACCGTCATGTCCCAGCTGCGCGGGGACGGCCACGGACCGCCGCGCCGGGCTTCGCTCTTCGGCAGCTGATGCACGAGCGTCGGCCGCGTGGCCAGCAGACCGCACACCGCGCGGCGGGCGAACGTCACGGCTTCGGGCAGCTGTCCAGGGTCCAGCCGCGGCAGCGCCGCTTTCGGCCATGTCCCGCTCAGGCCGCGCACCACGACGTCGTGGTCGTAGGTCCATTGCAGATGGACGAACCGGTTGGCCAGCGGCGGGCTCAGCTCCCAGCCATCGGCGGCGGAAGACCGCGGATTGGCGGCGGCCACGATCCGGATCCCCGGCGGCAGCCGCAAAGCGCCGACCCGCCGTTCGAGCACGACGCGCAGCAACGCGGCCTGGACGGCGGGCGGCGCGGTGGACAGCTCGTCCAGGAACAGGAGCCCCCGGCCCGCCCGGACCAGGCGCACGGCCCAGTCCGGCGGTGCCATCGGGACGCCCTGCTGCGCGGGATCGTCGCCGACCACCGGGAGACCGGAGAAGTCGGACGGTTCGTGCACGCTGGCGATCACCGTGGTCAGCGGCAGTTCGAGGGTCTCCGCCAGCTGGGTCAGCGCGGCGGTCTTGCCGATGCCGGGTTCGCCCCACAGCAGCACCGGCAGATCGGCGGACACGGCCAGCGTCAACGCTTCCAGCTGGCTGTCGGCGCGTGGTTCGGTGGTGGTGTCGGCCAGCAGGGCAAGCAGATCGGCGGCGATGTCCAGCGGGCGGAAGTGCGTGGTTTCAGACAGTTTTGATCACCTTTCAGGTCGGGAGAGTGCGACGGCGAGTATCCGATGTGGACCGAGGCGGTCCGTATCCGGTCAGCCCGGCCCGGTAGAGGCCGTGCGTTACCTGGCGGCGCGCGGCGGTTTCCAGTTCGTCGCGCAATGCGCCGCCGCCCAGGAGCACGTCCGGTCCGAGCAGGTCTTCGACCGCGGCGAGGGCGCCGGCGGTGTCGCCGTGGTCCAGCCTGGCGCGGACGTCCGGGAGATTTTCCGGATTTCGGTGTGCTTCGTCGATCGCGCGCAGGCACGGCAGCTCGGTGCCGCCCAGCGCGCCCAGGAGTTCTTCGCGGCGGATCTCGTCGGGGTCGTGGTCCAGCGGGACCAGCACGCCTTTCACCACGCCGATCCGATGCGTAGCTCCACGGCATTCGACGAGACGATCCCTTGCGCCGCGCGGGTTTTGCGGCGCAAGGGATCGATGGCCGGGCCGAAGTGCCGACGCGACAAGCGGATGCAGCTGGCCGGCGTCGATCAGCCCGGCGTGGAGCAGCTCCAGGTCAGGCAGGACCCACGTCGCGGCGTCGGGCAGAACCGGCATCGCCCGGGTCCGGTTTTCGGCTGCTCCGCCCAGGTTCAGCGTCAGCCGGTGCCGGGAGGAGAGCCGCACGGCGACGAGGCCGGTCGTTCTCCCCTCCGCACGCAGCAGCAGCGCTGCCTCGGCCATCCACTGGTCCAGCACGACCGGCGGCCACCGTCCCGCCCGTTCGGGCAGCTCGCCGGTTCGGCGGGCGTCCCACAGGTGGCGATGCAGGTCGAGGCGGTACCGGCGGTCGGGGCGCGGATGCGGATGCAGCCCCGCCCCGGGTGCGGACGGCGTCCACAGCGCGAGGCTGATCCGCTGGCCGGCCCCGGCCCACGCGGGCGGTGTGCGTGCCACGAGGTGGATCTCGCCGCCGTACCGGGCCAGCGACACCGTGAGACCGGGCCGGAGCAGGCCGTCCGGCGCGATGCGCGGGAAATGCCAGCGAAGCAGGTCCGGAGCCAGGTGCCGCAGATCGGCGCGGATCTGCGCGGCGACCGCGGAGCCGTGCACGCGGCGCACGGTTCGCAGGTCCAGATCCACGTCGAAGCGCGCGGCGGCGCAGGCTCCGGCCCAGTCTCCGGCGGAGCGGCGGGCGGTCGCTGAGGTGATCATCGGCGGCGGCACGGCGAATGCGCGCACGCGCGCCCAGAAATGAAGACGAGGATTCTCGTTCGCGGGGAAAGTGCCCATCAGCACTCACCTGCGGCGAACGAAACCCCCGATCTGTTCGAGTAGGTGCTCATCGCCGTCAGGGTAGCAGGACGGCAGCCGGAGGCGGCGTGTCATATTCTGACACCTCCGTGTTCCGAAGAGCGGTCAGCGGGCGTCACCAGGCGCTTGCGGGTCGTTACGGTCGGGGCACGCGACAGGGAGGGAGTCCTGGTGACGGAACCGAAACGGCAGACCCTCACCGAGCGCCGGGCCGAGGAGCTGCGCATGAGCATCGCGCTCACCGCGCGCGACCTGTTCGTGGCCGAAGGCGACACCTCGGTGACTGTCGAACGGATCTGCGAGATCGTCGGGATCAACCCGCGGACGTTCCACCGGCATTTCCCGGTCAAGGAGGACGTCCTGATGCCGCTGCTGCGGCGCAGCGAACGCGTGATCGTGCAGGGTCTCGATGCCGCGCCCGACGACGCGGACCCGATCGAGGTGCTCACGGCCGTCCTCACCACCGAGCTGAACCGGCGGCAGGTGCCCGAGTACGACCACCAGATCATGACGCTGATCGTCAACACCCCGCAGTACCGGCTCCGGTTCGTGGAATGGTGCGAGGGCCTCAGCGAGGCGGTCACGCGGTTCCTGGCGCGGTATTACGAACTCGATCCGGACCCGTTCCTGCGCGAACTGCCCGCGCTGCTGGTGATCCAGACCATGCGGCACTCGCTGACGCGGTGGGTGCAGAGCGGCGGGTCCGACGATTTCAGCGACATCGAGCGGTGGGATTCGCGCGGGCTGCGGCTGGCATTGAGCGGGTTGACCCGGCTCAGCGGATAAGCGGCGATGCCAGGAACCTCAGCTGCGCGACTCCAGCACCTGGATGACTGGGTGTGCAGGTCCGTGAGGGCCTCCCTGAGGGAATCAGATTCCCATGCCAGGACTTAAGGCAGCGTTATGGGTGCGGCTGAGGCTCGGCAGCTCAGGTCGAAAGATCTGGCCACGACCAGCGGGCGCGGGGTCGAGTTGTCCGTGAAGGGAACCTTCACGGACTCTGATTCCCTCAGGGTTCCCCTCACGGACCTCAAAAGCGATTACGAAGTCGCGGCGTGGAGAGCGGCGATGTAGCCGTAAACGACGCCTTGGCCGATCGTCGCGCCCGCGCCCGGGTAGGAGGTGCCGAAGGCGTTGGCCGCGGTGTTTCCGATCGCGTAAAGGCCTTCGACGACTTCGCCGTCCTCGCGCAGGACGCGGGCGTGTTCGTCGGCGACCAGGCCGCCGCAGGTGCCGAGGTCGCTCAGCACCACCTTGACCGCGTAGTACGGGGCGCGGCGCAGCGGGGCCAGGTTCGGGTTGGGGCTGATGGTGGGGTCGCCGTAATAACGGTCGTAAGCGCTGTCGCCACGGCCGAAGTCGGGGTCCTTTCCGTTGTCCGCGTAGTTGTTGAACTGCTGGAAGGTGTCCTGGAACTCCCCAGCGGGGACGCCTATCGCAGCGGCGAGCGCGCCGAGGTCGTCGGACTTGTGCGCGATTCCGGCGCGGTACCACGAATCCGGGATCGGCTGCCGCGGGAAGCAGCGGCCCGCGAGGATGTAGCTGTCGCGGTAGCGCTGGTCGAACACCAGCCACATCTCTTCGACCGGCGCGCCGGCCCGTTCGCGCGCCAGGATTTCCTGGCCGAACGACATGTAGTCGATCGCCTCGTTGATGAACCGCTTCCCGGTCTGGTCGACGATGAACGAGCCGGGCAGCGACCGTTCGGCGAGCATCACCGCCGGGGCGCGGCCGGGCACCGGGGCGAAGGCCGGGAACCACCAGGCCTGGTCCATCAGCGCGATGCCCGCGCCGAGTTCCTGTCCGGCGAGAATGCCGTCGCCGGTATTGCCTTCCGCGCCGAGGCTGGCGTGGTCGCCGAGGCGCGGCGACTGGAATTTGTGCCGTGCCTCGACATCGTGGTCGAAGCCGCCCGCGGCGAGGACTACGCCACGGCGCGCCAGCACGGTGACCTCTTTGTCTCCTTGCCGCAGCACGGCACCGGAAACCCGGCCGTCGTCCTGGAGCAAGCGCACGAGGGTGGTCTCTGTCCACACGGGAATGCCCGCGCGCAGCACGCCCGCGAACATCCCGGCCGCGAGCGCTTGCCCGCCCGCGAGGTAGTCGCGGCCGATCAGCATGCCGCCGATGCCTAGCGCGGCCCGGGCGAAAATCCGCGGCAAGGCCTTCAACGGCTTGCGCGCCACCAGGTTCATCCACTTGTAGTCCGCGCCGGTGACCGGCATCGGCACCGGGGCCTCCATCACGCCGGGGCGGAGCCGGGGACGTTCGTCGCCGAGCACGGAAGCGTTGAACGGGCGGCATTCGCACGTCCGGCCTTCCGGACGGCCGCCGGGCTCCTCGGGGTGGTAGTCGGAGTAGCCCTTCGCCCAGAAGAAGCGCATCGGAGTGGTGCGGCGCAACATGTCCACGGCGGCGGAACCGTGTTCGAGGTAGGCACGTCCGCGTTCGGCCGGGGCCGAGTCGCCGACCACCGCGTTCAGGTACGTGCCCGCGTCGGCGGCCGCGCGTGGTCCGGTCTCGGGCAGCGCGGCGTTTCCCGGGATCCAGAACGCGCCGCCGGAGCGCGCGGTGGACCCGCCGACGTAGCTGGTCTTCTCGACGACCAAAGTGGACAGTCCGCGTTCGTGGGCGGCGAGCGCGGCGGCCATGCCGGTGCCCGATCCGATGACCAGGAGGTCGACCGTCGTGTCCTCGGCCGGCACGAGGGCGGGCATTTTCTTCTTCATGTCCTTCGGACTCCAGTTCGGTTAGCGGCCGAGGAACGCCAGGACGGTGGCTTCCCAGGCGGCCTTCTGTTCGATCATGACCCAGTGCCCGCAGTTCGGGAAGATGTGTACCTCGCCCCGGGGAAGGGTGCGCATCGGGAGCAGCGCCATGTCGACCGGGCTGACGCGGTCGTCGCGGCCCCAGGTGACCAGGGTGGGGAGGTCCAAGCGGCGCAGTTCGGCCCACGCCGGGGTGGTGTCCGCGCTGCGGGCGGCCTGCGCCATCCGGGCCAGCGCCGCCGCGCCGTACATCCGGCGAGAGTTTTCCAGCGTCGCGGGATCTGTGGCCTGCTGCCAGCGGTCCTCGATCATCTCGTCGGTGACCAGCGCCTGGTCGTAGACCATCGAGCGCAGCCAGGCGATCAGCGCCGCGCGGGTCGGGTTCTCCACGAACTCGCTGAGCCGGACGATGCCTTCTCCCGGCTGGGTGCTGAAAATCGGGGTGCCGATGCCGCCGACCGTGACCAGCCGGTCGACGCGTTCGGGGGCCGAGAGCGCGTAGTCCGTCGCGACGAACCCGCCCATGGAGTTGCCCACGACGCGCACGCGGTCGAGCCCGAGGCCGTCGAGGAACGCGCCCACGGCGGTCACGGCGGACTGCATCGGATGGACCGCGCCGAAGTCGTCGCTGACCCCGAAGCCGGGGAACTCCAGCACGAACGTGCGGTAGTGCGGGGCGAACGCGGGGAGGTTGGCGCCGAAGTTGCGCCAGCCGGTCACGCCTGGCCCGGAACCGTGCAGCAGGACCAAAGGCGGGCCGTCGCCGCTTTCCCGGTAGCGCAGGACTCCGTGTTCGGTGGGCAGTTCGAGCAGTGCGGGCGCGGGTTCGGCGGTCATGGCTCGACTCTGCCAGCGAGGCCGGTGCCGGTCCGGCGGCTTTCCCGATCAGCGGACACGTCCGTACCGGCCGCGGAAGAAGACGAGCGGGTCGAGGTCCGACGAGTGCAGATGCCGCACCCGGGAGACGACGATGGTGTGATCGCCCGCCGGATGTTCGGTGTCGAGTTCGGCTTCGACCCAGGCCAGGGAACCGGCGACGACCGGCGCGCCCGAGGGCGAGGGCGTCCAGTCGATTCCGGCGCACTTGTCGGCTCCGCTGGCTGCCAGCCGGCGGGACACTGGTTCCTGGGCTTCGGAAAGGATGCTGATCGCGTAGCAGCCCGCGGCCCGCACTCGCGGCCAGGAGGTGCTGGTCGCGGCCGCGCAGAAGGCGACCAGCGGCGGGTCGAGGGAGACCGAGGTGAAGGAGTTCGCGGCCAGTCCGGTCGGTTGGCCGGTGTCCGGGTCGATTCCGGTGATCGCCACTACCCCGGTGGCGAAGTGGCCGAGCACGGATCGCAGGTGGGCGGGGTCCGCGGTAAACGACGTCATCGAGCTGCCTCCTTCGCCGCGGCACGCCCGGCCCGGCGGCCGTAGAAGCTGCCGTCTCCCAACGACGCTCCGCTGACGTAACCGCCGGTGCAGATACCCGCTGTGCAGCGGCCAGCCGCGAACAGGCCCGGGATCGGCTCCCCGGACACGTGCAATACCCGCGAGTCCAGGTCGGTCCGGAGTCCGCCCAGCGGGAATCCGGCGGTGGCACCGCGCAGGTCGAAGGCGGCGACCGCGCCGGTGAGCGGCCGGAGCCACTGTGGTTTCTTGCCGAACAGCGGGTCCCGGCCTTGTGCCGCATAGGTGTTGTAGAGAGTGACTGTGGTCTGAAGGGCCAGTTCCGGCAGGCCCATGTCGGACTCCAGTTCGGCGACGGTCTCAGCGGCCCACGTCGGCGGGACGCGGAAGACGGGCGTGGCGGTCACGGTCGCGAGGGCTTCCTCGTGGGCCTGTTCGTCGATGACCAGGAAGGCCTGATTGCCCTGGTGGAACAGCGTCGCCTGGCCGATCCGGCCGGGGTAGGTGTCCTCGGTGACGTAACGCTGGCCTTGGGCGTTGACGAGAATGCCGCGTGCCAGCAGTTGCGGATCGCCGAAGAACGCCACCTCGGTCGCATCCATGTGCGCGGTGGCCGCGCCGAACGCGGTGGCGGCCAGGATGCCGGCGCCGTCGTGTTCCTCGATAGCGGCTCCCGGACGGCCGATCAGCTGCGGCGCGTGGTCGGCGACCATCCGCTCGGAGTAGGCGAATCCACCGGTCGCCAGGACTAACCCGAGGTCGGCGCGCACGGCGATGTCCTGGCCGTAACGCCTCGCGAGTACGCCGACGACCCGCTCGCCGTCCACGATCAAGCGGCTCAGGCGGACGTCGTAAGCGACCCGTACGCCGAGTGCTTCAGCGGTTTCCGCGAGCGGCTTCATCAGCATGTAGCCGCCGCCTTGTTCGCCGGTGCGCTTGTCGCGCATCTGCGGCACGTGCCCGCGCGGCGCGGGGGTGGCGACGGTGTTGAACGGGGCCGCGTTCTCGCCGCCGGAATAGGCAAGGCCTTCGTCGTGCGGCGGTTCCCAGCCAGGTTCGTCCCAGAGCGCTTCGCGGAACGGGACGCCGTTGCCCACCAGCCAGTCGTAGTGCTCCAGGCTGCCGCGGCAGTAGTCGGCGATCTTGGCTTCGTCCGCGCCGGGACCGACGGCCGCGAGCAGGAACTTCTCCATGTTCTCCACCGTGTCCTCGAATCCGAGGGCGCGCTGGAGCGGAGTGCCGCCGCCGAGGTACACGAACCCGCCCGCCAGGGCCGCTGCGCCGCCCCAGCCGCTCGTGCGCTCCAGGATCAGGACCTGCGCGCCCGACCTCGCCGCTTCGACGGCGGCCGATACGCCGGCGATGCCGTACCCGGCGACCACCACGTCCGCGCTGTCGTGCCATTCGGCGATCGAGGCCGCTGACACCGGGCGCGGGTTGTCGGTCGTCATGGATCAGTCCTTCCTCGTTGCGGGGTTGCGGGGCTGGTCGTCCGTGAGGGGAACCTTCACGGACTCTGATTCCCTCAGGGTTCCCTTCACGGACGTTCGGAGCCCGCCATGCGGGCATCAATCGGGCGCTTCGGCGGCTCTGGCGTCCTTTGTGGACGGTCCGGCAGGCGTGGGGCCACGCAGCCTGAGCCCCTGGCATTGACGTCAGCGGTCCGTGAGGGGCCCCTTCACGGAATCTGATTCCCTCAAGGAGTCCTTCACGGACCTTCCTAGGCAAGGAGGTCCCGCATCAGCTGCCAGAGCTTCTCGCGCGCGGGTTCGGTCAGGGACAGCGCCGGGATCGTCAGGAAGCCATGGAACAGGCCCTCGAACCGGAGAGCAGTGACCTCGACGCCCGCGTCGCGGAGCTGCCGGGCGTAGTCGTCTCCGGCGGTGCACAGCGGGTCCAGCTCGGCCGTCGCGACTACGGCGGGCGGAAGGTCCGCGAGTGACTCGGCCCGGGTCGGGACCAGGTACGGGCTGTCGGTGCCATCCGGCGCGTATTGCGCCCAGTACCAGCGCATCGCGGTCTCGGTGTTGTAGTAGCCCTCGCCGTAGCGGCGGTAGGACTCGGTGGCGAAATCGTCGTCGATCACCGGGTACAGCAGGACTTGACCGGCGATGCTCGGGCTGCCGCGGTCGCGGGCCGCGAGGCATACCGTGGCGGCCAGGTTGCCCCCGGCGCTGTCACCGGCCACGCCGATCCGGGCGGGGTCTCCCCCGTATTCGGCGGCGTGCTCCGTGGCCCAGACGAGCGCCGCGTACACGTCCTCCATCGCTGCCGGGCCGGGATGTTCCGGTGCGAGCCGGTAGTCGACGGCGACCACCACGGCCTCGACGGAGGCGGCCATGGAACGGCAGAACTCGTCGTGACTGTCGAGGTCGCAGAACACGAAACCGCCGCCGTGTGCGAAGACGAGCACCGGGAGCGGCGTTTCGTGGTGCGGCGCGTAGATCCGCAGCTTCAGGTCCCCGCCGGGGCCGGGGATGACGCGGTCCTCCGCGATCCGCATGGCGGGCTGGCGGGTCAGCGGCGCGCGCCGGGACCGGATGATCTCGCGCAGCTCGGCGGGGTCGTGCTGGGTCACGTCCGGCAAGGCCAGCCCGGCCAGCATGGCTTTGACCTCGGAGGTCGCGGGATCGTCGAGGACGAAGCCGCGGTAGCCGTCGGCCGCGATGTCGTCGCAGATCGCGCGGTATTTGCCGAGCCCGCCGATGTACGGCATGAAGACCCGGGGTTTGCCGGGGATGTTCGCGCCCAGGTACCAGGAGTTGGCTGCCGGGAACAACGTCGCCGCCGCGTTGGCGTTGCATTCGGCCACCCACGCGGTGACGGCGTCTTCGGTTGCTTCGATCGTCGTGACGCCGTGGTCGTCGAGGAAGTCCAAACAGGACGAGATCCAGTCCACGTGCTGTTCCGCGGTCAGCACCATGTTCGCCAGGACGCTGGGGCTGCCGGGGCCGGAAACCACGAACATGTTGGGGAACCCGGCGACGGTCAGCCCGAGGTAGGTGCGCGGGCCCGCCGACCATTCGTCGCGCAGCGTGCGCCCGTTCCGGCCGCGGATGTCGATCCTCGACAGCGAACCAGTCATCGCGTCGAAGCCGGTGGCGAAGACCAGCATGTCGAGTTGGTGGAGCGTGTCCTCGGTACGGACGCCGTCCGGGGTGATTTCGGTGAGCGGGGTGCGCCGAAGATTCACGAGCGTGACGTTTTCGCGGTTGTAAGCCTCGAAATAGCCGCTGTCGGTGACGATGCGTTTCGTGCCGATCGGATGGTCGTCCGGGATGAGCTGGTCGGCGATGTCCGGGTCGTGCACGAGTTCACGGATCTTGGCTTCGACGTATTCGCGGGCGGTGTCGTTGGCGGCGAGGCTCGTCATCTGGTCCGGGAACGCCTTGGCGAACAGATATCCGCCGCGTTCCCACCACTGGTCGTAGATCCGGGTCCGTTCGGCGGCACCGACTTCGAGCGCGCCGCGCGGATGCGGGCTGTTGGGCGTCCCGCCGCCGCTGACCCGCGACAACCGCCGCCGTTCGGGATAACCGGCTTTGATCTCCGCGACATATTCCGGGGTCAGCGGACGGTTCCGGGCGGGAATCGAATAGTTGGGGCTGCGCTGGAAAACGGTCACGTGCGCCGCGGTTTCGGCGATGACCGGGATCGCCTGGATCCCGGACGAGCCGGTCCCGATGACGCCGACGCGTTTGCCCGCGAACTCCACGAGGTCGTGCGGCCAAGCGCCGGTGTGGTACAGCTCGCCCGCGAAGGTGTCCCGTCCGGGAAGGTCCGGCATATTCGTGGCGGACAGGACACCGGTTGCCAGCACGAGGAAACGCGCGTCGACGGTCCGGCCGGTGTCGGTGCGGACCGTCCACCGACCGTCGTACTCCGCGCTGGTCACCCGGGTCGAGAATTCGTACGCCGAGCGCAGGTCGTGCCGATCGGCGACGTGGCCGAGATACCGCAGGATCTCTTCCTGTTCCGCGAACCGCTCGCTCCACGTCCATTCCTGTTGCAGTTCTTCGTCGAACGAGTACGAGTAGTCGATGCTTTCGACGTCGCAGCGGGCACCCGGATACCGGTTGTGGTACCAGGTGCCGCCGACCCCGGCCGCGCTGTCGAAGCCCCGCACGCGCATGCCGCGGCCGCGGAGTTTGTGCACCGCGTAGAGACCGGCGACGCCGGCCCCGACGACGACTGCGTCGAAAGAGTTTTCCACGATAGTCCTTCGTTCAGGCGTCCGCGGCGGCTTGTTTCATTTCCTTCATCCAGAGCCATTCGTGACCCCAGTAGCTGTCCGCAGTGATTTCTTCGGCGGTGTAATAGCTTTCGTCGACGAGCTGGCCGCCGTAGCCGTACTCGATGTCCCAGCCGCCGGGGACGCGCACGTAGAACGAGATCATCTTGTCGTTGGTGTGCCGGCCCAGCGTGGAGGAAACCGGGAAATCGCGGGCCATCACCTGGTCGTAGGCGCGGCCGACCGCGTCGAGCGAGTCGACCTCCACCATCACGTGGATGAGGCCGGGATCGCGGCCCTCCAGGCTCGGCATGATCGCCAGGCTGTGGTGGCGCTGGTTGATCCCGAGGAACCGGATGCGCAGCGGCCCGGCTTCGGGCGGCCCCGGCATCCGGAACGCGCCGCGCGACCGGAAGCCCAGCGTCTCGGTGTAGAAGGCGAAGGACTCGTCGAAGCTGGTGGTCGGCATGACCACGTGGCCGAGACCCTGCGGTCCCGTGACGAATTGATGGGCGTATTTGGTCACCACCGGGCTGTGTTCGAGCACCGGCCCGTGGAAGAACTCGAGCGGGGTGCCGCCCGGATCCTTGGCGCTGAAGCCGGCTTCGACCTTGCGCCGATCCGCCAGCTCCTGCGACATCGGCGTGCACTCCACCCCGGCGTCTTCGAGCGTCGCCCAGAGCCTGCGCAACGCCGGCGCGTCGCGAACCTCCCAGCCGACTGCCGTCACACGGTCCGCGTCGCCGTGCTCGACGGTGATGCGGGACGGGCGTTCGTCCATCCGGAAGTGCAGCGCGTCCTCTTCGTCGCCGAAGCCCGGCGCGAACCCGAGCACGTCGAAGCCGAGTTCACGCCAGCGCTCCAGGTCGGTGGCGATGACCCGGACGTAGCCCAGTGCCTTGATTTCGCTCATTTTCGGGGTCCTTTCTCAGATCATTACGCGCAGCGGGCCTTGCGGAACCTCGACGTCCAGTGACGCCAACGCAGCCGCGTGGTAAGTCGTACTGGTGACATGGATCGCGTGATGCAGACCCGCGTGCGCGTCCCGCCAGAACCGCTGCAGCGGGTTGTCCATCCGCAACGCATTCCCGCCCGCCCGGTCGAAAATCTCGTCCGCGGCACGCACCGCCCGCCACGCCGCACGCGCCTGATCCCGGCGGATCCGGGCGCGGGTAGCGAAGTCGATCTCCTCGCCGCGGTCGACCATGTCCCACACCCGGTCCACATTGGACAGCAGCTGCTGGCGCGCGGCGTCGATCTCCGAGGCCGAATCGCTCAGCGCGTGCAGCACGTACGGATCGTCCTTGACCAGGGTGCCGGTCGCTCCGACACGGTTGCGCTGGTAGTCGATCCCGGCGGCCAGCACGCCCTCGCAGATGCCGATGGTGGCCGAGGTGATGCCCAGCGGGAAGATCGTCGACCACGGCATCTTGTACAGCGTCTCGGTGACGCCGTACTCCTTCGCCGCGCTGCCGTCGATGACCTTGTCCGCGTCCATCACCCGGTACGCCGGGACGAACGCGTCCCGCACCACGATGTCCTTGCTCCCGGTCCCGCGCAGGCCGACGACGTCCCAGGAATCGTCGATGATCTCGTAGTCCGCGCGGGGCAGGATCACGTGCATGCTGTGCGGCGGCATCAGCGGCTGGCCGTCCTGGCCGCCGAGCATCGCGCCGAGGAAGATCCAGTCGCAGTGGTCGGTTCCCGAGGAAAACTGCCAGCGGCCGTTCAGCACGAAACCGCCGTCCGCCGGGACCGCGACACCGGCGGGCATGTACGGGGACGCCTGCCAGGTGTCGGTGTCGTCGCCCAGGATTTCCTCCTGCACCTTCGGATCGGCGAACGCGAGCTGCCACGGATGCACCCCGACGATGCCGCCCACCCAGCCCGCCGAACCGTAGATGCTCGCGGTCTTCATGACCGTCTCGGCGAATTCGCGCGGGTGCGCCTCGTAACCGTTGTACTTCTTGCGCTGCAGCAACCGGATGAGGCCCGCCTGCTTGAGCCGCTTCGCCATGTCGTCGGGCAGCCTGCCGAGCGATTCGCCTTCCTCGGCGCCGGCCCGGAGTTCGTCGGCGATCGCCTCGATGTTTTCGAGCACTGATTTCGGCATAGGGGCTCCTTTTCGCAGTGGGTCGAGCTTGCCAACCGGGAAGCCGGATCCGCCCCGGTCTCCTGATGAGTGGAACAGCGCGTTCAGTACTCGATGGCGATCTCGTCGCTGACCGGTTCCGCCTGGCACGCCAGGACGTAACCCTCGGCGAGATCGTCCTCGGTGAGGATCTCGTTGCGTGCCAGGTTCACCTTGCCTTCCGTCAACGAGCACACGCACGCACTGCAGGCGCCTTCCCGGCACGAGTAAGGCGCGTCGAGCCCCGCGGCCAGGAGCGCGTCGAGCAGCTTCTGCCCAGCCGCCCACGGCACGATGTGGTCGTCGCCGTCGAGGGAGACTCGCACGGTGCAGACCACCGATCCGCTTTCGGCCGCCTCGTCGGTGAAGGGATCTTGCTGCAGCGAAAGGAATTTCTCCGAGTGCACCCGGCTTCCGGGGATTCCGGCGCGGGCGCAGACGTCCGCCGCCAGCTCCATCAGCGGCTCCGGCCCGCAGAGGTAGACGTCGCGGTCGGCGAACGGGCGCAGCAGCACCGTCAGCTGATGCCGGGTGGGATAGCCCTGCAGCGATTCCAGCAGGTGGAGCACGGTGAAGCGGCCGGGGAACCGGCGCTCCAGGGCGGCCAGTTCGGCGGCGAAGATCACCGACGCCTCGTCCCGGTTCGCGTAGATCAGCACGACCTCGCCGCTGCCGCCGAACAGGATCGACTTCGCGATGGCGATCACCGGCGTGATCCCGCTGCCGCCCGCGAGCAGCACCACGGACTGGTCCAGCGACGCGGGCGAGAACGTCCCGGCGGGCGGGAGGACGTCGAGTTCGTCCCCGGCCGCGACCGAGTCGCACAGCCAGGTGGAGCCGTGCCCGCCCCGCACGCGCTTGACAGTGAACTTCATCGCCGGGTCGCTGTGCGGCGAGCTCGAGAGCGAGTAGCACCGCGCTCCGCCGCCGGGCACCCGGACGGTCAGGAACTGCCCCGCCCGGTAGCCAAACGCGCTTTCCCCGACCGGCTCCACGACGAACGAGCGCGCGTCGGCGGTCTCCGCCACGACGGCGGTCACCCGGACCCGTCTCCCGCGCGAACCCGGCGCCGCCTCGCGGCCGGCAGTCGTTTCGGTGGACATCCACCCTCCTGGTCGTCGTCGCCCGCCGTGGCCCGGTCCGTGAGGGGAACCCTGAGGGACTCTGATTCCCTCAGGGTTCCCTTCACGGACCTCGGCGCAAGCGGGTGTGGGGAACGGTAAGGCGGCGCGCGGTTGCGGGGCGGCAGGCGTTTCGCTCACTGGGAGACCGGCCGGTTTCCCACCAAGCGGTTGCTCGGGCTTTTTCCCCGGCCCGGCTGTGCTTGCATCGCCCGCATGCCGACCACCGACAAGATCACCGACGCAGTAGCCGAGTACGCGCGCAGGCTCAAAGCGGGCGACCCGGCGCGGATCGCCGCGCTTTACGCCGAAGACGCCACCGTCGAGGACCCCGCGGGCAGCGCCGTGCGTAAAGGACGGGAAGCCATCGCCGCCTTCTACGCCGAACTCGACGGCCTCGCGCTCACCGCCGAACTGCTGACCGTCCGGGCTTCCGGCGACACGGCCGCCTTCCACCTGCGCGTAGTCACGACGACCGACGAGTTCGTCAGCTCGATCGAGCCGATCGACGTGATGACGTTCGACGAACAAGGGCGGATCACGAGCATGCGGGCGATCTGGAGCCCGGCCGACGTCGTGCACCGGCGGCGTTCCGATCAGTGAACGGTTCCCGGGTCCTCCGACCGGGCCCTTGTTACAACCGGAAGGCACCGAACTCACCGCGCCACCCACCCTTTTCAGGAGAGCGCCATGACATCTCTGCAACCGGACCAGGAAATCCGCCTGATCGAAGCGGATTCGGCGCCGGCCCGCTTCGCCCGCGGCTGGCATTGCCTCGGCCTCGTCCGCGATTTCTCCGACGGGAAACCGCACACCGTGCACGCCTTCGGCACGAAACTCGTGGTGTTCCGCGGCGCGAACGGCTCCGTCAACATCCTCGACTCCTACTGCCGGCACCTCGGCGGCGACCTGTCCCAGGGCGAGGTCAAGGGCGACGAAATCGCCTGCCCGTTCCACGACTGGCGCTGGGGCGGCGACGGCCGGTGCAAGAAGATCCCGTACAGCAAGCGCGTTCCGGTGCTCGCGCGGACCCGCGCGTGGACGACCTTGGAACAGGACGGGCTGCTGTTCGTCTGGCACGACCCGGAAGGCAAGCAGCCGACCGAGGAAGTCGCCATCCCGCGCATCGAGGGCGCGGACAGCGACGAATGGACCGACTGGCATTGGTACACGACGATCGTCAACACCAACTGCCGCGAGATCATCGACAACGTCGTGGACATGGCGCATTTCTTCTATGTGCACGGTTCGCTGCCGACGTACTTCAAGAACGTTTTCGAGGGCCACGTCGCGACCCAGTACATGAACGGCGACGCCCGCGACGACTATCCCGCGCCCGAGGGCCAGCCGAAAATGCTCGGCAGCACGTCCGTCGCGTCGTACTACGGCCCGTCGTTCATGATCGACGACCTGACCTATCACTACGAGTTCGGCGATCACCACACCGTCCTGCTCAACTGCCACTACCCGATCACGTCGGACTCGTTCGTCCTGCAGTACGGGATCATCGTCAAGAAGTCGGCCTCGCTTCCGGAGGACGCGGCCATGCAGTCGGCGATCGCACTCGGCGACTACATCAAGGTCGGCTTCGAGCAGGACGTCGAGATCTGGAAGAACAAGGCCAGGATCGACAATCCGCTGCTGTGCGAGGAGGACGGCCCGGTGTACCAGCTCCGCCGCTGGTACGAGCAGTTCTACGTCGACGTCGCCGACGTCCGCCCGGAGATGGTCGACCGGTTCGAGTACGAACTCGACCTGACCCGGCCGACGAAGGCGTGGCACGACGAGGTGGCCGCCAACATCGCCCGCCAGGCCAAGCCGACGGAGACCGCGCCGTGAGCGAACCGAGGACCGACAACCGGCTCGACGACGCGCCCATGCAACCGCTGCAGTGCCGGCACTGCGCGGCGCGGCTGCTGGTGCGCAAAAGCACCGTGCACCAGACGAGCCTGCAATGGAACGCCGAAGCCATCGAAGCCTGCGCGGAACTCGGCGCTTCGCCGATGCCCGGGCCCGCACTGGCCGGATGTTCGCGGCTCAAGGAGTCACTGGAGGCCGAAGTCGCTGCCGGGACGCTTCGGATCGTGCAACCAGCCTGATCCTCCGCGTGCGCTGTGCCCGGGCCGTTCCGGGCACAGCGCATTTTTGTGCCTGCCAGCCGGTTTACAGCCGGGCTCCGGATGCCTACACTCCAAAGTGTCAGATTCTGACAGGTAGTCTCAATCTGACATTCGCAGTCTCTGGAGGTGGTGCAATGGCGCACGTAGAGGAAGCTCCCGCCGCGATGATCGACCGGGTCGCGTCGCTCCTGGAGTCCTTCGTAGGCGAACGGCCGCTGACCCTGGCCGAACTCGCCCGCCGCTCCCACGTGCCGCGGTCGTCGGCGCACCGCATCCTGCAGCGGCTGGTCGAGCTCGGCTGGGTGGAGCGCAAGGAGTTCACCTACACGCTCGGCGTGCGCATGTTCGAGCTCGGCTCGCAGTTCACCCGGCGGCGCACCGTTCCCCGCGCCGCCGTGGCGGTGATGGCCGAGCTGCACCGGCGCCGCGGGCTGACCGTGTACCTGAGCATGCTGGTCGGTGCCGAGATCATGCACCTCGAACGGATCGGCTCGTGGCCGTCCGCGTCCGGGCAATGGGGCGCCGGCGCGCGGCAGCCGGTGCCGCTCACCGCCCCCGGCCGGGCGCTGCTCGCCACCCTGTCCCCCGACCGCTGGCCGGAACTGCGGTTCGGGCCCGCTCCCACGCCGTACTCCATCCAGTCGCGCAGCCAGCTCGTGCGCGATCTCGACCGGATCCGCGACCGCGGCGGGGTCGCGGTGGACGCGCAGGGCATTCACCGTGGCGTGACCGTGGTGGCCGCGCCCATCACCACCATGGACGATGACGGGCACTTCGCGCTGTCGGTCTGCGGGCCGACCCGGGCGCTCGACCTCGGCGCCACGATCACCGAGGTGCGCAATGCCGCCGCGACGGTCTGGAGAGTCGCCAACGGTGTCCCGACGCTGCGGCCGCTCCCCCAGCCCTCCGTCGAACTGCAACTGGCCAACGGAGGGCCCGCGTAGGGTCAGGCGGTCTGCCCTCCGTCGATCACGAAATCCTGACCGGTGCAGTAACTGCCGGCGTCGCTGGCCAGGAACGCCACGAGGGCGGCCACCTCGGCGGTTGTGCCGGGACGGCGGATCGGCTGGCCGGCCACCGCGCCGCCGCCCGCCCGGGTCGTTTCGGAGATCATCCGCGTGTCGATCGCGCCCGGGCAGACGCAGTTGACCCGGATGCCGAACTCGCCGAGTTCCTTCGCCGCGGACTTGCTCGCCCCGCGCAGGCCCCATTTCGACGCGCTGTACCCGAGTCCGCCCGCGAAGCCCATCACCGCGGCGGTCGAAGCGACGTTGATGATGGAACCGCCGCGTTCGCGCATCAACGGCAGCACGGCTTGCATCCCGAGCACCGGTCCGACCAGGTTGACA
This sequence comes from Amycolatopsis silviterrae, assembly GCF_042684085.1. NCBI lineage: Bacteria > Bacillati > Actinomycetota > Actinomycetes > Pseudonocardiales > Pseudonocardiaceae > Amycolatopsis > Amycolatopsis silviterrae. The sequence continues at coordinate 147,214 of NZ_JBHUKS010000016.1, forward strand.
CCCAGGGTTTGCGCGAGGTGGTCTTCTTCGAAGCTTTCCAGCGGCGCCTTCCGGTAGTACCCGGCGTTGTTGACGAGCACGTCGACCCGGCCGAACTCGGCGCGGGTGCGTTCCATGGCGGTGGCCCAGTTTTCCTTGCTGCGCACGTCTAATGCGAGGGGGAGGGTCTTGGTTTCGATCTCCTGCGCCACTGCCGCGACAGCGCTTTCGTCGAGGTCGGCCAGCACGACGCTCGCGCCCAGCCGGGCGGCCGTCCGGGCGTGCTCCGCACCCTGTCCTTGTGCGGCACCGGTGACGAAGACGATTTTGTCCCGCAGGTCTACGAGTTGCTCAGGCACGATCCACTTCCTTCGGTTCGGGGGCGCGTGACGGTACCTTCGCCGGAAGGAAGAACGGGGTGCATGCGTCGGCTCAGCGGACACCTCAGGCTCGGTTCGACGAGAAAAGGCGGACTCTTGAACGATTTCCACGGCAAACCCGGCGTCGCGATCGTGACCGGCGGGACCGGCGGACTGGGCGCCGCGATCTGCCGGACTCTCGCCGGACGCGGCTGCGAGATCGCCTTCACCTACCGCAGCGACCGCGAGGCCGCGGAACGCCTAGCGGCCGAACTCGGCGGCGCGGTGGCCGACCAGCTGGACCTCACCGACCCCGCGCGGAGCAAGGCATACGTCGACAGCGTGACCGAGCGGTTCGGAGCGATCCACACCCTGGTCCACGCCGCCGGGCCGCTCGTCCCGCAGCAGCATCTGTCCACAGTGGATCCCGCCGACTTCGGCCGGCATCTCGCCGCGGAAGCCGCCGCGTTCTTCAACCTCGTCCAGCCGGCGTTGCCCGCGCTGCGCGCCAGCAAGGGATCGATCGTCGCGGTCACCACGGCGGCGACGAAGCGGTATCCGGTCCGTGACGGCCTTTCCGCCGGACCCAAGGGCGCGGTAGAGGCGACCGCACGGGCGCTCGCGGCCGAGGAGGGGCGGTTCGGCGTCCGGGTCAACTGCGTGGGGCCCGGGATGCTGACCGACGGGATGGCGACGGACCTGATGGCGAGCGGCGATCTCGACGAACGCGCGCTCGATGCGGCCCGCCGGGCTATTCCGTTGCGTACGTTCGGCAGCGCGCAGGACATCGCGGAGGCGGTGTGCTTCCTGGCGTCGGACCGGGCTGGGTTCATCAGCGGGCAGAAGCTCGACGTGGACGGCGGCTACGGCGTCTGAGACCAGCGGCCGACGAATTCCTCCGCCGCCTTGAGTGCGTCGCCGGGCTTTCCGGCCAGCGCCGCGTGCATCATCCGGACTTGCAGGTCCTCCTGCCGCACCAGGTAGTCAAGGAAGCTCTCCTCCCCCGGTGGTCCGGACGCGGCCAGCCGACGGAGGTCCTCGGCGTACTCGACAGTCCTCGGGTATGCGATGCGCAGCAGTTCGCGCAGCAACGGGCGCGGTGTGCGGCCGGTAAGCCAGCCTCGGACGCGGATTCGCGGGCTCGGCCGGAAACGGATCGACAGGCGCTCGGCGGCGGCGAGGTAGCGGGGCGCGCTGAACTCCTCCAGCCGGGCATAGGCGACGAAGAACGGGCCCAGCTCATGCGTCGCGGCGCGTGACGCGAGCAGGGACATCGAGAGCCGCGCGAACTCGCGGTTCGCCAGCTCGAAGCGGAAACCGTCCTCGAAATCGGTGAATTTCACGATCCCCCGGTTCCGAGTGCCGCGGCGACCTCGCGGGCCGCGCGCTGGCCGGATTCGATCGCGCCCTCGATGTATCCGGCGTGTTCCGCGGCGGTCTCGGTGCCTGCCCAGTGGACGTGCCGGACCGGATCGGCCGGGATCGGGTAGTAGCCGGCGCGGCTGCCGGGGGCCGGAAGGGCCGCGTATCCGCCTCCGGCGTGCTCGTCGAGATGCCAGGCCTTCTCGTGGAAACTCGCTGGTGACAAGACTTCGCCGCCCAGCCGCGCCGCGAGCGGGCCGAGGACCAGCTCGCGGCGCTCGGCCGGGGCCAGTGCGTCGAGGTCGCGCGCCTCGCGTCCGCCGACGAGCACGCACAGGTGTCCCGGACCGCCGGGCGGAGAGGTGTCGAAGGTGGCCGAGGCGGGCTTGCCGAGCACGACGAGTTCGGCTTCGCGGTGCCGTTCCCGCCAAAATGGACGGTCGTAGACCGCGATCGCCTTGTACACCGAGCCCAGGTACATGTTCTTCCCCAGCCGCGCGCGGGCGGCCGGGAGCGGCGGGTCGAACGCGATCCGCGCGGCGGTCGGCGGCGGGGCGGTCACGATCGCCTTCCGAGCCCGGAACACGCCCTCCAGCGTTTCCACCGTTACCCCCTCGGCTGCGGAGCGCACTGCGGTGACCTGGCATTCTGTCCGCACTCGGGTACCCAGGTCGGCGGCCAAGCGCTCGGCGAGCGTTCCAGCGCCCTCGACCAGCAGGCTGTCCTGTGCGCCGCCCTTGGTCGCCATCATCGTGGCGAGCCCGCCTTGATGCCGGATCGTCGAGGCGAACGCGTGCATCGTGAGCCGGTCGAGGTCGGCGCAGGTCGACGCGGCGACGAGGGCTTCGAGGACCCGTCGCGAACGCCGCCCGGGCGACTTGGCGATCCACTGCCCGACTGTCGTGTGCTCCCATTTGGCCGGGGCGCCGAGCTTCGCGCGCAGTTCCCAGACCGCCAGCGCCAGGTTCGCCATCGTGGCACCGGAGCCTGAAACGGATGCGGCACCTTCGACCATGACAGGGCGTTTCGGCGTGTGCATGGGGAAAACGGTCTCGCCGAGTTCCTTGGCCAGCCGCTCGAACCGGTGGTGACCGTGGCCGATCCACTGTCCGCCGAGATCGAGCCGGGAGCCCAGCGCGGAGGTCTCGGAGAGGACGCGGCCGCCGACCCGGCCGGCGGATTCGAGCACGACGACATCGATCCCGGCACGGCGCAGGTTTCTGGCCGCGATCAGCCCGGCCATGCCGGCGCCGACGATCGCCACGGTCGCTTCCCGCACCGGCGTCATGGAGTGCCCTCCGAACGGTAGAAAGTCGGACGTCCGTCCGAAAACGGTAAGCCAGCGGCCCCGGCGAAGCAACGCCTCCGCCGGGGCGGGTTATTTCGCGGCGCCGCGGACCCTGGCCACCGGCTGCGGATCGGCGAGCATCACGAGCATGTCGAGGGCATGGTCCAGATCGCGGTGCGACCGTTCGGAGTCCGGGTTCGCGACGTGCTGCAGGATCAGGCCGTCGACGACCGCGAGGCTGATCCGGCCGAGCACGTCGAAGCCGACCGCGCAGCGCTCCCCCGCCGCCTGCGCCGCCTGTTCGCAGAACCGGGTGACCAGCGTCGTGTACCGCTCGTACTGCAGGTGCGCGAGCCCGCCCGCCCCCTCGGCGCGCAGCGAGTAGGTGGCCAGCTCGTACTGCATGATCTGCAGGCCCAGACGGCTTTCCACGAGGCGGTTCCAGAAGTTCCGCACCCCGGTGCGCAGGGCGTGCTCTACACCCTTGTCGAGTTCGAGGCCCGCGCGCAGCGTCGCGGCGATCTCGTCGATGACGGTCGTCAGCACGGACTGCAGCAGCCGGTCCTTCGACGGGAACACGTAGTGCAGCGTGCCCAGCGAGATGCCCGCTTTCGCGGCGACCGCGCGCAGGGTCGTGGCCGGCACGCCCACCTCGCTCAACACCTCGATCGCCGCGCCGACGATCTGCTGCTCGCGTTCTGCTGCCTTGACGTAGGCCACCGGACTCCCGTTCTCTCTTCCCGCGCCCCGGACGGCTCCGCGCCGGGGAATTCCCGCCCCACTCTTGCACGTCCGGCGAACGCTGCCTACTTTAAAGTCGGACAACCGACCGAGATCTCAAGGTGGAGACATGACGGACTGTGACGTGGTGGTGGTCGGAGCCGGGCTAGCCGGCCTGTGCGCGGCCGAAGCGCTGAAGGCGGCCGGGCGGAGCGTGCTCGTGCTGGAAGCGAGGGACCGCGTCGCGGGCCGGAATCTCGGCGGGGAGCTGGCGAACGGCGTTCCGGTCGAACTGGGCGGGCAGTGGATCGGCCAGACGCAGACCGAGGTTCTCGCGCTCGTCCGCGAACTCGGCCTGGAGACGTACCCGACCTACGACAAGGGCGCGGCGGTCACGCTCTACAACGGAACCCGCACCCGCTACGAGGACGAAACCTTCGGGCTCTCCGAGGCGGCGGCGATCGAGGTCGGCCGCATGCAGGCCGAGCTGGAAGCGATCGCGGCGACCGTGTCGCTGTCCTCCCCGTGGCTCTCCCCCGGCGCCGCCGAGCTGGATCGGCAAACCCTGGCGGAATGGTTGCGCGCCAACACCGACAACGCCGAGGCACTGGCGTTCTGGGACGCTGTGGTGCCCGCGCTCTTCTCCGCCGAACCGTCCGAAATGGCCTTGCTGCACTTCCTTTTCTACCTCAAGTCGGGCGGCCTGCTCGACATCCTCGTCGGCACCGCCGGCGGCGCGCAGGAGCTGCACGTCGTCGGCGGCACCCACCAGATCTCCGAACGCCTCGCCGCCGGACTCGGCGAGGGAACGGTCCGGCTCGCCAGCCCGGTCCGCACGATCAGCCACCACAGCGACGGCGTGGAGGTGCACTACGACGGCGGTTCGGTCGCTGCCCGGCACGTCATCGTGGCGATCCCGCCGACGCTGGCCGGCCGCTTGACCTACCGGCCCGCGCTGTCCGGTTCGCGCGACGGGCTGACCCAGCAGATCCCGATGGGCTCGGTCATCAAGATCCAGGTCGCGTACCCGGCGCCGTTCTGGCGCGAGGACGGCTTGAACGGGTTCGCGTTCAGCCTCGACGACCAGCTGAGCGTCACCCTCGACAACTCCCCGCCGGACGCTTCGTGCGGTGTGCTGGTCGGCTTCTTCGAGGGTGCGCATGCCCGCGGCGCGGCGCGGATGAGCCCCGAAGACCGGCGTTCGGCCGCGATCGTGACGCTCACCAAGCTGTTCGGCCCGCAGGCCGCCGAGCCGATCGACTACGTCGAGCGGGACTGGATGGACGAGGAGTACACCCGCGGCTGCTACGGCGGACGGCTCGGCGCGGGCGTGTGGACGCAGTACGGCGCGGCACTGGCCGAGCCGATCGGCCGGATCCACTGGGCGGGCGCGGAAACCGCCGAGGTGTGGAACGGCTACATGGACGGCGCGGTCCGCTCCGGCCGTCGCGCCGCGGCCGAGGTGCTCGCCGAACTGGAGGCCTGACTGCCCAAGCCTTCTCGCCGCGGGCGGCCCCGACGTGATGATTCGCCTCTTAAATCATACGCACCACTAATGGTATGTTCCGCTCATGACTCTTGCCGGAAAGACCCTGCTGATGTCCGGCGGCAGCCGCGGCATCGGCCTTGCCATCGCGACCCGCGCCGCACGCGACGGGGCGAACGTCGTCCTGCTCGCCAAGACCGCCGAGCCGCATCCGAAGCTCGAAGGCACCGTCTACACCGCCGCCAAGGAGATCGAAACCGCCGGCGGACAGGCGTTGCCGATCGTCGGCGACGTGCGGTCCGAGGACGACGTCTTCTCCGCGGCCGAGGCGGCGGTGAAGCAGTTCGGCGGCATCGACATCGTCGTCAACAACGCCAGCGCGCTCGACCGGTCCGGCACCGAAGCACTCTCGATGAAGCGCTACGACCTCATGCAGGACATCAACACCCGGGGCACATTCCTGCTCAGCAAAGCGGCGATCCCGCACCTGCGCGAGGCCGCGAACCCGCACATCCTCACTCTGTCGCCGCCGCTGAACCTCGACCCCGCGTGGATCGGCGCGCACCTCGGTTACACGCTCTCCAAGTACGGCATGAGCCTGTGCACGGTCGGCCTCGCCGAGGAACTCAAAGCGGACGGGATCGCCGCGAATTCACTGTGGCCGCGCACCCTGATCGACACCGCGGCGGTGCGCAACATCATCGGCGGGGCCAGCCAGGCGCGCACGCCGTCGATCGTCGCCGACGCCGCACACGCGATCCTCGTCCGGCCGTCGCGCGAGTGCACCGGGAACCTCTTCATCGACGACGAGGTGCTCGCCGCCGAAGGCGTCACGGACCTGTCCGGCTATCAGCGCGGCGACGGCGAACTGGCGCTGGACATCTTCGTCGGCCCGGCCTGATCCCGCATCCGGTCGAACTCCCCCGGCAGCGTCTCGCCCTCGTTCATCCGGGCCAGCAGCTTGTGCAGGGAATCGCGGGAGCGCTGCGGAAGGTCGCTGAGCACGTGCCGGTCGAGGTCCGCCAGCACGGTGTTCGCCTTGCGCAGCGTCTCCCGGCCCGCCTTGCTCAGGTCGACGACGTAGCGCCGCCGGTCCTCGGGGTCGCGGGCGCGCGCGGCGAATTCGAGCGTTTCGAGGTCGTCCAGGCTGCTGACCATGGTCGCCGGGTCGATCCGCAGATAGGCGCCCAGCGACAGCTGCGACATCGGCCCGTTGTCGGCCAGCGCCTGCAGGACGCTGTAGTGCCGCACCCGCAGGCCCACCTCGTGCAGCCGGTCCTCGGCGAGCCGGAACGCGACCTGGCCGAGTTTGACCAGGAGACAGCTGGCGTGCTCCCCGATCCCGCCGGGCACCAACGGACCTGACATCGTTTCCCCTGCCTATCGTTAGCGGGCCGTACGAATGCCGATGATACGGCTACGCCCGCAAGCGCAGGCTTTTGTCCATCGCGGCGAACGCGCGCCGCACGTGCCCGGGAAGCTCGCCCGGCGCGCAGTCCGGCAGCCACTCGTCCAGCGCACACCGCCAAGCCGCCACGCAGAACTCGACCAACAGCCGCAGTTCGAGGCTGGGCTCACCGAGTCGGCGCACGACTTCCGCCTCGGTTTCCGCGCAATGCAAGAGGGTGTGCCCGTTCAACGACGGCGATTCGTCGATCAGCCGGAGTGTGGCGGGGAATCGCTGGTACCAGTTCTCGTCCATCCGGTCGAGAGTCGCGAGCATCGCGTCGCGGAAGACGTCGGCGAGCGGCCCGGACTTCTCGGTCTCGTCCAGCACGTCGAGGTAGGCGCTCCAGAGTTCCTTGACCGCGGCGAGCGCGACGTCCTCCTTCGAGCGGAAGTTGCGGAAGAACGTCCGCCGCGACACCTCGACCTCTTCGAGCAGCGCATCGAGCGGTGTGGCATCGAAGCCGCGCTCGCCAAAGATCGAGATCGCGGTTTCCACCAGAGCCTGGCGAGTGCGCAGCTTCTTACGCTCGCGCAGGGTGGTTCCGGAGGTGGTCATCGACCGCAGTCTACCGAGGCCGCACCCGATGCGCATATGCTATACAGGAGCAAATGCCACACTGTGGCACATTGCTGCGAAGGAGTCCCGACTGTGCGTGCCCTAGTTGTCGACCACACCGCGCCAGCCCACCTCTCACCGGCCGAGGTTGCCGACCCGATCCCCGCGCCCAACGAGGCACTGATCCGAGTCGCCGCCGCTTCGCTCAACTTCGGCGAGGTCAAAGACGCCGCCGATCCGGCTACCCCCGACGGCACCGTCCCCGGCTGGGACGCGGCAGGCGTCGTAGTCCAAGCGGCAGCCGACGGTTCCGGTCCCGCCGCCGGAACACCGGTGGTCACCCTGGGCACGGCGGGCTGGGCGGAGTTGCGCGCGGTGCCGACCACCTTGATCGGCACCGTTCCCGACGGCGCTGACCTGGGCGCGGTCAGCACGATCCCGGTCGCCGCCCTAAGCGCCCTGCACGTACTGCGCCGCATGGGCCAGCTGCTCGGGCGGCGAGTCATGATCACCGGCGCTTCGGGCGGAGTCGGCCGCTACGCGGTGCAGCTCGCCGCGCGAGCCGGGGCGGAGGTCGTCGCCATCAGCGGAAACCCCGCACAGGAACAGGGCCTTCGAGAGCTGGGCGCACACGAAGTGCACACCTCCGTCGCCGAAGCCGACCGGCCGGTGTACGGGGTACTGGACAACGTCGGCGGACCACACCTCGCGGCCGCGTTCGCCAAGCTGGAAGCGGGCGGCACGCTGATCAACGTGGGCCGGTCAGCGGAGACGGACACCGTCCTCCCGCCGAACGCCCTGCTAGGCACCGAAGGACGGCACGACCGGTCAATCCGCACGTTCTTCCTGCTGGCTGACCCGTCCGCCGACTTCTCCGCCGACCTGACCTGGCTGGCCGCTGAGGTAACCACCGGACGTCTAGCCCCCGGCATCAGCTGGCGCGGACCGTGGACCCGATACGCCGAGGCAGTCCAGCTGCTAATGGACCGACGCCTGCACGGCAAAGCAGTACTAGAGATCGGCTAAGCACCCCAGCCACACCTCACCCAGCCCCCTAACGCGACCACAGCCCGCGGGATCGCGTCGGCGTCTGACCGAGTGGCGTGCCCGGCCCCCTGGGGCCCAGCACGCCACTCGGTCAGACGCCGACTAAAGGCGATCCCGCGCGCGGCGGCGAAGCCGACGCCATCAAACACAGTTTTGCCGCGCAGCCCCCGCAAACCCAGCCACAACCAACCAAGCCCAGTCAACCCAGCCCAGTCAAACCCGCCCCACCAACCCCGCTGTTAACCTGGCTAAAACCCCCTCCCAACCACCACCGGAAGCCCAGTTGAACCAGACCGGAGCACAGCCACCAGCGGGAACCCAGGCCATTCGCCGAGCGCTCGGCATCCTGCGGCTCCTCATGGACGAGGACGGCGAGCTGCCGCTGTCCGCGATCGCCCGCAAGCTGGACCTCACACCGGGCACGACGCACCGGGTCGTACGCGCGCTCAGCGTCGACGGTCTCGTCACGCACAACCCCCGCACCGACAGCTATCACCTCGGCCCCGGCGCGATCCTGCTCGGCCAGGCGGCGCAGCGGGTGCACGGCCTTCAGCTCGCGCTGCCGGTCATACAGCGGATCAACGCGGACACCGGCGAGTCGGTCAACATCACGATCCGCGAGGGCACCGAATCCGTGGTGCTGCTGCGCGCCCAGTCGACGCTGCCGTTGCGGTTCGAGCAGCATCCCGGCGCACGTTTCCCGCTGTACGCCACGGCTTCCGGCAAGGCGATGCTCGCCAACTCCCTCGACGCGGAGGCTTACCTGGCGGGCCTGCCCGAGCAGCTGCCCGCGTTGACCTCGCACACCCTGGCCACCCGGGACGACCTCGCCCTGGAGCTGGCCGAGACCCGCGATCGCGGGTACAGCATCGACAACGAGGAGAACGTCGCCGGCGTGCGGTGCGTCGGGGCGGGGGTCCTGGACGAGCGCGGCCTCGCCCGGGCGGCGGTGGTCATCCAGGTGCCGACCGTGCGGCTGCCCGAGGACCGGGTCGCCGAGCTGGGCGCGCTCGCGATCGACGCGGCGAAGGAGATCGCGCCCTTCCTCCCGCCGGACCGGCTCACTCGGTACTGACTCCCAGCGCTTGCGCGGTCAGCGACGCGATGTGGGTCGGGCGGTGGTCGGACAGCTGACGGATCTGGGTCCGGCAGCTGAAGCCGTCGGCGTGCACCACGGTGCCTTCCGGGGCCGCGCGCAGAGCGGGCAGCAGCTGGTGTTCGGCGACCGCGACGGAGACGTCGTAGTGGCCCCGCTGGAAGCCGAAGTTGCCCGCCAGCCCGCAGCAGCCTTCGCGCAGGACATCCGAATGCTCGGACAGCCGATTCAGCAGCTGCGAGTCGGCGTCGTAGCCGAGGTCGGCGTGCTGGTGGCAGTGGACCTGGGTGAGCACCGGTGCGTCGGACTTCTTCAGCGCGGGAAGCTCGGCGTCGCCGAGGTGTTCCGCGAAGGTCCGGACGCTGCGCTTCAGCAACGCGGTCCGCGGATCGTCGGGAAGCAGCTCGGAGCCATCTTCTCGCAGCGTCGCGGTGCAGCTGGGTTCCAAGCCGAGCACCGGAATGCCCTGCTGGAGCCACGGGTCGAGCGCGTCGAGCGAACGGCGCAGGACCCGGCGCGCCGCGGACAGCTGGCCGGTGCTGTGCCAGGTCAGTCCACAGCAGACAGTGCGGTCCGGGATGACCACCTCGTGGCCGAGCGCTTCCAGCACGGCGACCGCGTCCCGGCCGACCTGCGGGTCGAAGAAGTTCGTGAAGGTGTCCGGCCACAGCACGACTTTCGACGCCGAGGCCGTCCGTTCCCGGCGGCGGAACCACGAAGTGAATGTGGGCGAAGCCAGCTGAGGCAGTTCGCGTTCGGCGGCGATTCCGCCAATCCGGTTCAGGGCGGGTCGAAGCGGGCCTGACGCCACCGCGTTGATCGCGCGCGCGAACGGGGCGCCCAGCCGGAGCCATCGGGGCAGCGCGCCCATCGTGTAGTGGGACATCGGGCGGAGGCGGCGTTCGTAGTGGCGGCTGAGGAATTCGGTCCGGTAGGAGGCCATGTCCACGCCGACCGGGCAGTCGGATTTGCAGGCCTTGCAGCCTAGGCAGAGGTCGAGCGCGTCGCGGACCTCGGGCGAACGCCAGCCGTCCTCGATGACGTCGCCGGCGAGCATCTCGAACAGCAGCCGCGCCCGGCCGCGAGTGGAGTGTTCCTCCTTGCCGGTGGCGCGGTAGCTCGGGCACATCATCCCGCCGGACGCGGACACGCATTTGCCCACGCCGACGCATCGACGCGACGCTGCCGCCAGGTCACCGTCGTCGGCGTGCAGGGCGAGCCGGGCGCGCGTGGGGAGCACCGGCGGGGCGATGACCGTGCGCAGGTCGGCGTCCAGCGGCGCGGGATCGACCACCCGGCCCGGGTTCATCGCGTTCGCGGGGTCGAAGGCGGCCTTGAAGTCGGCGAACGCCTGCATCAGCCGCGGCGAGAACATCAGCGGCAGCAACTCGGCGCGCGCCTGGCCGTCGCCGTGTTCGCCGGAGAGCGAGCCGCCGTGGGACACGACGAGTTCGGCCGCCTCGACCATGAACGACCGATACGCCTCCTTCGCTTCCGGCGCGGCCATCGGGAAGTCGATCCGCACGTGCAGGCAGCCGTCGCCAAAGTGGCCGTAGACGACGCCCTTGCGGCCGTGCTTGTCCAGCAGCAGGTCGAATTCGCGCAGGTACGCGCCGAGCCGGTCCGGCGGGACCGCGGAGTCTTCCCAGCCGGACCACGCCTCGGATCCGTCGGCCAGCCGGGTCGCGAGACCGGCTCCTTCCTCCCGGATGCGCCAGAGTTTCCGTTGCGCGACGGGATCTTCCACCACGAGCGACGAAGCGCCGACCTGCGCGGCGCGATCGGCCACCCGATGCGCGGCCGCAACCGCTTGCGCCGCATCGTCTCCGCCGGTTTCCAGGTACAGCCAGGCCGTCCCTTCCGGCAGGGTGCTGCGGTCGCCGGGCTTCCGGGCGTCGAGAGCGGCGACGAGACCGGCTTCGATGCCTTCCATGGTCAGCACCGGAAGGTCGAGCAGCGCCGGAACCGCGTCCGCGGCGGCGATGCTGTCCTCGAAACCCAGCACGGCGAGCGCGCGCGTCGCCGGGATCGGGGCCAGGTCGACCACCGCGCTCAGCATGGTCACACAGGTCCCTTCGGAGCCGACCAACGCCTTCGCGACGTCGAAACCGTTCTCCGGCAACAGGTATTCGAGGTTGTACCCGGACACTCGCCGGGGCAGCTTCGGGTAGCCGAGCCGGATGTCGGCCAGGTACTCGTCGCGCAGGTCGCGCAGGCCGCGGTACAGCGCACCCACCGCATCGTCCCGGGCGCAGAACTCTTCCAGGTCGGCCGGGGAGGTCGGGCCGACCTCGAGCCGGGTCCCGTCGGAGAGGGCGATGTCCAGCGCGCGGACATTGTCGACCGTCTTCCCCCACGCCACCGAATGCGAACCGCAGGCGTTGTTGCCGATCATGCCGCCGATCGTGCAGCGGCTGTGCGTCGACGGGTCCGGGCCGAAGGTGAGCCCGTGCTCGGCGGCCCGTTCGCGCAGCCGGTCGAGCACCAGCCCGGGTTCGACGCGCGCGGTGCGCCCGGCGGCATCGAGATCGAGCACGCGGTTGAGATGCCGGGTGAAGTCCAAGATCACCGCCCGGTTCGCGGCCTGCCCGCCGATGCTCGTCGCCGCGCCGCGCGGGAGGACCGGCGCACCGTGCTCCGCGCACACTTTCAGCGCCGCGACCACGTCTTCAGCACTGCGCGGCCGCACCACGAGCAGCGGGATGTGCCGGTAGTTCGAGGCGTCGGTGGAGTGGGTGGCGAGCGTGGCCGGGTCGCCGGCGACTTCGCCGGACACCGCCCGCTCGAGTGCTTCCTGCAGTGCCGAATGCGAACGGGCTCGGGCCGGCATGGGCGTCTCCTGGGAAATCGGGGGTTCACAGCGCCTCGGTCCTCGGGCTACCGTGAAGGCTCGCCACATAGTGGATATAGCTTCCACATGTTGTCAACTCGACGTGAGGAGTGGTCTTCTTGACCGACATGCCCCGCAACGAAAGCGTGTTCACCTGGGCCGCGCCCCCGCTGAAGTTCGGTGCCGGCGCGCTCGACGAGCTGGGCGCGGAGGTGGCCGCCCGGCAGGCCAAGTCGTGCCTGATCCTCACCGACCCCGGCGTCCGCGCCACCGGCATCCCGGACCGCGCGCTCGACTCGATCCGCGCGGCCGGAGTGAAGAGCGAGATCTTCGACGGCGTGGGTGTCGAACCGACCGACGCCAGCATCGACGAGGCCGTCGCCTACGCCCGCCAGCAGGAATGGGACTGCTTCGTCGCGATCGGCGGCGGCTCGGCGATCGACACCGCCAAGGCGGTCAACCTGCTCACCACGCACCCCGGCGAGCTGCTCGACTTCGTGACTCCACCCATTGGATCCGGCAAGGCGCCGTGGCTGCCGTTGAAGCCGCTGATCGCCGTGCCGACCACGGCCGGCACCGGCTCCGAATCGACCACCATCTGCGTAGTCGACCTGCTCGGCCTGCACCTCAAGGCCGGGGTGAGCCACCCGTCGCTGCGCCCGTCGCTGGCGGTCGTCGACCCCCGCACGACGGTCAGCCTCCCGTCCGCCGTGACCGCTGCGAGCGGCATGGACGTGCTCTCGCACGCGCTGGAGAGCTACACCAGCGTGGCGTTCGACGCGAAGCCCGCGCCGGAAGAGCCGATGAAGCGTCCGGCGTTCTGCGGCTCCAACCCGATCAGCGACGTGTGGTGCGAGATGGCGTTGACGTTGGTGGGCAAGCATTTGCGCGCCGCCGTCCTCAATGGACGCGACCTGACCGCGCGCACCCAGATGGCACTCGCGTCGACCTACGCCGGAACCGGGTTCGGCAACGCGGGCACCCACCTGCCGCACGCCAACGCCTACCCCGTCGCCGGAGCGGTGAAGCAGTACCGCGCCGAGGGCTACCCCGAGATGCCGATGGTCCCGCACGGCCAGGCCGTTTCGTCGACCGCGGCCGAGGTGTTCCGCTGGACCTATCCCGCGTCGCCGGAACGGCATCTGCACGCCGCGCACCTGCTGTCGGGCGGGCAGACCTTCACCGCGACGGACGGCGCAGACGCGCTGCCGCACGTGCTCACCGAGCTGATGGCCGACATCCAGATGCCGAAGGGACTGCACGCGTTCGGGTACGGCGAGGACGACATCGACACCCTCGTCGACGGCACGCTCAAGCAGACCCGTCAGCTGGCTGTCGTGCCCCGTCCGGTCACCCGGGCCGCGCTCGAAGACATCTTCCGCCGTTCGCTCTGACCACCGGGAGTTATCAATGGCGACAACTCCTGCTCCGCGCAACGGCGAAACCGACGTCCGCCTGGTGGTCGCGTCGAGCGTGTTCGGCACGACCGTCGAGTGGTACGACTTCTTCCTGTACGGCACCGCCGCGGGACTCGTGTTCAACAAACTGTATTTCCCCGGCTCCGATCCCCTGGTCGGCACCGTGCTGGCCTTCGCGACCTTCGCGCTCGGCTTCCTGGCCCGCCCGATCGGCGGGTTCATCTTCGGCCATCTCGGCGACCGGGTGGGCCGCAAGAAAATCCTCGTGGCGACCATGCTCATCATGGGCACCGCGACCTGTCTCATCGGCCTGCTGCCCGATTACCAGATGATCGGACCGGCCGCCCCGATCATCCTCGTCGTGCTGCGCCTGGCCCAAGGCGTCGCGGTCGGCGGCGAATGGGGCGGGGCCGTGCTGATGGCCACCGAGTACGCCCCGGCCGGAAAACGGGGCCTCTACGGCAGTTTCCCGCAGATCGGGCTGGCCATCGGGCTCACCCTCGGCACCGGCGTGCTGGCCCTGCTCAACGCGATCACCAGCGACGCGGCGTTCCTCTCGTGGGGCTGGCGGATCGGGTTCCTGCTGTCGGCCGTGCTGGTACTGGCGGGACTGGTGATCCGGGTCAAGGTCATGGAAACACCGGCCTTCCGCACCATGGCGGCCGAGGAAGGCACCGCGACCGTGCCCGCGGTCGAACTGGTCCGCGACAAGCTCTCCCGGCGGCATCTGCTGCTGGGCATGGGCAGCCGGTTCACCGAGGGCGTGGCCTTCAACGCGTGGGCGGTCTTCGTGATCTCCTACGGCAGCGGAACGCTGAAGCTGGACCGGCAGCCGCTGCTGGTCGGAGTGATGATCGCGGCCGCGGTGATGGTCGTGTTCATCCCGGTGTTCGGCAGAGTGTCCGACCGGTTCGGCCGGCGGAAGACGTTCACGACCGGAGCGGTGACGACGCTCGTGCTGGCGATCCCGGCACTGGCGGCGCTGCACAGCGGCAATCCCGTGCTGATCACGCTCTCGCTGATCGCCGTGCTGGGCATCAGCTACCCGGTGATGTACGGCCCGCAGGCGGCGTTCTACGCCGAGCTGTTCCCGATTTCCCGCCGCTGCACCGGGATTTCGGTCGTCTACCAGCTCTCCGGCGTCGTGGCCTCCGGGCTCACCCCGCTGATCCTCGCCTACCTCGCGGGCCGGACCGGCACGACCGGCATCCTGGTCTACCTCGCGGCGACGACCGTGATCAGCGTCGTCTGCACGCTGGCGATCCGGCAGAGCGACCTGTTCGACGACGAGGAGGTGCGGGCTTCCCGGCCGGCCAAGGAGGTGCCCCGGGTCAGCTGACCGGCCGCGTTCCGGGCGGCGGACCGTCGCCCGGAACGCGGTCCTTGATCACGTCGAGGATCCGCTGCCGGTCGGCGGGCCGGAGATAGAGGTAGTGCCCGGCTTCCGGCAGGATCTCGACGTCGGCGTGCGGAACGAGCCTGCGGAGATTCGCCGCCGCCGCGACCGGATCGTGGACGACGCTGCGTCCGCCGAACAACGCCAGCACCGGCGTCCGGATCGAGCGGAGGGCGTCGTCGCCCGGCGGGGTCTGGAACGGGATCCGGGCGCGGTAGGCCCGGATCCCGGCGACGACCACCTGCGCGGCGGGCTGGTCGAAGACATCCTCGCCCGCGGACCAGGCCACGAAACGCCGCCAGTCGCGGTCGCGGTTCAGCACCATCGCTTTCAGCCCGTGCCATTGCGCGGCCGCGGAGAACTTGGCGCTGACGGTGGTGGGGTCGAGCAGGCAGATCCCGGCGAGCCGGTCCGGGGCGTGGATGGCCTGGTTGACCGCGTGCCAGCCGCCGGTCGAACCTCCGACCAGGAAGACGTCGCTCAGCCCGAGTCCGGCGAGCACCTCGTCGAGGCCGAGCGCGCGGTCGCGGATGCCGGCGAACGGGGCGGTCTGCACGCTGCGGCCGGCTTCGCCGAGCGTGTCGACGGCATAGACCGGGCCTTCGAGCCCCGGGATCAGCGTCGCGTAACAGACCGAGGTCGCCATGAGGCCCGGCAGGAGCACGGTCGGCTGTCCGCCGTCGCCGAAGCGGTAGACGCGAGCGGTCCCGTGACGGCAGCCGACGTCGAACACTTCGTCGGGTGGCGAGCATTCCCGCATCGCCTGCTCGTAGAGGGTGAAGTAGCGTTGCCGCGCCGCGGGATTCTTGAACTGACCAGTTTTCTTCATGACCGAGACGCTATTTCGCGCGTCCCTCGCCGGTCTTGGACGAAAGTAAGATGGCGGCATGACGGAATGGTCGGTGGTCGTGCCGCGCCGGGAAATCACGACCGCGCGGGGGCGGCACGTCTTCGGGGTTTCGCGGATTCCGGGCGTGTTGACCTACACCGGCCACGAATTCCCGCCTGCCGACCCCATGCCTTGGCGGGTAACGCCACTGGGCGCGATCACCATGGTCCTGGAGCTGGAACCGCTTTCCCGGGAGCTGCCGCTGTCGCCGGTCTTCGGCCTGCGGGACCGTCCGCTGTTCGTATCGCAAAGCGGCGCCGCGCGAGGGCTCACCGTCGCGTTCACTCCGGCCGCCGCGCACGCACTGTTCGGACTGCCGCTGCGCCTGCTGGCGAACGCGAGCGTCTCCGCCGCCGACCTCCTCGGCCGCGACGCCGACCTGCTGCTCGAACGCCTCGCGTCCACTCCGGACTGGACCACGCGGTTCGCCCTGCTCGACGACTTCCTGCTCCCCCGCGTGCTGTCCGGCCCGGAGCTGGCCCGGCCGGTGCGGGCCGCGTGGCACCGGCTGACCTCCGGCCCGGCCCGGGTCGACGTGGTCGCCGCCGAGATCGGCTGGACGCGGCAGCATCTGAACGCCCGCTTCCGCGAGGACATCGGCCTTTCGCCCCGCACGGTCGGACGCGTCGCCCGCCTGCACCGCGCGGTGTCCCGGCTGCCGTCCGCGCGGTCGTGGGCGGAGCTGGCGATCCAGTGCGGTTACGCCGACCAGTCCCATCTCAACCGCGATTTCCGCAGTTTGACCGGCTGCACGCCGACCGAATACGTCACCGGCTGAGGTCCATCCCGAACCGCTCCAGCAAGAACGCCAGCCAATGCGCCGCGTGGACCACACTGTCCGACCGGCCCGTCGCAGTCCCGTGCCCGACGTCGTCCCACACCCGCAGCAGCACCGGCGCGCTCGTCTCCGCCATGGCCTGCACCCGCGCGACGAACTTCCGCACCGGCCCTGGCGGGCACGCCACGTCCGCCCCGCCCGCGTGCACATAGAGCGCCGGGTAACCGACCTCGTCGGACACGAGCTGATACGGCGACATCCGGGCGAGCCGGGCGACGTCTTCCGGATCGCCGAGGTCGCCGTACTCCGCGCCAATAGCGAAGCGTCCGTACGGATGCCGGTGGCAGCCGATGACGTCCAGGATCGGGCATTGCGCCACCACGGCCGCCCACAGGTCCGGACGCTGGGTGTAGGCGATCCCGGCCATCATGCCGCCGTTGCTCCACCCGGTGACGGCGAGTTGTTCGCGGGTGGTGACACCGGTGTCGAGGAGGTGTTCGGCGATCGCGTAGAGGTCGTCGAAGCTGTTCTGCTTGTGCTCGACGCGCCCGGCGTCGGCCCAGTCGGAACCGAGGTCGCCGCCGCCGCGCTGGTGGGAGATCGCCAGCACTCCCCCGGCCGCGACGAACGCCGCGACCGGGCCGGGGAACTGCGCGGGCCAGGCGACCCGGCCGCCGCCGTACGCGGTGATGAGGGCCGGGAGCGCGCCGTCCGCTCCGTCCGGCAGGACCAGGTGGTACGGCACGCGCGTGCCGTCCGCGGATTCGGCCCAGCGCAGCGAAACCGTCGCGCCCGGCAGGTGCACGCGCGGCGCGCGCAGGGTGTCGACCTGCCCGGACCCGAAGCGGTAGCGGTACAGGCCGGGCGAGGAAGTGGGCGTCGAGAACACGAACACGAAGTCGTCCGGATGGCCGTCGGGGGCGAGCGCCGCGCTCGGCAGCACGTCGAGCGGCAAGGCGCCCCGGCCGGGCAGCGGCACCTCCTCCAGCTCCCGCCCGGCGCGGTCGAAGACCCAGGCGCGCGCCTCGGCGTCCACCGAACCGGTCGCCACCAGGCGACCGCCGATCAACCGGACCTGGCTCAGCACCCGCCCGGATTGCGGGACCAGTTCGAGCCAGGTCGCCGGGTCCGAGGGCTTCGGCTCGGCGAACGGGATCGCGACGATCCGCCCGCGCGGGGCGTCGTGGTTGGTGACCGCGACGTACCGGTCCCCGTCGATGACGCCCGCGACCGACGACTCGATGCCTTGCACGAACGGCCGCCACGTCCGGTCCGGCAGGTCGCACACGTACTGCGGGAGCGGCCACACGGCGGTCGCGACGGCGTGCCTGCCGTCCGCGGCCACCTGGACGGCGGGCGCGTTGGCGACGTCGACCGGCTCGGGTTCGGTGGCGGGTTTCTCGCCCAGTGCGTGGAAATACGCGCGGAACGCGAACGACTCCCCGGACAGGTCGCCCGCGGTGTAGAAGAACCCCGAACTGTCCGGCAGCCACTGCGGCGTGACCAGCGGACCCATCGTCGGATGCGGGATCCGGTCCGGCAGCCGTCCGCCGGTTTCGGTGTCCAGCAACCAGATCTCGCCGAGTTCGGAGCCGTCCGCGCAGACCCCGCAGGCGAGTGTCTTCCCGTCCGGCGCCGGCGCGAACCACGAGACCTGCCGGTTCCCGTCGCCGTTGGGGTCGTACAGCACCCGGCCCGGACCGTCCGGTGCGCCGGAGACCACGAGAACGGCGCGGTCCGGGTAGTCCGGGTCGGGCAGCCGGTCGAGGCGGAACCACCTGCCGTTTGCGAAGCGCGGCGCGGGCTCGACCATCCAGTTCGGTGAGCCGGTGCCGTCGGCGACGCAGTGACTCACCAGGTCGCGAAGGGCGGACAGGTGCGGGAGGTTTTCGAGGTACGCGTCGGTCAGGGAGTTCTGGGCTTCTTGCCAGGCTGCGGTTTCGGCGGAGTCGTCCTCCAGCCAGCGGTAGGGATCGGGGAAACTGAGGCCTGCGACGGTGTCGAGGTCCTTTACCGTCCTGGCTGCCGGGTAGTCCAGCCGTTCGCCTGTCATGGTCCCGTCCTTCCCGCACTCCTTTGTGGACGCTCACGGTAGTGCGCCGGGGGTGGTGGTGACCCGCTACAGGTGCCGCACGTTTCGGGCGGGCGGTGCGGCACCTGTCGTGAGTGTTTATCCCGGTTCTAACCGGGATTGCCACTCACGAGACACGACGGTCCTTCACCACCCGCCCGCCCTGCACGACCAGCACCACAGCCTCCCGGTCACCAAACAGCTCCGGTGCCGCCAGCGGATCCCCCGCGAAAGCCACCAGATCGGCCTGCTTCCCCACCTCCACCGTGCCCGTCTCGTCCGCGATCCCGAGGATCTCCGCGTTCGCCGACGTCGCCGCGACGAGCGCCGCCATCGGCGATTCGGCTTCCGCGCGCAGCACCAGTTCGTCCCCGCGGTGGTCCTGCCCAGGCCCGACCAGGTCAGAGCCGAGCCCGACCCGGACCCCGGCCGCCCGCGAGGCGCGGATCGCGTCTAGCTGGCCCTGCCACGCACCCTTCGCGCGCTCCGCCATCTCGGGCGGGAGGCCGAGCCGCGGGGCGTCCTTGAGGAGATCTCGCACCACCGTCAGCGTCGGCACGTGCGCGACGCCTCGTTCCGCCATCAAGGCAGCCATCTCGTCGTCAATGGCGGTGCCGTGCTCCACGCAGCGCACCCCGGCCTCGACCGCGGTGCGCAGGCCGGCGTTGTTGTGCGCGTGCACGGTCACGTAAGTGCCGCGCGCGGCGGCCTCCTCGACCGCGACGCGGATTTCCTCCGCGGTGAACTGGGTGTCGGAAAGCTTGTCATGGTAGGAAACGACGCCGCCGGTCACGCACAGCTTCAGGAAGTCCGCGCCGCGCCGGAACGCCTCCCGGACGTTGCCGCGCATCTGCTCCGGGCCGTCCGAAAGGAAAGACAGCTCCCGCAGGCCGGGAATGCCGTGCCCGGCCCACAGGTGCGCCGGTTCCCAGCCGCTGGCGAGATGGCCGTGCCCGCCGGTCTGGCATTGCACCGGTCCGCACTGCAGGATCCGCGGCCCCGGGATCTTCCCCTTCGCCACCGCGCCCGCCAGCCCGCCGTCGATGCCGCCGGTGTCGCGCACCGTCGTGAAGCCCGCGTCGAGGGTCTGCGCGCAGTTCGCGAACATGTCCGCGGCGATCTCGGCGGCGGGCAGGCCGTAGCCGGTGTCGGCCGCGATGTCGCTGGAGATGCCGAGATGCACGTGCGCGTCGATCAGGCCGGGCACGAGCGTCAGCCCCGTGCAGTCGAGCACCTCAGCGCCGGTCGGCGGGGACCCGCCGAGCCGGGCGATCCTGCCGTCCTCGACGAGAATCGCTTGCCCGGCGACGGGATCCGCGCCGGTCCCGTCGGCCACTGTCGCGCCGGTCAACCACATTTCGGCTCCTTTCCACGGAAAACACCAGCTTCCGCCGCCCGCGGAGCCCTGGCCAATGCACGGACGTCGAGCATCGGCCGGGCAGCGTGCGACGTCGGTCGCGCGGCCGGGTCAGGACACCGACCGGATTCTCGGCGCCTCGCCGCCGGGGGCCGTTTCCGCCCGGTAGCCCTCGGCCAGCCGGCGCATCTTCAGCCCGAGGTGCAGGGTCAGCCGGTCGTCGCCCCGGTTCAGTTCGCAGCCGGTGAGCTGTTCGATCCGCTTCAGCCGGTGATACAGCGTCGCGCGGTGGATGTTCAGCTGCCGCGCGGTGCTGGCGACGTCGCCGGCGTTGTCGAGGAACCTTTCCAGCGTGGCGATGAACCCGGCGTGCGAGGCTTCCCGTTCGAGCGCGTCGAGCGCCGGCGTGTGCGAGGCGGCGACGAGGTCGTCGGCGGGCATTTGCAGGAGCAGTTCGTACGGGCCGAGTTCGCCCCAGCGCGCGACCGGGCCGAGCGACGGCACGAACCGCGCCGCGCGCGCCGCCAGAAACGCCTGCCGGTACGAGACGGCGACCTGCTCGATGCCGTCGACGACGCTGCCGACACCGAACACGAGCTGCCCGCTCTGCCGGGTCAGCCGGCCGAACCGGGCGGCGAGGCGCGCGCACGACTCGTCCAGCTCCCGGCGGGACGGAGCTTCCCGCCTGCCGAACAGCAGCCACGCGCGGGACTTGTTGGCGGCTATCAACGCATTCCCCGAAGCGTCCTCGACCGCCGCCTCCAGAGCCACCTGCTGCGGCGCGGCACCCCCGTCCGGTCCGGCGTGCTGCACGCCCAGCACCTGAAACCGCGCACCCGCCGGAAACACCTGCTCGGCCCGCACATCCTCGACCGCCTGGGCGCGGATGCCGCGGTCGGACGAGACGAGTTCCCACAGGATCGCCTCCTGCCGGGCCTGGGTGCGCTCGTGCACGACGAGCCGCCGGTACAGCACCGCGCCCGCCCGGCTCGCGGCGTCCTTGGCCAGCTCCAACTGCTTCTCGTCCAGCGCCGAACCGGGGTCGATCAGCCAGAGGTACCCCAGCAGCAGCCCCGCGCAGCGCACCGGCGCGCACACCCGAGGCCGCACGCCGTCCACCGGCGTCAGCAGCCGCCCCGGCCCGGTCCACTCCGCGATGCCCTGGGCGAGCACCTTGTCCCGCACCTCCGCGTCGACCGACCGGTTCAGCACCGAGGCCACGCGGACGCGGTCCTCGTCCCCGAAGTGCCGGCTCGCGGCGAGCAGCCGGATCGACGGATCGTCGATCGCCACCGACCGCCGCAGCCGCTCGGCCAGGTCGTCGACGATCTCCTGCAGGTCGTCAGCCATGCCTCCACTCTCCCCCGGCGGCCCCCGGATCGCGAGCGACAGATGACGCGGAATCCCCCGTTCGACACGACAGATGTCGCGCCCGCGCGGTTCCCGACACCTGCCGGAAGCGCCAGCGCGGCGCGCCGCCCGATACTCGCCTCGAACGGCGAAGGAAGTGATCCCCCTGGACATCCCCGGATTCATGTCCCCGGCGCACGTCGACCGGATGAACCAGCTGCTCGCGGCATCAGCCGAGGTGCGCGCCGCTGCCGCCGAGCTGGGCGGGACGTACACGATGACCTACCAGCTCGACGGCGCTCCCAGCGGAACCGAGTACTGGACGACCGTCTCCGGCCCGGCCGGTCTGCGTTTCGAGCTGACCGCGCCACCGGTGCCGGACGTCCTCGTGCAGGCGGACTGGACGGCGACCATGCGAGCGCTGCACGCGCAGCAGGACGGCGTCGAAGCACCACCGGTCGGCGAGAAAACCACCGGCGACCCGGCGCTGGCGGAGCGGCTCGAACACGTCCTCGCGCTCGGCCGTCAGGTGGCGACGATCAAAAGCCGCCTGCCCGATCTCCCGGCCCGGGACTCCGCCGATGTCCGTGAGGGGAACCCTGAGGAACTCTGATTCCAATGCCAGGGACTTAAGGTGCGTGGCCGCACGCCGGCTGGACCATCCACAAAGGACGCCAGGTCGTCGAATTGCCCGATTGGTGCCCGCGTGGCCATGTCCGGAGGTCCGTGAGGGGAACCCTGAGGGAATCAGAGTCCGTCAGGGTTCCCCTCACGGACGACCAAACCCGCACCAGCCGGCCCGCCACGAGCGGCCCTGGCCAGCCCCTGCTACCGCAAGGCGAGCCTCAACGACACCCGCAGCGCCCGCCTTAAGTCCCCGGCATGGGAAACTGATTCCCTCAGGGAGGCCCTCACAGACGATGATCCTGCTCTCGCCGCTCGTGCTGGGCCTGGCAAGAGCCCGCCGACCCCTTTGGCCTGGGCGGACGCGCCTCACGCCGCACCCATGACGCAGCCTTAAGCTCCTGGCATTGACTCTGATTCCCTCAGGGTTCCACTCACGGACGACTAGCCTTGCCGAACTCACCGAACCGAAGGGGCCGCCGCCTCGGTGAGCTGCTCCCGCAGGGTGCTCAGCGTCCGGGCCAGCAACCGCGACACCTGCATTTGCGACAGGCCGACCCGTTCGGCGATCTGGCTTTGCGTCATATTCGAGAAAAAACGCATGACGACAATCGCGCGTTCCCGCTCGGGCAGATTCCGCAGCAGCGGTTTGAGCGTTTCGCGATCCTCGAGTTTTTCGATTTCGGGATCGTTTTCCCCGAGCGTGTCGGCCAGGGCGAGCGAGCCGGTGTCGTCGTGCGCCGGGTAGTCGATCGAGGCGGCCTGGTAGGCGTTTCCGGCGTGCAGGGCCTCGGCGACCTCGTCGAGGCCGAGGCCGAGGTGCTCGGCGAGTTCGCGCGCGGTGGGCGCGCGGCCGAAGCGCTGGCCGAGGTCGGTGGCGGCCTGGCCGAGGGTCAGGTGGAGTTCCTTGAGCCGGCGCGGGACCCGCACCGACCAGGTGTGGTCGCGGAAGTACCGGCGGACCTCGCCCATCACCGTCGGGACGGCGAAGGCGACGAAATCGGACTGCCGGGCCGGATCGTACCGGTCGACGGCGTTGATCAGGCCGATCCGCGCCACCTGCAAGAGGTCCTCGGACGGCTGCCCGCGCCGGGCGAACCGGCGGGCGATGTGCTCGGCCAGCGGCAGATGCTCCTCGATGAGGCGGCGGCGGAGCCGGGCGTGCTCGCCGGTGTCCTCGGCGAGATGGCGGATCTCCTCGAACCACGCGGCGCAGTGCCGGTAGTCGTCGCTGCGCCGGGTGCGGGTCATGGTCGCCGCGGTCATCCGGGTCCTCCTGACGGGCGAAGGGAACCTGACTCGGGTAATGCCATGGTGCGCATCGCGTTACCGACGCTCAACATCCTTAGTGGACAGTGCGCCGCGCCGCAAGGCGGGCGCGGCGCAGGGGGCGCCGGGCAGCCGGAGCTTCATGGCGGGGTGGTACCCGCCGGACGGCCCGGTCAACCGGCCGGCCACCCGAATGGGGGCTCAAGCCCGGCCGCGCGGGCGCGACAGGGTGTCGGCTCCGGCGAAACCGCCGACGGAACGGAAGACCGGCGGGGCGCACTGCCCGATCCGGTGGTCGTCCTCGCGCAGTGCGGTGACGAACCGCACGAGGCGTTCCGGCGGCGGCGCGGCGCTCGTGCCGCCGAGGTAGCGGACGACGACGAGGTCCTCGCCGGAACGGGCTTCGACCGCGATCGACCAGCCCCGGACCTCGTCCCACCGGAGCGCGACGTCGCGCTCGGGGTAACCGGGCAGGTATCCGTCGAGGGCGACGTACACCGACAGCGTCGGGTCCTGGTCGACGATGCAGGATTCCAGGCCGATCCCGAGCGCGCGTGTGACCTCGGCGAGGTAGTCGCGGAGCGCGGCGAGGGCAGCGTACGGGGTCACGGGGGCCTTTCTCAGTCAGATCTTCAGCCAGGCAGGGCGCGCGCCGGTCGTCAGCGTGCGCCATTCGTCGGCGAACCTGTCGCGCAACACGCTCGCGGCGGCTTCGTCGCGGCCGTAGAGGAGGCCGAAGGTGAACGTGTTTTGGTTCTCGCTGAAGCCGTCGATCGCGAAGTGCCGCAACGCCGCGCGGTCGACGACGCTGTCCTGATGCTTGCCCAACGTGCGCTGCACGGCCTTGACGTGCTTGCGCCAGACGCGGAGCCTCTTGCCGAAAACCGGCCGGACGACGTCCGCGGCGTACCGTGCGCGCTTGGCCTTCTTCCGGACGTTGTGCAGCGCCTTTTCCAACTCGTCGCCGCTGAGCCCGGCCGTCGCGGCGGTGGCTCGCTCAAGCTTGCGCGCGGCCTTGCGCATCAGTTTCCGCAACGCCTTCTCGCCGGCCGGCCGCGTGGTTTCGATCAGCGTGGCGATCGACTGCACCAGGGTCGCGTATCTGGTGCTGGACAACGCTTCCGCCGCGCGGGTCAGTCCCGTCTGGGAAGTGCGGGCGAAACCGCGGGCCAGGTATTGCCGCAGGGGACCGAAAACCAGCTCCGGCGGGACGTCGTCCAGGCCAGCCTCGATACGAGCTTGGCTGACTCCGGTGTCGCGCGCGGGGGCGAGTTCGCCGCCCAGCCACTTCAGCTCCGCCGCGACCGCATCGGCGTTCTTCTTGCCCACCAAGGGTTTGAAGGTCCGGATGGCGCTCCGCAGCTTCCGCGCCGCGACCCGCAGCTGGTGCACCGAATCGTCAGCGCCGTCGTGGAAGGCCAACTCAGCGCGGCGCAACCGCTCAAGCTGCTCGTTCAGATACGCGGGCACCACCCCGGTCGGCTGTTGCCCGGCGGCCACCGATCTCAGCCGCCGTCCGGAGCCGATGCTTCTTCTCCGCGGGCCGCCAGGTCTGGTCAGCTGGAAATCCTGGATGTCGTAATGCATTCCCTGCTCCTGGTTCAGTCGCTTTCCACCGCACCGCCGACGCCCTCGGCGATCGCGGGCACCACGCGTTCGTTGAAGACGCTGGGCACGATATGCTCCCGGTCGAGGTCGTCTCCCACCGTCGCGGCCAGCGCGTGCGAGGCCGCGAGCAGCATCCGCGGAGTCACCCTCACCGCGCCGGAATCGAGCAGCCCGCGGAACATCCCGGGGAACACCAACACGTTGTTGATCTGATTCGGCTCATCGCTGCGGCCGGTCGCGACGATCTCCGCGTGCTCGCGCGCCTCCTCCGGATCGACCTCCGGCTCCGGATTGGCCAGCGCGAAAACGATCGCCCGGTCGGCCATCCGGGCGACGTCGTCCCCCTTGAGCAGGCCGCCGGCGCTCACGCCGATGAAGACGTCCGCGTCGCGCAAGGCGTCCCGGAGACTGCCGCGGACTGCGTCGCCGCGGTTGGTGTTCTCCGCGATCCACTGTTTCTCGCCGGTCAGGTCGCGTTCGCCGTGCAGGGTGCCTTCGCTGTCGCAGACCACGATCCGTTCCGCGCGGAAGTCCGCCTTCAGCAACAGCCGGGCGATCGCGGAGCCAGCCGCCCCGGCACCGGAGATCACCACCGACGTCTCCCCTGGCGTGCGGTCGGTCAGCTTCAGCGCGTTGTCCAGCGCGGCCAGCACGGCGATCGCGGTCCCGTGCTGGTCATCGTGGAAAACCGGCACGTCCAGCTCGTCGTGCAACTGACGTTCCACCGTGAAGCAGCGGGGCGCGGCGATGTCCTCCAGGTTGATCGCGCCGAACGACGTGGCGAGGTCCTTGACGGTGCGCACCAGATCGTCCGGTTCGCGGCTGACCGGGCAGATCGGCCAGGCGTCGACGTCGGCGAACCGCTTCAGCAGCGCCGCTTTGCCCTCCATCACCGGCAGCGCGGCGGCCGGGCCCTGGTCGCCGAGGCCGAGCAGCGCGGAACCGTCCGAGACGATCGCGACGGAATTGCCACGCACCGTTTCACGCGCGAGCACCGAAGGATCGTCGGCGACGCGCTTGGCCAGCTTGGCGACACCGGGCGTGTAGTGCTCGGCGAGGTCGTCGGCGTCGTCGAGCCGCACCCGGGTGGTGACTTGGATCTTTCCACGGCTTCCGTTCATAGCCGCCGGATACCCGGCGGCGAGGCGGCGGAATCGTGCTCGGCCTCGCGTTTGCCCGCGGCTCCGCGCGGGTAAAGCCATCCGGTGGCCACGGAACCAGGAGCCGAACCGCCGGACACCACCAGTCTCGGCACGCTCCGCCAAGCCGCCCGCGAATGCCGCGGCTGCGGGCTGTACCGCGACGCCACGGCCACCGTTTTCGGCGCGGGCGGGACCCGGGCGGAGATCTTCGCCGTCGGCGAGCAGCCCGGCGACCAGGAGGACCGGCGCGGCGAACCGTTCGTCGGCCCGGCCGGGCGGCTGCTCGACCGGGCGCTGGGCGACGTCGGCCTGAACCGCGATTCGCTGTACCTGACCAACGCGGTCAAGCATTTCAAGTTCCAGCTCCGCGGCAAGCGCCGGATCCACGACAAACCGGCGCGCTCCGAGGTGGTCGCGTGCCGTCCGTGGCTGGTCGCCGAACTCCAGGCGATCCGGCCCCGGCTCGTGCTGCTGCTGGGCGCGACGGCGGCGCAATCGGTGTACGGCAGCGGTTTCCGGCTCACCCGGCACCGCGGCGAGCCGATGGACCCGCCGGACGAGTTCGCCGGCCTGTTCGCCGCCGCGGTCGCCACCGTGCACCCGTCCGCGGTGCTGCGCGCGCCTGACCGCGCCGCCGCCTACGACGAGTTCGTCGCCGACCTGCGCGGCCTCTGAACCGGCGGACGTTTGCCCGCCCTAGCAAGGGGAATCCGGCCGCCATGGAAGCAGTGACCTGGCACGGCAAGCGGGACGTGCGAGTCGACCACGTCCCGGACCCGAAAATCGAGGAGCCGACCGACGCGATCGTCCGGGTGACCTCGACCGGCATCTGCGGTTCGGACCTGCACCTGTACGAGGTGCTGGGCCCGTTCATGACCGAAGGCGACATCCTCGGCCACGAGCCGATGGGGATCGTCGAGGAAGTGGGCAGCGGGGTGAGCGCGCTGAAACCCGGCGACCGGGTGGTGGTGCCGTTCAACATCTCCTGCGGCCACTGCTGGATGTGCGAACGCGGGCTCCAGTCGCAATGCGAGACCACCCAGGTCAAGGACCAGGGCAAGGGCGCGGCGCTGCTCGGCTACACGAAGCTTTACGGCCAGGTGCCCGGCGGGCAGGCCGAGTACCTCCGGGTGCCGCAAGCGCAGTACGGGCCGATCAAGGTGCCCGACGGCCCGCCGGATGAACGGTTTGTCTATCTGTCCGATGTGGTCCCGACCGCGTGGCAGGCCGTGGCGTACGCGGACATCCCCGACGGCGGCTCCGTCGCGGTCTTCGGCCTCGGCCCGATCGGCCAGATGGCCGCCCGGGTCGCGCTGCACCAGGGCGCGGGCGAGGTGCTCGGGGTCGATCTCGTGCCGGAACGGCTGGCGCGGGCCCGCGCGCACGGGGCGACCGCCCTGGACCTGCGCGACCACCGCCGGATCGGCGACGCGATCCGCGACCTGACCGGCGGCCGCGGCGCGGACTCGGTGATCGATGCGGTCGGGATGGAGGCCCACGGCGCCCCGATCGGGAAACTCGCGCACAACCTGGTCTCGCTGCTGCCGCAGCAAATCGGCGCCAAGGTCACCGAGAAGGCCGGGGTCGACCGGCTGAGCGTGCTGTACGCGGCCATCGACAGCGTCCGGCGAGGCGGCACGATCTCGCTGTCCGGGGTGTACGGCGGGATGGCCGACCCGCTCCCGATGATGGACCTGTTCGACAAGCAGATCCGGCTGCACAGCGGGCAGGCGAACGTCCGCCGGTGGATCGGCGACATCCTGCCGGTGGTGACCGCGGACGGCGATCCCCTTGGGGTGGAAGGGTTCGCCACGCACAAGCTGCCGCTGGCGGATGCGCCGCGGGCGTATGAGATGTTCCAGAAGAAGCTGGAAGGCGTGCAGAAGGTGTTGCTGGAACCTGCGGCTTGAGGCGCGGCGGCCGACGGCCGAAAAACCACCAAAGAACTGGCCACCGGCGCGAACTTCGCCGCGGTGCCGACGGTGCGGCCGAGCGGACGGTTGCAGACGATCTGGGTGCACGTCGAGAACGGGAGTGTCGTGCTCAACACCGAAACGCACCGGGCGAAGTACCGCAACGTCGTCCGCGACGACCGGATCACCGTCCTGATCCGCGACGAGCAGGACCCGTACCGCTACGCCGAGATCCGCGGGCGCCGTCGAGACCGGCGAACGCTCCCGCTGCAGGTCGACGAACTCGCCCGCAAGCACTCTGGCGGCGATCAACTCCGAACGCGTCCTCCTCCAGGTGACCCCGGAACGGCAGACGTTCATCGGCCAGAAGCAAAGCGTCGCCGGCTGATGGGCCCCGCCGCCTGGTGTGCGACTACCTGACCTCGGCGATGCCCCACCCCTCCTGCTCACCCAGTCGCGCCCGCGGGGTCGACCTCAACCCGCCCACGGCACTCCGTTGCCTCACGAATGCGGATCAACGTCACCGCCAAGCAGCCGACGGACCGCGTCCACGTTTTCGTACCGCCGCTCGGGCAACTTGCCGAGATGGCCGATCACGTCGTCCCCCGCGCCCTTCGCGGCCGCGCGACGGAGGAGTTCGCCGCGCTCACACGGGTATTCGACCTCTGTCAAATATTCACAGACGTCCGACATCGCGTTCCCTTCCTCGTGTTCTTCCTTCACATACCCGCCCGGCCAGACATCAATGCGAGTTACGCTCGACTGGTGAACGATTCCGCGAACCCCGCCCCGGCCAAAATCGGGAACGTGCTGCACCCGGTCGCCGACGTCGCCGCAGCCGTGCAGTTCTACGCCACGACCTTCGGCCTGCCCACGAAATTCGTCGACGGAGACCGCTACGCAGCCCTGGACGCGGGCGGAACGACACTCGCCCTAGCCGGCCCGGACGAGGACGTCACGGACGGCGTCCCCGCTGCGTCATTCAAAGTCCCCGAGGTGGCCGCGGCCTTGACCGCGCTGGTGGCAGGCGGCGGAACCGTTGTGCGGCAACCGGAACAGGGCCCACACGAGGTCCGCGCGGTGGCCCGGGATCCCTGGGGGAATACCGTCGTGATTTACGGACCACAGTGAGGTTTACCCCGTAGCGGCGGTCTTGCCGGTCGCGATGTCCGCCAGCGGTTGAGCCTGAGACGGGGCTTCTCTCCGCCAGAGGTCCGTACCCGGCCCACCGCGGTCAGGCGGGAGACGCCGGGTGCTGTCACTCGCTAACGCGCCGTGTCACAGCTGTGAGGGGAACCTTCACGGACTCTGATTCCCGCAGGGTTCCCCTCACAGCAACCACTTCGGCATTACCCCGACGCCGCCGGACATGGCCCACGACTCCCGCACCACATCCTCACTGCGCACGCCCCGACGACCCCATCCAAGATCCCCACCGCACATGCCCCCGCGACTGCCGCACCACGCCCCACCGCGACAGCCCCACGACTCCCGCACCAAAGCCCGCCACAACAGTCCCACCGCACACGGCCCGGCAACCCCCGCGCACATCTCACCGCGACAACCCCACTGCACATGCGCCCGCGACCCCCGCACGACAGCCCGCCTCACCTGCCCCCGCACCACGAAACCCCTACCTCGGCCCCCGCCGCACATGGTCCGCGATCGCCGCATCGTCATCCGTGCCGTACATCTCGTCGATCAGCCCCGCGAACGACTCCACCACCGCCGCACGCTTCACCTTTCCGTTTGCCGTCCGCTCGCCTCGGGCGGCTTCCAGCGGGCGCGGCAAGACGCGGAAATCCTTCAGCTGCTCCACCCGCGCCAGATCCGCGTTGACCCGGTCCAGCTCCGCCCGCAGGCGCCCTGCGGACTCCGCTCCGGCACCCGGTTCGAGCAGGACTGTGAGATATTTTCGCCCGTCGCCGACCACGATCGCTTCCTCGATCAGCAGGCTCTCCTTCAACCGGAGTTCGATCGGCTGCGGATCGACGGTCTTCCCTCCCCGCGTGATGATCACGTCCTTCTTCCGGCCGATCAGCCGGATGTCCCCGTCCGCCGTGCGTTCCATCAGGTCTCCGGTGCGGAACCAGCCCTCCTCGAAGACTGCCTCGGTTTCCGTCGGGTTCCGCCAATAGCCGTCGAACAGCAGCGGGGCGCGGATCAGCATTTCCCGGTCGTCGGCCAGTTTCACCTGGAAACGCGGGTC
Organism: Amycolatopsis silviterrae; assembly: GCF_042684085.1. Classification (NCBI taxonomy): domain Bacteria; kingdom Bacillati; phylum Actinomycetota; class Actinomycetes; order Pseudonocardiales; family Pseudonocardiaceae; genus Amycolatopsis; species Amycolatopsis silviterrae. The sequence continues at coordinate 177,410 of NZ_JBHUKS010000016.1, forward strand.
CGGGAACTCCCGTCCGATCCGACCGGGGCGCGGAAACGGCTGTCCGAACTGCCCGATGGGGCAGCCGGCGGTTTCGGTGAGCCCGTAGTTCTCACGGAGGTCGAGCCCCCAGATCTGCCACAGCGCGACGACGCTCTCCGGCATCGCCGCCGAAGCCGTCCACGCGACGCGGATCCGGTCCATACCGAGAGTCGCCCGCAGGGGAAGGAAAACACCGCGAACGGCAGCGGTGTAAATAATTCTCAATGCCGGAGACGCGCTGCGGCCGGACCAGCGGCGTTCGGCCACGCGGCGGCCGACGCGCATCGCGAGCCGATACGCGCCGCGCCGGAGAGGGTTCCAGGATTCGGCTCGGCTGATCAGTTCGGCGGCAAGTTTTTCGTAAAACCGGGGCGGCCAAAGGATCACGGTCGGGCGTACCGCGCGCAGTACCTCGCCGTACTCCTCGATGCGGCAGAAGGTCACTACCAACCGGGTGTGCAGCGGCGTGAAAACGAGTAACACCGCAGGCGCGACGTGGGCCAGCGGGAGAAAACCGACCACATCGTGTCGCGTGGTCCGGCTGTCCGGGTATAAACCGATCACACTCTGGATCGCGTGCTGGATGGTGCGGTGTGAATGAGTCACGCCCTTGGGCGCGCCGGTGGAGCCTGAGGTGTAAAAGAGCACCGCGGGGTCGTCGAGCGCGGTGGCGGCGATCAGTTCGGTGAAGCCGTCTGCCGAGGAGGACGCACCGGCCGAACGCAGGTCGTCCCAGGTCGCGCCGGTGATCTCCGGAGGCAGGTCCGGTGGTGCGGCGTCGATTCCGGCGACGAGCCGCAGGGCCGGGGTGTTCGCGGCGATTTTCGCGACCTTCGCCAGTTCCGTGTCGGTCTCGCCGAGGAACGCGACCGCCTCGCTGTGCACGAGGACCTGTTCGATCTCCGCGGGCGAGTTGGTCGGATACACCCCGATCACGACCCCGCCGACGCTCTGCACGGCCAGCGCGGCGAACACCCATTCCGGCCGCGCGCTGCTCATCACCGCGACCCGGTCGCCATGCCGAACACCTTGCGCCACAAGGCCAAGCGCCAGTTCGCGCACCTGGTCGAGGTAGGTCCGCCAGGTGATCGTCCGCACTACGCCGTCGCGGGAATACCGCAGCGCGACGGCGTCGGGCTCGCGGCTCGCGCGCTCGAGCAGCAGTCCCGGCAGCGTCCGGTCCGGTTCGAACCCGGTCAGCTCCATGATCCGGCCTCTCTTCCCGCGGCGAGCCTAGATCCGGCGGCGTTCACGCGGCACGCTCGCCGAGGTGGCGGAAGTCACCCCGGTACCACATCACCGGTTTGCCCTCGCCGGTCCGCGCCTCGCGCACCCGGCCGATGAGGATCACGTGGTCGCCGCCGGGCACGGCCTGTTCCAGTTCGCAGCGCAGGACGGCCGCCGCGTCCGGCAGGAGCGGATGCCCCTGTTCGTCGAACTCGAAGGTCCCGTACGCGAATTTGTTCTCGCCTTTCGTCGCGAACCTCGTCGCCAGCTCCGCGTGTGAAGGAGTCACAACGTTCACCACGAACCGCTCGGCCGCGAGGAAAACCGGGAAACACGTCGCACCCCGGTCGAGGCACACCAGGACGAGCGGCGGGTCGAGCGACAGCGAAGCGAAGGAACTCGCCGTGAATCCGTGCAGCGTTCCGTCCTCGCCCCGGGTCGTCACGATCGTGACGCCGGACGGGAAACTGGACAGCGCCGAGCGGAAAACCGCCGGGTCCAGGTCGTGCGATACGTCAGTCATGCCATGCCTCCCGGGCAGCTCGTGCGGCAGGATCGAGGAAAATCGTGCGGGCGTCGGCGGCCGTGACGCGGAGCTGCTCCTCGCCCGGCCATCCGGCGACCTCCTGGTGCAGGGCCAGTTTCAAGGCCGCGAACACCGCGGGCGGTTTCGCCGCCGCCGCGCGCGCATCCGCGGCTGCGACCTCCAGCAACTCCCCCGGTTCCACCACTTCGTCGACGATGCCCAGCGCTTTCGCCTCGAACGCGTCGACCGGTTTTCCGCTCAGCAACAACCGCCGGGCACCGCGATCGCCCACGATCCCGCGCACCCGGGCGATCCCCTTCACCGCCGGCAGCATCCCGTGGTCGACCTCGGGGAAAACGAAGCGCGCCTCCGACGACGCGTACACGGCGTCGGCGAACAGCGCCATTTCGATCCCGCCGCCGACGCACCATCCGTTCACCGCGCACACCAGCGGCCTGTGAAATTTTTCCAGTGCGCAGAGCAGCGCGTGAAAAGAAGTCATCCGATCGACCATCGACCCGGCGTCATAGCCGATCGCTTCTTTCACATCTCCGCCCGCGCAGAAGAACCGCTCGCCCGCCCCGGTCAGGACGACCGCGGGCGCGTCCGGACCGCTGGCGAGGTCTTCGAGGGCAGTGGTCAGCTCGCGGATGAGCGAATCGCTGAGCGCGTTCGCGGGCGGACGGTTCAGGGTCAAGACCACCACGCCGTCCGCCTCGCCGGAGACGGAGACAGGGACGGGGACAGCGCTGAGCGAGGCAGTGGTCACGTCGCCCCCGCTCACTTCGCCGGTACGCCGGAAGCGGAGGGGAACACCGGCGGACGCTTCTCCCGGAACGCTTGGCGCGCCTCGCGATAGTCGGCACCGGCGAAGTCGAGGATCTCGAGCGCACCGGACAATTCGTGCTGGGGCAACGCATTGGTGAGCCACATGTTGAGCGCGCGTTTCGTGAATCGCAGCGCCTGCTGCGGGCCCCGCGCGAGCTGAGCAGCGATCTCAAGGGCGCGCGGCAGCACCTGTTCGCGGGGAACAGCCAGGCTCACCAGCCCGATCCGCTCCGCCTCGGCGCCGGTCAGTTTCTCCGACGTGAGCACGTAATACTTCGTCTTGGCCATCCCGACCAGCAGCGGCCAGATCAGCGTCGCGTGGTCGCCCGCGGTCACGCCGACCTTCGTGTGCCCCTCGATCAGCACCGCGTCCTCGGCGGCGATGCTGATGTCGGCGAGCAGCGCGGTCGACAGGCCGTAGCCGACGGCGGGGCCGTTGATCGCGGAGATGATCGGCTTTTCGATCCGCAGCACGGTCGAGATCCGCCTGCGCTCGGACTCCAGCATCGCGAGCGCCGCTTCCGGCGTCGGGTCGGGCTCCCGGACGTCCATGCCGGTGCAGAAGGCGTCGCCCGCCCCGGTCACCACGACGACCCGCGTCTCGTCGTCGCGTTCGACGTCGGCCCAGGTCTCGCTCAGCTCTTCGAACATCGGCATCAGCATCGCGTTGTACCGCTCTGGCCGATTGATAGTGATCAACAGAACGCCGTCAGCCGGACGTTCGACGAGAACATTCCCGGTGCCGTGCTGGTAAAGCTCGCTCATCGGACTGCCTCCACGATCTTGCCCTCGGACTGGAACCGGCGCAGCGCTTCCTCGTGCGCGGGACGCGCGGCCCGGATCCCGGCCAGCACGTCCTCGGCCGGGCGCACCACGTTGCGCGGGTGCTTGAACCGCGGGATCACGTACTTGCCGAACAGCTCGATCGAACGCATCAGCTGGTCGTGCGGAAGACTGTCCACTCGCAACACCAGCGCTTCCACGCCCATGTCCGCGTAGCGCTGGACGTGCTCGATGCAGTGCTCCGGATCGCCGACCACGAAACCCTGCGAACGCTCGAACAGGTACTCCTCGTCGTCGAAGTCGACGTCCTTGACCGCGCCCATGTACGCGTAGTCCTGTGAAAGTTTCGCAAGCCGGCCGAAGGCGTCGGTGGAAAGCTTGGACATCTCGAACAGCGGCCGGGCCTGTTCGCGGGCCAGCGCGGTCGTCTCGGCACAGTGCATGCCACCGCTGACCAGGACCATCTTGCGCGGCGTGATCGGGTACGGGTGGGTGGTGGCGGCGAGCGTCTCGTCGTAGAGCTTCAGCATGTTCGCCACGAGGTCGTAGCCGAGGTAGAAGCCGCCCATGATCGCGCCGATGCCCAACGAGGCCGCGGTTTCGACCGAACTCGGGCTGCCGGTGGCGACCGAGATCGGCGGGTACGGCGCCTGCAGCGGCTTCGGGACGAGGCTGCGCGGCGGAACCTTGTAGTGCTCGCCCACGAAGGAGAACGGGTCTTCGAGGAACGCCCGGCGGATCAGCTCGATCCCCTCCCGCCATTGGGCTTTGTTCTCGGTCGGGTCCACTTCGAACGCACGCAGCGCGAGCGTCGTGTTGCCGCGGCCGGTGCCGAGTTCGACCCGGCCGTTCGACAGGATGTCCTCGGTCGCGATCCGCTCCGCGACGCGCAGCGCGTGATTCATTCGCGTCGGCAGCAGCGTCACGAGGTGAATGAAGCGAATCCGGCTGGTGAGCGCCATCAGGTACGGGTACAGCACCTCCGGCGCGGACACCGTCGCCGTGCCGATCGCGACGTGCTGCTCCGAACTTCCGAACGCGTCGAAGCCGACCTGTTCGGCGAGCAGCACCTCCTCGATCAGTTCCCGGTAGCGGTGCTCGTGGGTGAGCCCGACCGGGGTGTCCCCCTCCGACATGAGGATGAAGTCCATGATCGCTCCTTCCGGCCAATGTTATTGAGCAATAACATAGGTCGGAGACAACCCGTGGTCAAGGCTCACCTGGCCACCAAACGCGTTACTAATCACTAACTTCAGCCGGAGGAAAGCATGAGCGAGCTGCGGATCGAGCACCTGACCTCGCCGGAAATCGCCGACGCGATCGCGGGCGGCAAGCGGACCGCGATCCTGCCGTTGGGCGCCACCGAACAGCACGGCGCGCACCTGCCGCTGTCGGTCGACAGCGAACACGCCGACCGGCTGGGCGTCCTCGTCGCGGAACGCCTCGGCGACGCACTCGTGCTGCCGACCGTCCGCGTCGGCTGCTCCGCGCATCACCTCGGCTTCGCCGGAACCCTGTCCCTCCGGCCCGAGACACTGGAAGCAATCTGCTTCGACTGCTGCGAAAGCCTTGCCGCACATGGCTTCCGCCGGGTGCTGATCTTCTCCGCACACATCGGCAACTACCCGGTGCTGAGCGAGATCGAGCCCAAACTCGCCGCGCGCCTGCCCGCCGACCTGGACGTCATCGCCTTCTCCGACTCGACCGCCGTACTCGACGCCTGGCGCACCGCCTCCGCCGGCCTCGCGAGCCACGTCGGCGGACATGCCGACATCGCCGAGAGTTCGATCATGCTCGCCCTCCGGCCGGAAGCCGTGCGAAGCGACCGCGCCACCGCCGGTCTCGCCGAACCGATGAACGACGCCCTGCTGGCCCGGGTATTAACCGGCGGCGTCAAAGCGGTCGCGCCCAACGGCGTGCTCGGCAACCCGCGAGGCATGGCGTCCGACCTGGGGTTCGCCTGCCTCAGCGCGGTCGCCGACCTGCTCGCGGCGTATGCGGCGGCACGTTATCGGCCTCTCACCTAGACTCTGCTCATGACGAGTTCTCCGCGCTCCTCGCGCAGGCAGACGCTGATCAGAGTCGCCGGCGAGCTGTTCCACGAGCGCGCCTTCGACGCGGTCACCACCGAGATGATCGGATCGAGGGCAGGCGTGACCGGCCCCGCGCTGTACCGGCACTTCCCGAGCAAGCAGGCGCTGCTGATCGCCGTGCTCGAAGACCCGCTGAAGGACCTGCTGGCCAACGCGCGCGAGACCGCGGCGGAGGTGACCGACCCGCGCAAGGCGCTCGAGGCGATGATCGACTACCACGTCACGCGCAGCCTTCAGAACGTGCCGTCCACGCTGGTGTTCCTGAAGAACGAGCACAACGTCCCGGAGGAGGAGCGGCACCGGATGCGCCGCATGATGCGCCTCTACGCCGAGGAGTGGAGCGCGCTGGTGGAGCGGCTGCGGCCGGATCTGTCGGACGCGCAGAACCGGGTCCTGACGCACGCGGTGTTCTCGATGATCAACTCGGTTCCCCAGTTCAACAGCGGACTCGACCCGGAAAGCGTCGCGACGACGATCCGCACGGCCGCGATCAACGCGCTGCTCGTCCCGCCCGGCACGGTCTAGCCGAGCGCCCCGCTCACCTGCACGCCGAGTTCCCGGAACCCCAGCGCCCGGGCCACCCGGCGGGACGCATCGTGGCGGGCCCGCCACTGCGGCCCTGAGGGAATCAGAGTCCGTCAGGGTTCCCCTCACGGACGACCAAACCCGGGGCGAGGCAGGCCCGACAATGGCACCCGCAGCGCCGCCTTGAGTCCCTGGCATTGATCCCCGCGCCCCGGGAACCAGCTCAGCGACCGCGGTCACATACAAATGTCTGACATTCGGTGTTAGGGTCGCCTTATGAACGATCTTCGTGCGCCGAACCGGGTGGCGAGCCTCGCCGCGCAACTCGTGGACACCCTGCGGGAGCAGATCGCCTCCGGCGAATGGCCGGTCGGGATGCGGATCCCGGCCGAGAACGACCTGGTCAAGCAGCTGGGCGTCGGGCGGACGACGGTGCGGGAGGCGCTCGGCGCGCTGGTGCACCTCGGCCTGCTCGAAGCCCGCCGGGGCGACGGGACGTACGTCCGCGCGTCGAGCGAGATGCAGTCCGTCCTGACGCGGCGGGCCAACTCCTCGCGGCGCGACGACGTGCTGGAGCTGCGGGCCGTGCTGGAGGAGTACGCCTCCGGGCTGGCCGCGGTCCGCCGCACCGACGACGACCTGGCCAGCCTGCGGCGGCTGCTCGACGAATCCGAGGTCCGGGACGACGCCGAGACCGCCGCCGAGGCTGACGTCCGCTTCCACCAGGCCGTGGTGGAAGCGGGGCGGAACTCCCTGCTCACCGAGGTGTACGACGTCCTCAGCGCCTCCGTCGCCGAGCAGATCGGCGACACGCTCTGGCCCGAAGCGACCGCCGCCGAGCACACCCGGCTGCACCGCCGGCTGGTCGAAGCGATCGCCGCCAAGGACGAGGTCGGGGCCCGTTACTGCGCCGCCGAAATCGTGAAGCTCACGCAGGCCGGAACGGAGCGGGAGAAGTGACCGTCGCGAATTCCGCCGAGACCGAGGCCCCGGCCGCCCGGGGAAGACCGATCAGCAAACCCGAGTGGTCGGCCGGGGCGCTGCTCGCGATCCTCTTGGTGGCGGCCAATCTGCGCGCGACGCTGACCGGCGTCGGCACGCTGCTGCCGGCGATCGAGCACGACACGGGCCTGCCGGCCTCGGCGGGCGGCGTGCTGAACACCTTGCCGCTGCTCATGTTCGCGGTGACTTCGCCGCTCGTCGGCCGCGTCTCGCACCGGATCGGCTCTACCCGCTTGCTCGTGCTTTCCCTGGCGGTGCTGGCGGCGGGCACGGTGGTCCGGTCGCTGCCGTCGATCGCCTGCCTGTTCGCCGGGACGGTACTGCTGTCGGCCGCGATCGCCGTCGGGAATGTCTTGCTGCCCACGGTGATCCGCACGCACGTCCCCGCCTCGCGGGTGCACACCGTCAGCGCCCTCTACGTCACGGTCATGGGCGTGGTCGCCGCGGTGTCGTCCGGGATTTCCGTTCCGCTGGCCGGAATCTTGCCCGGCGGCTGGCATTCCGCGCTGGCCTGGGCGGTGCTCGTCGCCGTGGCCGCGCTGGCCGGATGGCTGCCCCGGCTGCGCGGTTCGCGTCCGGACCACACCCCGCGGACCCGCGGCGCGCACGCGCGGACCCCGTGGAAATCCTGGCTGGCGTGGCAGGTTTCCCTGTTCATGGGCCTGCAGTCGCTCGCCTTCTACACCGCGGTCGCCTGGCTGCCCAGCATCCTCAGCGGACAGGGCATGAGCACCGCGGCGGCCGGCTGGATGCTCTTCTACTACCAGCTCGTCGCGCTGGCCACCGGCATGGTGCTGCCGTTGCTCACCCGCGGCCGGGCTGACCAGCGCTTCCCTGCCGCGGCGGCCTCGGTCGTCACCGCCGCCGGGTTCGCGATTCTGCTGCTGGCGCCGGGCATCGCGATCGTCGGGTGCACGCTGCTCGGGCTGGGCACCGGGGTGTGCCTCGTGCTCGCGCTGAGCTTCCAAAGCCAGCGCGCGACCGGCCCCAGCGAAACCACCGCGCTGGCCGGGATGGCGCAGTCCATCGGCTACCTGGTCGCGGCCGCCGGACCGCTGCTGCTCGGCATTCTCCACGACGCCACCGGAAGCTGGTCCGGCGCGCTTCTCGCGCTCACCGCGTTGAGCGTGGTGATGGCCTTCACCGGGTACGGCGCCGGGCGCGACCGGCACGTTCGGGCTGGCGGCTGAGCGATGTCGGACGCCGACCAGGTGGCGCGTCAGCTGCTCGCGCTGGCGCGCCTGGTCAAGCGAGCGGAACCGGCGCCGGTCGAGCCGATGTGCTTGCCGCTGCTGGCGATGCTCGCCGAGGAAGGTCCGTTCCGGGCCGGGGAAATCGCCGCGACGCTGGGCGTGCACCCGTCGACGGTCAGTCGCCAGGTCGCCGGGCTGGTCCGGGCCGGACTGGTCGAGCGCCGGGCCGATCCCGAGGACGGCCGCGCCAGCCCGCTCGTCGTGACCGCCGCGGGCCGCCGGATCCTCGACGCCGAGCACCAGCGCCGGGCCGCGCAGTTCGGCACCGCCCTCGCCGGATGGTCTCCGGAAGCCCGGGCCCGGTTCGCGGATCTGCTCGGCTGTTTCGTCAGCGATCTTCAGCGGACCCGGCCTCTTCCGCTCGATGTTATTGAGCGATAACATTCTCACAGCTGATTTACCAGCTCACTGCATCTTCTGAGGTTATTATTCAGTAACTTAGCGCGGGAGGTTCGAGACATGCTCACCCCACCAGGAGCCGCGGACGTGCGCGCGGCCGTGTTCGCACTCGAGGAAGGCCGCATGATCGTGGTGGTCGACGACGCCGATCGGGAAGACGAGGGCGACCTCGTGCTCCCTGCCGGAAGCGTCACCGCCGAGCAGATGGCTTTCCTCGTCGCCCACACCACCGGGATCGTGTGCGCGCCGATGACCGCGGAACGCGCCGACGACCTCGGGCTTCCACCGATGGTCGCCGACAATCAGGACGCACACGGCACCGCGTTCACCGTGTCCGTCGATCACTTGGAAGCGGGAACCGGGGTCTCCGCGACGGCACGCGCGCACACCTGCCGCGCGCTCGCCGACCCGGCCACGCCGCCCGAGCGCCTTCGCCGGCCGGGCCACATCTTTCCGTTGCGCGCCAGGGACGGCGGGGTGCTCGTGCGGGCCGGGCACACCGAAGCCGCCGTCGATCTGCTGCAGCTGGCCGGTCGCGAACCGGTCGGAGTCATCAGCGAATTGATCGGCGCAGACGGCGAAATGCTCCGCGGCACGGCCGTGCGGGAATTCGCCGCCGAACACGGATTGCCCGTTCTCGCCATCGCCGACCTGATCCGTTATCGCCGCACCACCGAGCGGCTGGTCGAACCCGTCGCGACCGCGTCGATGCCGACCGCCTTCGGCGACTTCCGTGCCGTCGCTTACCGATCGAAGCTGGACGGCACCGAGCATCTCGCCCTCGTGATGGGCGACGTCGCCGCCGCCGGCCGCTCCGATCGGGGCGCGCTGGTGCGCGTGCACAGCGAATGCCTCACCGGCGACATCCTCGGCTCGCTGCGCTGCGACTGCGGCACTCAGCTCGAACAAGCGATGCGCGCGGTGGCCGACGAGGGCTGCGGAGCAATCGTGTACTTGCGCGGTCACGAGGGTCGCGGAATCGGGCTCGCGCCGAAGATCCAGGCTTATGCGCTGCAGGAATCCGGCCTCGACACCGTCGACGCGAACGTCGCGCAGGGCCTGCCGGTGGATTCCCGGTCTTACGGCTCCGGCGCGCAGATCCTCGAACACCTCGGCGTCCGGCGGGTGCGGCTCATCACCAACAACCCGGCGAAATGCGCCGGGCTCGCCGAATACGGGCTCGAGGTGGCGGAGCAGGTCGCGCTGCGCGCGGTCGAAACTCCGCAGAACCTCCGTTACCTGCGGACGAAACGGGACCGGATGGGACACCGCTTCGCGGCGCTGGCCGATCCCGTCCTGGAGCAGAAAAGCTCCTGACGCCCCCTCCCGGGAATTGCGGTGCGCGGCCCTCGTCCGGCGGCCGGACATTATCGCCGCCGACCAGCCACAGTGGACTCCTGTTATGGTTTGCGGAGACCACGTCCCGTTTTCAGGAGGAATCACCGCGATGGCACAGAAAGTCCTCGTCGAGATGATCGACGACCTCGACGGCTCCGAGGCCGGGCAGACCGTCCCCTTCGGACTCGACGGAGTCCAGTACGAAATCGACCTGTCCGACGACAACGCCGCCGCCCTGCGCGAGCAGCTCGCGGATTTCATCGCCTCCGCCCGCCGCACCGGCGGACGCAAGACGACTCTGCGGGCCTCGGCCGCGCCGACCGCCGAGGAACGCGAGCGCTCCAAGGCCATCCGCACCTGGGCCCTCGACAACAACTGGGCCATCGCCGAACGCGGCCGCATCCCGCGCGAGGTGGTCGCCGCCTACGAGGAAAGCCAGAAGGAGGAGGCGAAACCCCGCCGCAAGCGCGCGGCGAAAAAGGGCGCCGGGAAATAACATCGCCGGAAATGATCCCGGCGGCGCCCGCCGAGATCATTTCCGGGAAGCCCGCTCCGCCGCCGGGGTTTCGGCGGCGGACGAGCCGAGGCTTCTCGGCGGGAGCGGTTCCGGAAAGCCGAAGGCGGAGATCACGCCGGCCGGGGTTTCGGCATCAGCGGCGGCCGTCAAGCGAGCCGAAGTGCCGACGATCCTCGCCGGAAGCAGCTCCGGAAAGACCGACGACGGAGATCACCCCCGCCGGGATTCGGCCGCAGCCCCCGCTGAGATCGCTCCCCCGCCGAGGTTCGGCAACCAACGCCAGGGACCCAAGCCGGGTGGCCTCAGCCGCCGGACCGTCCATAAAGGACGCCAACGTCAGCGAAATGCCCGATCAACGCCACTATGCCTGTTTCTTCGAGTCCGTGAGGGGCACCCTGAGGGAATCTGATTCCCTCAGGGTGCCCCTCACGGACGACATACCCAGCTCCCGCCGCCCGCGACGGCCCCGGCGCAAGCCAACCCGGCCCGCCAGCCACTTCGGACTGGGCGGATACGCCTCAGCCGCACCCGTCGCCGCCCGAGCCCGCTAGAGTTGGCCGAAACGACGACTTCCACACCCCGGGGGGCTGCGATGGAGTTTCAGGACGTTGTGCGGCGCAGGCGCATGGTGCGCAAGTTCACCGACGAACCGGTGTCCGAGGAGAGCGTCCAGCGGATCATGCGCAATGCGCTGCGCGGGCCGTCCGCCGGTTTCTCGCAAGGGCAGGCTTTCCTGGTGCTGAGGGGCGACGACGTGCGGCGGTTCGCCGACACCCTCGCGTCCTGGACGCTGGACGACGCCACCAAGGCCGCGCCGGTGATCGTGATCCCGTTTTCGGTGAAGGACGTTTACCTCGACCGCTACGCCCAGCCGGACAAGGGCTGGACCGACCGCAGCGAGGACCACTGGCCGGTGCCGTTCTGGTACATCGACACCGGCATGGCCGTCCTGCTCATCCTGCAGACGGTCGTGGACGAGGGCCTCGGCGCGGTGTACTTCGGCATCGGGGCCGAGGATTTCGACAAGGTACGTACCGAATTCGGCGTGCCGGCCGACCACGAGCCGATCGGTGCGATCGCCATCGGCCACGATGCCGACGCCAAGGTCTCCGCGGGCGCCTCTCCGGCGTCTCGCAAGCGGCGGCCGATGACCGAGACCGTCCACTTCGGACAGTGGTAGGCGTTCACTAAGGGCAGTTGCGCTCGGTGCGCCGAGCCGTGCCTCAGCCACGACGTCCAGGCACCCGAGCAGCGCGGTAATCGTCGTCGGCGCGGGCGAGACTGCGAATATCCCGGCGGACCGGGCAGCCGGCTCCATTTTCCGGCTGTCCGCACGCCGGGCACTCCAGCAACGCGAAAATAATTCTAAAAGCGTGCCGAAGCCCGCCGAGGCGGACGGAAAACCGCGAGGGACGCCGCCGGGCACTTCCGGCGAAACCGGGCCGCGAAACGCGCGGAGCAGCCCGGCACCGGCCGAACAGCGCAGCCGGGACGGCCGCCTGCCGCATCGCTCACCCACATGGCACAAAAACGCGCCGGAGACGGCAATTCCCTCGAAAGTGCCATCAATCCCGCGAAGCAGCACTTGCGCATTCCGGTTGAAGCACAATGTCACCGAATCCGGGACCATCGGAACTTGACGACCGCCCGGTTCCGGGCACAACGGGGACCGGCCGCCGCGCGAAACCCCCTTCGCAGAGCGAACTTCCGCCACTCGTCAGTGCCGCGGATTTCACCCCCGCGGAGCAGTTCGACTGCGGCCAACCGGGGAATCCTGTCCCCGGAACCGGTGAAATCCTGGTAGCATCGCCCGGGCGGAGGATGGGTTTGCGGTAAATGCACGACGACGAACAGACTCGCGGGAACCGTTCGCCGGAAGCGTCCCGAATCCGTGGAAAGCTGCCACCGGATGTTGAAAAATAAATCGTATTCGCGGTATTAGTCCTCTTTGCCAGGTTAATGTCTCTTTGCGTGGTCTAGACCTCAATCTTCGCCCGCGCGGCATTTGTCCACCGCGACGCGCATCGAACAGGTCACGAAATTGTCAACACCGACGTCCGTAGGTTACGTCGGCGTTACATCCACCGATTATTAGAGATATGGATCTCACCGAGTACCCGACCGCCCGCCCCGGTCCGGCACCCGACACCGGAGAAGCATTTGCTCAGGTGATGGCCGATGTCACCGGGCAGAAAAGCGTGTCGGCCGACAGCAACTTCTTCGCCGATCTCGGGGCCAACTCGCTCGTGCTGGCACAGTTCTGCGCACGGGTGCGCAAGCGTGCCGATCTTCCCGCCGTCACCATCAAGGACATTTACCGGAATCCGACCATCGCCAGTCTCGTCTCCGCATTGGCCGAGACCGCGCCGGTCGCCGCCGAGCCGCCGGAGCCGGAGCCGGCCTCCGCGCCCGTCCCCGCGGAGCCGCCGAAGCGGGCGAGCCGGCTCGAATACTTCGGCTGCGGGATACTGCAGGTGCTGATCTTCCTGGCCTATTCCTTCCTGGTCGCCCAGGTGCTCGGCGCGGGAACCGACTGGATCATCGCCGGAACCGGCCTCGCCGACTTCTACCTGCGCGCGGTCGGCTTCGGCGCCGCCCTGCTGATCATTCTGTGCACGCTGCCGATCGCGCTGAAATGGATCATCGTCGGCCGGTGGAAACCGGGGGAAATCCGGATCTGGAGCCTCGGCTACGTCCGGTTCTGGATGGTCAAAACCCTCGTCCAGCGGAACCCGCTCGTCCCGTTGTTCGCCGGTTCCCCGCTCTACTCGATGTACCTGCGCGCGCTGGGCGCGAAGATCGGCAAGGGCGTGACGATCTTTTCCCGGTACGTCCCGGTGTGCACCGATCTGCTCACCGTCGGGGAAGGCACGGTGATCTGCAAGGACACCTATTTCACCACCTACCGCGCACAGGACGGGGTGATCCGGACCGGCCCGGTCGCGATCGGGTCGCACTCCTACGTCGGCGAGATGTCCGTCCTCGACATCGAGACCCGGATCGGCGACGACGCCCAGTTCGGGCACGCCTCGTCCCTGCACGCCGGGCAGGCGGTCCCGGACGGGCAGAGCTGGCACGGCGTGCCGGCGGTGCCCTCCGACGTGCGGTACCGGCGGGTCGGGCCGCGGGCCTGCGGCAGCTTCCGGCGGGCGTTCTTCGCCGTGCGCCAGGCGTTGACCGTCATCTTCCTCGGCGCCCCGCTGATGCTCGGGCTACTCGGCCTCGAGGTGAACGTCCTGCCGCACCTGAGCCCGGCGATGGGGCTCGGCACGGCGGACATGGACTTCACCCACCCGATGTTCTACTGGAAGGCGCTCGTCGTCTCCTTCATCCTGTACTTCGGCCTGCGGCTGATCGGCTTGCTGATCGTCGTGCTCCTGCCGCGGCTGCTCAACCGCGCGCTCAAGCCCGGCGAGGTCTACCGCCTCTACACCCTCCGCTACACCGCGCACCGCGTCATCCGCGCGCTCACCAATCTGCGGTTCTTCAAGACCCTTCTCGGCGACAGTTCGGCGATCGTGCACTACCTGCGCGCGGTCGGCTGCCGGATCTCCAAGAAAGAACAGACCGGATCCAATTTCGGGCTCGAGGAGAAATACGAGAACCCGTTCCTGTTCGAGGCCGGCGCCGGCACGATGGTCGCCGACGGCCTGTCGGTGCTCAACGCCGAATACACCAATACCTCGTTCCGGCTGTCGCGGGTGCGCGTCGGGGCGCAGAACTTCCTCGGCAACCACGTCGTCTACCCGGCCGGAGCCAGGACCGGGGACAACTGCCTGCTGGCCACCAAGGTCCTCGTCCCGCTCGACGGCCCGATGCGCGAGGGCGTCGGGCTGCTCGGCTCTCCCAGCTTCGAGATCCCGCGCTCGGTGGAACGCGACAGCCAGTTCGACCATCCGAAGACCCCGGAGGAATTCCGGCGCAGGCTGGCCGCCAAGAACCGGCACAACGCGGTGTCCATGCTGCTGTATGCGGGGTCGCACTGGCTGTTCTTCTACGGATTGCTGCTGCTGACCTGGGCTTCGGACCTCTACTACGTGCACCTCGGCGCCCCGCTGTTCGCGCTCGACACGGTGGTCTTCCTGTCCTACGGCATCCTCTTCTTCGTCGCGCTGGAACGGATCACCGTGCTCATCCAGCCGCTGCGCCCGGTGTCCTGCTCGATCTACGACCGGCGGTTCTGGCGGCAGGAACGCTTCTGGAAAGCGGCCGCGACCGCGACGGTCATGCGTTCGCTCGACGGCACTCCGTTCAAGACCGCGGTGTGGCGGATGCAGGGCATCAAGGTCGGCAAGCGGCTGTTCGACGACGGCACCGGGATCATCGAGAAGACGCTGGTGCGCCTCGGCGACGACGTCGCGCTCAACGTCGGGTCCGTCATCCAGTGCCATTCGCAGGAGGACGGCGGTTTCAAGATGGACCGCATCGAGATCGGCAGCCGCTGCACGGTCGGCGTCGGAGCGCTGGTGCATTACGGCGTGACGATGGGCGAGGGTTCGACGCTTGCCCCGGACTCCTTCCTCATGAAGGGCGCCGAGGTCCCGGCCCACGAGCACTGGGGAGGGAACCCGGCGCACGAACTCCGGGCCGGCCGCCGTCAGCTGGCGGGGAAATCGTGACCGGCCACCGACAACCACGGGAAGGAAGACCCATGACAACCGGACTGGGAGCGGGGCGCGAGCACTGGCGCGAAGTACTCACCGCCGGCGGCCGCACCAGCGTCCCGAGATGGACGCTCGACCCCGGCTCCGCCGTCGGCGACCACGAAACGCCGATCCCGCCGGGCATCGCTGCCTCGTTGCGGCGGCTGGCCGAACAGCTGCGCGTGCCGCTGAGTTCGGTGCTGCTCGCCGCTCACGCCAAGGTGCTGTCCGCGTTGTCGGGCGAGGCCGAGGTGTGCACCGGCTACGTCGCCGGGCCCGGCGGAAAGCCGCTGCCCTGCCGGCTGAGCACCGAGTCCGAGACCTGGCGCGACCTCATCGAGCACACCGCGCGGATCGACGCGCAAACGCTGGCCTTCCGGGATTTCCCGGTCGACGAACTGCGCGCCGAACTCGGCATCCTCGCGCCGCCGTTCGAGACGGTCTTCGACCCGACCGGCACCGCCGGGGACCTCGCCGGGGACACCGTGCTGCAGGTGGACGTCTCGCCCGGGCTGGAGACGCTGCGGCTGCGCTTCCGGACCGGGGTGCTGGACTCCGAAAGCGCCGAACGCGTCCTCGGCTACCACCTGAGCGCGCTCACGCTGATCCGCACCGACGTCAGCGCGCCGCACCGCGAAACGACGCTGCTGTCGGCCGCGGAACTCAAACTGCAGCTGGAAGGGCTCGCCGGACCCCGCGTAGAACTGCCGGACCTGCGCTGCCACGAGCTGTTCCAGCGCAACGTCGCCCGGCATCCGGACGCGGTCGCCGCCGTGCACGGCGAGCGGCAGTGGACGTACCGGGAACTCAACGGGCGGGCCAACCGCCTGGCGAGGGCGCTCGTGGCGCGCGGGCTGCGGCGCGAGGACGTCGTCGCGGTGGTGACCGAACGCAATCTGGACTGGATGGCCGCCGTGCTCGCGGTGTTCAAGGCGGGCGGCGTCTACCTGCCCATCGAGCCGCATTTCCCGACCGACCGCATCGCGACCACGCTGCGCCGGGCCGGCTGCGAGCTGGTGCTGACCGAACTGGGCAGCACGACCACGTTGCGCAAGGCCGTCGAACTGCTGCCCGGCGTGCGGACGTTGTTCGTCGACGCCGCATACGAGGAGGACCACTCCGAAGACGACCTCGACATCGCCGTCGACGCCGGCCAGCTCGCCTACATCTACTTCACCTCGGGCTCCACGGGCGAGCCGAAGGGCGCGATGTGCGAGCACGCCGGGATGGTCAACCATCTCTACGCCAAGATCAACGACCTCGGCGTCACCGCGGATTCGGTGGTGGCGCAGGTCGCGCCGCAGTGCTTCGACATCTCGCTGTGGCAGCTGGTTTCCGCGCTCCTGGTCGGCGGAACCACGCTGCTGATCGAACAGGACGTGATCCTGGACGCGGACCGGTTCGTGGACAAACTCGGCGCGGGCCGGGTCACCGTGGCCCAGGTCGTGCCCTCTTACCTCGAGGTCGTCCTGTCCGCGGTGGACAAGAACCCGGTCGCGCTGCCGGACCTGCGCTGCGTTTCGGTGACCGGCGAGGCGCTCAAGACCGAGCTGGCGCAGCGCTGGTTCGCCACGATGCCGGACGTCAAGCTGGTCAACGCCTACGGCCTCACCGAAACCTCGGACGACACCAACCACGAGGTGATGGACCGTGCGCCGGAGCGGGAACGGGTGCCGCTCGGACCGCCGGTGCAGAACGTGCGCGTGTACGTCGTCGACGAACGGCTGAACCCGGTCCCGCTCGGCGCTCCCGGCGAGATCGTGTTCTCCGGCGTGTGCGTCGGGCGCGGCTACGTCAACGATCCGGAACGCACCGCGCTGGCCTTCACCACCGACCCGCACCGGCCGGGCACCCGGCTCTACCGCAGCGGCGACCACGGCCGCTGGCTGCCCGAGGGCAAGCTGGAGTTCCTCGGCAGACGCGATTCGCAGGTCAAGATCCGCGGGTTCCGGATCGAGATCGGCGAAATCGAGAACACGCTGCTGCAGGTGCCCGGGGTGCGCGACGGCGCGGTGGTCGTGGCGGGCGGGGGCGGGCAGAGCAAGCGGCTGGTCGCGTTCTACTCCAGCCGCGAACGCCTCGACCTCGGCCTGATGCGGGAGCAGCTCGCCGCCGCGCTGCCGGAGTACATGCTGCCCTCGGCGTTCCACTGGCGGGAGCAGTTGCCGTTGACCGCCAACGGGAAGATCGACAAGAAGAACCTCGCCGTGCTGGCCGCCGAACTCGACGCGACGGACGAGGACTACCGCGCCCCCGCCACCGGCACCGAGCAGCGGCTCGCCGGGGCCTGGGCGCAGGTGCTCGGCGTCCGGCCCGGCCAGATCGGCAGGCTGGACCACTTCTTCGACCGGGGCGGCACCTCGCTGTCCGCGGTGAAGCTGGCGATCGCGCTCGACCGCGCGGTCTCGATCAAGGATGTCGCGAAGCATCCGGTCCTCGCCGACCTGGCCGCGCTGCTCGACAGCCGGCCCGGCGCCACCCCCTCCTGAACCGCGGAAATCGAAAGGATTCCACGATGTCGTTGTCCAAATCCCTGCCCAAGACCTCTCCGCCGGACCTGGACGTCCGTCCCGGGCTGCCCGCGCTGCTGCGGGCCGACGCCGGAGGCGACCCGGCGGGCTGGGCGAGCACGCACCGCGAGGCGGTGCGAAGACTCGTCGCCGAAAACGGCGCGGTGCTGGTCCGGGGCCTCGGGCTCGCCGAACAGGCCGTCGTCGCGGCGGTCTTCGGCAGGCTGGCCGACCTGCTGATGACCGAACGGGAGGCGTTCGCGCCCCGCACGGCTCATCCCGGCGGGGTGCACTCCTCGACCGAATGGCCGCCGAACCAGCCGATGTGCATGCACCACGAACTGAGCTACACCCTCGAATTCCCCGGCCTGATGCTGTTCGCCTGCGTCCGCCCGCCGTCCTCGGGCGGGGTCACCGGCGTCAGCGATTCCGCCGCCGTGCTGGCCGCCCTGCCCGGCGACCTGCGCACGCGGTTCGAACGCGACGGCTGGCTGCTCACCCGCAGCTTCAACGACGAGATCGGGGCCTCGGTCGCCGAAGCGTTCGGCACCGAGGACCGCGGCGCGATCGAGAACTACTGCCGCGCCAACCGGATCGAGTTCGCCTGGCAGTCCGACGGCGGCCTGCGCACCCGGCAGCGGCGCAGCGCGATCGTCGGGCATCCGGTCACCGGGCAGCGCTGCTGGTTCAACCAGATCGCCTTCCTCAACGAATGGACGATGGCACCCGAGGTGCACGAGTACCTCGTCGACATCTACGGCGCCGACGGGCTTCCGTTCAACACTTGCTTCGGCGACGGAGAGCCGATCGGCGAGGACGTCGTGCAACTGCTGAACGAGGTGTACGAGGAACACACCGTCCGCGAACCGTGGGAGGCGGGAGATCTCCTGCTGGTGGACAACGTCCGCACCGCGCACAGCCGGGACGCCTACGAGGGCTTGCGCGAGGTGCTCGTCGGGCTGGCCGACCCGGTACGACTTTCCGACTGCTCGCTCGCTTCCGAGGGGAAAACCCAGTGACCACGCTCTCTTCCGCCGGCGCGTCCGAATCCGCCGCGCCGGTCGCCGTGCCGCCGTTCGCGGTGATCTCCGGCGCGCAGGTCCAGCAGGCGCTGGCCGGGCGCGAACGCGAGGTCGTCGACCTCGTCGAGACCGCCTACCGGGTGCACGGCTCCGGCGATTCGGTCAACCCGCCGTCCTATTTCCTGCGCTTCCCCGACCGGCCGGCCGACCGGATCATCGCCCTTCCCGCCTCCCTCGGCGGGAAGACGAACGTGGCGGGGCTGAAGTGGATCTCCAGCTTCCCCGGCAACGTCGCCGCCGGGATCCCGCGGGCGTCGGCGGTGCTGATCCTGAACGACCTCGCGACCGGTTATCCGTTCGCCTGCCTGGAAAGCTCCATCATCAGCGCGACCAGGACCGCGGCGTCGGCCGCGCTCGCCGCCGACTGGCTCAGCCGGACCAGGGAACGGCCAAGGCGGATCGGGTTCTTCGGAGTGGGCCTGATCGCCCGCTACATCCACACCTTCCTCGCCGGCACCGGCTGGGAGTTCGACGAGATCAACGTCCACGACCTGAACCCGGACAGCGCGGCGGGGTTCCGCGGCTATCTGGAACAGTCCGGGTTCGGCGGCGGCATCACCGTGCGCGAGACCGCCGAAGACCTGATCCGCGAGAGCGATCTGGTGGTCTTCGCGACCATCGCCGGCGAACCGCACGTGCACGATCCCTCGTGGTTCGCGCACAATCCGCTGGTCCTGCACGTCTCCTTGCGCGATCTGGCGCCGGAGGTCCTGCTGGCGTCGGCGAACATCGTCGACGACGTCGACCACTGCCTCAAGGCCAACACCTCGCCGCATCTGGTCGAACAGCGGACGGGGAGCCGGGATTTCCTGCTCGGCACCCTGGACGACGTGCTGTCCGGCCGGATCAGCCCGCCCGCGGACCAGCCGCTGATCTTCTCGCCGTTCGGGCTCGGCGTCCTCGACCTCGCGGTCGGAGCCTTCGTCCACGAGAGAGTGGCCGACGCCGGCGGACTGCATGTCATCGAGGACTTCTTCCACGAACTGCGCCGGTATGGCTGAGCGCCGTCCGCCACTGAGCTTTGTCTGAAGGGGAGATCACCGTGCCAGTCATCACCGTTCCCGAAGCCTTCAACGAGGAGGCGCTGTACGTCGACCTCCGCTGGAGTTTCGGCTATTCGCTGTTCCTCAAGTGCGAGGGGTTCAACTTCGCCGGCTCCATCAAGCTGAAGGCCGCCACCGAAATGGTCGACGCCGCCGAGCGCGACGGCCTGCTGCGGCCGGGCTCGATCATCGTCGAGTCCTCTTCGGGCAATCTCGGCGTCGCGCTGAGCATGATCGCGGCCAGCCGGGGGTACCGGTTCCTGTGCGTCACCGATTCGCGCTGCAACCTCGCGACGCGCCGGGCGATCGAGGCGCTCGGCAACGAGGTGCACATCATCACCGAACCCAGTCCCGAGGGCGGTTTCCTCGGGGCGCGCATCGACCACGTGCGCGCGCTGTGCGCGTCCGACGACCGCTACGTGTGGCTCAACCAGTACACCAACCCGGACAACTGGGGCGCGCACTTCCACCGGACCGGCCCGGAGATCGCGGCCGCGTTCCCGAGCCTCGACGTGCTGTTCGTCGGGGCGGGCACCACCGGCACCCTGATGGGCTGCGCGCGGTTCTTCCGGCAGTGGCACCGGCCAGTGCGGATCGTCGCGATCGACAGCGTCGGCTCGGTGACCTTCGGCGGCCCCGCCGGCCGCCGGATGCTGCCGGGGCTGGGCACCAGCGTGCGCCCGGCGATCCTCGACGAGTCCTATGTGGACGACGTGGTCACGGTCGAGGAGCCGGACTCGGTCCGGGCGTGCCACCGGCTGGCGCGCAACGGGTTCCTGTTCGGCGGGTCGACCGGGACCGTGGTCAGCGGGGCGACCAGCTGGCTGTCCGAGCACGACGCGCACCATCTGACCGCGGTGGCCGTCGCCCCTGACCTCGGCGAGCGCTATCTCGACACGATCTACCAGACCAACTGGCTGCAGGGCATCTACGGAGAGGACGTGCTTTCGCCCCGGCCCCGGCAGTCGGTCTGAGCTGAGCCGCGCGGGCGGCGCATCGGCCGCCGTCCGTGAGGGGAACCTTCACGGACTCTGATTCCCTCAGGGTTCCCCTCACGGACCTGACGCCAGGCCCGCGTGATCCGCACGGGCGGCGCACCCGGCATCCCCGGTGCGCCGTCTCCCGGGATCAGGCCTTCTTCTGCCAGTCTTCCCAGCTGAAGCGCCAGTCGGTCCAGCCGTCGCCGGGCTTGAGATCCGCGCCGGTGTCGGTCACCGTGACGATGTCCCCGCGATGGGAGTTCTCGTAGAACCATTTCGCGTTGTCGACGCTGACGTTGAGGCA
Organism: Amycolatopsis silviterrae; assembly: GCF_042684085.1. NCBI lineage: Bacteria > Bacillati > Actinomycetota > Actinomycetes > Pseudonocardiales > Pseudonocardiaceae > Amycolatopsis > Amycolatopsis silviterrae. The sequence continues at coordinate 198,484 of NZ_JBHUKS010000016.1, forward strand.
GCCGTGCGAGGTGTTGGAATGCCCCTGCTGCCGCACCGACCACGGCGCGGAGTGCAGGAACTGGCCCGAGTTGGTGAGCCGCAGCGCGTACTTGACCGTGGTGCGGTAGCCGCCGGGCGCGTCGGTGGGCACGCCGTACGTGCTGGAGTCCATTGTGTACGGCGACTGCACGGTCATGATCAGCATGGTGCCCGAAACGCTGCGCGCCGACGGTTTGCCGAGGCTCACCGGGGAGGTCAGGACGAGCTTGCCGTCCTTGTACGTCCGCATCTGCTTCTCGTGGTCGGACACCTTCGAGATGATCGACGGACCGGTCTTGAAGGAGATCTTGCGGTCGGCCTTGCCGAACACCCCGTTGCCGAGCGAGCGGCCGGCGATCTTGATGTCGAGGGTGATCGAGGAGTACGCGGGCCAGTATTCCTTGGTGCGGTAGTGCACCTCGTCGTCGCCGAACCAGCGCCACGCCCCGGTGGCCGGCTTGTCGGAGGTGACGGTGAGCATCTTCTCGGCCGCCGCCTTGTCCGAGACCGGCGCGGAGAACTTGATCGTGATCGGCATGCCGACGCCGGTGGTCTCGCCGTCGAGCGGGATGACCGACGGATACGCCTGCGCCCGGGCGGTCGCGGTGGTGAAGGTGCTGGTGCGGGTCACCGGCTTGCCGTCCGCGCCGGCCGAACGCGCGGTCATCGTGTACTTCGTGCCGTACTCCAGCGGTTTGGTGGAGTTCCAGCGCTGCTTCGCGGGGTCCATCTCGCCGGGGACCGCGGCGCCGTCCGAGGCCGCGAGGGTGACCTCGCTGAGAGTGGATCCTCCGGCGACCGCGGTGACCGGTTCGCCGGGCGCGACGTCGGTGGCGCCGTCCTTCGGTCCTAAGTCGAGGGTGGCGGGCACGGGCGCGACGCTGCTCTTCTGCTCGGTGCCGGCGGCCGGGCCGGGGTCCGATGCGGCCGTGCACCCCGTCGTCAGCACCAGCCCGGCGAGGACACCCGCGATGATCTGCGTTTTTCGGCCCAGCACCTGATCAACCCCCGTTCGCGCGTACTACCGGACATAGTAGTCATAGCGGTCAGGCGTGGAGCAGGGCGGGAGTAGCCGTCCAGGCCCCGGCGACCACGAGCGCGGCGGCGGTGCCGAGCGGAAGTACCGCCGAGGCAAGGAGAACGAGCACGCTGTCCCGGACGCGGAGCGCGCTTTTGTGACGACGGCCACTGCTCGCGAGGTGCCCCAGCCGCAAGGCGACGGCCTTGGACCGCACCGGATGCATCCGGTCGAGCGCCGCGCCGACGGTCGCCGGTCCGTGCCGTCGGCCCGCGGCGGCGTCCGCGCTCAATTCCACCGCGGCGGCAACGAATTCCGGCGACTGCCGGGCCAGCGGGACGAACGGCAGCGCCGCCGACACCGCGTGCGCGAACCCGACCAGCCGGTGGTGCCGTCCACGCAGATGGGACCGCTCGTGATCGACCACCGCGGCGAGTTCCGGCGCGGAAAGGTCCTTCGCGAGTCCTTCGGAAAGCACGACCAGATCGGGTTTTCCCGCGATGCTGTAGGCGAGTTTCTCCTCCAGCGGCAGCCACCACACTCCCGCGCGGCTGGCTTGGCACACGATCGACAGCTCCGCGAAATGCCGGTCGCGCAAGCGAAGCTGATGCCGGTACAGCCGCACCGAGGCCACCGCGAACGCCCCGGCCGCGCCCGCCACGAACAACGCGCCGGACACGCCGAGCACTTCGTCCAAATGCAACACTTCCTGGTGTCGCAAGGCATCGATCCGCAGCCGCGCGACAAGGTGCCGCGCCGCCTCGTGTCCCGGCCCGAACGCCGTCGCCACCGCACCGGCTCCGGCGGCGATCATGCTGCCCAGCAACAGAATCCACGCGCCGAACCGCAGCGGTCCGGGCATCCGGGCCCGCAACGCCCGGCGCAGCAGAGCCGGTCCGCAGAAACCCACCACGGCCACGGTCGCGACCAGTGCCGCGGAGACGATCACGAGCGCTTCCGCAGCCCGCGCCGCAACGCCGCCCGCTCCCCCTCCGACGCCGACTGCGCGAAATGCAGCAGCACGCCCTCGGGATCGCCGACGTCGGCGAGCAGACTCCGCATCGCGCGCGCCGCGGCTTCCTCCCGCGACCACACCGGCGTGTAGCAGTAGGCGCGGCCGTGCTTTTCACGTTCCACCCAGCCCTTGCCGTGCAAGTGATCCAGCACGGTGAGGACGGTCGTGTAGGCCAAGTCCCGGTTCAGCTCCTCCAGCACCTCGCGGACCGTGCGCGCTTCGCCCGCGCGCCACAAGACGTCCATCGCCGCCGATTCAAGCTCGCCCAGTCCCTGCACGCCCCGCATCCTAGGGCTCGGTCATCCAGCGTCGTCAGCGGTTGTTTCGGCTTCCGGCAGCTTGCCTGCTCAGGTTCCCGGCACCGGTCCGGTGAAGCGGTAGACCGGGCCGTGCGACCGTTCGCAATGCTCGGTCCGGTCCTCGTCCGCGTGATCCACCTGCAGGGTCGTGTGGTCGAGCCGGTGCCGGGACCGCATGATCTCCTCGATCCCGGCGCGCACCGCGTGGCAGTCGGCGGCGGGCCGCACCAGCACGTGCGCGGACAGCGCGGGCTCGCCCGAGGTGATCTGCCAGATGTGCAGGTCGTGCACCTGCACCACGTCCGGGACCGACGCCACCTGCTCCCCGACCGCCTCCGGGTCGATGCCCGCGGGCGCGGCCTCCAGGAAGATCCGGCCCGATTCGCGGACCAGCCCCCAGCCCGCCTTCGCCATCAGCGCCGCGACCACCAGCGCGGCGATCGCGTCCGCGCGGGCGAATCCGGTCCACCACACGATCGCGCCGGCCACCGCGGTCGCGATGAACGCGTAGAGGTCGTTGAGGATGTGCTGGAACGCGCCCTCGACGTTCAGGCTCGACCGGTTCGCCCGGCTGATGCACCAGCTCGCCGCGACGTTCACGGCGATCCCGGCCAGCGCGGTCACGAGCACCAGCGCGCCCTGGACTTCCGGCGGTTCGACGAGCCGGGTGACCGCCTCGTACAGGAACCACGCGGTCAGCAGCAGCAAGGTGATCCCGTTGGCCTGCGCGGACAGGATTTCCGCGCGTTTGAGGCCATAGGTGAACCCGCCCTTCGCCGGACGCGCGGCCAGCCGGATCGCGACCAGCGCGAGCACGATCGAGGCGGCGTCGGTCAGCATGTGGCCCGCGTCGGTGATCAACGCGAGCGACCCGGCGATCAGGCCGACGACCAGTTCGACGGCCATGAACCCGACGATCAGCACCAGCGCCCGCACCAGCCACTTGCGATCCGCGCCCGCCGTTACTCCGTGCCCGTGCCCGTGCTGCTCGCCCATCGAACCCCCTACCAGGATATATAGTGAAACGTGCATGCATTGTCTCGCATGCGTCGCCCGCCGTCCACCCTGGGTCACCCGCCCGGTTCGATCCGCACCCCGAGCCTCCGCAGCCAGCGCAGCGGATCGGTCTTGCGCTCCCCCGCCGCCCAGACCTCGAAGTGCAGATGCGGCCCCGTCGACTGCCCGCGGTTGCCCACCTCGGCGATCACCTGCCCCGCCGCGACCCGCTGCCCGGCGGCGACCGAGTAACGGTTGAGGTGGCCGTACACCGTGACGGTCCCGTCCTCGTGCCGGACCCGGACCCACAGCCCGAACCCGCTCGCCGGTCCGGCTTCGAGCACGGTTCCGGCGAGCGGCGTCCGGACCGGGGTGCCGATCGCGTTCGCGACATCCAGGCCGTAATGCGTGGTGCCCCAACGGGCCCCGTAGTTCGAGGTGATCACGCCGTTCGTCGGTGCGTAGGCGCGGGCTTTTTCGCGCGCTTTCCGGTTGTCACGCACCTTGGCCGCGGACTTCAGCAGCGCCAGCTCTGCCTCCGGCGGGCGCGCCGCTGTCGGGAGAACGTCGTGCCCGGTAACGGCTGGCCGCTCGGGCACTCGCTCCGCAGCCGCGGCGAGCGCCGCCCCGCCCGCGAACCCGGCCAGGACGAGCCCGGCCCGGATCCTTCCGCGGGCGCCCGTCATCGTGCTCCTTTCATCTACTACTTCGGATAGTAGATGAGCCCGGTGTCAGTACGCGGTGAGGCCGCCGTCCACGACCAGTTCGGTCCCGGTGACGAACGAGGATTCGTCGCTGGCCAGGAAAAGCATCGCCTGCGCGACCTCCGCCGGGCGGCCCGCGCGGCGCATCGGCGTGCGGACGATGTCGGGCTGCCGGTCGCCTTGCTCGTCGAGCAGGTCCTGGATCATCGGCGTGGCGATGACGCCCGGATGCACCGAATTGACCCGGACGCCACGGGTCGCGTACTCGACCGCGGCGGTTTTGGTCAGCAACCGCACCGCGCCTTTGGACGCCTGGTACGCGGCCGCCGCGCCGCTGCCGACCAGGCCCAGCACCGAGGAAGTGTTGACGACCGATCCGTTTCCGGAGGCGCGCAGCAGCGGCATCGCGGTCTTCATCCCGAGCCAGGTCCCGGTCTGGTTGACCGCGATCACCCGGTCCCAGGCGTCCTTTCCGGTTTCCTCGATCCCCGGCCAGTCCACGATTCCCGCGATATTGACCAGAACGTCGAGGCGACCGAAACGCTGCCGGGTCCGCTCGACGATTTCGCGCCAATTCTCCGGCGAGGAAACGTCCAGCCGATCGGCCAGCACCTCCGTTCCCAACCGTTCGGCGAGCTTCTCCACCGCTGCTTGATCAACGTCGGTTATTACCAGCCTCGCACCCTCGCTCGCGAACAGTTCCGCCGTGGCCTGCCCGATGCCACCGGTCGCCCCGGTCAGCAACGCGACCTTTCCGTCGAGCCTCATGCCTTTCCTTTCCTTTCCTCGAGAATCATGCCGCGGTATATCCACCGTCGGCAGCGACGACCGCTCCCGTGATGAACGCCGACTGGGGCGAGGCAAGAAACCCGATCACCTCGGCGATTTCCTCGGGCTGTGCGACCCTGCCCAGCGGATGGGCGTCGCCGAAGGACCGCAAATACGCCCGGCTGTCGGCCCGGAACGTATCGAGCAGATCGGTCTCGATCACCCCGGGCGCGACGACATTCGCGCGAATTCCGTGCGGACCGCCTTCCAGCGCGAGCACTTTGGTCAACTGCGCCAATGCTCCCTTTGACGCGCTGTAAGCCGCCGCTTCGGCAAGCCCGACCGTGCAAGCGAACGAGCCGACCGTCACGATCGCTCCCCCGCCGTTTTCCCGCATCACCCGGAATGCCTCCCGCGCATGCAGAAACGCGCCGCGAGCATTAATGGACATCAGCTCGTCCCAATCGGCCGCCGTAGTCTCGGTGACCGGCTTGTTCACCGAACGGCCCGCATTGGCGACCAGAATGTCGAACCCGCCGAACCGTTCCAGCGCGGCGGCCGCGGTCCGCACCGCGACATCCTCTTTGGACACATCCCCGACCAGCGCCGACACCCCGTCGAACCGGTCGGCAAGCTCCCCGACCTGGGGCCGGACGTCCGTGGCCAGCACCCGCGCGCCACGAGCGTGCAGCCACTCGACCGTCGCCGCACCGACCCCGCGCGCCGCCCCCGTGACCACGGCGACCTTCCCCGCCAGCATCTCCTCCGTCATGCCCGCCAGTCTCATCGGCGGCGGACCTCGTTGACAGGACGTGTCACACCCACCCAGCCGCCGCCTACCCTGGACGGCATGGCCAGCACCGAACTGGGCGACTTCCTGCGCGCCCGCCGCGCACAACGGTCCCCGGAAGACGCCGGCGTGCACTACTCCGGCCGGCGCAAGGTCCCCGGCCTGCGCCGTGAGGAAGTCGCCGTGCTGGCCGGGGTGAATGTCGACTACTACACCCGCCTGGAACAAGGCCGCGAAACCCGGCCGTCGGGACAGGTGCTCGACGCGCTGTGCCGCGCACTGGACCTGGACCTAGACGCCCGCGCCCACCTGTACCGCCTCGCCGGAGTGGTCTGGCAGAGCGCTCCGGCGCCCCAGACCGTGAGCCCCGAACTGCGCCAACTCATGGACACCTACTCGCAGTCCCCAGCGTTCGTGCTCAACCGGATCCTGGACATCCTGGCGACAAACACCCTCGCCGATGCATTGTTCTCCCCGTTCGAGTCCGCGGACAACCTCGCGCGGATGACGTTCCTCGACCCGGCGGGGCGGCAGTTCTACGCCCGTTGGGACTGGACCGCACAGGCGACCGTGGCAAACCTGCGGTCCGCGGTAGATCCCGCGCTGCCGTCGCTGGTGGCGGAGCTGAGCGAGGGCAGTGCGGAGTTCCGGGCCTTGTGGGAGACGCATCAGGTGCGGGGGAAGACTCGCGAGCCGAAGCAGCTCGTACATCCCGCGGTTGGGCCGCTGACGCTGACGTATCAGGCGTTCGACGTGCGGAGTGCGCCTGGGCAGCAGCTGATCGTCTATCTGGCTGAGCCGGGCAGTGCTAGTGCTGATGCGCTTTCGTTGTTGAACAGTGTGCCGCTTCGGGTGCGCCGATAGGCGGCATTACGGCGAGCTGATCGGGCAGTTCGTCGACCGCTGCCGATGGATCGCGACGGCAGCCAAGGCTGACGTCTCCGCCCTTCCGGCAAGGCGTGCGGCGCGAACGGGCCCGTGTTCCCACGAAGCAGACCCGTCCGCACCGCACGCTGGCCGCCGGGTGCGCGCGGTGCCCGAGCGCACTTTCGCGCGCGTGCACCGGCGGCCGCCGGGCGCGGTCGCGTCGATCGGGGGAAAGCGACGCGGGCGCGGCCCGGGGCCCTCGGCGGGGTTACTTCGTGACGATCTTCTGCCCGGTCAGGATCAGGTTCGCGTCCGGGATGAACTTCTGGTTCAGCTGCTGCAGGTGCTGCCAGCCGCCTTCGACGTTGAGGTTCTTCGCGATTCCGGAGAGGGTGTCGCCGGCCGCGACGGTGTACGTGCCGTCCGGGTTCGACGCGGGGGCCGCGTGCTTCGGGCCGGACTTGACCTTCGCCTTCACCTTCACCTCGGACTTCGGCTTCGCGGCCACGGCCTCGACCTCCGCCGAGCCGCCGGAGGTGTCGCCGCCGAAGTTCGCGTACTTCGCCGGGCCGGAGCCGCCGCGGCACTGCCACGGGGCCGAACCCTGCTTCGCGTAGATGCGGTCCGCCACGATCTGCTGCTGCGCCGGCGTGGCCTTGTCGGCCGTCGGGGCGAACTGGCCGCCGCCGTTCGCGAGCCAGGTCTTCGTGACGATCTGGAACAGGCCCGCCGGGCGGCCCGCGCGCTGGCCCGCCGCGGTGTTGTTCACGGCCGTCGGGTTGCCGCTGCTCTCGCACTTGACGATGCCGGCCTGCCCCGGGAAGGCGTTGGCCGTGCCCGCCCCGGCGAGGCCGATGCCGCCGAGGGTGGCGCCCGCGAGAGCCGCGGTCGCGCCGGTGCGCTGGAGAACAGATTTCGTCTTGCTGGGTTTGCTGTGCCGTCCCACGGTAGGTGGGCTCCTTCGCTGTCACACCACGGCACCGTCCCCGCCGCCTTCTTCAGGCAGCGAGCCGCGACGGTGCGCGGCGGCTCCGGGTCGCTGATCCTCGGGGTAGATCGCAGGTCACCGCAAAAGCGCGAGAAGATTACGAAACGGAAACAGCGGGTGTACAGAGGCAGTGGGATGGGCCACAGATCGCCCCGGCGCGTAGCAAGAGGGCGACGGTGTGTCATGCCCGCAGTGCACTATCCGGTTAATTATTCACCGCTCTACAGCAGGCATTTTCCTCGCTAGAGCAACGTAGAACTGTCTCAAACATCGAACGTTGGCAACTTTCGTACAGTCAACATTGTCAGCCATAAGCATCCCGAGGCGCTGTTACGGCCGGAAAAAACCTCGATCCGCGGGCCCGCGTTCACGACGCACTACGTCATCCGGGTCCGGCGGCACGCGTCCCGCCGGACCAGACCCCTTCCCCCGGCTCGACCGCGGGCGAACAGCGGCCGCGATGGTCTGAACCAGTGGCCGACCGGTCTGAACCATCGGCTTGGTCTGGACCACCCGGCCGACCCGCCGCCGCCGATACCGCAGCCCGCCGCCCGCCCGTCGCGGAAACAGCGGCCCAGCCGGGTCCCGGCGGCGAAATCAGCGCCCCGGCCACGACCGTCGTGCATTTCTCCGTTTCGTCATATCCCGAACCCCTTTCGCCCCCGGCCGGAAAATGTCCCACGATGCGGTCTTCGTCCCCGGATTCACACCGCGGAAACGGAACGTGAATATTCACGTTCCGTTTCCCTTTTCCGCGAACACCGTCGCGCATTCAGTCGTTCAGCCCAGTGCGGCGAACTCCGTGAAATCGTTGTCTTCACTCGCCTGGCGCATTGCCTTGCCTTACCCCGGACGATTCTTTTCGGACCGGAGCCAAGCCCGGCGGGCACCCGGCGGACACCCCGTTCGACCGTAACCGCCTGCGCTACGCTGTGCCCCGCGGTATTTCAGCGAGGTCGACCGAGGGAGGGCTGCGCCCCGCGCGGCCCTCCCTCGGTCTGCCCGAGAACAAACAGTTCCCGGCCGCCGCGAGCCGTTTTCCGGCGGCTCGCGAATCCCTGCGGAAAACGAGGAGGAGTGCATGACGGACTCGACGCCGGACGCGCCGCCCGACGCCGGCGGAACGCATCCGCGAACGCGCGAGCGTCCGGCCCGTCCCCGGGCCGGAAACACAATACCGCCGCACCCGGGCGAACGGCCGCCCCGGTTATTCGGGGAGAAACGCGCCGGGCGGAATGTCTTTGTCCACTGTGGAGGGACGACGGCAGCCGAGCACCGGGGCGGCCGCCCCGCCACCACTGTCAGGGGAGAACAGGCCAGATGACGACCCTCGAGCACCCCACGCCGCTCACCGGCCCCGCCGTGTACTGCGACCTGCCCGGCCCGCGCTCGGCCGAGTACCTCGCCCGGCAGGACCGCCGGGAGCCGAACGCCCGCGGCGGCCCCCGGCGGCTGCCGATCGCGATCACCGAGGGCTCCGGCAGCTTCGTGCGCGACGCCGACGGCAACGTGTTCATCGATTTCCTCGCCGGGGCGGGGGTGCTGTCCCTCGGGCACAACCATCCCGAACTGGTCGCGGCGATGACCGCGCAGCTGAGCAAGCTGACCCACGCGCTCGACTTCCCGACCCCGGTCAAGGACGAGTTCTCCGAGGCCCAGCTCGCGATGCTGCCCCCGGCGCTGCGCTCGCGGATGAAACTGCACTTCTGCGGGCCGGCCGGGACGAACGCGGTCGAAGCCGCGCTGAAGCTGTGCAAGACCGCGACCGGGCGCGGCGGCGTCGTGGCGTTCCAGGGCCGGTTCCACGGCGGCACGCCCGCCGCGCTGAGCTTGTCCGGGCTGGCCGGACGGCAGCGCCCGGTCTCCAGCGGCACGCAGTACTTCCCGTACACCTCCTGCCACCGCTGCCCGGTCGGGCTCGATCCGGACACCTGCGCGGCGAGCTGCTCAGAGCTGCTCGAACGCTCGCTGCACGACCCCGACGGCGGCGTCCCGCTGCCCGCGGCGGTGGTGCTCGAACTCGTGCAGGGCGAGGGCGGCGTGGTCCCGGCAAGGGCGGAATTCGTGCACCGGGTGCGCGAGCTGACCCGGGAGCTGGAGATCCCGCTGATCGTCGACGAACTGCAGACCGGCTGCGGCCGGACCGGGACCTGGTTCGCCTTCGAGCGCTACGGCATCGAACCCGACGTGATCGTCGCGTCCCAGGCGCTCAGCGGAATCGGTTCGCCGGTCTCGCTGATCATCTACGACGAGCGGCTCGACAACTGGGCTCCCCGCGCGCACACCGGCGCCTTCCGCGGCAACCAGCTCGCCTTCGCCGCGGGCGCGCGGGCGATCGAGGTCGTCAACCGCGACAGCGTGCTGGACAACGTCGTCGAGCGCGGGCACCAGCTCGAGGAGCTGCTTTCCCCGCTGGCCGGCCACCCGTGGGTGACCGACGTGCGCGGCACCGGCCTGATGTGGGGCATCGAGCTGACCGACCCGCGCACCGGTGCGCCGGCCTCGGAACTCGCGCTGGCCGTGCAGAACCACGCGCTGCGTCGCGGGCTCATCGTCGAATTGGGCGGGCGCGGCGACGGCGTGGTGCGGTTGCTTCCGCCCCTCAACGTCGCCGCGGAAGTCGTGCGCACGGCGGTCGGGATCCTGCTGGCCGCGCTCGACTCCGCGACCCGGGAAGCGCGCTGAGAATGACTGTGCCGCCGCCCGGGGTCTGGCGGCGGCACAGTCTCAGGCGGAGTCAGAAGCTGAACCACTGCGAGGTCAGCAGCACCAGCCCGAGCGAGCATCCCGCGACCACCACCAGCCCGAGCGCCGCCACGACCAGCGGCCGCAGCCCGCTGCGCGCCATCTGCCGGAGGTCGAAGTTCAGGCCGACCCCGGCGAAGCACAGCAGGAACGCCCACTTCGAGAGATTCCCGAGGTCGGCGACCTCCGCTTTGGTGAACACGTGCGCGGTGGCCAGTGCGGAAACCGCGATGAACCCCAGCACGAACTTCGGAAAGGTGCGCCACACGAAGCCGGCCCGGCCCTTCGCCCCGCTGGCGACCGCCTTGCCGCCGCGCGTGGACCAGTACGCCGCGTAGCCGAGGACCACGAGCCCGATCAGCGCGTTCCGCGTGCTCTTCACCGCGACCGCGACGTCCTGCGCGTGCGGGGAATACGCCGCGCCGGTCGCGGTCGTCTCAGCGGTGTTGTCCACCGCGAGTCCCGCCCACAGGCCGAATTCGGTGTCGGTCAGGTTCAGCGCGTGCCCGATCGCCGGGAAGGTGAACAGCGCGACCGCGCCCAGTGCGAGGATCGCGGCGATGGCGTATCCGGAGTCCTCGTCGTCGGCGTCGATCGAGCCGCGGCCGGCGATGATGGCCGACACCCCGCAGATCGACGTGCCGATCGCCAGCAGCGACGACAGTTTCCCGCCCAGTCCGAAAGCCTTGCCCACCAGCAGGATCACCGTGGTCGCGACGGCCATGTCGACCAGGATCAGGCCGAGGCTGAACCCGCCGAGCTTGGCGAGATCGCCCAGCACGAACCGCGCGCCGAGCAGCACGATGCCGGTCTTCAGCCAGAACTCGTAGGTGCCCACGCCGGGCCGGAACAGCGCCGGGATGCCGATCGTGTTGCGGATGACCAGTCCGAGGACGATCGCCCACAGCACGTACTCGATGTCCGGCAGCGCGGTCCCGGTCGCCTGTCCGAGGCTGCGCACTCCGTTCTGTGCCAGCGTTCCCACGATGCCCACCGCGGCGAGCAGCAGCAGTCCCGGCACGTACTTCACGACCGCGGGCGCCGCGCGGCGGCCCTCCACCGCGGCCGTCATTTGACCAGGAACGGGATCGTCGGCAGCACGCCGAACGCGGCCAGCGCCACCAGCACGGCCGCGACCAGCACCGCGGCCCAGTCGGCGCTGATCCGCCCAGCGCCCTTCGGCTTCGAATCGGAACTCATGACCGCAGGACTGTAGGCGGGCCGGCGCCGTCGTTCCCTGTCGTCCACCAGCTGGGACAGCCTCCTTTGTGGACACCGCCGGAACAACACCGCCCGGCCGCCCACATCCTGAGCAGCAGTGCGGCGGACCCCCGGCGGCGGCTACCTCTGGCACAAACGAATCGAGAGGGCCGTGCCCGCATGAGTTCACCGAAAACGTTGCACTTGGCCGTCGAACTCGACGGAGCGCATCCCGAAACCAGCCCGCCCGCGCTGGCGGCGGCGGTCGCCGACGCCGAACGAGCCGGGTTCGCCTTCGCCACCTTCGACGACGCACCCGTCCCGCCTGCCAGCGGATTCCGGGTCGACGCCACGGTCCGCGCGGCCTATTCCGCCGCCCAGACGTCCGGCATCGGCTTGGCCCCGACGTCGCACGTGCTGACCGCCGAACCGTTCCACCTCGCCGCCCAGCTGGCCAGCCTCGACCACGCCACGCACGGCCGCGCCGCCTGGATCGTGGGCACCGCCGCCACTCCCGCCGCGCTCGCGACGGTCGGCCGCGCGGCACCGGCGAACCTCCGCCAAGAGGTGGCCGACGTCGTCGAGGTGATCCGGCGGCTGTGGGATTCGTGGGAGGACGACGCGGTCATCACCGACCTCGCCACCGGCCGTTACCTGGATCCGGACAAGGTCCACCACGTGGACTTCACCGGGGAAACGTTCTCCGTCAAAGGCCCGTTGATCACCCCGCGCCCGCCCCAAGGCAGCCTCGTCGTACTCGCCGCGGAGGACTTCGCCGACGTCGTCCGGCCGGACATTGTCCTCACCGGCAATCTCCAGCACCGCAGGCAGGCCGCTCCCCTGGTGTTCGGGGAGCTGGAAGTCCGCTTCGATTCCGCCGCCCGGCCGCCGAGCGGCCGCACCCGCTACACCGGCGACCCCGCTGGCCTCGTCCCGTTCCTGGCACAGCTCGACCTCGACGGCGTACGCCTGCACCCGGCAGCAAAAGACCTGCCGCTGCTGAACCAGGAAGTGCTGCCCGAACTGCGCCGGCGCGGTCTGCTCACGCCACCGGAGCCGGGTGCGACGCTCCGCGCGACGCTGGGTCTTCCGCGTCCCGAGAACCGATTCGCCGTGTCGTCGAAGGGAATCGCATGACCGCGCAGCTGCACCTCGGAGTCTTCTACACCGGTGTCGGGCCGCAGTTCCTGTGGGACGACCCGTCGAACGCGGCACACACCGAGATCGAGACGTACGTGTCAGTGGCCCGCACGATGGAACGCGGGCTGTTCGACGCGTTCTTCCTCGGCGAGGGCCTGCGGGTCCGGGAGAACCGCGGCCGCGTGCACGCCCTCGACGTCGCCGGCCGCCCGGACGCCATCACGCAGCTGAGCGCGTTGGCCGGGGCCACCACGAAAATCGGCCTCGTCGCCACGCAGAACACCACCTACAACTACCCGGCCGACCTCGCCCGTCGCCTGGCCTCGCTCGACTACGTCTCCGGCGGACGGGCCGGCTGGAACATCGTCACCACCGACAATGCCTGGACCGGAGCCAACTTCCGGCACGGCGGCTGGCTGGCCCACGAACGCCGCTACGAACGCGCGACCCAGTTCGTCGAAGCAGCGAAAGCGCTGTGGGCCGGACCCGCCGAAGCGGACACCGACCTGGTGCGGCTGCGCGCCGAACCGACCGTCCCGCCGAGCCCGCAGGGCCGCCCCGTTTTGTTCCAGGCCGGCGACTCCCCCGGCGGCCGGGAGCTGGCCGCGCGGCACGCCGACGTCGTCTTCTCCGCGAACACCGCCTACGACAAAGCCGCCGCCTACGCCGCGGACCTGCGGGATCGCTTGGCCCGCCACGGCCGGTCGGCCGACGCGGTCCGCATTCTGCCCGGCGCGTCCGTAATCCTCGGCGACACGCCGTGCGACGCTGCCGAACGCGCCGAGGAGATCCGCCGGCGGCAGCTCAATCCGCAGCGCGCCATCGCCTTCCTCGAACAGTACTGGGGCCAGGACCTGTCCTCCTTCGACCCGCACGGGCCCTTGCCGGACATCGAACCGGCCGAAGGCGAGCTGGATCCGTCGCGCGGCACGATCTCCGTCGAGCACCGCACCGGCAAGCTCGAACGCATCCAGCAGTGGCGCGACCTCGCCGAGGCCAAAAAACTGTCGATCCACGAACTGGTGCTGGAGGTCGAACCGCGGCACCATGCGTTCGTCGGCACGCCGGGCCAGGTCGCCGACGAATGGGCCCGCTACGCGAAAGACCGGGTGGTCGACGGGTTCAACCTCACCCCGCACCTCGTGCCCGGAACGATCGACGAGGTCGTGGACCGGCTGGTGCCGGAACTGCAGGACCGCGGCGTGTACCGCACCGAATACACCGGCACCACGTTGCGCGAACACCTGGAGCTGCCGTGAGATTCCTCCTGATCACCCTCATCACGCACGCCCCCGACCCCGTCACCGGCGAACTCGCCGCCCCCGACGCGCGGCTCCGCGAGGTCATCGACAACGCCGAACTGGCCGAGGAGCTGGGCTTCGACGGCTACGGCGTCGGCGAACGGCACGAGCGGCCGTTCCTGTCGTCGTCCCCGCCCGTGGTGCTCAGCCACATCGCCGCCCGCACGCGCCGGATCCGGCTGTTCACCGCGGTCACCACGCTCAGCCTGCTCGACCCGGTGCGCGCGTTCGAGGACTACTCGATGCTGGACAACCTTTCTGGCGGCAGGCTCGAACTCATCATCGGCAAGGGCAACGGCTCCGCCCAGCGCGAGCTGTTCGACGTCACGCCCGAGGACCAGTGGGACCGCAACGCCGAGGGCTACGAACTGTTCCGCAAGCTGTGGCAGGCCGACCGGGTCACCTGGTCCGGCCGGTTCCGGCCGCCGCTGCACGCCGCCGAGGTGTGGCCGCGGCCGTTGCAGCAGCCGATCCGGATCTGGCACGGCAGCGCCACGAGCCGCGAATCCGTCGAACTCGCCGCGAAACACGGGGATCCGCTGTTCTCCGCCAACGTGACCAACCCGATCGAACCGTACGCCGAGCTGATCCGGCATTACCGGCAGCGCTGGGCCTTCCACGGCCGCGATCCCGCCGACGCGGTGGTCGGCGCGGGCACCGCCGGATTCCACCTGGCCAGCCGGTCACAGGACGCGCTGGAGGCGTACCGGCCGATCTTCGCGGCCCGGCTGGCGCTTCAGCGGAAACTCGGCCAGGAGGTGGTTTTCCCGACGCTGGAGGACTTCGTGGAACGCAGCTCCGCGTTGATCGGAAGCCCGGCGCAGGTCACTGAGAAGGTGCTGCGGTACCACGAGCAGTTCGGCCACCGCGTGACGCATCTGTCCGCGGACCGCGACGGCCGGACGCCGGAGGAACACCGTGCGGCGCTGGAGCTGTTTCAGGCCGAGGTGGCGCCGGCGTTGCGGCGGACGATACCCGGGCCGCCCTGGCCGTCGAACTAGTACCGCTGCCCCGGCTCCAGCAACAACACCGCCAACGCGTCGGCACATCGCTGCGCGCGCGAGAGGAACCACGGCAACCGGTCGTCCGTCAATGTGTCCGAAGTGGACCGAAGCGCCAGCGCCGCGTGCACGTGGCCGGAAGCACGCAATACCGGCACCGCGATCGTCCTTACGCCGAACGCTGATTCCCCGTCGTTCAGCGCGTAACCGGCCTCCCGGACGCGGTCCAGCTCCGCACGCAGATCGGCTACCGCAGTGATGGTGCGTGCCGTGTAGGCGGTCAGCGGCGGCAGTGCGTCCAGGTCGTCCTCCCCCGGCGGGGCCCACGCGAGCAGGACCTTGCCCAGCGCCGTCGAGTGCAGCGGGCGGCGCAGTCCGAGCCCGGCGGTGAGGGCGACACTCGTGCCGGCCAGGATCACCGCGTCGGAGCCGTTGCGGATGGCCAGGTCGGCGGTGGTGCCGGTGGCCTTGGCGACCTCGGCGAGTTCGTCCGCGGCGAGGTGGATTCCGCGCTGGTACAGGGAAAGCTGGCCGAGTTCGGCGACCGCGGGCCCGAGCTGGTAGCGCAGGCTGCCCTCGGCCAGCGCCAGGAAGCCGGTCGCGGCCAGCGTGCGGGCGATCCGGTGCGCGGTCGACACCGACAGGTTCATCCGCCGCGCCAGCTCGGACACGCCGAGGTCGCCCGGGTTGTCCCGGAAGCACTGCAGCATGCCCAGCGCCCGGGTGACGGCCTGCGCGCCCGCGGGCACGGCCTCGGCGGCGTTACCGGCTTTGCTCATCATGTGGCAAGTCTCGCACAGTTTCCCCGGCTGGAGGTCCGTGAGGGGAACCCTGAGGGACTCTGATTCCCTCAGGGTTCCCCTCACGGACCGCCGCAGGCTAGTACCAGCAGCGGCCGACAGATCTCTCATGATGTGGAAAATATTGTCGGCCCGGCACAGCACGTGCGACGGTCTCGGCCGTCTCCCCTCCCCACCCGCTGGAGAAACTGTGCCCGCCCTGCCGGAAATCTGGTTCACCCGCTGTCCCGTGCCCACCGCGACCGGGATCGCCGCCGACCGCGGCGAACTGGCCCGCGCATTCGCCCCGGACGGCATCCGTGTGCGCGCGCTCCAGGATCTGCCCGCCGACCGGCGGGACGCGCATTTCACCCACGAACTGCCCGGCCTGTTCCGCGAGGGCGGCAACGTCCCGGCGCTTTGGGCCCGTTCGCGCGGCGCCGACACGCGGCTGATCGCGCTGACCTGGATCGAAGAACGCCAGAGCATCCTGGTGCGCGCGGACAGCCCGGTCGGCGAGCCCGCACAGCTGCGCGGACTCCGGCTCGCCGTGCCCCGCCACGAAATCGCGATCGACTTCTGGCGGGCGATGGCGCTGCACGGCCACGCCGGAGCGCTGTCGCTCGCCGGGCTCACCCTCGCCGACGCCGAACTGGTCGACGTGCCCGGTTCCCCGATCGGCCAGTGGGAAGGCGAGCTGGCCGCGCTGCGGGACGGCATCGTGGACGCCGTTTACGTCAAGGGAGCGGTCGCCGTCGAAACCGCGCGCCGGTTCGGGGCCAGGGTCGCGATCGACCTCGACGCCGCCCCGGACCGCCGGGCGCGGGTCAACAACGGCACGCCGCGGCCGGTGACCGTCCATCAGCGGCTGCTCGACGAACACCCGGACGTGGTGACCCGGTTCCTCGCGATCCTGCTGGAATCCGCCGCGTGGGCAGCTGACCGGCCCGAGGACGTCGCGCGAATCCTCCGTGCCGAAACCGGCGCGGGCGTCGAAGGAGTCACCGGCGCCTACCGCCCCGAAACCGCCGCGAACCTCGGGCTGTCGCTGTCCGACACCCGGCTGGAGCTGCTCGCGCAGCAAGAGCTTTTCCTGCGGCAGCAAGGCTTCCTCGAACGCCCGGTGGATGTGTCCGCCTGGGCGGCTCCCGAACCGCTGCTGGCCGCCCGCGCACTCGCTTCCGTATCCCCGATCTCCCCCGGAGCCCGACCATGAGAATCCTCGCCCTGGCCGCCGCCGCGGTCCTCGCCCTCGCCGGAACCGCCGCCTGCTCGTCCAGTTCGGCCGACGCGGGCACGGTGAAGGTCCGCATCCCCGACGACAGCAACTCCGGCCTGCTCGCCTTGGGCCGCAAGGACGGTTCGCTCGCCGCCGCCCTAGCGAAGGTGCACGCCTCGGTCGAATGGACCGGCACGGCCGGAGCGTTCGCCCCCGCCGCACAGCAGCTCGACGCGAACGCGCTCGACTTCGCGTCCGGCTCGATCACTTCGGCGACCGCCGCGCTCGCGCAGAACCCCGGTTTCAAGCTGTTTTCCGCTACCCAGCCGGACAAACTCGGCGAGGGCATCCTCGTCAAGAACGGCTCCCCGATCACCAGCGTGCGCGACCTCGCCGGCAAGAAGGTGGCGGTCTGGCACGGCGGGACGAGCGAATACCTGCTGCTGCAAGCGTTGCGGCAGGCCAACGTGCCGATCGAGTCGGTGCAGCGGGTGTATCTGCAGCCTGGCCAGGTCGCGCCGCTGTTCGCGTCCGGCCAGGTCGACGCGTGGTCGACGTGGGCGCAGTTCTCGGTGCCGCGGCTGGCCGAAGGCGGCTCCCGCTTCCTCGTGACCGGCGGCCAGGTCGGTTCCGAGAACTACGCGGTCTGGGCCGTGCGCACCGGATTCGCCGACCAGCATCCCGAAGTCGTGCGCGCGCTGTACGACTATCTGCGCGGCGCGGGCCAGCGTCAGCAGCAGGACCCGGGCGCGTTCCTGAACGTCAAGACCTCTTCCGGGCCGGAAGCTCTTTCCCCAGCACAGAAAACCGTCGCGGAGTCGATCAACAAGGCACTCACGCCCACGGCCCCGATCGGTGCGCCGGAGCTCGACCGCTTCCACAACGTCGCGCGGTTCTTCGCCGATCAGCACATCACCAATGGCTTCTTCGACGTCAAGCCGTACGTGCTCGACGTCAACACCTTGCCCGGGAGCCCGAAGTGAGCACGGCGACCGAAATCTCCGTCGCGCCGACGGCCGGGCTCGTTGTCCCGGAAGCGCCGGCGACCCGCACCAGACGGCGCGGACTGCGACTCGCGCTGCGCGTCGTCGGCCCGCTGGTGCTGTTGCTCGCCTGGATCACCGGGTCGGCGACCGGCGTGCTCAGCCCGACGCTGCTGGCCTCGCCCGGCCAAGTACTGGCCGCGGTGGGCGAACTGTGGACCAGCGGACAACTCGGCGACGCTCTGGAAGTCTCGCTCGCCCGAGCCGGCGCCGGGCTGGCGATCGGGGTGCTCGTCGGGCTCTCGCTCGGCGTCCTCACCGGATTTTCCCGGCTGGGCGAGGAATTGCTCGACTCGTCCGTCCAGCTGCTGCGGACCGTCCCGTTCCTGTCGCTGGTCCCGTTGTTCATGGTGTGGTTCGGGATCGGCGAAACCGCGCGCGTCGTGCTGATCGCGGTCGCGACAAGTTTCCCCATGTACGTCTCCACTTCCGGAGGAGTGCGCAACGCCGACCGCGGCCTCCTCGAAGCGATGCGGACGTTCGGCATGGGCCGGCTTGCTCTCGTGCGGGAGGTCGTGCTGCCCGGGGCGTTGCCGTCGCTGCTGTCCGGGCTGCGGTTGTCGATGACGCTCAGCGTGATCGCGCTCATCGCCGCCGAGGAGATCAACTCGACGGCGGGCATCGGCTACCTGATGTCGACCGCGCAGGAGTATTCGCGCACCGACGTGCTGACTGTCTGCATCCTGATCTACGCCGTGATCGGCCTGCTCGCCGACGGCGCGGTCCGGCTGCTGGAACGGCTGGTCATGCCGTGGCGGACGGCCGGGCGGGGCGCCCGGTGAACGCGGCGGCAGTGCACCTGCGCGCGCTCGAACGGCGGTTCGGCGACCGCGCGGTGCTGGACAGCCTCGACCTCGACATCCGGCGCGGCGAGTTCTTCGCCCTGCTCGGCGCCAGCGGCAGCGGGAAGACGACCCTGCTGCGGTTGCTGGCCGGGCTCGACCGCGCCGACGGCGGCACCGTGCTGGTGCCCAAGGTCCGCACGGTGGTGTTCCAGGAACCCCGGCTGGTGCCGTCGAAACGCGTGCTGGCCAACGTCACCGTCGGCATGCCGCGCGGCGGCGCGACCCGCGAGACCGGGCGGGAAGCGCTCACCGAGGTCGGCCTCGCCAGCCATGCGGACGCCTGGCCCGCCACGCTGTCCGGCGGCGAGGCCCAGCGGGTCGCGCTGGCCCGCGCGCTCGTCCGCGAACCCGAACTGCTGCTGCTCGACGAACCGTTCGCCGCGCTCGACGCGCTGACCCGGCTGCGGATGCAAGACCTCGTCGAACGCCTGTGCCGCGTCCACCGCCCGGCCGTCCTGCTGGTCACCCACGACGTGGACGAGGCCGTCCGGCTCGCCGACCGCGTCGGCGTCCTGCGCGAGGGACGCCTGATCACCGACGAGCGCATCACCCTCGACCGGCCCCGCGACCCGGCCGACCCCGCTTTCGCCGCCCTTCGTTCCCGCCTGCTCGCCGACCTCGGCGTGCACTCGCTTGAGGAGACCTCGCCATGACTGTCCACATCGGAGTCCATCCGCACAATCCCTCGCTCTACCACCTGTCCCGGCTCGGGCTGCTCGAAACCCTCCTGCGCCCGCTCGGCGAACAGGTGGAGTGGCACCGGGTCGGCGGGCTCGACACCGCGGCCGCGCTCGCCGACGGCCGGATCGACTTCGGCGGCACCGGGTCGACCCCGCCGCTGTCCGCACAGGCCGACGGCCACGACCTCGTCTACGCCGCCGTCTCCGCGCCCCGGCCGGGCCACGGCGCGCTGCTCGTGCACAGTGGCATCCACACCGGTATCCAGACCGTCGAAGACTTGAAGGGCCAGACCGTCGACCTCGCGATCGGCTCGTGGCAGACCCATTTCGTCAGCAAACTCCTGAGCAGCCACGGACTCGACTACGGCCGGGACATCACCGCGCGCCGGGCCGGGCCGTCCTCCGCCGACGACCTCCGCGAAGGCCGGATCGGCGCGTGGGTCGCGCAAGGCGCCGAACTGTTCGCCGCCCGCCGCGCCGAAGCGGTGCGCACGCTCGTCGAGGCCGGGGACGTGATCGCCGACCGCTCGGTGTTCTTCACCCGCCGCTACTTCGCGGACACGCGACCCGAAATCGTCGGCACCGTCGTGAAAGCACTGCAGCAGGCCGACGACCGGGTCGCCGCGAACCTGTCCGAAGCAGCCGAGTTCACCGCCGGTGACCAGGGCGGCACCGTCGCCGACTGGTACGCGGCATTGGCGGTGCTGCCCTGGCGGCTCGAACCGGTGAGCGACGCCTTCCTCGCCGAGCAGCAGGAAGCCGCCGACATCCTGGCCGCGGCCGGCTTCCTGGCGAAGCCGATCGAGGTCGCACAGATCCGGCACGCGGGCCTCGACCAGGCCGTCACCACCGAACTCGGGGTGAACCGATGACCGAAATCCTCTGGTACCTCATCCCCCGCGAAGGTGCTTATCCGTGGGAGCCCGAAGGCCGCCGCGAAGTCGATCTGACCTATCTGCAACAGCTCGGCGCCGCGGCCGACCGCCTCGGCTTCGACGGCGCACTGT
Source organism: Amycolatopsis silviterrae (assembly GCF_042684085.1). Lineage (NCBI taxonomy): Bacteria > Bacillati > Actinomycetota > Actinomycetes > Pseudonocardiales > Pseudonocardiaceae > Amycolatopsis > Amycolatopsis silviterrae. The sequence goes on from NZ_JBHUKS010000016.1 coordinate 218,909, forward strand.
TCGCCACCGATCTCTACGACGTGTGGCCGCTCGCCAGCGCGCTCGCCGCGGTCACCCGGCCGTCCTTCAAACCGCTGCTCGCCGTGCACCCGGGGCTGATTTCGCCGACCCAGCTGGCGAAAATGGCGTTGACCTTCGAACAGCTCTTCGGCCGGGACCGCTTGCGGTTCAACGTGGTCAACGGTTCCACCCCGGCCCTTCGGCAGGCCGGACTGCAGCTGGAGCACGACGAACGGTACGCGCTCAGCGCCGAGTACTGGTCGCTGGTCAAACGCCTCACCGCCGGGGAGACGTTCGACCACAAAGGACAGTTCTACGAGCTGACCGGGGCCGGGCAGGGGCTCGCCGAACTGGTCCCGGACGGCGGCGCGCACGTCCCGCTGTGGTTCGGCGGGTCCTCCCCGGCCGGGATCGAAATGGCCGCCGAGCACGTCGACGTCTACCTGACCTGGGGCGAACCTCCGCATCTGCTCAAGGAAAAACTGGCCCGGGTCCGCGAACGCGCCGCCGCGCACGGCCGCGAACTCCGGCTGGGCCTGCGCCTGCACCTGATCGTCCGGGACACCGAGGAAGAAGCGTGGGCCGCCGCCGACCGGCTTCTCGATGTCACCAGCGACCGCACGTACCAACGCATGCTCGGCGACGCGGCCGGGAACGACGGCGAAGGCTGGCGGCGGCAGTTCCGCCAGCACGGCGGCGTCGTCCCGGCCCGCGCGCGGGAACTCGAACAGCATCCGAACCTGTGGCCCGGCATGGGCCTGTTCCGCCCGGGCCCGGGCACCGCCGTGGTCGGCAGCACCGAGCAGGTGCTGGAGCGGCTCGCCGAGTTCAAGGACCTCGGGGTCGACGTGTTCATCCTGTCCGGCAATCCGTTGCTGGAAGAGGCTTACCGGGTCGGGGAAACGATCCTGCCCGCGTTGCGCGGATGAGCCCGCTGCCTGCCGCTGACCTGTCCCGGCTGCGAGCGCGCTTGCACGCGCAGCCGGAGGTCGGGCTCCACCTCCCGCACACGCAGGAAACCGTGCTCGCCGCGCTCGACGGCCTGCCGATCGAGATCCGCACCGGCCGCGCGCTGAGTTCGGTGGTAGGGATCGTGCGCGGCGCCTCGCCCGGCCCCACCGTGCTGCTCCGCGCCGACCTCGACGCGTTGCCGTTCCCCGGCGGGCCCCGGCACGCCTGCGGCCACGACCAGCACGCGGCGATGCTGGTCGGTGCGGCACACCTGCTGTCCGCCCGCCGGGACCAGCTGGCGGGTGACGTACTGCTCATGTTCCAGCCCGGCGAGGAGGGTCACGACGGCGCGCGCCACATGCTCGACGAAGGCCTCCTCGACGCGACCGGCACCCAACCGATCGCCGCCTACGCCCTGCATTCCGCCGCTTCTGGTCCGTTGGGCACCTTCGCCAACACCGCCGGTCCCGCACTAGCCGCCTCGGGCAGCGTCACGATCACCTTGCGCGGCCGGGGCGGACACGGCGCCTGGCCGCACCGCACCGCCGATCCGGTGCCCGCGGCCGGTGCTCTGATCACCGCGCTGTATGCAGTGGTCAACCGGGAGTTCGACGTCCAGGAGCCGGTGGTCCTGACCGTCGGCAGCGTCCACGCTGGAACGCAGGCGACGATCATCCCCGCTGAGGCGCAGCTCGACGCGACGCTCCGGGCGCTGTCCGACACCACCCTCGAACGGCTCGCCGCCGCCGTGGACCGCGCCGCGCAAGGTGTCGCGCACGCACACGGAATCCGCGCTGAAACCACCTATCGGCCCGGCTATCCGGCCACGGTGAACCACATCGGCGAAGCGGATTTCGTGCGCGACACCGTGCACGATCTCTTCGGCCCGGACCGGTTCGTCCGTACCTCGGCACCGGCGCTGGTCTCGGACGACATCGGCCGGATCCTGGCCGCCGTCCCCGGAGTGATGACCAGCGTCGGCGCGTGCCCGCCCGGCCGGGATCCCGTTACCGCGCCCGGAAATCACGCGCCGGACGCCGAGTTCGACGACGCCGTTCTCCCCGACGGTGCGACGCTGCTGGCCGAACTCGCGCAGCGGCGGCTCGCGGCCGGATATTCGGTGGACACCGGTGCTTCCGGCGCGCAAGATCAAGAGACGTGACCGACCTCGCCGCCCTGCCGCTCGCCGATGCCCAGCTGTCCGAAGCCCAATCCGCCGACGCCGCCGAACTCCTGGTGCTGCAACGGTGCTGCTGGGTCCCGCAGGCGATCGTCAACGACACCTTCGACGTGCCCGCGCTGCACGAGGACCTCGACACGGTGCGCGGCTGGATCGCGTCCACGCGCGTGTGGACGGTCCGGATCGGCGGACGGCTCGTCGCCGCGGTCCGCGCCCATCTCGAAGAGGACCGCTGGGAGATCGGCCGCCTGATGGTGGCCCCCGATCTCGCCGGGCAAGGCGTCGGCCGGTGGCTGCTGAGCCACGCCGAGCAGCAGGCCCCGCCGGAGGCGGCCAGCCTGGTGCTCTACACCGGGTCGGGCAGCGAACGGAACCTGACGATGTACCGCCGGGCCGGCTACTGGGAAGCCGAACCGCCCGCGAACACGCTCGGGAAGCACATTCGCGGGGCGGTCTACCTGACGAAGAGCGTTTAGGAGGTTCCCCGCGGCGCGTCCGGGAAACCGTGCCGCCGCGCGAGCAGCACGACCGCCAGCACCGGTGCCATCAACACCAGCACCGCCCAGGGGAACGAACCGCTGCCCGCGACGTCCAGCAGCACTCCGCCGACGGCACCGCCAGCCGCCATCGCGGCGTTCCACAGCGTCACGAGCATCGCCTGGACCGCGTCAGCGGACTCGCCGCCCGCATCTCCCGCCGCCGTCTGCAGCAAGGTCGGCACGCCGCCCCAGCCGAGTCCCCACAGCGCGGCAGCCGCGTAAACCAGCGCCGGTTCGGTCGCGAGCACCGCTGCGGCGACAGCGACCAGCAGCGCGCTGACGATCGTCAGCAACCGCAGCCGCCGATGGATCTGCGCACCGACGATCCAGATGCTCGCGATCGAGGCGAGGCCGAAGACCAGCAGGACCAGGTCGGTTTCGCCGCCCATGCCGAGCCCGGTGAGGAAGGTGGCGAGGTAGGCGTACAGGACGGTGTGCGCCAGCACGAAAACCAGCGTGACGAAGAGGACCGGCGCGACGCCCCGGACGCGCAGCGCGGGCAGCAGCCTCGGCCGCGCTCCGCCTGCCTGGCCCGGATAGTCCGGCACCGCCGCGCCGATCCACGCCAGCAGCAGGAGGGTGAGCGCCGACATCGTGAGGAACGCGGTGCGCCATCCGCTGAGCTGGCCGACGAAGGCCCCCGCGGGCACGCCGAGGCACAACGCGACCGGAATGCCCGCCATGGCGATCGCGAGGGCCCGGCCCTGCTGGGCGGGGGCGACCAGGCGCCGGGCGTACCCGGCGAGCAACGCCCACGCGAGACCGCCGGCGACCCCGGCGGCGAAGCGCGCGACCATCGTCAGGCTGTAGTCCGACGACACCGCGGTCACGGTGTTGGCCACGGTGAATCCGGCCATCGCGGTGAGGAGCAACCGTTTGCGCCGCCAGCCGGCGGTGATTGTGGACAGAGGGATCGCGGTCAGCACCGTGCCGAGCGCGTAGACCGTGACGGTCTGCCCGGTCGCCGATTCGCTGACGCCGAGCGAATCGCTCATCGCGGGCAGCAGCCCGGCGGGCAGCGTCTCGGTGAGGCTGGTGACGAAGACCGCGGTGGCGAGGGACAGCAACGCGAGAAGCGGCAGCCGCTGGACCGGGCTGGCGACTGAGGTGGGGCTCATGCGCCCACAGTGCGGACCGGGGCTTCGGGAATGCTTACGATCGACTGACGGTGACCTGATGGCGCGACGGGAGCGATGGATGCGGTTCGGGGTGCTCGGCCCGCTCGCGGTCTGGGACGGGACAGGCACGCCGATCACCGTCCCCGAAACGAAAGTCCGCGCGCTCCTCGCCGCACTGCTGGCACACGACGGCGGCCCCGTCACCCCGGACCGGCTCATCGAGGACCTGTGGGGCGAGCACCCGCCGGGCAAACCCGCGGGCGCGTTGCAGGCCAAGGTGTCGCAGCTGCGGCGGATCGTCGGCCGCGACGGCGTCGAACGGCACCCCGCGGGCTACCGGCTGCGGATCGAGCACTCGGACGCCGCCCAGTTCCACGACCTCGTGACCCAGGCCCGCGCGACGCCGGATCCAGCAGCCCGCGCCGCCCGGTTCACCGAAGCGCTGGACCTGTGGCGCGGCGAACCGTTCGCCGACTTCGCCGACGAGGAGTTCGCACGACCGGCCGCGCACCGGCTAGCCGAACTGCGGCTGACCGTCCGGGAAGAGCAGGCCGCAGCGCAGGTCGAAGCAGGCGACTACTCCGCCGCGGACAGCTTGGCGGAAGTCATCGCGCAGCATCCGCTCCGGGAAGGCTTGCGGGCGGCGCAGATGCGTGCGCTGTACCTGCGCGGGCGGCAGAGCGAAGCCCTTGCCTCGTACGCGGATCTCCGCACCCGGCTCGCCGAGGAGCTGGGCGTCGACCCGAGTCCGGAGCTGCGCGCGCTGTACGAGTCGCTGCTTCGGCAGGACCCCGAGCCGCGCGGCAATCTCCCGCAGGCGCTGACACCGCTGATCGGGCGGGAGAAGGCGCTCGCCGAGGTGGGCAAGCTGTCGGGCAGGCTGGTGACGTTGACTGGGCCGGGAGGGGTCGGCAAGTCGCGGCTGGCGCTGGGGGTCGTGAGTGCTGATCCCGGTTCTAACCGGGATTGCCACTCACGACCCGTCTGGCTGGTCGAGTTCGCCGGCCTGCGCGGCACCGCCGCCGACCTCGCCGAGGCGACCGCCGCCACGCTCGGCATCCGCGACACGATCGACTCCGCCTCCCCGCCCCAACGGCTCGCCAACGCCCTGCGCGACCGGCACCTGCTGCTGGTCCTGGACAACTGCGAGCACGTCGTCGACGCCGCCGCGGAACTCGTCCAAACGCTCCTCCGCACCACCCGTCACCTGCGCATTCTGGCCACCAGCCAGGAACCGCTCGGCCTGCCCGGCGAGACGGTCTTCGCGGTGGAACCCCTGCCGACAGAGGACGCCGTCCGGCTGTTCACCGAACGGGCCACCGCCTCCGCCCCGGGCTTCGCGGGCGACCCCGACACAATCACCGAAATCTGCCGCCGCCTCGACGGTCTCCCGCTCGCCCTGGAACTCGCCGCCACCCGCGTACGCGGCTTGGGCGTGCGCGAACTGGCAGCCCGCCTCAACGACCGATTCGCCGTCCTGACCCGAGGCTCGCGCGGCGCCCCGGCCCGGCAGCAGACCTTGCGCGCGGTGCTCGACTGGAGCTGGGACCTGCTCAGCGAGCCGGAACGAACCGTGCTGAGCAAGCTGGCCGTGCACCGCGGCAGCTTCGACCTGGCCGCCGCCGAAGCCGTCTGCGGCGGCGACGTGCTCGACCTCGTGCTGCGGCTGGTCGACCGTTCCCTCGTCACCGTCACGGACAGCCCCGCCGGAGTTCGGTACCGGCTGCTGGAGTCCGTCGCCGCCTACGCCGTCGAACGGCTGGCCGACCCGGCTGCGACGCGCCGCCGACACCTGCGCCACTACCGGCAACTCGCCGAAAACGCCCAACTGCACGGCGCAGCACAGCAAACGTGGCTGACCCGCCTGGACGCCGAAGCAGGCAACCTGCGCGCGGCTTTGGACGAAGCGATCTGCCAAGCCCCCGACGAGGCAACGCGGCTGGCGACGGCGTTGTCCTGGTGGTGGCTGCTGCGCGGCCGCCTCACCGAAGGCAGGCGAATGCTGTCCGCCGTTTCCCGGGTCACCGAACCGAATCCGGCACTCACCGTCCTCAATGGATCGTTCGCCTTGCTGACCGGCTCGCCAGCCCCGCCCGATGCCCCGGACGACGCTCGGGCGCTGTGGCTGCGCGCCTACAGCCTGTTCAGCGTCGGCGACACCGCCGCCAGCCACGAGGTGAACGCGCGCGCCCTCGCCCGGTCGACCGCGTCCGGCGACGAATGGGGCATCGCCGCCGCGCTCGGCTTGCGCGCCATGCTCAGCCTGGTCAGCGGCGACCTGGCCGGACTCGGCCGAGACGGCCTGCGCAGCGCTGAACTCTTCCGCCGCCTAGGCGACCGTTGGGGCGAACTGCAGGCCATCCCGCCGCTGGCCGCACTCGCCGAGATCAAGGGCGACTACGCGGAAGCCGCCCGCCGCCAGCACGAGGGACTCGCCATCGCGCGCGGACTGGACCTGCAAGCGGAAGTGTCGGCGAGACTGTCCGGCCTAGGCCGCCTGGCCCTGCTCGAACGAGACTGGGATCGAGCCCGTGACCTGCACGAACAAGCCCGCCGCACCGCGGCCGCGCACGGCTACACCTACGGCCGGATCCACGCCGAAATGGGCCTCGCCCTTGGCGCCCGCCGCTCCGGCGACCTCGACTCCGCCGACCGCCACCTGACCCGCATCCGCGACGAATACCGCGGCCTGTCCTCCACGGCGGGCGACCATTTGCTGCACGCGGAACTCGGCTTCGTGGCCGAACTCCGGGGTGATGTGGCGCAGGCGCGGGAGCATCATCTTCGTGGGCTGGACTGTGCCCGGGCGCTGGATGAGCCGCGTGCTTACGCGTTGTCGCTGGAAGGCTTGGCGGGCACGGTGATTCCGCAATCCGCGGCGCTGCTGCTCGGTGCCGCCGACGCGGCACGGCGGAGCGTCGACGCGCCCCTCCCCGCTGCCGAGCGGGGTGACGTGGACCGGATCACCGAAGCCGCGCAAGCAGTTCTCGGCCCCGAATTCGCCGCCGAATTCGACCGCGGCACCCGCTTGTCGGCGGAGGAAGCGGTAAGGGCGGTATTAGCGGACGGCTAAGCCAGGCGACGCCGTCACCAGCACAACCACCGCCTAGCTCCCCCGCCCCATCTCCCGCACGCTGGCACCATGAAAGCCCTCCGCCGCACCGATTTCGGCCAGCAGCCCACCCTCACCGACGTCCCCGACCCGACCCCGGAACCGCACCAAGCCGTAGTCGACGTCGTGGCAGCAGCCCTCAACCCCCTAGACCTCAAAATCGCCGCCGGAACCATGCGCGACGTCTTCCCCACCCCGTTCCCCTACACCCCCGGCACCGACTTCTCCGGACGGATCGCCGCCCCAGCCCCCGGCTGGCAGATCGGCGACCCCGTCCTCGGCCGCCTCGATCCCGGCGTCGGCGGGGCCTTCGCGGAGAAGGTCGTGATCGACGCGGCCCAGCTGGTCCCCGCACCGCCTCACCTCAGCCTGGAGACCGCCGCAGGCCTCCCCACCGCCGCCGCGACCGCGTGGCAGGCGCTGGTCGAAGTCGCGAACGTCCAATCAGGACAGACAGTCCTCATCCACGCCGCGGCCGGCGGGGTAGGCAGCTTCGCGGTCCAGATCGCCCGGCGGCTCGGCGCGCGGGTCATCGCGACCGCGTCCGGTACCGGCGTCGCCATCGCGGAAAAACTCGGCGCCGACTCGGTCATCGACTACCGCCGAACAGCCTTCGACCGCCACCTGCGCGGAATCGACGTCGTACTCGACACCGTCGGCGGCGAGACCGGAACCAAGTCGCTAGCCGTCCTCAAGCCAGGCGGACGTCTCGTCACCACACCCGCCCCCGCCGAGGGAGCCGAGTTCGTATTCCACACCTCCGACGCGGCCCGACTGGCGAAGGTGACGGACCTCGAAGTGCTCGTCGACCGCACAATCCCCCTGGCGGACGGCGCACAAGCCCTCGCCTACCTCGCCGAGGGCCACGCCCGAGGCAAAGTCCTGCTCAGCGTCGCGTAGGTGGTGCCGGCGACGCCTGGCTGCGGCCGGCCGCGCGCGGGCATAGTGGCGGGCATGGACCTGCGTGAACTAGGCGGCTACCTCAAGTCGCGACGCGACCGGATCAGCCCGGCGGACGTCGGCCTCTCCGCCGGGCCGCGCCGCCGGGTGGCCGGGTTGCGCCGGGACGAGGTGGCCACCCTGGCCCGCGCCTCGGTCGACTACTACGGCCAGCTGGAGCAGGGCCGCGGCGCCCAGCCGTCCGAGCAGATGCTGGCCGCGCTGGCCCGCGCGCTGCGGCTGACCAGCGACGAACGCGACCACCTCTACCACCTGGCCGGCCGTCCGCTGCCGCCCGCGTCGAGCGGCAACGCGCACGTCCAGCCGGCCCTGCTCAACCTCCTCGAACAGCTGTCCGCGACGCCGGCTCAGGTGATGACCGACCTCAGCGTCCCGCTCGTGCAGAACCGGCTCGCCGAGGCGCTGCTCGGCGCCCCGGTGCCCGGCGACGGCATCAAGGCCAGCTTCGTCTACCAGTGGTTCACCGACCCCGCCGCGCGCGAGCGCTACCACCCGGACGAACACGAGCACCAGTCCCGCGTCTTCGTCGCCGACCTGCGCGCCGCGATCGCCAAACGCGGCCGCGACGCGCTAGCCGACGCGCTGGTCACCGCCCTCCGCAGCAGCAGCGAGGAATTCGCGCACCACTGGGCACAACGAGAGGTAGCGGTAAGGCGCACCGACCGCAAACGGCTCATCCACCCGACGCTCGGCACCCTCGAACTCGACTGCATGAACCTCCTCAGTGAGGACGGCGGCCAGCGGCTCCTGTGGTTCACCGCCCCGCCGGGCAGCGATCACCTGGAACTGCTGGCCGCCGTCGGCACCCAGAGCTTCGCACAGTCCACTATGGACGCACAGCGAGAATGAGCTTTCCCATCGCCTTCCGGTTTTCGATGGCCTCCAGCGCGTCCCGCACCTCCGCCAGCGGGTAACTCCCGCCCAGCGGCGGCACGATCGCCCCGGCCGCCAGCTTCGGCAGCAGCTCCGCCCACTGCCCCTGCAGATACCCCGGCCGCGGCAGCGCGTACGCGCCCCATCCGACGCCGATGACGTCCAAGTTGTTGAGCAGCAACCGGTTCACCTTCACCTCGGGAATCGACCCGCCGGTGAACCCGATGACCAGCATCCGCCCGTCCGCGGCGAGGCAGCGCAGCGAATCGGTGAACCGGTCCCCGCCGACGACGTCCGCGATCACGTCGACTCCGCGCCCGCCGGTCGCCGCTTTCACCGCGTCCTTGAACCCGTCCGCCAGCACGTACTCGTCCGCCCCGGCCGCGACCGCCGCCTCGCCCTTCTCCGGCGTCGACACCACCCCGAGCACCTTGCCCGCGCCGAACGCCTTCGCGACCTGGATCACCGCCGTCCCGACGCCACCGGCCGCACCGTGCACCAGCACGGTCTCGCCGGCCGCCATCCGCCCGCGCCGGCACAGCGCGAAGTGCGCGGTCAGGTAGTTGAACGGAATCGCCGCCGCGTGCTCGAAGCTCAGGTCGTCCGGAATCGGGAACACCGCGTCCGCCGCGCACGCGACCTGCCCGGCGAACCCGCCCAGGAACGGCAGCGCCGCGACCCGGTCCCCGGCCTTCACCGCCGCGCCCTCCGGAGCCTCCGCCACGACCCCGGCGACCTCGGCGCCCGGAATGAACGGCAACTCCGGCTTCACCTGGTAGAGCCCACGGGTCTGCAACACGTCCGGGAACGCCACCCCGGCCGCGTGCACGTCGATCAGCACCTGGTCGTCCGCCCGGGCCGGTGCGTCCACTTCGGACACGGCGACGGTCGACGGTCCTTCGAGGTCCTTGATGTGTACGGCTTTCATGGTTCCGGACTCTAAGGTCCCCGGCCGCCGAAGTGAAGCAGCCGCCGGCTGTCGCGGGTCGCGGACTTCGCCCCGGCTTCGGTGAAAGCTACCCGATTAATGCCAGAATGCCCGTTTCTTTAAAGTCCGTGAGGGGACCCCTGCGGGAATCTGATTCCAATGCCAGGGACTTAAGCCGCGTGGCCGCACGTCGGCTGGACCATCCACAAAGGACGCCAGAACCGGCGATTTGCCCGTTTTGTGCCCGCATGGCCATATCCGGAGGTCCGTGAGGGGAACCCTGAGGGAATCAGAGTCCCTCAGGGTTCCCCTCACGGACGACTAAACCCGCTCCCGCCGGCCCGCCAAGAACGGCACCGGCCCTGGCCAGCCCCTGCGACCTGGGCAAGACGAGCCTCAACGGCACCCGCAGCGCCCGCCTTAAGTCCCTGGCATTGGAATCAGATTCCCTCAGGGAGTCCCTCACGGACTGACACGCTCAGCTCCCGCCGTCCGCGCCGGCCCCGGCGCAAGGGGCCCTTCGCGGCCTCACAGCGCGGCGAGAATGTCGTTGACCCGGTCCTTGGCGTCCCCGAACAGCATCGCCGAGTTCTCCCGGAAGAACAGCGGGTTCTGCACCCCCGCGTACCCGGAAGCCATGGAGCGCTTGAAGACCACGACGTTCTCCGCCTCCCACACTGTGAGGACCGGCATCCCCGCGATCGGGCTGCCCGGGTCCTCGGCAGCGGCCGGGTTCACCGTGTCGTTCGCGCCGATGACCAGCACCACGTCGGTGTCGGAGAAGTCGTCGTTGATCTCGTCCAGCTCCAGCACGATGTCGTAGGGAACCTTCGCTTCGGCCAGCAGCACGTTCATGTGGCCCGGCAGACGTCCGGCGACCGGGTGGATGCCGAACCGGACCTCGATGCCCTTGTCACGCAGTTTCCGGGTCAGCTCCGCCACCCCGTACTGCGCCTGCGCGACCGCCATCCCGTAGCCCGGCGTGATGATCACCCGCGAGGCAGCGGTCAACAACTCCGCCGCGCCCTCGGCGTTGATTTCCCGGTGCTCGCCGTAATCCTTGTCGCCACTAGGCCCGGCTTCGATGCCGAAACCGCCCGCGATCACGGAGATGAACGACCGGTTCATCGCCTTGCACATGATGTAGGACAGATACGCACCGGAGGAACCCACCAACGCGCCGGTGATGATCAGCAGGTCGTTCTCCAGCAGGAACCCCGACGCCGCCGCAGCCCACCCGGAATACGAGTTCAGCATCGACACGACCACCGGCATGTCCCCGCCGCCGATCGACGCGACCAGATGCCACCCCAGCGCCAGCGCCAGCACGGTGACCACGATCAGCAGCCACAACGCCGGGCTCACGACGAACCACGCGGTGAACGCCACGAACAACACCAGCGCACCGAGGTTCAGGAAGTTCTTGCCCGGCAGCATCAACGGCGCGGACTTCATCTTCGCCGACAGCTTCAGGTTCGCCACGATCGAGCCGGTGAACGTCACCGCCCCGATGAACACGCCGATGAACACCTCGGCGTGGTGAATCCCCAACGTGCCAAGGGAATCCAGGTGCGCCGCTTCGCCGCCGGAGGGGTCGGACTCGACCTGCAGGTACCCGTTCCAGCCCACCAGCACGGCGGCGAGACCGACGAACGAATGCAGCAGGGCGATCAGCTCGGGCATCCCGGTCATCTCGACCACGGCCGCCCGGCGCAGCCCGATCCCCGCGCCGATCACCATCGCGATGATCATCAACGCGATGGAAGTACCGGTGATCTCCCCGGACACCGCCTGCGCGATGGTCGCGATCAGCGCGACGATCATCCCGGCCATGCCGAAATAGTTACCGACCCGCGCGGTTTCGTGCCGGGACAGCCCGGCCAGCGCGAGAATGAACAACAGCCCGGCCACGATGTAGGCGGCCTGGCTCGCAGTGTGCACAGTCATCTGAAGAAGGCCTCTCGGGTCAGCTGCGGGAGAACATGGCGAGCATCCGTCGCGTCACCGCGAAGCCGCCGAAAATGTTGATCGTCGCCAGCAAGGTCGCCACCGCCGCCAGCACCACCACGACCGTGTTGCCGCTGACCAGATTCAGCAGCGCGCCCACGACGATGATCCCGGAAATCGCGTTCGTCACCGACATCAACGGCGTGTGCAGCGCATGGTGCACGTGCCCGATCACGTAATAGCCGATCACGATCGCCAGCGCGAACACCGTCAGATGCGGCAGCAGCGCCGCCGGAGCCAGCGCCGCCAGCAGCAGGAACACCGCCGCCACGCCCAAAACCAGCCCCAGCCGACGGCCCGAGGACATCGGCTCCTTCGCCGGTTCTTCCTTCTTCTCCACCGCTGCCGCCGGTTTCTGCGGCGCCGCGGAGACTTGCACCGGCGGTGGCGGCCACGTCAGCTCACCGTTGCGCACCACGGTGATCGACCGGACCACCACGTCCTCGAAGTCGACCACCAGCTGGCCGTCCTTCTCCGGCGTCATGAGCTTCATCAGGTTCACCAAGTTGGTGCCGTACAGCTGGGACGCCTGCGCCGGAAGACGGCCCGCGAGGTCCGTGTAGCCGAGAATCGTCACGCCGTTGTCCGTGACGATCTTCTCGCCCGCGACCGAGCCCTCGACGTTGCCGCCGTTCGCCGCCGCCATGTCCACAATGACCGAACCTGGCTTCATCGACGCGACCATCTCGCCGGTGATGATCCGCGGCGCCGGACGCCCCGGGATCAACGCCGTCGTGACGATGATGTCGACCTCGCGGCACTGCGTCGCGTACAGCTCCTTCTCGCGCGCCTTGTAGTCGTCGCCCATCTCCTTCGCGTACCCGGTAGCGGAAACCTCCGCGTTCGGGTCTTCGATGGACAGATACTCACCGCCCAGGCTCTTCACCTGATCGGCGACTTCCGGGCGCGGGTCCGTCGCCCGCACAATCGCCCCCAGCGACCCAGCCGCGCCGATCGCCGCCAACCCCGCGACACCCGCACCCACCACCAGGACCTTCGCCGGGTTCACCTTCCCCGCTGCCGTCACCTGACCGGTGAAGAACCGCCCGAACGTGTGCGCCGCCTCCACCACCGCCCGATACCCGGCAATGTTCGCCATCGACGACAGCACGTCCAGCGACTGCGCCCGCGAGATCCGCGGCACCGCGTCCATCGCCAGCGCCGTGATCGGCCGCTTCGCCAGATCCTCCACCAGCTCCGGCTTCAACGCCGGAGCCAGCAAGCTCACCACCGTCGCGCCAGACTTCACCGCGTCCAACTGCGACGAGGACGGCGCGTTGACCCCGAACACGACATCCGCATCCGCCACCGGCCCGGACGTCGCACCCGCGTCCACATACGCCTCATCGAAAAACCCCGACGCCAGCCCCGCGCCCGGCTCCACCGCCACGTCGTAACCCAGCCCGCGCAGCTTGCCCACCGTTTCCGGAGTCGCCGCGACCCGCGTCTCCCCCGGCTGGGCCTCCTTGAGCACCCCGATCAGCATGCTGTCTCCTTCCCGCTCGTCCGCGGAAGATCCGCCGGCCGGGCCTGACGGCGTTTTGGGTCGCCACTGGTCCGACTTCGCCCGCTTCAGGTACAGATGCGCTGGATACTCCCACGCCGCCCCGGCTCCGGCAGCCAACCGGAGGCCGTTTTCCCAAGACGGGCGCGAAGAGAGCACGGTCATAGCGCCGGGCTACCGCCCCGGCCGCCGGAAGCGCCGAGGTCCCCGCGCCGCGCCGGCGTTCGCGCGAAACCGCCGACTACCCGCCCGAACCGCCCCGGGTCCCGCCCAGCGGGTCCCGGCCTTCGTCGCCCGCGTTGCGCCACCCCGGTGATTTCGGGATCGATTGCCTGATCGATCACGACGTCCACAGTGATGTCCGACACTTGACAACCGGCGTCGCGGCCTCGGCCGACTCAACGGCGCAACCCGCTGCTCCGCTCGGACCCCGCCGGCGCGAGGTAGCGGGTCAGCATGGTCACCAGCTCGTCCTCGAACACGGGCAGATCGAGCGGCTCCGGCCCGGCGATCAGCTTGTGCACGAGCAGTTCCACGGTGTTCACCACGATCCGCGCCGCCATGTCCACAGTGGACGCGGCGGGCACGGCGGTCTCCGGGAACCGCTCGAGCAAACCGCGCACGTCCGCGATCCGCTCTTGCTCGTGCCGGGCGACCTGCTCCAGCAATTCCGGCGCGCGCGGGGCCTGCTCGACCATCACGCGCAGCAGTTGCGGATCGTCGAGGTGGTTCTGGATCGCCACGTGCACGAGTTCCCGGAGCGCGCCTTCCAGCGTCTCCGGCTCCCCGGCGGTTTCCCGGTGCCGCCGCAGGGTTTCCTCGCCCGCGTCGAGATGCTCCGCGACCAGCGCGACGAGAATCGCGTCCTTGTTCGGGTAGTACTGGTACAGCGACCCGATCGACACCCGCGCCCGCTCCGCGATGCGGTTCGTGGTGCCCGCCGCGTACCCCAGCTCGGCGAACACCTGCCGGGCGGCCGCGAGGATCCGCCGCCGGGTCAGCTCGCCGCGCACCTGCCGGGGCTCCTTGCGCGGCTGCAGCCGCTTTCCGGCCATCACGGACCTCCTGAACGAGATGAGCTTTTGCTCATAATAGGCCGCTGATCAGCCCTCGCGAGGCAAGTGCTTGCACTTCGCTAGCACTTATGGTCCCCTGAGAGTGCTTGCAGATCACAATCACTCCAGGAGGGACCGCCATGATCCGCCGAGCACTCGCCCAGTGCACCGTCTCCGACCTGGAGCGCGCCGAGAAGTGGTACACCGCCCTGTTCGGCCGCGGTCCCGACACCCGGCCGATGCCCGGCCTGCTCGAATGGCACCTCGGCGACACTTTCGGGCTGCAGGTGTGGTCCGAACCCGATCGCGCGGGCCGCTCGACCGTCGTCCTCGACGAGACAGACCTCGACGCCGCCGCCGCGCACGCGACGAAGGCCGGCGCCGCCCACGACGGCCCGCAGCCCGGCGGCGGCGCGCGCATCCTGCCGCTCACCGACCCGGACGGGAACCGCGTGGTCTTCACCGGGAAGTGACCGTTGCGCGGCCGCCCTCGCCCGGCCTAGTCTCGCGACTAGAGAGAACGCTCTAGTCGCGAGACCGAGGAGGGCCGATGCCGCGCGTGGAACTGTCCGCCGGGCCGATCGACTACGCGGACACCGGCGGCACCGGACCGGCACTGGTGTTCGGGCACGGGTTTCCGATGTCCGGCACGCAATGGCGCAAGGTCGTCCCCTTGCTGGACGGCTACCGCTGCATCCTGCCCACGCTGCCGCTCGGCGCCCATCTCGCGCCCATGCGGCCCGACGCGGACCTGACCCAGTTCGGCGTCGCGCGGCTGCTCGGCGAATTCCTCGCCGAACTCGGCCTTCGCGACGCGACTGTCGTGCTCAACGACTGGGGCGGCGGCCAATTCCTCGTCGCCGACGGGATGGCGCGGGCGGACCATGTCGCGCGGGTCGGCCGGCTTGTGCTGGTCGCCTGCGAGGCGTTCGACAATTTCCCGCCCAAACCCGCGCGACCGGCGGTGAAACTGCTCCGGCTCCCCGGCGGACCGGCACTGCACGCCCAGCTCACCCGGACCTGGTTCTACCGGCACGCCAAAGCCGCGTACGGCGGAATGTGCGAAAACCGGATTCCCGACGACATCCTCGACGGCTGGTTCACACCAGCCTTGCGGGACAAGGAGATCCGCCGGGATCTGGTCAAATTCGCCACCGGAAGCCCGCCGCGGCGCGAACTCCTCGCCTGGACGGAGCGGCTGCGGGCGTTCGAGCGGCCGGTTCTCGTCGTATGGGCGGACAAGGACCGGATGATGCCCGCCGGCCACGGGCGGCGGCTCGCCGAACTGTTTCCGGACGGCCGGCTGGTCGAGATCCCGGACAGCGGCACGCTGATCCCCGAGGACCAGCCGGAACGGCTGGCCAAGGAACTGACCGCGTTCCTGGCCGAAACCGGCGCGACCGCGAAATAACGCGTCAGGCCGGAACGGTCAGCGGAAAGCGCACCCCGGTCAACTCCTCGGAGACTGTCCACAAGCGACGAGCAGTCTCCCGGTCACGCGCTTTCCGCGACCGGCCAACGAGTTTCGGCGCACCGAAGTTTTGCAGGAGGTGACGCGGGCCCGCGAAGCTGTTGCCGGGAATTTCGGCCAGGGCGGCGTAAAGCGTCGGCCGGGCACCGTCGGCCGGGGATCGCGCGAGCAGGCGAGTGCCGAATTGCGCCACCGACGAGTCGACCTTCAACAGATTCGTGGCCGCCACGCCGGGATGAGCGGCGGTCGCGAGCACCGGCGAACCGGCCTCTTTCAGCAGGCGCTGAAGTTCTGCGGTGAACAGCAGGTTCGCGAGTTTCGACTGCCCGTAGGCGGCCGTCGCCCGGTACGGCCTGCGCTCCCAGTTCAGGTCGTCGAAGTCGATCGAGCCGACCCGGTGCCCGTGGGACGAAACTGTCACCACGCGGCCGCGGATCTGGCGCAGCAGCAGGTTCGTGAGCGCGAAATGGCCGAGATGGTTGGTGCCGAACTGCGATTCGAAGCCGTCCGCGGTGCGCGACAGCGGCGGGATCATGATGCCGGCGTTGTTGATCAGCAGGTCGATCGGTTCGGTGAACTCCGCGGCGAACGCGCGGACCGACGCCAGATCGGCGAGGTCGAGCCGCCGGACTTCGACGTCGCCGGGCAGCTGGGCGGCGACCTCGCGGCCGCTGCGCGTATTGCGCACCGCGAGCACCACCCGCGCGCCCTTCGCCGCCAGTACCGCGGCGGTTTCGCGGCCGAGCCCGCTGTTCGCACCGGTGATCACGGCGGTGCGGCCGTTCTGGTTTTGCGGAAGAAGGTCCATGCCCCCAAAGTAGGCACCGGCAACAATGTTGTCAACGGAAACATGCTGCTAGACTGATCGGGTGCCCGCCCCGCCCGACGACCGCCCCTATCACCACGGCAGCCTCCGCACCGCCTTGCTCGACGCGGCCGAGCGCGGTCTGCGCGCGCACGGAGCCGACCAGCTGTCGCTGCGCGACCTGGCCCGGGAGATCGGTGTCAGCCACGCCGCGCCGCGCCGGCACTTCCCGGATCGGCAGGCGTTGCTCGACGCGCTCGCCGAAGCGGGATTCGCCCGGCTGGACACCGCACTGCGCACCGCGCTGAAGGCCGCGGACGGCTTCCCGGCCCGCGTGCGCGCGGCGGCAATGGCGTACACCCGCTTCGCCACCGATAACTCGGCGCTGCTCGAACTGATGTACACCAGCAAACACCGCCCGGGCGCGTCCCGGATCGTCGAAGCCGCCGAAGCGCCGTTCCGGCTGATGAACGATCTGATCGTCGAAGGACAGGAACAAGGTGCGCTGCAGGACGGGCCGCCGCAGCGGATCGGGGTCGTGCTGTTCGCGACGATGCACGGAATCGCGACCCTCGGCAACGGCGACCTCGTTCCGCCGGAATTGCTCGACGGGCTCGTGGAGACCGCGGTCGAACAGTTCCTGCGCGGCGCGCGTCCATAACGAAACCGGTCATTCCGGCGAATGTGGCGGCGGGTTGGATACCGTGGTCGGCATGGCTGACCAACGACCGCTCGGCTTGCGAGAACGCAAGAAGCTCGACACGCGCAAAGCGCTGAGCGACGCCGCCGTGGCGCTGATGTACGAGAGAGGTCCAGACAACGTCGTCCGCGAGGACATCGCGGAGCGCGCCGGGGTCTCGCTGCGCACCTTCAGCAACTATTTCGCCACGAAATACGACGCGGTCGCCTACCGGCACGGCCATCGGATCCGGCTGAGCGCCGGCCTGCTGCGAAAACGCCCGGCGGACGAACCGCTGTGGACCGCGCTCGCCGAAGCGCTCATCGAACCGCTGCGCGTGGACGGCGTGCCCTACGGTCAGCCGCCGTCCGAGCAGCTCAGCGCGGTGCAGGCGTGGAGCGCGACCCCGGAGATGCGCACCGCGCTGGCCCGGGTGGAAACCGCCGAGCTGGTCGCGGCGATCGCCGACCGCACCGGCACGCGGGTCGGCGATCTGTATCCGCAACTGGTGTCGGACGTGGCGATCGCGGCGATGACGACGGTGTTGAACCGGTTCCTGGACGAGAGCCTGGAGAAGACCGTACCGGCGACACTGCGCGAAACCTTCGCCGCACTCGCACGCGGACTGCCGCCCCGGTGATCAACGCCGAGACGCCGCAGGCAGCGAATTCTCCCGGCCATGGGCCACAAACTCCGCCCGCAACTCCCTCCGGTCCTCCTCGGTGAGCAGCCGGTACGGACTGGTCCGGCGAGGCGCGTACCAGACCCGGCCGCCCTCCCAGCCCTGCGCACGCAGCGGCGCCTTGTCCACCTTGCCGCTGCCGGTCACCGGCACCTCGTCGAGGATCCGGACGAACGTCGGTCGCCATTTCGTACCGAGATCCGGTTGTGCGCCAAGGAATTCGTCAAACCCGGCCGGATCGAACACGACATCCTCCGCCAGGACGACAGCGGCCATCAGCAGGTCCCCGGTCTTCGGGTCGGGCACGCCGTAGCAGTGCGCCACCGCGAATCCCGGGTACCGGCCCAGGATCCGCTCGACCGGGGCGGTGCCGAAGTTCTCGCCGTCGACCCGGAGCCAGTCCGCGGCCCGGCCGGCGAAGTACAGGTAGCCGTCGCGGTCGCGGTAGCCGAGGTCGCCGGTCCAGAAGTCCGCGCCGCCGAATTTCAGCCGCTCGGCCATCGCGGCGGGGTTGCGGTAGTAGCCCTCGAACGTTTTCCCGCGGCCCACCGCGACGATCTCGCCGGTCGCTTCCTCGCCGTTGCGCAGCAGGCCGTTCTCGTCGAATTCGGCGGGCGGGCATTCCCGGTTGTCCGGGTCGCGGATTTCCGCGCGCATTCCCGGCGCGGGGCGGCCCAGCGCGTTCGGCGGCGCATCCGGGTCCGGCACGATGCGGATTCCGCCTTCGCTGGAACCGTAGCCTTCCCGCACTTCACAGCCGAATCGACGGCGGAATTCGGCGGATTCGCCCGGCGCGGCTTCCGAACCGAAAGCGACCTCCAGCCGGTTGTCCGCATCGCCCGGCTGTTCCGGCTGCGCGACGACGTAACTGAGCACCCGGCCGACGTAGTTGAAGTAGGTCACGCCGTGCGCGCGGAGGTCCGGCACGAACTGCGATGCGGAGAACTTCCGCACCAGCACCACCGTCGCGCCGACCTTCGCCGCCGCGGCCAGGTTCATCATGATCGCGTGGCCGTGGAACAGCGGGAGGCACAGGTAGGTGACCGAATCGCGGTGCAGGGAGACGCGCTCGGCCAGCGCGTCGGTCAACCGGCCGAGGCGGCCGTTGCCGCAGATCACCGCCTTCGGCGTGCCGGTGGAGCCGGAGCTGAACAGCAGCAGGAAGATCGCCGCAGGGTCCGGCAGGCTCGCGGGTGCCTCCGCACCCGCGTGCCCGGCCAGCAGCTCCCGATACTCGGCGGACTCCACGTCGAGGACCCGGCGGACGGCCGGCAGGTCGAGGCTCGCGACCTCCTCGGCGTAGAGCGGTTCGGTGAGCAGCACGTCGACGTCCGTGTGGCTGATGTCCGCCGCCAGCTCCGCGCCCCGCCGGGTGGAGTTGATGCCGACCAGGACGTCGCCGGTCAGCGCGGCGGCGAAAATCCAGAACACGAAGTCCGGCAGATTCTGCAGCAGCACTCCGACGTGCCGCTGCGTCCGGCCAGCGCCCGGTTCGAAGCTGCGTAACAGCGAGGCCCGCGCGGCGGCCTCGCCGACGACCTCGTCCCAGGTCCAGCTCCGGCCCTCGAACCGCAACGCCTCGTGCGAGTCCCCGCGCCGGGACCGGACGACCTCCGCGAACGTCTCCATCAGCGGTCCGCCGCGAGCACGAGCGCGGAGTGCGGCACCGGGGATCCGCCGGTGACGAGCACGTGCTCCAGCGCCTTCGCCGGCTGGTTGACCGAGCTGCCGCGAATCAGCCGGACGCCCTCGGCGATCCCGTTGACCCCGTGGATGTACCCCTCCCCCAGCTGGCCGCCGTGTGTGTTGACCGGCAGCCGTCCGTCGAGTTCGAGCGCACCGCTGGCGATGAAGTCCTTCGCTTCGCCTCGGCCGCAGAATCCGTATTCCTCCAGCTGCAACAACACCATCGGCGTGAAGGCGTCATACAGAATCGCGGCGTCGATGCCTTCCGGGCCCACTCCGGCCTGCGCCCACAACTGCTCGGCGACCAGCTGTACCTCGGGCATTTCGTCGATGTCGTCCCGGTAGTAGCTGCTCATCGAAATCTGTTGCGGACCAACGCCTTGCGCAGCCCCAGCGATCACCGCGGGCGGATGTGGCAGGTCTCGCGCCCGCTCCGCGCTCACGATCACCAATGCCTGCCCGCCGTCGCTCTCCTGACAGCAATCAAGCAACCGCAACGGATCGGCAATCATCCGCGACGACTGGTGATCTTCGAGAGTGATCGGGCGTTCGTGGAACCAGGCTTTCGGGTTCACCGCCGCGTGTTTGCGCGAAAGCACCGAAACGCGGCCGAAATCCTCGCTCGTGGCCCCGTATTTGTGCATATACCGCCGGGCAAGAAAGGCTTCCTGCTGCGCCGGGGTGAGCAGGCCGTACGGATTGATCCAGTTCCGGTATTCCTGATCGGTGTTCGCGGTGTACGCGAACGGCGGAGGCCCGGCCCCGAACCGATGCCCGGAACGCTCGTTGAACGCCCGGTACACCACAACCACGTCCGCGACACCGGAGCTGACCGCGAGCGCCGCCTGCTGCACCGGCGCACACGCCCCGCCGCCGCCGTGCGGAATACGGCTGAAGAACTTCAGCTGCGGAATCCCCAGCGCCCGCGCGACCGCGATCTCCGGATTGGTTTCCATGGTGAACAACGCGAATCCGTCGACCTCCTCGACGGGGATCTGCGCGTCAGCAAGGGCGGCGAGCACGCATTCGCAGGCTAGCTGCCATTCGCTGCGGCCGGAATTCTTGCTGAACTCCGTCGCACCGATCCCGGCGATCGCGGCCTGCCTCGCAAAACTCATTCCGACACCTCCATAAGGAGTTGCACGCTGGCCAATCGGGAGGTGCCGGCATGAATATCCATGATTCGCTTGCAAGCTGCGCTCATGCCGCCACCGTCACTCGAGCCGACACATGCACGCCGCGATCGTGACTTCCGGTGACCTTGATCGTCGCCGCGTCCTCCGTCACCTCAATCACCTCGCTGGCGAACGTGAGCGTGTCCCCGGGAAACAACGGCAGCCCGAGCCGCAGCGACACCTTGCGGATCCGCGTCGCCGGGCCGCAGACGTCGGTGACATAACGGTCGATGAACCCGTTGGTCGCGTTGATGCTGATGAAGATGTCCGGCATCCCGCGTTCCTGAGCTTTGCCCGGATCGTGGTGCACGTCCTCGAAATCCTGCGACGCGATCGCGGTGGCGACGATCGTGGTGCGGTCGAACGGGATCGCCAGCTCCGGCAGGCGGTCCCCGAGAGCCAGGGTCATCGGGTGTGCTCCTTCGGGTCTCGCGGCCGAAGCTGCGGGAGGATTTCGCCGTGCGCGTGCTCGCTGAAGCCCACTTGCAGCGGCAGCCCGACCTCGAGCCGGTCGTGGTCGACCCCGGCGAGGTCCGCGACCAGCCGGACGCCCTCCTCCAGATCGGCGAGGCCGACCGCGAGCGGGTAGTCGAACGCGGGGTCCTTCGGGTGATACAGCACCGTCCAGCTGTGCAAGACCGCCCGGCCGCTCGCGACGACGGTGTCCCATCCGAAACTCCGGCACGCCGGACATGCCGGGCCGGGCGGATGCCGGAGGGTGCCGCAGTCGGTGCAGCGCTGGATCTCCAGCCGTCCCTCGCGCGCGGCGGCGAAGAAGAACTGGTTGTCCTGGGTGATCGTGAGGCGCGGGACCGCGGTGTGCTCCCCCATCACGCGCTCCGCTCGGCCGGGCGGAAGCGCAGGATCCGGAAGCGCTCGTCGACCAGCAGGTCGCCCGCTTCGTCCAGGTAGTGCTTGCGCAGCGTGACAAAGTGCCCGTAGCCGAGCGCGGTGCGTTTGGCCTCCGAGACGGCTTCGATGGTGAAATGGCAGGTCACGTGCGTGCCCGGGGTGATCTCGCGGACGTACTCCTGCTCGACGTCGGTGGCCACCACCGAGGTGTAGCCCGCCGCGTCGAGCACGCTCATCAGCCGCGAGTACGCGAAGTCCTCCACCGCGCCCTCGCGGCGCAGCTCCTGGATCTCGCGGTAGCGCCGGTACCCGGCCATGATCCAGGTCGAGCACATCGCCGGCGGCGCGATGACTCCGGGGCGGCCGGTCGCCTTCGCCGCGGCGTCGTCGACGTACACCGGATTGCGGTCGCCGACCGCCTCGACCCAGTTGCGGATCATCGCCTCGTTCACCGCGTACCGGGCCACCCGCGGCGGCTCGGCCTGCTGGCCGGTGAACTCGGCGAAGTCCGTCCGGAGACCGGTCATCACCCCTCCTTGAACAAGCGTTTGGCAGGGACGCTAGGAGCGGGAGCCGGGGCGGGCAAGCGGCGGTCCCGCTGGGTGGGTGACTCGTGAGTGCTGATGCCGGTTCTAACCGGGATTGCCGCTCACGAGCCCCTTCGAGCGGCGGCCTGGCTGGTCGCGGCATCCGCCTTCGACGTCGCCGCACGGGCGCGCAGCGTCGCGCCCGGCAACGCGAGGCTGGGGCTAGGGGCGGGCGCGGCGGTCCCGCTGGGTGGGTGACTCGTGAGTGCTGATGCCGGTTCTAACCGGGATTGCCGCTCACGACCACCGCACCAGCCGCCGGACCACCTTCCCGGTCGCGTTGCGCGGCAACGGATCCCTGGTCAGGAACCACGCCGTCGGCACCTTGTACCGGGCGAGCCGGTCGCCGAGGTAGGCCCGCAGACTGTCCGCGTCCACTTCGGACTGCTCCCGCAAGACGACCTTCGCCGCGACGATCTGCCCGTAGTCCGCATCCGGCAGCCCGGCCACGATGCACTCCGCGACCCCGGGATGCCCGGCGAGCTGTTCCTCCACCTCGGCCGGGTAGATGTTCTCCGCGCCACGCAGGATCAGGTCGCTCCGGCGGCTCAGCACGGTCAGTGCGCCGTCGCGCAGCTGGCCGAGGTCGCCGGTGCGGAACCAGCCGTCCTCGGTGAACGCGGCCGCGGTCGCCGCCGGATCGTTGAAGTAGCCGAGCATCACCTGCGGGCCGCGGAGGTGGATCTCGCCGTCAGTGCCGTCCGGGACCGGACGGCCTTCGGTGTCGCGGATCTGCACTTCCATGTTCGGCACCGGGCGGCCCGCGGTGTCCGGGTCGGCGAGGAGTTCGGCGGGAGTCGCGAGGGTGGCCGCAGTGGACGATTCGGTCAGGCCGTAATTCGTGCTCAGCGAAGCGGCCGCGCCGGGCAACGCGTCCCGCAGCTGGTCTTTCAGCTCGGCGGTCGACGGCGCGCTGCTGACCGAGACCGTCTTGAGCGTGCTGAGGTCGTAGCCGGAGAGATCGGCCTCGACCAGGCGGGACAGCATCGTCGGGACCGCGCCCCAGTTGGTGATCCGCTCGGCCTGCACGAGGTCCAGCACCCGGTGGATGTCGAATTTCCCCTGGTACAGCACCGCAGTGTCACCCACCGCGAGCCGGACGACGGCGAGGTTGTGCAAGGCGGCGATGTGGAACAACGGCGTGGCCAGCAGGAACCGGCGACCCCGCGCAGGGCGGCCGAATTCGGCGGCGAGCGCGTCGTTGAACAGGTGGAACCAGACCGCGGCGAGCACGTTGCGATGCGAATGCGTCGCGCCCTTCGGATGCCCGGACGTGCCGCTCGTGAACAGGATGACGGCCGGGTCGTCCTCGTCGACCAGCTCCGGCTTCAGCGCGGCACCCTCGTGGCGCGCCAGGAGTTCCCGGTACTCAGGGCTGTCGACCTCCAGCACCGGGCACCCGGCGACCAGCGGTTTCCGGGCCGCGTCGGTCAGCGCGACCTTCGGCGTGGTCAGGTCGACGCCGTGCGCGATCTCCGGCGCGGCCCACATCGAGTTCATCCCGACCGCGATCGCGCCGAGCGACACCGCCGCCCAGAATCCGACTATCCATTCCGGACAGTTCGCCGCGCACAACGCGACCCGGTCCCCGCGTCCGACGCCGTATTCGGTCCGCAGCACCGAGGCGAGCGCGGCGACCTGGTCGTAATGCTGGGCGAACGTGAGCCGACTGTCCACTGTGACCAGATACTCGCGATCGCCGAACTCCCGCGAAGCCTCCAGCAGTTCGGTCAGGCTGCGATGCCGCCGCGCGAACACCTTCGCCGGGCGGCCCGCGACCGGTTCCGGCCGGATCTCGAACTTCGCGCCCGGCGCGGTCAGCCGCGCGATGATGTCGTCCCGATCGGTCATCGGTCGCCTCCCGTAGTGCTCATCGGATGGTCAGCTGCCCGCCGTCGACGTTCCAGCACTGCCCGGTCACCCAGCCCGCCTCGGCGCTGGCCAGGAACACCGCGGCCGCCGCGATGTCGGCGGGCTCGCCCACCCGCCGCAACGGCACCTGCGCGCGAACGTACTCGGTCCACGAAGCCGGGTCCACGTCGTCGAGCCGGCTCGTGCCGACGACGCCCGGGCACAGCGCGTTCACCCGGATCCCGTGCTGGCCCAGCTCTTTCGCCGTCGAGGAGGTGAGCGACTGCAGCGCGGCTTTCGACGCCGAATAGGCCGCCGACCCGGCCCCGGACAGCTTCCCGCCGATCGAGGAGATGTTCACGAACACCCCGCCGTCGCCCTGCTCGACCAGCTGCCTGCCGAACGCCCTGGTCATCAGGAACGGCCCGCGCAGGTTGACCGCGATGACCCGGTCCCAGGTCTCGACGTCGAGGTCCAGCACCGGCAGGCGATCCGGGCCGCGCGCGGCCGCGGCGTTGTTGACGACGATGTCCACGCGGCCGAACGCGTCGAGGACGGCGGCCAGCAGACGGTCGACCTCCGCCGGGTCGGCGACGTCGCTCACCACCGGCAGGGCCTGCCCGCCGAACTGCCGGATCTCCTCGGCCACGGACTGGATGTCGCGCCAGCTCGCAGCCTGCTCGTCCGGCGGGTACTGCTCCGGCGGGCGGCCGCTGCCGGTCAGCGCGACCGCGCAGCCAGCCTTCGCCAGCTCGACCGCGATGGCCCGGCCGATCGACCGCATCCGGCCCGCCCCGGTCACCACCGCGACTTTGCCGTCGAAACCGCTCAACGGGTACATCTCAGAGCCGTTCCACGATCGCCGCGGTCGCCTGCGCGCCGCCGGCGCAGATCGCGACCAGGCCAAGCGTTTGGTCGCGCCGCTCCAGTTCGTCGACGATCTCCGCGAGCAGCCGGATTCCGGTCGCGCCGACCGGATGGCCGATCGCGATGGCGCCGCCGTTGACGTTGAGCCGGTCCTCGTCGACGCCGAGCGTGCGGGCAAACGACAGCGGGACCGCCGCGAACGCCTCGTTGACCTCGAACAAATCGATGTCCGCGATGGTCATCCCGGCCCGGCCGAGCACGCGTTCGGCGGCGCGGATCGGGCCGTCCAGCAGGTACTTCGGTTCGGCGCCGACGATCGTCTGCGCGACCAGCCTGGCGCGCGGCCGCAACCCGAACGCTTGGTCGGCGTCCACCAGCAGCGCCGCCGACGCGCCATCGGAGATCTGGGATGCCGTGCCCGCCGTGTGCAGGCCGCCCTCCTCGATCGAGGCCAGCCCGGCGAGGGCCTCGGTGCTGGTGTCGCGCAGGCCCTGGTCGCGGTCGAACGGCTGGCCGCCGTCGAGCGGGACCGGCAGGATCGACCGGCCGAACCGGCCCTCGTCCCAGGCGCGGCGAGCCCGTTGCTGCGAGCGGAGCCCGAACGCGTCCAGGTCCGTACGGGTCAGCCCGCGCCGTCCCGCGATCCGGTCGGCGGCCTCGTACTGGGCGGGGAGGTCGACCTGCCAGGACTCCGGCCGCGGCCGTCCCGCGTCGCCGAGGTTGCTCAGGAGCGGCACCCGGCTCATCGACTCGACCCCGCACGCCACGCCGACGTCCACCTGCCCGGCCGCGATCTGCGCGGCGATCAGGTGCACAGCCTGCTGCGCGGATCCGCATTGCGCGTCGATGGTGGTGGTCGCGGTTTCCTCCGGGAGCCCGGCGTGCAGCCAGGCGAACCGGCCGGCGTTGCCCGACTGCTCCCCGGCCTGCGTGACGCATCCGGCGACCACGTCGGTGATCAGCGCCGGGTCGATGCCGGTGCGCTCGACGATCCCGCGTTGCACGTAGCCGAGCAGCTCGATGGCGTGAATGCCGGACAGCGCGCCGCGCCGCTTCCCGAACGGGGTCCGGATCGCGTCCACCAGGACTGGGGTGCCCATCATGCGCCTCCTGAAGTCGTGCGGGCCCAAGCGTCGGTGAGGACCGCCCGGTCGCCGCAGGTCGCCCGTAGTGAGAAGCCGTCTTCCTGCTGCCACAACGAGATCCGCAGCGTTTCGCCCGGGATGACCGGGCCGGCGAAGCGTGCGCCGAGTTCCCGGAGCCGCGCTGGGCGGCCGTCGAGGAAGTGGTCCACGACGGCTTTCCCGACGAGGCCGTAGGACGCGAGGCCGTGCAGGATCGGTGCGGCGAAGCCCGCTGCGGCGGCGAACTCCGGGTCTGCGTGGAGCGGGTTGAGGTCCCCGTTCAGCCGGTAAAGCAGGGCCTGGTCGGGGGTGGTGGCGACGTCCAGGACGTGCGTCGGGTCGCCCTCCGGCTTCCGTTTGGCCGCGGTGCCTGGGCTTCCCCCGAAGCCGCCCTCGCCGCGGGCCCAGATGGACATTGTGGACGTCCATAGTGGACCGTCATCGTCCGCGACCTCGTGGGCCAGCACGATGACGGCGGCCTTGCCCTTGTCCTGCACTTCCGTGATCCGCGTGGTTCGTTCCGCTTCGCCGGACGCCGGGAGCCGGTCCCGGTGGAGCGTGACGACCTGCCCGGCGTGCAGCAGCCTCGCCAGGTCTACGTCCACGCCCGGCAGCGTCAGCCCTTCCGACGGGCGGTCTCCGGCGGAAATGCCTTGTCCGGCAACGAGAGCAAAGGTCGGCAGGACTTCGAGGTCCCGTTCGTAGCCGTACCGGAGTTCGGTGCCGGAACCGAGGGAAAGGTGGTACAGCAGCACGTCCCGCGTGGTCCAGGCGAGCCGCTGGGTGCGCGGCGGGGCGTTGAGCGCCTTGTCGACATCGATGGGCACGGTGGTCTCCTAGGCCGGTGCGCCGATCGGGGGCGCGGACGGCAACCGGTCCCCGAGTTCGGCGGCGAGCGCGTCGGCGGTGCCGAGGGTGAAGGCGAGCTGGCGGCCCCAGAGGAAGTAGCGGTGGATCGGATAGTCGACGTCCGCGCCGATGCCGCCGTGCAGGTGCTGGGTCGCGTGCACCACCCGCAGGCCGCCCCGCGACGCCCACCATTTGGCGACCACCGCGGCGATCTCCGCTTCGTCCTCGCGGCCCTCGTCCATCAGCCAGGCGGCGCGTTGCGTGCAGACGCGGATCGCCTCGGTGTCCAGATACGCGTCGGCGGCCCGCAGAGCGACAGCTTGATTTGTCGACAGTGGACGTCCGAATTGGACTCGTTCGGAGGTGTACTTCGCGGTGGTCGACAACGCCTGAGCGCACACGCCGACACTGACCGCCGCCAGCGCGACCCGGAGCCGCCGGAGTGTCCACTGCAGAGCGTCCGCGCCGGAAGCCAGGATGTCCTGCGGAGTGACCACCGCGCCGGTGAAGACGATCGACGCGTGGCTTTCACGGCTGGTGACCTGGACCGGAGTCACGCTGAGGTGAACGGTCGGGACGAGTACTAAGTGGACCTGATCGGCTTCCTTCACCGGCACCAAAACCAGATCAGCCTGCGCCCCGGCGGGGACCGAAACCACTTCACCGGTGAGTTCGAGATCGTCACCGCGCCGAGTTGCGGTGACCGAAACCGTGTCGTCGAACGCGCCGACCAGCAGCGTCGAACCGTCCAGCACGCGCGGCAGGATCCGGTTCCGCTGGTCTTCGCTGCCGAACTGCGCGACCGGAAGCACGCCGCCCGCCAGGACGTTCCACAATGGAACCGGCGCGACCTGTCGGCCCAGTTCTTCCAGCAGCACCGCCATCCCGGTCACGCCCACCCCGGCTCCACCGTCCTTTTCGGACAGGCAGATGCCGAGGAGATCCGCTTCGGCGAGCACGCGCCAGAGGTCGGCGTCGAAGCCGCCTTGCTTCTCGACGGCCACCACCCGGTTGACAGTCGCGCGGTCGGCGAAGATCTTGGCGGCCAGCTCGCGGACCGCGTCCAGATCGTCGTTGAGGTCGAAATCCATGTCAGCTCCTGGCCTTTTCCGGACGACGGCGGGCGGACAGCGTCATGCCGAGAGTCTTC
Organism: Amycolatopsis silviterrae; assembly: GCF_042684085.1. Classification (NCBI taxonomy): domain Bacteria; kingdom Bacillati; phylum Actinomycetota; class Actinomycetes; order Pseudonocardiales; family Pseudonocardiaceae; genus Amycolatopsis; species Amycolatopsis silviterrae. The sequence goes on from NZ_JBHUKS010000016.1 coordinate 246,914, forward strand.
GCGGCGACGATCTCGCGCAGCACCTCGTTGGTGCCGCCGCCGAAGGTGTTGTTCTGCGCGCGCCGGGCGAGCGTCTCGACGCGTCCGTTCACCGCCGCGCCGGGCGAATCAGGCCGCAGCAGGCCGCGCGCACCGAGCACTTCCTGGAGCCTGCTGTACGCGGTGACCACCGCTTCGGTGCCGAATACCTTGGCCGCGGCGGAATCCCCGCCGCCGAGCGTGCCCGCGGCGACGTCGGCGACCAGGCGCAGGTTGATCAGGTCGGTGGCGCTCAGCAGCGCGTACACCTCGGCCAGGGTGTGCCGGACCCACGGCAGGTCGTACACCGTTCCCGGTCCGAAGGGTTCCTCCCGAGCCCACTTCAGGACCGCGTCGTACATCTGGTTCGCGATGCCGCCGCGCGCGGCGAGGGCGACGCGTTCGTGGTTGAGCTGGCTGGTGATGAGCCGCCAGCCGTTGTTCAGCTCGCCGACCACATTGGACAGTGGAATGCGGACGTCCGCATAGTACGTCGCGGAGGTGCTGATCCCGCCCACGGTATGGATTTCGGTGGCGGAGAAGCCCGGGGTGTCGGTCGGCACGAGCACGACCGAAATGCCGCGGTGCGGCGGTGCGTCCGGATCGGTCCGCACGGCCAGCCAGATCCAGTCGGCGAAGATCCCGGCGCTGGTGAAGATCTTGTTGCCGTTGATGACGAGCGAGTCGCCGTCGATCTTCGCCCGCGTCTGCAGCGACGCCAGGTCGGTGCCCGCGCCGGGTTCGGTGTAGCCGATGGCGAACATCAGCTCGCCGCGCAGGATCGGCGGCAGGAAGAACTTCTTCTGCTCCTCGGTGCCGTGGTGCATCAACGCCGGCGCGACGGTGTTCAGGGTGACCAGCGACAGCGGGGCACCGGCGCGCAATACCTCGTCGTAGAACACGAAAAGCGCTTCCGGGTCCTCGCCGCGGCCGCCGTACTCCTCCGGCCAGCCGAGGCCGAGCCAGCCGTCCGCGCCCATCCGGCGCAGGATCCGGTCGAACACCGGGCCGCCCTCGGTCTGCTCGACCAGCGCTCGGCGGTCGTCCTCGTCGATGACGCGGGCGAAGTACGCGCGCAGTTCGGCGCGGAGCGTTCGCGAGCGCTCCGACAGCTCCGGATGCATGTCTCTCCTCGTGGTCGGGGGGTCAGCGGGGCAGGCCGAGGACCCGCTGGGCGATGACGTTGAGCTGGATTTCCACGGTGCCGCCGCCGAACAGCACCGCGGGCAGGCCGAGATGGTCGAGGACGTGCCCGTCCTCCGCGCTCGCCGAGCCGGGGCCGAGCAGGGCGATCAGCTCGCGCGAACCCTCCTGCTGAGCGAGCGCGCTGAGCACCTTCTGCACGCTGACCTCGGCCCCGAGGTCCAGCCCGGCGAGCCGGGCCAGCGCGGTGCGAAGGCCCAGGGTGGCGAGCGTGAGTTCCCGCGAGACGCACCGGCCGAGCGCGGCCAGCGCCTCCGGGTCGCCGGCCAGCGCCGGATCGTCGCGGAGCAGCTGGCGGATCCGGTCCGACGAACCGTGCGCGAGGGTCGAGCCCATGTTGTGCCGCTCGTTGGCCAGCGTGGTCGTCGCGAGCCGCCAGCCGCTGTCCGGCTCGCCGACCAGATCGCGATCCGGGACGAACACGTCGTCCAGGAAGACCTCGTTGAACTCCGCGCGTCCGGTGGCCTGCCGGATCGGCCGGACGGTGACGCCGTCGGCGGCCAGGTCGACGAGGAAGTACGAGATTCCCCGGTGGCGCGGCGCGTCCGGGTCGGTCCGGGCGAGGCAGACGCCCCAGTGCGCCTCGTGGGCCAGCGACGTCCAAACCTTCTGCCCGGAGATCCGCCAGCCACCGTCCACTTTGGTCGCGCGGGCGCGGAGCGAGGCGAGGTCCGAGCCCGCGCCCGGTTCGCTGAACAGCTGGCACCAGCGGAGATCGCCGCGCAGGGTCGGCAGCACGAACCGCTCGCGCTGGTCCGGGGAGCCGTGCGTGAGCAGGGTCGGCAGGACCCATTCGCCGATCACTGTCGTTGGCTGGGGAATTCCGCGCCGGTCGAACTCCTCGGCGATGACGGCTTGTTCGAGCGGTCCGGCGTCAAGCCCGTACGGCTTTGGGTAGTGCGGGGCGGCCAGACCGGCGTCGGCGAGCAAGCGCTCGTCCGCCTGGTCGAGCACGGAAGCGACCTGACGGCGCAGTTCGGGACAGTCGTCCGGGCTGGCGAGGGTCAGGTCGCGGGGCACGTCGCGTTCGCCGAGGGCTCGGGCAGTGAAACGGCCGAGGGACCCGGACAGCGCGACGGCGCGCCGCCAGTAGCGATGCGCGTCGTGTTCCCAGGTGAAGCCGATCGCGCCAAGGAGGCGGACGCAGCTGACGGACGCGTCCACGGCCGCCGGGAGCGCGGCGTGCCGGGCCTGCGCGGCAGCAAGCGCTTGCTGCGCCCGGGAATGCCGCTCGGCGCGGGCCGCGTCCCAGGCGGCGGCCGTAGCGCGCTCGCGGTGCAGGAGAATCCCCGCCGCCCGATGCTGGACGGCTTGGAAGGAACCGATCGGACGGCCGAACTGGACGCGGGTGCGGACGTGGTCGACGGCGCAGTCCAAGGCCCAGCCGCACAGTCCCGCCGCCTCGGCCGCCGCCGGAACCGCAAGCGCCAGCTCCGCGCTCTCGGAACTGACCTTGACGACATTTTCCCGGGGCACCAGGAAGTTCTCCAGCCTGAGCCGGGCCACCGACCTGGTGAGATCAACCGCTTCGACGGCGACCAGCTGACCGGGCTCCGGGCGCAGCACGAACCAGACCTCTTGAGCACGGACCACCGCGATCTCCGCCTCCGCGAGGCCGAGCGCCGGAGCGCTGGTGCCGTCGATCCGCCAGCCGTCAGCAGTTTTGGCCGCGCGCAGACCGTCGAGCACCACCGCTCCGGTGGCACCGGCAGCGAACGCGGTCAACCCTTCCGAGGGTCCGGCGACGGCGAGAACGGCGCTGGCGGTGACCGTCGGCAGGAACGGACCAGGCACGAGATATCGGCCGAACTGCTCGGCCACCACGGCGAGTTCGAGCAGCCCAGCACCTTGCCCACCAGCGGATTCCGGCAAGTGCAGCGAATGCCAGCCTTGCGTAGTCAGAGCTTTCCAGAACTCCGTCGGCTCGGCACCCGGCGCGTAGCGAGAGGCCCACCCGGCGGCGGATTCAGCCAGGTCGCGGTGTTCCTCGGACAGGGCGATGGGCATGGGGGTCAGATCCGTTCGACGAGCACGCAGCTGGTGGCGGCCGCGGCGCAGATCGCGATCATCGCGAGACTGGCGTCGCGGCGTTCGAGTTCCTCAACGGCCGTCGCGAGGAGACGGATGCCGGTCGCGCCCGCCGGATGGCCGAGTGCGATCGCGCCGCCGAGCACGTTGAGCTTGTCCTCCGGGACGTCGTGCGCCCGCGCGAAGGACAGCGGGACGGCGGCGAATGCCTCGTTGACCTCGAAAAGATCGATGTCGCCGATCGTCAGGCCGGTGCGGTCGAGGAGCTTCCGCGCCGCGTCGACCGGCCCGTCGAGGAGGTACTCCAGGTCGCCGCCGATAACGCACTGCCCGAGCAGCCGCGCCCGCGGCCGGAGGCCCAGTTCGTCGGCGCGGCTCCGGGACAGGAACAACGCGGCACTCGCGCCGTCGGAGACCTGCGACGAGGTACCCGCCGTGTGCAGGCCGTCCGGGACGGTCGGCCGGAGACCGGCGAGCGCTTCCGTCGAGGTCTCACGGAGCCCCTGATCGCGGGTGACCGGCTCCCCGTCCGGCAGCTCCAGCGGGAGCACCTGACGGTCGAAAAGCCCCGCGTCCCAAGCCTTTCGGGCGTAATGCTGGGAACGGAGGCCGAACGCGTCGAGATCCGCCCGGGTCAGCCCGCGCTTCCGCGCGATGCGATCCGCGGCGGTGTACTGGTCGGGAGTTTCCAGCGCCCAGTCGGCCGGCCTCGGCGTGCCCGCGCCGGTCCCCTGCTTCGGGGTGAGCGGCACGCGGGACATCAACTCGACTCCGCACGCGACGCCCGCATCGGCTGTTCCGTTCGCGATCTGGCCGGTGAGCAGGAAGGACGCCTGCATCGAGGTGCTGCACTGGGCGTCGATCGTGGTGGCTCCGGTCGCGGGAGGGAGACCGCCGTAGAGCCAAGCGGTGCGGACGACATGGCCGTACTGCTCGCCCAGCGGCGTGACGCACCCGCCGATCACCTGGTCGACCGCGTCCGGCTCGACACCGGTGCGGTCGAGGACGCCGCGCTGGACCCGGCTGAGCAACTCGACGGCGTGCAGCGCGGAAACCCAGCCGTCGCGCTTGCCGAACGGCGTGCGAACCGCGTCGACGAGGACTGGCGTGGTGTCTTTCAAGCCCGGATCTCCTTCTCGCGGGCCGTGCCGGCCTCGCGGGTAATCGAGCAAGCGTTTGGTTGGAGGTTAGCTCCGGGGCCGTGGGCGGGACAAGCGCGCGTACTGGTGAGCGGGAGTGGCCTGGGGGGGCGTTTCGGGTGGGCGGGGTTCGGGGCGGGCGGGCTTGCCCCGTGCGGCCCGGGCGCCCGGTGCCTGCCTCGCATTGCCGGGTCGCCCGGTGACTGCCTCGCGTTGCCGGGTCGCCCGATGCCTGCCCTGCGCGGCCGGGTCGCCCGGCATCCGCCCCGCGCGGCCCGGCACCCGGCTCGTGCGGTCCAGCCGTCCGGCACCTGCCCAGCCATCGCCCAACCATCCGGCACCTGTCTCGTGCAGCCCGGCCATCCGGCGCCTGCCCCGCACACCACCCAGCCACTTGCTTCGTGCGGCCCAGCCGCCCGGCACCTGTCTCGCATCGCCCAGCCACCTGCCTCGCGTGGCCGACCGCCCGAATCGCCCAGTCACCCGGCGCCTGCCTCGCGTGCCCCGGCCACCCGGCCAGCGTGCGGCACCCCTCCCTAACCCCGAGCCGCCGATGCCACTCACCGGGAGCGACCGCCCGCCACGGGCCCGCCCCCGGCACCATGGCCGCATCCCCGTCCCGGCATTGGAGGCCCCGTGTCCCACCCCAGCACCGCCCTGTCCGGCCGCACCGCGATCGTCACCGGCGCCGGAGCCGGGCTCGGCCGGGCCGAAGCGCTGGCGCTCGCCGCGGCGGGGGCGAACGTCGTCGTCAACGACGTCAGCGAGGCCGGGGACAAGGTGGCCGCCGAAATCGAGGCGCAGGGCGGCCGGGCACTGGCCGTACCGGGCGACATCGGCGACTGGCAGTACGCCGAAGACCTCGTCACCGCCGCGACCGAGCATTTCGGAACGCTGGACGTCGTCGTCAACAACGCCGGCATCACCCGCGACGCGATGCTCTTCAACCTCGACGAAAAGTCCTGGGACGACGTCATCCGAGTCCACCTGAAGGGTCACGCAGCCCTGTCCCGCGCGGCGGCCCGGCATTGGCGGCAGATCAGCAAAAGCACTGGCCAGCCCACCTATGGACGTCTGATCAACACGTCCTCGGAGGCATTCCTCCTCGGCGGAGCGGGCCAGCCGAACTACGCCGCGGCCAAGGCCGGGATCGCCGCGTTGACCCTCTCCTGCGCACGGGGTTTGAGCCGCTATGGCGTCCGCGCGAACGCGATCTGCCCCCGCGCCCGCACCGCGATGACGGACGGAATCTTCACCACCGGACGCACCGCAGGCGACCTGGACATCCTCGCCCCGGAACGGGTCGCGGCCTTCGTCGCATACCTCGCCTCACCGGCGGCGGAGGCGGTGAACGGGCAGGTGTTCGTGGTGTACGGCGACATGGTCGCGCTGCTCGCTCCGCCGACCGTCGAGCATCGGTTCGTCTCCGGCCAAGGCGCGTTCGACCCAGCCGAACTGGAACGGACGATCACGCCGTACTTCGCCGACCGCGACCCACGGAAAACGTTTGCGGCCAGCGAGATCGTTGCTCTCGACGACACCGAGACCTCGTGAGCGGCAATCCCGGTTAGAACCGCGATTGCCACTCACGACCCGGCTCACCGCACCGCCGCCGTCATCTCCTCCAGCATCGGCCGGATGTCCCGGCGGCGGTAGCCCAGCAGCGCCGTCTCGCGGGCGTCCGGTTCGTACGAGATCGTCGCGCCCCGGCCCGGAACAAGCACCCGGTCGGGCAGGAACGGGTGTTCCTCGTCGCGTTCCTCCAGGGTCCGACCGGAGCCGGAGACGTCGAAAACCAGCTGAAAGTAGTCCCGGAAGCTGAGGTTTTCGTCGCCGACCAGGTACGCCGCGCCGGATTCCCCGCGCAGCAGGGCGCCTTCGACGGCCTCCGCCAGGCTCCGCACGGACAGGTAGTTCGTGCCGCCCGCCGGGGCGAAGTCCGGCACCTTGCAGACCAGGTCCCCGTCCGCCCAGGCCAGCATTTTCGCGAACTGCCGGGTCGACCGGCCGGGGGCCATCCCGACGATCGACGGCGGGTTCAGCGTGCACACCGCGAACCCGTCCCCGGCGAGCGCACGCGCGCCTTCGTCAGCCAGGCGACGGGCGTTCACGTACGGGTTCGTTTCGGCGAGATCCGGCCGGACCTGGTGGTAATAGCTGCCGATCTGCACGAAACGGCCGACCCCGGCGCGTTTCGCACGCGCCGCGATCGCGGTGACGCCGTCGATCTGATACGTCCGCCAGAACTCCTCGTCGCCCCAGCCGGAGACATGCCGGATATCTTGCCCGGCCGCGAAAACGATCGCGTCGAACGGGGCCAGCGCGGCCTCGTCGAAACCGCCGTGGGCGTAGTCGCCGAGCAGTACCGGCAGGCCAGCCACCAGTGAATCGGCGTCGGGTTCGTGTCGTCCGGCGACCGTCACGGCGTGCCCGGAGCGGCTCAGGTGCACGGCGGTGTTCGCGCCGATCATGCCGGTGCCGCCGATGACCAGGACCTTCATGCGCATTCCTCTATCCGAAGTGGACTCGTCCGCCGTCGACGACCGGGCCGCGTCCCGACGTGATCCGCAGCGCGCCGTCCGACCAGCCTTCGACCTGCAATTCCTCGCCGGGGAACACCGGCGCGGCGAAGCGGCCTTCCAACGACGTCAGGTCCGCCGGGTGCGCGCCGAGCTGGCGTGCGGCGACCAACGCGCCAGCACCGAGAGTGGCCAAACCGTGCAGAATCGGCCGGGGCTGGCCGATTCCAGCCGCGGCCGCTGGGTCGACGTGAATGTGGTGCCGGTCCCCGAGCAACCGGTAGAGCAGGGCTTGGTTGTCCGCAGTAGACAGTGGAACAGTCCACTCCGGACTGTCCAAAGCAGCCGGACGGCCAGGACCTCGTTCGCCGCCGAAGCCGCCGATACCGGGACAGAACAACGACCACGTAGCGACAAAGTAGTCCGATTCGACGGCCACGTCATACACCGCCGCGCTGCCCTTGTCCCACACTTCTGGCACCCGGGCCCGCATGGAAATCTCCCCCGAGGGCGGCAGCGGCTTCAGGACTTCGAGCCGTTGCGAACCGTGCACCGCGTTGCCGACCTCGAACGCCCCGGCCGAGCCGAGGACGTCGGGGGCCCATTGGGCGAGCGTCAGCGCGAACGGCGGCAGCACCCGAAGCCGGTCCTCGAACACCAAGTCGAGTTCGTCCGGCCGGGCGCCGATGGCGAGCGCGTAGAGGATCGGATCCCGGTCGGTGTAGGCGACCGTGCGCTCGCCGAGCACGCGGCCCTTCCAGTCCGCGGGGCTGCTCACTGTGCCCCGTAAACCGGTTCGGGGGTGGGCGCTTCGCTCAGCAGCGAGCGCACGGCCGGGCCGACTTCGGCGGCGGTCCAGCGCCGGTCCAGCTCGCGGGACGGGCCGTGGCTCCAGCCGTTTTCCACGCAGATCCGGCCGCCCTCGACCTCGATCACGCGGCCGGTGACGTCCGCGGCGTCCTCGCTGGCGAGCCACGCGACGACCGGCGACACGTTGCCCGGGTGCATCACGTCGAACCCGCCCTCCGGCGCGGCCATCTTGTCCGCGAACGGTCCCTCGGTCATCCGGGTGCGCGCGGCCGGGGCCAGCGCGTTCACCGTGACGCCGTAGCGACCCAGTTCCGAGGCTCCGACCAGCGTCAACGCCGCGATCCCGGCCTTGGCCGCACTGTAGCTGCCCTGACCGACGCTGCCCTGCAGACCGGCACCGGACGTGGTGTTGACGATCCGCGCCGCCCGCGTACGCCCGGCTTTCGACTCCGCACGCCAGTAGCCGCCGGCGTGGTGCATCAACGCGAAATGCCCCTTGAGATGCACCGCGACGACCGCGTCCCACTCCTGCTCACTGGTGGTCACGATCATCCGGTCGCGCACGAATCCGGCGTTGTTCACGACGATGTCCAGCCCGCCGAACTCCTCGACCGCCTGCCGCACCAACGCTTCCGTCGCCGCGAAGTCCGCGACGTCGGCCCCGTTGGCCACCGCTTTGCCGCCCAGCGCACGGATCGCTTCGACCACCTCGCCCGCCGGACCGTCCGACGCCCCTTCGCCCGCGCCCGACGTGCCGAGGTCGTTGACCACGACCCGCGCCCCCTGGCGGGCGAGTTCCAGCGCGTGCTCGCGGCCGAGTCCGCGGCCGGCGCCGGTCACGATCGCGACCCGGCCCTCCAAGATCCCGCTCACATCTTCTCCGTTCGTCAACCAGTCCGGCGAGGCGGTTCCCCGTAAACCAAGCAAGTGTTAGGCTACCAAGCAATCGCTAGGTTAGGAACGCACGTGACGATTTCCACGCAGCTCCACGACAACGGCACCTTCGTGGTCACCATGGACTACCCGCCGGTGAACGCCCTGCCGGTCGCCGGATGGTTCCACCTCGCCGAAACCGTGCGCGACGCGGGCGAAGACCCGGCGGTGCACGTCGTCCTGCTCCGCGCCGAGGGCCGGGGCTTCAACGCCGGCGTCGACATCAAGGAAATGCAGCGCACCACCGGTTTCGACGCCCTCGTCGGCGCGAACCGCGGCTGTTACCTGGCTTTCAAGGCGATCTACGAATGCGCCGTGCCGGTGATCGCCGCGGTGAACGGCTTCTGCCTCGGCGGCGGCGTCGGCCTGGTCGGCAACTGCGACACGATCATCGCCGCCGACGACGCGTACTTCGGCGTCCCCGAGGTGGACCGCGGCGCACTGGGCGCGGCGACCCACCTCGCGCGCCTGGTCCCCCAGCACCTGATGCGCACCCTCTACTTCACCAGCCGCACCATCTCGGCGAACGACCTGGTCCAGCACGGTTCGGTCCTGGAAACCGTCCCCGCCGCCGACCTGCACGACGCCGCACTCGCCCTGGCCGCCGAGGTGGCCGCGAAGGACCCGCGCGTCATCCGGGCCGCGAAAGCCGCGCTGAACGGCATCGACCCGATCGACGTCAACCGCAGCTACCGTTACGAACAGGGCTACACCTTCGAACTCAACCTCATCGGAGCCGCCGACGAACACCGCGACGCCTTCGTCGCCACCGGCCGCCCGATGAACGACTGACCCCTCCGGGAGACCCCCGTGCCTCTCCGCACTCCGCTCACCGAACTGACCGGCGTCACCCACCCGATCGTGCAGACCGGCATGGGCTGGGTAGCCGGCCCGCGCCTGGTCTCCGCGACGGCCAACGCCGGCGCCCTAGGCATCCTGGCCTCGGCCACGATGACCTACGACGAGCTGGACCACGCCATCAAGGAAGTCAAGCAGCGCACGGACAAACCCTTCGGCGTAAACCTCCGCGCAGACGCCGCCGACGCCCCCGAACGCGCCGACCTGCTCATCCAGCACGGTGTCAAGGTGGCGTCCTTTGCCTTGGCCCCAAAGAAAGACCTCATCGCCCGCCTTAAAGACCACGGCTTAGTAGTAATGCCAACCGTCGGCGCCGCCCGACACGCCGAAAAAGTCGCCTCCTGGGGCGCGGACATGGTGATGATGCAAGGCGGCGAAGGCGGCGGCCACACCGGCCCGACCGCCACGACCCTGCTGCTCCCGTCGGTGCTGGACGCGGTCGACATCCCAGTAGTAGCCGCCGGAGGCTTCTTCGACGGCCGGGGCCTGGCCGCCGCACTGTCCTACGGTGCCGCCGGAATCGGTATGGGCACACGCTTCCTGCTCACCAGCGACAGCGCAGTGCCAGACGAAATCAAACGCACCTACCTAGGCTTCGGTCTGGACGGCACAGTAGTCACCACCAAGGCAGACGGCATGCCACACCGCCTGCTGCGCACGCCTTTCATCGAGGGCCTGACCAAAGAAGGCGTCGTCCAACGCTTGGCCCGAACCCTGCGCCGCACCAAGGACTTCAAACGCCTGAGCGGCCAATCCTGGCCCGCCCTGATCAACGACGGCCTGCGCATGAAACGCGCCAGCGACCGCTCCTGGACCCAAACAATGCTGGCCGCGAACACCCCCATGCTCCTCAAAGCAGGCCTGGTAGAAGGCGACACCCAAGCAGGAATGCTGGCCGCAGGCCAGGTAGTAGGAGTAATCGAAGACCTGCCAACCTGCGCGGAACTAGTAACCAGAATCGTCAACAGCGCACAAGACCGCCTAAAAGCCACCAGCGCCCTGCTCACCTAACCCCGAAGGTCCGTGAGGGGAACCTTCACAGACGCTGATTCCCTCAGGGTTCCCCTCACAGCCCCAAACCGCACCCGCGCACCCACCCCAGCGAGGCACCCAGCCCCACCCCCGCACCCCGATACGAAGCCGCCCTGCAGTTCGGGGGTGCTTGTCAAGGCATCTTTCCCGCCTTGACAAGCACCCCCGAACTGTCAGCACACTCGGGCTTCGGGGTGCCCCACCGCAACACCCGGCCGCAATGTCGCCGCCAGGCGACGAGCCCTACAACCGCTCCAGAACAGTCACGTTGGCCTGCCCCCCACCCTCACACATCACCTGCAACCCAAACCGCCCCCCACTCCGCTCCAGCTCATGCAGCAAAGTAGTCATCAACCGCACCCCAGTAGCCCCAATCGGATGCCCCAACGCAATCCCCCCGCCGTTAACATTCACCTTCTCCCAAGGCACCCCAATCTCCCGCATCCAAGCCAAAACCACCGGCGCGAACGCCTCATTGCACTCGAACAAATCGATATCCCCCACCGACATCCCAGCCTTCTCCAACGCCCGCTGAGTAGCCGGAATAGGCGCGGTCAACATCCACACCGGATCCGCCCCATACACACTGAGATGATGCACCCGAGCCCGAGGCGTCAACCCATACTCCGCCACCGCCCGCTCCGAAGCCATCAACAAAGCCCCAGCCCCGTCACTGATCTGCGAAGCCACCGCAGCAGTAAGCGGACTCCCCTCCTCCAACGGCTTCAACCCAGCCATCTTCTCCAGAGAAGTATCCCGCCGAGGCCCTTCATCCACCGAAAACGAACCCACCGGCGAAATCTCCCGGGAAAACCGCCCAGCATCAATCGCCGCCAACGCCCGCCGATGACTCTCGAACGCAAATTCCTCCAGAGAGGACCGAGAAAGCCCCCACTTCTCCGCGATCATCCGAGCCGCCCGGAACTGCGACACCTCCTGGTCCCCATACCGAGCCTGCCACCCCGGCGACTCCGCGAACGGCGTGCTGAACCCGAACTGCTGCCCCACCACCATCGCCGAAGAAATCGGAATCGCGGACATATTCTGCACGCCCCCGGCGACAATCAAATCCGCCGTACCGGACATCACGCCCTGCGCCGCGAAATGCACCGCCTGCTGACTGGACCCGCACTGCCGGTCGATAGTCACCCCGGGCACGTGATCCGGCAGCCCAGCCACCAGCCAAGCAGTCCGCGCGACATCCCCCGCCTGCGACCCGATCGTGTCGCAACACCCGAACACGACATCGTCCACCGCACCAGGATCAATACCGGTCCGCTGAACAAGCGCATTGATCGCATGCGCCCCCAGATCAGCCGAATGCATTCCGGCGAGCGACCCGCCACGCCTCCCCACCGGAGTGCGAACCGCGTCGACCACATATGCCTCAGGCACGAAATCCTCCAGCCGGATCAGGGATGCTGACTGCTCACCGAGACGACTTCACCGGTGAGATAAGACGAATAAGCACTAGCGAGAAACACCATCACATTCGCGACTTCCCAAGGCTCCGCGGCCCGGCCGAACGCCTCGCGCCCCTTCAGCTCGGTCAGCAGCTCAGGGGTCGTGACCTTCTCCAGGAACGGATGCATCGCCAAACTAGGCGACACCGCGTTGACCCGAATCCCCGAAGCAGCCAGATCCATCGCCGCGGACCGCGTCAACGCCATTACCCCGGCCTTGGCCGCCGCGTAATGCGCCTGACCTTCCTGCGCCCGCCAGCCGATCACCGAAGCGTTGTTGACGATCACCCCGCGAGTGCCGCGCGCGATCATCCGCCGGGAAGCCGCCCGAATACACCGGAAAGTCCCCGTCAAGGTCACGTCGAGCACCAAAGACCACTGCTCGTCAGTCATCTCCGTGATCGAAGCCGTGCCCCCGAGACCGGCGTTGTTCACCATGACCTCGACCCCGCCGAACGGCTCGGCAGCGTCCAGCAGAGCGGCGACCTGCTCCTCCTTGGTCACGTCGCACACCACCGACACGACCCGCTCCGCGCCGAACTCCGCACCCAGCTTGGAAGCCGCTTCGCCAAGCCGCCGCTCGTGGGTGTCCCCGATGACGACCGCCCGCGCGCCTTCCTCCAGGCACCGCCGGGCGACCGCCGCCCCGATCCCCGCGCCCGCCGCCGCGGTCACCACGACCACGCGCTCGGCGAGCAACCCGTGCCCGGGCACGTAATCAGGCGCGGGCTGTTCCGGTTTAACGCTCACAGTCGCGGCTCCTTAGGCAAGCCAAGCACCCGCTCGGCAATGATATTCCGCTGAATCTCGTCCGACCCGCCGTAAATCGTGTCGGCCCGGCTGAACAGAAAAAGCGTCTGCTGCGCGTCGAGATCGTAAGACCCGGACGCGGTCAGCGCGGACCCGCCGCGCACGTCCATCGCCAGCTCCCCCAGCTCCCGGTGCCACCGGGCCCACAACAGCTTCGACACCGAAGCCTCCGGCCCTTGCGACCCGGCCTCGTAAGCACTCAACGTCCGCAACGCGTGCACCCGCAGCACCTCGAGCCCCACCGAAGCCCGCGCCAGCCGATCCCGCACCACCGGATCGTCATAGCGCCCATTCTCCTTGGCGGTAGCGACAATTCCCGACAGCTCTCGGGCGAACCCGACCTGCTGCCCGATCGTCGAAACCCCGCGCTCGAACCCGAGCGTCGCCATCGCGACCCGCCACCCGTCGCCAGGCGCGCCGACCACCAGCGACTCCGCGGTCCGAGCCCCGTCGAAGAAGACCTCGTTGAACTCGCTGGTCCCGGTCAGCTGCCGGATCGGCCGCACCTCGACCCCGGCCTGATCCATCGGCACCAGCAGATACGACAGCCCGGCATGCCGCCGAGACCCAGCCTCGGTCCGCACCACCGCGAAACACCACTGCGCGTGCTGAGCGAGCGACGTCCAGATCTTCTGCCCGTCGATCACCCACTCGCCGCCCTCCAGCCGGGCGCGCGTCCGCACCCCGGCCAGGTCGGAGCCCGCGCCGGGCTCGGAATACCCCTGGCACCACAGCTCGGTCACCCCGACGATCCCCGGCAGGAACCGCCGCCGCTGCTCGTCCGTGCCGTGCGCGATCAACGTCGGCCCGAGCAGCTCCTCGCCGAGGTGGTTGACCCGCGCCGGCGCGTTGGACCGGGCGTACTCCTCGTGGAAGATCACCTGCTGCAGCAGGCTCAGCCCGCGGCCGCCGTGCTCGACCGGCCAGCCGAGGCACGTCCACCCGTGCGCGGCCAGGTGCTGGTTCCACGCCTGCCGCTCCTCCGGCGCCTCGTGCTCGCGACCGGAGCCGCCGAGGCCCTTCAGCGCGGCGAACTCGCCCGCGAGGTGGTCGGCGAGCCACTCGCGCACGTCCGCGCGGAACTGCTCGTCCTCGGGGGTGTAGCGAAGATCCACCCGTCCTCCTGGTTCGCCGGTGCCCGGTCCCGCCACGCTACCAAACCAAGCACTTGTTTGGTAGCATCGCCGCCGAACCGAGAAGGAGTGATGCGCGTTGAGCGGAACCGAAGAAAGCACTGACGAACAGGTCGTGACGTACGAGGTGCGCGGTCCGGTCGCGGTCGTCACGCTGAACCGGCCGCAGTACCGCAACGCCCAGAACTCGAAGATGACCTACGCGCTGGACGCCGCCTTCACCAAGGCGGTGGACGACCCGGACGTCAAGGCGATCGTGCTGGCGGGCAACGGCAAGCACTTCTGCGCCGGGCACGACATCGGCACCCCCGGCCGCGACGTCGACCAGAGCTTCGAGCGCAAAGCGGTCATCTGGTGGGACCACACCGACCGGGCGGGCGTCGATTCGCGGTTCGCCCGCGAGTCGGAGGTCTACCTCGGCATGTGCCGCCGCTGGCGGGAGATCCCGAAGCCGGTGATCGCGATGGTGCAGGGCGCGTGCATCGCGGGCGGCCTGATGCTTGCTTGGTCGTGCGACTTCATCGTGGCCTCCGACGACGCGTTCTTCTCCGACCCGGTGGTGCGGATGGGCATCCCGGGCGTCGAGTACTTCGCGCATCCGTGGGTGATGAACCCGCGCGCGGCGAAGGAGTTCCTCTACACCGGGGACCGGTTCGGCGCGGACCGCGCGCAGGCGCTCGGCATGGTCAACCACGTCGTACCGCGCGCGGAACTTGAAGAGGCGACGTTCGCCATCGCCGAGCGGATCGCGCAGATGCCGCAGCTGGGCCTCGCGCTCACGAAGAAGGCCGTCAACCAAGCCGAAGACCTGATGGGCATGCGGTCCGGGATGGACTCGGTGTTCGGCCTGCACCACGCCGCGCACGCGCACAACGCCGAGCTGGACACCGATTCGCTCGCCGGCCTCGACGCGCGTTCGATGGCGAAGGCCAACAAGAAAGCCGCGGGAGAGTCATGAGCCCGGAATTCACCGCCGCGGAAGAGGAGTTCCGCGCGGAGGCCCGGGCCTGGCTGAAGGAGAACAGCCCCGGTCCGCTGCCGTCGATGGACACCGAGGACGGGGCCCGCGCGCACCGCGAGTGGGAGGCGAAGCTCGCCGAGGGCCGCTGGTCGGTGGTCACCTGGCCCGCCGAGTACGGCGGCCGCGACGCGACGCTGACCGAGTGGGTGCTGTTCGAGGAGGAGTACTACCTCAGCGGCGCGCCGACCCGGATCGCGCAGAACGGCATCTCGCTGCTGGCCCCGATCATCTTCGAGCACGGCACCGACGACCAGCGCCAGCGCCACCTGCCGTTGACCGCGAACGGCACCCGGATCTGGGCGCAGGCCTGGTCCGAGCCCGAGGCGGGCAGCGACCTCGCCGGGATCCGCAGCACCGCCGTGCGCGACGACGAACGCGGCGGCTGGGTCCTCAACGGACAGAAGATCTGGAGTTCCCGCGCCCCGTTCGCGGACTGGGGTTTCGGCCTGTTCCGCTCCGATCCCGAAGCCGAACGGCACCGCGGCCTCACCTACTTCCTGTTCCCGCTCGACTCCGCCGGCGTCACCGTCCGGCCGATCGCCCAGCTCGACGGCGACTGCGGGTTCGCCGAGATCTTCTTCGACGACGTCTTCGTGCCGGACCAGGACGTGCTCGGCGGGGTAGGCGACGGCTGGCGGGTCGCGATGAGCACGGCGGGCAACGAACGCGGCCTGTCGCTGCGTTCGCCGGGCCGGTTCCTCGCCGCGGCGGACCGGCTGCTGGACCTCTGGGCCGAACGCGGCGCCCAAGCCCCGCACCTGCGCGACCGCGTGGCCGACGCGTGGATCAAGGCCGAGGCTTACCGGCTCTACACCTGGGACACCGTCGACCACGTGCAGCACGGCGGCGACGTCGGCGCGGCGGGCAGCGTCAACAAGCTCTTCTGGACCGGCCTCGACCTCGGCATCCAGGAAACCGCGCTGGACCTGCTCGGCCCGGAGCAGGAGCTGCGCGGACGCTGGAGCGAGGACTACCTGTTCGCCCTCGGCGGCCCGATCTACGCCGGCACCAACGAAATCCAGCGCAACATCGTCGCGGAACGGCTGCTCGGCCTCCCCCGCGGCGAACGCAGGAAGGCACAAGCATGAAGTTCCGGCTGTCCGCCGAACAGCGCGCGTTCGCCGAAGCGCTGGACGCCCTGCTGGGCTCGGCCGACGTCCCCGGCGTCACCCGGTCCTGGGCGGCCAAGCGGCCGGAATCCGGGCTGCTGCTGTGGAAGCAGCTGGCCGAGCTGGGCGTCACCGCGCTGGGCGTGCCGGAGGAACACGGCGGCGTCGGCGGGACCCCGGTCGACCTGATCGTGGCCTTCGAGCGTCTCGGGTACCACGGCGTGCCGGGTCCGGTGATCGAGTCCATCGCCGCCGCTCCCGCACTGCTCACCGACGCTGCGCTGCTGTCCGGGCTAGCCTCCGGGGACGCTGTGGTGACCTTCGCGAGCCCGCCGGACACTCCGTACGCGCTGGACGCGGATGTCGCGACGGACGTCTTCGTGGTCGGCGATTCCTTGTCCCGCGCGGAAATCGGTCGGCCGCTGGAGTCGGTCGATCCTTCTCGGCACCTGTTCGAGGTGACCACCGGTGCCGAGGTTCAGCCGCTCACGCCGGAAAGGCGCGCAGAGGTGCTCGACCTCGCCAGCCTCGCCTGCGCGGCGGAGTTGCTGGGCTGCGGCGAGCGGATGCTGGCCGACACTGTCGCCTACCTCGGCCAACGACGCCAGTTCGGCCGCGTGATCGGCGAGTACCAAGCGCTCAAGCACGCCGCCGCCGACGTCCGCGTGGCTCTCGACTTCGCCCGTCCGCTGCTGCTGGGCGCCGCTCGCGAGCCCAGCGCCCGCGCGATCTCGGCCGCGAAGGTCGCCGCCTCGGACGCGGCCCAGCTCGCCGCGCGCACCGGACTGCAGCTGCACGGCGCGATCGGGTACACGCTCGAATGCGACCTGAGCCTGTGGCTATTGCGTGTCCGGGCGCTCGTGGGGTGCTGGGGCACGCCGGCCGTGCACCGCGCGCGGGTGCTGGAGAGCCTGATGAGGGGTCGCTGATGCACTTCGCGTTGACCGACGAGCAGCGGGAACTCGCCGCTGCCGTCCGCGGCCTGGTCACGCGACGGGCTGCGAAAACCGATCTGCGGGCGGCGATCGATTCGCCGGCCGGGTACGACACCGAGCTGTGGTCCGCGTTGTGCGAGCAGATCGGCGTCGCGGCGCTGGCCATTCCCGAGGAGTACGGCGGGGCCGGGTTCAGCCTGTTCGAAACGCATGTCGTGCTGGAGGAGCTGGGCGCGAGCCTGACGCCGTCGCCGCTGTTGGGGTCCGGAGTGCTTGCCGCGCAGGCATTGCTGGCCGCGGACGCGCCGGAGCTGCTTCCCGGGATCGCGGCGGGCGAGGTCGTCGCGCTGGCCTGGGCGGATCGTACCGGACGGCATCGCACCGACGGTTCGGATGTGGTCGCCTCCGGCGGAAAGCTGAACGGCACCGCGACGCTGGTGCTGGACGGCGCGCAGGCGGCGCACCTGCTGGTGGTCGCGATGGCCGACGGCCGCCCCGCGCTGTTCCAAGCCGACGCCACCGCCGAGGCGACCCCAGCGGTCGACCAGACGCTCAGGTTCGCCAAGGTCGAATTCCGCGACACCCCGGCGACCCTGCTTGCCGCCGACTTCGCCGAAGCCCTCCCCCGGCTGCACGCGATCGCCGCAATCGCTTGCACCGCACTGCAAGTCGGCGGCGCTCAGTCCTGTTTGGACCGGACCGTCGCGCATCTCAAGGAACGCGAGCAGTTCGGCCGTCCGCTCGGTTCGTTCCAGGCGTTGAAGCACCGGGTCGCGGACATGCTGGTGCAGGTCGAAACCGCCCGCTCGATCTCGTGGGCGGCCGGGTTCGCGGCCGGCAACGGCGACGATCTCGTCCAGCAGGCGGCGTACGCGAAATCGTGGTGCAGCGAGGCTTTCACCACCGTCGCGGCCGAAACCGTCCAGCTGCACGGCGGAATCGCGATCACCTGGGAGCACGACGCACAGCTGTACTTCAAACGAGCGCACGCGCTGGCGCACCTCTTCGGCGACGCTCGCGAACACCGGGCGCGGCTATGATCCACCACGTCGGAATCACCGTGCACGACCTCGCCGCGTCGACGGACTTCTACCGCGATCTGCTGGGCGGCAACGTCGAAGGTCCCTTTGAACGCAGCGGCCCGCGGATCGACGAAGTCACCGGATATCCCGGCGTGATCGTGCGCCAGAGCTTCGTTTCGGCGGACGACGGGGACACGGTGGTCGAACTGCTGCAGTACGAAAACGGGTCGCCGACGCGCCTCGACCCGGACCACGGTCAGGCGGGCGCCGCGCACGTCGCGATCACCGTAACCGACCTGGACGCGACGCTTGAGCGGCTGCGCGGCCGTGGGGTTGTCGCGATCTCGGAGCCGATCGTCACCAGCCATCCGATGGCGGGCTGCCGCGCGGTCTACATGCTCGATCCGGACCGGGTCCGCGTCGAACTGGTGCAACTGCCCGGCTGAGCAAGACGAATATGGAGGAACGAATGGGCGGCAAGTCCATGACCCTGGACGGCGTCACCGAGTACGTCCGGTCCGGGATGACCGTCGGGATCGGCGGCTGGGGGTCGCGGCGCAAGCCGATGGCGATGGTGCGCGAACTGCTGCGCAGCGACGTCGAAGACCTCACGCTGGTCACCTTCGGCGGGCCCGAGGTCGGGCTGCTGTGCGCGGCGGGCAAGGTGCGCCGGGTGATCTACGGGTTCGTCACGCTCGACACGATCCCGCTCGACCCGCATTTCCGCGCCGCGCGCGAGGGCGGCCGGGTCGAGACGACCGAGTACGACGAGGGCATGTTCGTCGCCTCGCTCCGCGCGGGCGCGAACCGGCTGTCCTTCCTGCCGACGCGGTCCGGGCTGGAAAGCGATGTGCTGCTGATGAACCCGGAGCTGAAGACCGTCGCGTCGCCCTATGACGACGACGTCTACATCGCGGTCCCGGCGGTGCGCCCGGACGTCTCGCTGCTGCACCTGAACCGCAGCGACACCCTCGGCAACGGCCAGTTCCTCGGCCCGGACCCGTACTTCGACGACCTGTTCGCGATGGCGTCGGACAAAACGCTGCTGAGCGTCGAGAAGATCGTGGACACCGAGGACCTCACCGCCACCGAGCGGTCGACGTCGCTGCTGATCAGCCGGATGTTCGTGAACGGCGTGATCGAGGCCCCGAACGGCGCGCACTTCACCTCGTGCGACCCGGATTACGGCCGCGACGAGGCGTTCCAGCGGCATTACGCGCAGTCCGCGCAGGACGAGGAATCGTGGCAGCGCTTCCGCGAAACCTTCCTGACCGGCGACGAGGCCAGCTACCACGAAGCAGTGCGCGCCTTCCACCGCGCGACCGAAAAGGAGTCCGCATGAATGCCACCGCGACCCGCGCCGAGGTCTGCATCGCCGCGTGCTCCGACGCGTGGCGCGGCTCCGGCGAGGTGCTGGCCCACGCGGTCGGCACGGTGCCGGCGATCAGCGCGCGGCTGGCCCGGCTCACCCACTCCCCCGAACTGGTGCTGTCCGACGGCGAATGCCACTTCATGGCCGACCCGCCGCCACTGGGCAAGACGGCCGCGGCCGGCGGCACCGTCGAGGCGTGGGCCCCGTTCGGCCGGATCTTCGACATCCTCAACACCGGGCGTCGGCATTCGATGATGGGCGCGAGCCAGATCGACCGGTTCGGCAACCAGAACATCTCGCTCATCGGCGACTGGCGGAAGCCGAAACGCCAGCTCATCGGCATGCGCGGGGCACCGGGCAACACGGTCAACCACCGCACCGACTACTGGGTGAGCCGGCATTCGAGCCGGGTCTTCGTGGACCGGGTGGACATCGTGTCCGGCGTCGGCAACGACCGGGCCCGCGCGCATCCCTCGACGGCGCTGCGGTTCCACCACCTCGGCGTGGTGGTGACCGATCTGGCGGTGCTCGACTACGACGCCGACGGCCGGCTCAAGGTGCGTTCGCTGCACCCGGGCGTGACCGAGGACGAGGTGCGCTCGAATACCGGTTTCGAGCTGGACTTCAGCGACGCCGGGGTCTCCCGGGAGCCGGACGAGCACGAATTGGAGCTGATCCGCACCGTGCTCGATCCGAAGGGCGCCCGGGACCGGGAGGTCAAGGTGTCCCGGTCCTGAACCGCTCAGCCGGCGAGCAAACCGCCGTACAGCATCGAGAGGTACTGCTCCGCCACGACGTCGTGGCGGAGCTTGCCGCGCGGGTTGTACCAGCGGACCGACGACCAGACGGTGTCCCGGATGAACCGGTACACCAGGCTCGTCTCGAGGTCGGCGCGGAACTCGGCGGTCTCGCGGCCCGCCTGCAGCACGCCGAGCCACAGTTTTTCGATCTTCAGCGATGCTTTCCCGACGAATTCGAAATCGGCGAGGCTCCCGACGACGGCCGATTCGTTCTGGTAGAGCGCCACCGCGAACGGCCGCTCGTGAATGGTCGCGAAGGCGGTGTACACCAGCGCGTCGAACTGCTCGCGCGGCGTGCCGTCCTTCCCGGCGATCTCGGTGAACGCGGCCAGCAGGTCGTCCATGAACTCCTTGAGGATCTCGCGGAGCATGTCTTCTTTGGACGCGAAATGGTGGTACAGGCTCCCCGAAAGGATGCCCGCCTCGTCGGCGATGTCGCGGACGGTGGTCTGGGAGTAGCCCCTGGTCGCGAACAGCTGGGCGGCGATGCCCAGCAGCTCTCCGCGCCGGGTGCCGCCGTTTTTGGCCGGGGCCCGGCCGGTTCGCGGAGTCATCGCATGGATCCCTTCCTGCCCGCTGCTTTCCCCTATGCTACCGAACAAGCACTTGTTCAGTGAGGAGACCCGCGTGTCGACACCTCGCACGATGCCCGCCCTGCTCGACGAAGCCGCCCGCCGCCACGGCGACGCTCCGGCTGTGGTCGACGGTACGACACAGCTGTCCTGGACGGAATTGCGGGAGCGGGTACGCACCGTTTCCCGCGCGCTGGCCGCGGCCGGCGTCCGCTCCGGCGACCGGGTCGCGGTGTGGTCGCCGAACCGGGTCGAGTTCATTCTCGCGTTCCTGGGCGCGCAGTGTCTCGGCGCGGCGCTCGTGCCGATCAACACCCGGTACCGCGGCGAGGAGGCCCGGGTGGTGCTGGAGCGGTCCGGCGCTTCGGTACTGGTGCTGTGCAACGGATTCCTCGGCAACGACTACCTCGGGATGCTGACCGAGGCCGCCGCCCGTTCGGGTTCCGGCGGTTCGGGTGCGGTGCCCGGGCTTCCGCAGC
Organism: Amycolatopsis silviterrae; assembly: GCF_042684085.1. Taxonomy (NCBI): domain Bacteria; kingdom Bacillati; phylum Actinomycetota; class Actinomycetes; order Pseudonocardiales; family Pseudonocardiaceae; genus Amycolatopsis; species Amycolatopsis silviterrae. The sequence goes on from NZ_JBHUKS010000016.1 coordinate 268,170, forward strand.
TGCACACCGTGATCGACCTCGGATCCGACGGTGTCGCGTTGCCGTGGAACGAATTCCTCGCCGGAGCGGAGTCGGTGCCCGCTGTCGACGAATCCGTGGTGACGCCTTCCACGGTGGCGGACATTCTGTACACCTCGGGCACCACCGGCGTCCCCAAGGGCGTGATGAGCACGCACGCCCAGACGATCGGTGTCGCGGACGTGTGGGCGAAGGGCGCTTCGCTCACCCCCGCCGACAAGTACGCGATCGTCAACCCGTTCTTTCACTCGTTCGGCTACAAAGCCGGGGTGGTCGCGGCGATCACCGCGGGCACGACGATCTACCCGGTGCTGACCTTCGACCCGGTCGCGCTGATGGAGCTGGTCCAGCGGGCCGGGATCTCGGTCCTGCCGGGCGCGCCGACCATTTTCACCACGCTGATCAACCACCCGCGGCGCGGCGAGTTCGACCTGTCGTCGCTGCGCTTCGCGATCGCCGGCGCGGCGTCGGTGCCGGAAAACCTGTTCTCGGACATGCTGGAAATCCTCGGCTTCGAGCAGGTCGCGCAGGCGTACGGGCTGACTGAATGCGTGGTGGCCACCCAGTCGCGGCCGAACGAAGACCCTCAGCACGTCGCGCACACGACCGGTCCGGCGGTGCCCGGGCTGGAGATCCGGGCGGTCGACGGGGAGGGCAAGGACGTGCCGGTCGGCGCCGACGGCGAAATCCTCATCCGGGGCGAGTTCGTGATGCTCGGCTATTTCGACGACCCGGACGCGACCGCGGCGGCGATCGACGACGGCGGCTGGCTGCACACCGGCGACGTCGGGCGGCTGGACGAGCACGGCTGCGTCAAGATCACCGGGCGGCTCAAGGACATGTTCACCGTCGGCGGGTTCAACGTGTACCCGGCCGAGGTGGAGAACGTGCTGAGCACGCACCCGGACGTCGTGGAGGCCGCGGTGATCGGCGTGGACGACGAGCGGATGGGCTCGGTGGGCCGCGCTTACGTGACGCTGTGGGCGGGGATCGAGCTGGATCCGGCCGCGCTGCGCGAGTACTGCCGGGAGCGGCTGGCGAACTTCAAGGTGCCGCGCGAGTTCGTGGCTATCGCCGAACTGCCGCGCAATGCCAGCGGGAAGATCGTGAAGCGGGAGCTGGGCTGAGCCTCGTGAGTGGCAATCCCGGTTCTAACCGGGATTGCCACTCACGAGCTTCTAGGCCAGGCGCTCCAGCACCATCGCCATCCCCTGCCCGCCCGCCGCGCACATCGTCTCCAGCCCGAACGTCGCGTCCCTCTCCTGAAGGCCGTGCAGCAACGTCGTCGCCATCCGCGCTCCCGTCGAGCCGAACGGATGCCCCAGCGCGATCGCCCCGCCGTGCACGTTGACCCGGTCGATCTCCAGTCCCAGCTGATCCACGCACGGCAGCACCTGCGCGGCGAAGGCCTCGTTCATCTCCACCAGATCAATGTCCTCAACGGACAGTCCCGCCCGGCCCAGCGCCTGCTGACTCGCCTCGACCGGCCCGAGCCCCATGATCTCCGGGCTCAACGCGGACACCCCGGTGGCGACGATCCGCGCCAGCGGCTGGATCCCCAGCTCCCGCGCCCGGACGTCGCTCATCACGACCAGCGCGGCCGCCCCGTCGTTGAGCGGACAGCAGTTCGCCGCCGTGACTGTCCCATCTGGACGGAACACCGGCTTCAGCTGCGACACCTTCTCCAGCGTCACTCCCGCTCGCGGACCGTCGTCTGTGGACACCACGGTGCCGTCCGGAAGCGTCACCGGCGTGATGTCCTTCTGCCAGAACGCTCCCGCCTTTTCCGCGCGGTTTTGGCTGCGCACCGCGAACGCGTCCTGGTCCGCCCGGGACACTCCACAATGGTCAGCGACATTCTCCGCGGTCTCGCCCATCGCGATGTAGACGTCCGGCAGCGCACCGTCTTTCCGCGGGTCTGTCCACTGCAGACCGCCACCGGCGCGTTTCTCCGTCACCGCCATGGCGTCGGCATACAGCGGGTTCTTCGTGTCCGGCATCCCGTCGGCTTTGCCCTGGGAGAACCGGGAAACACACTCCACGCCCGCCGACACGAACACGTCGCCCTCGCCCGCGCGAATGGCGTGCATCGCCATCCGCGTGGTCTGCAGCGAAGACGCGCAATACCGGTGCACCGTCGTGCCAGGCACCGCGTCGAGACCGAGCCGCAGCGCGACCATCCGGCCGAGGTTGTACGCCTGCTCCCCGGCCGGTTGCGCGCAGCCGAGCATCAGGTCGTCGATCCGGTCGACCTCCGGAACCGCCGCCAGCGCGGCTTCGACCATCTGCGCGGCGAGGTCGTCCGGCCGCAGGTCCTTGAGCGATCCCTTGTACGCCCGCCCGATCGGCGAACGGGCGGCGGAGACGATCACGGCTTCAGGCACAGCTGGGCCCTCCTCAGGCGTTGGGGGTGTGCTGGAGGAAAGCCGGCCACTCGCCGCCTCCGTCCACATTGAGCACTGCTCCGCTGACATGGCTCGCGAGCGGCGACGCGAGCAGCAGACACGCTTGTCCGACCTCGGCCGGCGACGCGAACTGTCCACGCGGGATAGTCCGGGCGACCGCGTCACGTTGCGCCGGATCGCCGTAGTGGTCCTCAGAACCGGGCGTCTCGACCAACCCGCAGCTGACCGCGTTGACCCGCACCCGCGGCGCCCACTCGACCGCCAAGCTGGTGGTAAGACTCTCCAGCGCCGCCTTGGCCGCGCCATACACCGCAGTGCCCGGACTAGCCCGCCGCGCCGAAATCGACGTGACGTTCACCGCCGAGGCTCCCGGTGTCTCACTGAGAAGCGGATACGCCGAATGCAGCACGTACGCCGCGGCCAGGAAGTTGAGATCGTTGATTTTGCGATGAAACCGCGGCGAGGCCTCGGCGAACTGCGCGAACGGCGCGCCGCCGGCGTTGTTGACCACGACGTCGAGCCGCCCGTGCCGCTCGCCGACCGCCGCCAGCCAGGCCTGGACCTGCTCCGGCTCCCGCACGTCGACCTGCGTGAACCGCGCCGTCCGGCCGTCCACCTCGCGGAGCTTCTCCGGCTCGGTGCGCCCGCAGATCTCGACCTCGGCCCCCGCTTCGAGAAACGTCGCCACGATGCCGTCGCCGACGCCGCGCGCTCCGCCGGTGACGAGGACGACGCGATCGGACAGGTCGAAGCTGACAGGCATGCTGCTCCTTCTCGCCGGGAGCGCTCAGCTTACCAAACAAATGCTAGGTTGAGGACGAGGAGGTTTTCCATGCCACAGGAAGCAATCCGCCGAGTCAGCATCGTCACCGGAGGCGCACTGGGGATCGGCGGGGCGACCAGCCGCCGCCTGGCCGCACGCGGGGACGCGGTGGTGCTGAACGACCTCGATTCCGCCGCCGCTGCTGACGCTCAGGCCGCAATCGAGGCGGCGGGCGGGGTGTGCGAAACGGTCATCGGCGACATCGTGGTGGACGAGGTGGCCGAGGCCGTCACCGCTGCCGCCCTGCGCTTGGGCGACGGCCGGATCGACGTCCTGGTCAACAACGTCGGCGATTTCCGTCCCGCTTCCCGGGATTTCCTGCACAGCACACCGGAACAGTGGGCGCGGCTGCACGAACTGAACCTGCTGCACGTCTTCAAGGTCACCCACCGGGTGCTGCCGCACATGATCTCGCACGGCGCGGGCGTCATCGTGAACAACTCGACGGTGGAAGCCTTCCGCGGCATTCCCGGACATGCGGTGTATTCCGCTTACAACGCCGGGGTTTCCGCCTTCACGAAGAGCCTGGCCGTCGAGGTCGGCCGACATGGCGTCCGGGTGAACGCGATCGCGCCGGACCTGGCCGACAGCCAGCAGACGCCCGCCGCGGCGATGCTGCGCGACAACGACCCGTCAGCGATCGAGACCTGGGTGCCGCTGGGCCGGTTCGGGCACGTGGACGAGTACGCGAAGGTGATCGAATTCCTGACCACCGACGCGGCTTCGTACGTCACCGGCCACACCATCCCGGTGGACGGCGGGACGTTGGCGGCGTCGGGGTGGTACCTGCGGACGAACCGGAAGGGGTTTACGAACTTTCCCCGGGAGACCTGAGTCGTGAGTGTTTATCCCGGTTAGAACCGGCATTGCCACTCACGAGCCCGGCGCGATCACCCGCTGCACGCTGTCGCGCAGCAGTGCCCGGCGCTGCTCGTGCAGTTCCGGAGGCTCCTGGTCACTGGCGGCGTAGACGTTGCTGACCGGAGACCAGGCCATCGACATCGCGATGACCATCGCCATCAGGTCGAACGGATCTCCAGACCGGACGACACCCTCGGCCTGTGCGTCGGCGATGGCCCGCAGTTTGCCCTCGTCGAGGCGATCGCTGTCGCCGACGAGGTGCCCGGTCGGCTGTCGCTCCAGCCGCGCCCAGGTGGCCAGCCGGATGAGGTCAGGGCGACGGAGATACTCGTCGTAGAGGCGGACCGCCCAGCCGGCGAGGTCGGCGGCGTCGATCGGCACGACGGTCATGATCCGCTCCAGCGAGGCGGAGAAAATGGCGTCGAACAGCCCTTCCTTGTTGCCGAAGTAGCCGTAGAGCTGCGCCTTGTTGGTGCGGGCGGCGGCCACGATGCGTTCGACGCGCGCCCCGGCGATCCCGTGCTCGGCGAACTCCTGGGTCGCCACGTCCAGGATGCGCTGCCGGGTGGCGGCGCCGCGCGAGGTCAGCGGCTTGTCGGCCATGCCGGGCACGATAACAACAGACCAGTCTGTTTGCCGAATCGGCCAGGTCCCGCTACCGTCGCAATAGACCGAACAGTCTGTTTGTTGAGGAGCGAGCATGCGGACCACTCTGGGCTGGCAAGCCGACCACGCCGGGGCCGCGTTGCGGCGGACCTCCCTGCGCCGGCGGGACCTGCGGGCCGACGACCTCGCCGTTCGCGTGGACTACTGCGGCGTCTGCCATACCGATCTCCACGCCGTCCGCGCCCACCCCGGCGAAGCGCCGCTGGTACCGGGCCACGAGTTCACCGGTGTGGTGACCGACATCGGACAGGAGGTCACCCGGTTCGCCGTCGGGGACCAGGTCGCGGTCGGCAACATCGTCGACTCGTGCGGCGGGTGCGCGATGTGCGAGGTAGGACAGGAAAACTTCTGCCACGAGTTCCCCACCCTGACCTACGGCGGCACCGACCGCCGCGACGGAACCACCACGCTGGGCGCCTTCTCCCGCGAGTACGTCGTCCGCGACGTGTTCGCCTACCCGCTCCCCGCCGGACTCGACCCCGCTGCCGCCGCTCCCCTGCTGTGCGCCGGGATCACGGTCTGGGAACCGTTGCGCGCCCTCGGCGTGGGGCCCGGCACCCGGGTCGCCGTGGCCGGACTGGGCGGCCTCGGACATCTCGCGGTCAAACTCGCCGTCGCGCTCGGGGCCGACACCACCGTCATCAGCCGGTCGGCCGACAAAGCCGACGACGTCCGCCGGCTGGGCGGCCACGACCTGATCGTCTCCACGGACGAACGCCAGATGACCGCGGCCCGGGACCGGTTCGACGTCGTCATCGACACCATCGCCGTCCCGCACGACGTCTCGCCCTACCTCAAGCTCGTCGCCCTCGACGGAACCCTCAGCCAGGTCGGACATCTCGGCACGGTCACCGTCCAGGCCACTGATCTGCTGATCGGACGGAAGAAACTCAGCTCCGCGGGCAGCGGCGGCCGTCCCGCGACCGCCGCCCTGCTGGAGTTCTGCGCCCAGCACGACGTCGCCGCTGACATCGAACTCCTGCCGTCCGCACGCGTCAACGAAGCCCTAGACCGCCTGGCGCGCAACGACGTTCGCTACCGCTTCGTGTTGGACATGTCCGACCTGCAGTGGGAGGGGTCGTGAGTGTTTATGCCGGTTAGAACCGGGATTGCCACTCACGACCCCACGTACCCCGCAGGCTGCCCCCAGTCCGCGCTCCGGGTCGTAGTCCGGTCCACCAGCACGCACCGCGTCCCGGTGAAGTTCGTCGGCATGCACTTGTTGCAGTGGATGCACAACGACGGCGTCCCCGGCTCCGCCGCGATCCGGTTCACCAGATCCGGCTCGCGCAGCAGCGCCCGGCCCATCGCGACGTACTGGAACCCCTCCCGCATCGCCAGGTCCATCGACGCCCGGTCGGTGATCCCGCCGAGCAGCACCATCGGCAGCTTCACCGCGGCGCGGATCTGCCGGGCGTCTTCGAGCAGAAACGCGTCCCGGTAAGGGTATTCGCGGATGAACCGCTTCCCGACCGCCTGCACGCCCAGCCTCAGCGGCTGCGGCATGACCGCCGCGAACTCGCGCACCGGTGCGTCGCCCTTGAACAGGTACATCGGGTTCAGCAGCGACGATCCAGCAGTCATCTCGAGTGCGTCGCAGGTGCCGTCGGCTTCGAGCCATTGCGTCACCGGGATCGCCTCGTCGAGCCAGAAACCGCCAGGCGCGCCGTCGTCCATGTTCATCTTCACGATCACCGCGATCCGGTCGCCGACCGCGTCCCGCACCGCACGCATCGTGTCGCGCGCGAGCCGGGCGCGGTTTTCCAGCGAGCCACCGTATTTGTCGGTGCGGTGGTTTAGCTTGGGACTCAAGAACGAGCTGATCAGATAATTATGTCCTAAGTGGACCTCGATCGCGTCGAACCCGCACTCGATGGCGCGCACGGCCGCGTCCGCGTGCGCGCGTTTGACGCGTTCGATGCCGGCGTGGTCGATTTCCTGGGCGAAACTGAGCGTCGTCTTGTGGAAGTACCGGCTCGGCGCGAGCGCGGGCAGCCCGTTGCCCTTCGGATTCGCGACCGGCCCGCCGTGCCCGATCTGCGCCGAGATCGCCGCGCCCTCGGCGTGCACCGCGTCGGTGAGCACACGCAGCCCGGGCAGGGCTTCGTCGGCCCAGTAAATCTGATGCCGGTCGGTGCGGCCTTCCTTGGCGACCGCGCAATAGGCGACCGTCGTCATCCCGACGCCGCCCTTCGCGTAGCCGACGTGGAAATCGACCAGATCCTGGGTAACCCGGCCCTGATGGCTGAGCCCCTCGTAGGTCGCCGCCTTGACGACGCGATTGCGCAACTGCACCGGCCCGAGCTTGGCGGGAGCGAGCGGATCGGGCGGGGTGGTGGTCGTGGTGGTCGTGGGAGTCACGTTGTCACGGTAGGAAACGGAGGGGCTGGACCACTCCGGCGATCTCGGTGACCGGGAGACCTGCGGGGCAACCTGACCGCGGGAAGCTCTCCACCGCGGTAACGCCACGAGCTGGACCGGCGACTCCTGTTCGTCCCTTTCGTACTCCCGGAGGAGAAACACCCGTGCCGGACCCCAAGCCTCGTCCTCGCTATCACGCCGACGCCTTCACCGGCCCTGCCGCCGTCGCCGAGCGACTCAAGGAAGCATCCGAGACAGACGGGCCGACGGACTACGCGAACAGGATCAACCTGGAGATCCTGGGGCAGCTCGCGGCTATCCGGCGGCACACGTTGACTATCGCCACGATAGTCGTGATGTGGGCGATCCTGACCTCGATCGGGATCATCGTGATCATGACCCACCTCCCGAGCAGCGGTTCGTCCTTCTCCCGCTACTGAGGAACCGGCCAGGGAGCCGCCTCCTCCAGCTGCGCCGCCAACGACAACAGCAGCCCCTCCCGCCCCAGATCCGCCGCGAAGTGCACCCCCACCGGCAGTCCGTCGTCATCCCGCCCCAACGGCAGCGAGATCGCCGGCATCCCCGTCACGTTGAACACGCTCGTCCACGCCGAATACGCCCCAGCGTGCTCGTAGATCGACGCCGGGTCGGTCGTGTCCAGCAGGCCCAGCGGCGGGGTCGGCAGCGGCAGCGTCGGGGTGAGCAGCACATCATAAGAAGCAAAGACCGTGCCGACTTCCCACCCGATCTCCTGCGCCCGCCGCAGGGCGCGGTGGAGCTGGTTGGCGCTGAGGCCGCGATAATGGTCGAGCAGCAGCTCAGTGAACGGCTCGACATCGCCCGGCTCGAGTTCGCGGCCCAGCGCGGCCAACCGGTCCTCCACGATCACCACCAGGTCCGCGCCCATGAGCACCCCGCCGGTCGTGCGGACGTCCGGGAAATCGAACGGGGCCACGGTTTCCTCGACGTGATGGCCGAGTTCCTCGCACAGTTTCGCGGTCTGCTGCACGGCGGCCACGCAGGCGGGATGCGGGTCGACGCCGGTCCGGGCCTCGGTGGCCACGCCGATGCGGAGGCGGCCGGGGGCGCGGCGGGTCGCGTCGAGGAAGGTGCCGGACGGCGTCGGGGCGGCGAAGGCTTCGCCCGGGAGCGGTCCGGCGATCGCGTCCAGCAGGGCGGCGCTGTCCCGGACAGTCGTGGTGACCGCGTGGGCGACGGACACCGGGGCGGCGAGGGTGCCGGAGTCGGGCGAGCCGGTGGTGCGGCCGCGGCTGGGTTTCAGGCCGACCAGGCCGCACATCGCGGACGGGATGCGGATCGAGCCGCCGCCGTCGGTCGCGTGGGCGGCGGGGACCAGGCCGGCGGCGACGGCGGCCGCGGAACCGCCGCTGGAGCCGCCGGGTGAGCGGGACAGGTCGTGCGGGTTTCGGGTGGGGCCGTGCAGTTGTGGTTCGGTGCTCGCGTTAAGGCCGAATTCGGGAGTGTTGGTGGTGCCGAGGAGGACCAGGCCGGCGCGTTTGTAGCGGTGGATCAGTTCGCTGTCCACAGTGGAAACTGCGGTGGCGAACAAGCGGCTGCCCTGGGTGGCGGGGAGTCCGGCGATTTCCGTGCCGAGGTCCTTGATCAGGAACGGGACTCCGGTGAGCGGGCCGTCGGGCAGTCCGGCGTCGATTTCGGCTAGGGCGGCCTCGAAACGGCGGCCGATCACGGCGTTGAGCCGCGGGTTCGCGTCTTCGATGCGGGCGATCGCCGCTTCGGCAGCCTCCCGGGCGGACAGGTCGCCGCGGCGGATGGCGGCGGCGGTGTCGAGGGCAGAAAGCACAGCGAGGTCTCCTCAGAAGGGCTCAGCCGAAGAAGGCTTGGCCGCCGTCGAGCGGCACGGTGGCTCCGGTCAGATAGCGCAGATCGGAGCCGACCAGCGCGACGACGGCGCGGCCGATGTCCTCCTCGCATTCCCCGATCCGGCCCATCGGAATGGTCGAGACGAATTCGGCGGCCTCTTCGGGATTGTGTTCGGTCCACCATTTCAGCCCGGGCGACAACGCGTGCGGCGCGATCGCGTTGACCCGGATCCCGTCGCGCGCCCATTCCACGGCGGCGGTGCGCGACAGCGAGCGCAAGGCTTGTTTTGCTGCGGCGTAAGCACCGTAGGTGGTGGGATCCCAGCGCACCATCGCCGAGGTGACCAGGTTGACGATCGAACCGTCACCGGTCGCCTTCAGGTGCGGGTGGGCGGCTTTCATGAAGGCGAACGCGGCGAACGGACCGGTCGAGAAACCGCGCGTGAACTCCTCGTCGCTCATTTCCAGCAACGGTCCGAAGGCACCGGAGTACGCATTGTTGACCAGAATGTCCAGTCGGCCGAACCGCGAAACTACCTCGTTGACCACGCCGGGAATCGACGCGGTATCCGAGACATCGCACTCGAACGGCTCCGCGGTGGTGCCTCGTTCGCGCAGGAGCCGGCAGGTCTCGTCCAGTTTGCCGCGCGTACGTCCGAGGACTGCGACGGACGCGCCCTCCCCCGCCAGCGCCAGCGCGATTCCTTGCCCGACGCCTTGTCCGGCACCGGTCACCAGGGCCACCCGGCCCGCGAGCGTGTTCATCGGCCTCCTTCGTCCGCAACCGGTCGCGCCACATGCTTGGCCACGAAAATTCCGTCCGCGGACACGCAAACCTCGCCGTGAGCGAGAATTTCGCCGGTCGTGCGGATCCGGCGGCCCTCGCTGGATTCCTGCCGCGCGCGGATCGTCAGCTCCTCGAACAGCGGGGTCGTCCGGTGGTAGCGGACGCTGAGCGTGCCGGTCATCCCGTCCGGCCCCGGCCCCCAGCTGTTGGCGACTCCGAGCGCGTGATCCAGCAGCAGCGCGGAAATCCCGCCGTGCACACAGCCCGGCGGCCCCTGGTAGGGCAGGCCGAGCGTCACCGTTCCGGTCACCGATCCGTCCGGCAGGCCGTGCAGGTGCAACGGCGGGGCGAGCGCGTTTTCGGGTCCGGTGACCGGATCGTGGCGCGGCCGCCCGGCCCACATCCCGACGAATCGTTCCCGCCGCTCCGGCGCGTGTTCTTCGAGCTGGTCGGCGATCCGGTCGAGATCGCGGGCGATGTCAGACATCGGAGCGGCGCTGTCCGCACCAGCGTGCAGGAGGGCGTTGACCACTCGGCGGGCCGCCGCGACGGCGGCGTCGATGCCGTCGTCGTTCGGGACGGGCGACAGCGGGACGTTTTCGGCGTAAGTCGTCATCAGTAGTGCGCCGCCGGGCGGAGCGTCGCCTCGGCACCGCCGTCGACGTAGACGACCTGGCCGGTGATGTGCGTCGTCGCGGCGTCGGCGAAGTAGGCCAGCACGCGCGCGACGTCTTCGGCGGCCGCGTAGCCGTGCAGGGGCATCGGGACGGCCTTGTCCATCACGGCTTTCATCTGAGGGTTAGCGAAAAGCTCGTCGGTCATCGGCGTCAGGACCACGCCGGGCGCGACCACGTTCACCGCGATTCCGGCGTCGGCCCAGCCTGCCGAAACCGACGTCCGGCGCGCCCATTGCGCGATCGCGGACTTCGACGACGGGTACAGCTGGAGCGCCCGGTTGCCCGCGATCGCCTCGCGGGCGGCGGTCAGCGCGGCTTGCTCGTCGCCGCGCAGGCAGGCCTCGACCACCGCCGGGTCGTTCGGCTGGGTGCCGGAGATCGAGCCGACCAGCACGACGCGCGGGGCTTCGGATTTCGCGAGCAGCGGCTGCAGCGCTTCGATGAATTCGGTGCTGCCGAAGTAGTTCACGGTCACCATCGCTTCGCCGGGGTTCGACGTCCCGGCGCAGGTGATCACCGCGTCGACGTGCCCGGTGCGCTTGCCGACCTCCTCGGCGGCGGCGATCCGGCCCTGCGGGGTCGAGAGGTCCGCGTCGACGTCGCTGCCCGCCAGGTCGACGCCGAGGACTTCGTAGCCGCGCTCGGCGAGAAGGCCGCTGAGCGCCGCACCGATCCCCGAACTCGCTCCGGTTACGACGACGGTGCGCGGCATGACGGCCTCCTGAGGTGGGGTTCGGGATCGGCCGCGACGCTACGGGGACTCCGCCCAGCGCGACGGGCTCATCCCGGTCACCGGGAGAAACCGGGTCAACGCCCCAGTTCGGCCAGCAGCAACCGGCACGCCAGCACCGTGTCCGCCTCCGCCTCCTCGGTGGTGATGTGCCCGTTCAGCTGCGACGTCAGCACGCCGTACCAGGTCTGCTCGATCAGCCGGACCAAGCGGCGATCGTGGTCGCTGGCCTCAACCACCCCCGCGACCCGCAGGATCAGATCGGCGAACTCGACCGTCGCGGCCATGTTCGGCGACTCCCCCGCGACCGTCGCGTTGTTGGACTGCAGCATCGCCTGCGCGAGCCGCGGCCGTTCCAGCAGCTTGCGCGCCGCGTCGACCAGCACGCGCGCGACCGCCTCGGCCGGTTCCTGCCCGGGCTCGACCGGGACGCTGTTGCGGTCCAGCTGTTCGACCTGGCTGTGCAGCAGCGCGGTGAACAGGATCGTCTTCGACGGGAAGTACCGGTACAGCGTCGCGATGGCGACGCCGGCGTCGCGGGCGACGTCGAGCATCTGGATCCGGTCGAGACCGTGCTCGGCGCCGTGGTCCGCGGCCGCGCGCAGGATGCGCCGGTAGCGCTCCTGCTGTGCGGGCGAACTCGGCGTGGCCGGCGCCCGGTTCTCGGCGACTCTCGGCACCGCGACTCCTCCGCTCGTGATCAGGCCATTCTCGCGCACGATCCTCCCACCGGGCGCCGCCGCTACCGGTGAGTGGGATGAACCCGGCCCGGCGCGCCGCGGATGAGGTTGGCTCGCCGGGTCGCGACGACTTGGAGGACTCATGGCTTTCGACGACCAGTTCGACGTGGTGGTGGTCGGGTCCGGCGCGGGCGCGCTGACCGGGGCGTACCTCGCCGCCCGGGCCGGGCTGCGCACCGCGGTGGTCGAGGGCGCGGACCGGCTCGGCGGGACCTCGGCGTACTCCGGCGCGGCCTGCTGGCTGCCCGGCACGCAGGTCCAGCAGCGGTTTGGCGTCGCGGATTCCACCGCCGCCGCGCGCGAGTACCTGCGCGCGCTGCTCGGCGAGGACCGGACCGGGCGGCAGGAGGCGTTCCTGGCGAAGGCGCCGGAGCTGGTCGCGGCGCTGGAGGCGGATCCGGCGCTCGAGTTCGAATGGCGGGCGTTCCCGGACTACTTCGACCGGCCGGGCCGGGTGCCCGGCGGCCGCTCCTTCGTGCCGGTCGACCTGCCGCTGTCCGAGCTGGGCGAACGCGCGGAGCTGGTGCGTCCGCCGGTGGACCGCGACCGCGCCGGCCGCGGGCACCGCGACGCCCCGCTGGACGGCGGCCGCGCGCTGATCGGGCGGCTGCTGCTGGCTTTTGACGCGACCGGCAACGGCACGGTGTTCACCGGAACGCCGGTCGACGAGCTGGTGGTCGAGGACGGACGAGTCGTCGGCGTCGGGCCACGGCGGATCGGAGCCACTTACGGCGTTCTCGTCGGCGCGGGCGGGTTCGAACGGAACGCCGAGCTGCGGACGCGGTCCGGCGTGCCCGGGTCCGCCGAGTGGTCGATGGCCCCCGCGGAAACGAATCGCGGCCAGGTTTTGGAGGCGGCGATCGCCCTCGGCGCGGCCGTCGACCTGATGGACGAGGGCTGGTGGTGCCCGGGAATCGCCATGCCGGACGGCGGCGCGTCGTTCACGCTCGGCTTCCGCGGCGGGATCGTCGTGGACCGCGACGGGCGGCGTTACGCGAACGAATCGCTGCCCTACGACCAGATGGGCCGCGAGATGGCCGCCGACCCGGCGCGGCGGGTCCCCTCGCACATCGTGTTCGACAGCCGGGAAAACGGCCGCCTGCCCGCCATCGCGCTGCCCGGCGGACGGCCGGACGACCACCTGGCGGCTGGCACCTGGGTGGAGGCGGACACGCTGGAGGAGCTGGCGAAACTGATCGAAGCCCCGGAGCTGCCCGCCGCGGTCGCCCGGTTCAACTCCTTCGCCGAAGCCGGGCAGGACGCGGATTTCGGCCGCGGCGAGGACGAATACGCCCGGCATTTCGCGAATCCGGTGCTGACGCCGGTGGACCGCCCGCCGTTCCGCGCCGCGCGGCTGGTGCTGTCGGATCTGGGGACGAAGGGCGGTCTGGTCACCGATCCGGACGCGCGGGTGCTGCGCGCGGACGGTTCGGCGGTGGAAGGCCTTTACGCGGTCGGCAATGCGGCGGCGTCGATGACCGGGGGCTACTACCCGGGGCCGGGGATCCCGCTGGGCACGGCGATGGCGTTCGCCGCCCGGGCGGTCGACGATCTGGTGGCCCGCGCCGGACGGTGAGCCGGGATTTTTGAGGAACGATCGTTCTTGACTGATCGTTCCTCAAAAGGCTACCGTCAGGGCATGGGCAGGCGAAGGGCGTTCGACGAGGACGAGGTGGTGCGCGCCGCCGTGGGGCTGTTCGGCGGTCGCGCGTATGACGGAGTGTCCGTCGACGACCTCGTCACCCATCTCGGCGTGCACCGCAACAGCTTGTACAAGACGTTCGGCAGCAAGCGCGGCCTCTACCTGGTCGCGCTGCGCCGTCACCTCGCCGACGACGTCCGTCCCTTGGCCGAAGCGCTCGCCACGGCAACGGACGCCGCGTCCGCGCTGCGGCTCGTCGCTTCGGCCGACCTCGGTCTGCTGCTGCTCGCGGCGGTCGAACGGGCACCGGCCGACGAGGAGGTGGCTGCCGAGGTCGCCGAGGCACTGGCCGCGCTCGACCAGGCGATCGCCGACGCGCTCGGCATCTCCACCGCGCTGGCCGCCGCCCTCACTGCCGCCGCACTGGGCCTTCGCCTGCGCGGCACCCCCGAAGACGCGGGTGCCGCATTGGCCCACCGGCTCGATCCCCTTAACTGACAAGGAAAACAGACATGGCACTGGTTACCATCGACGGCGGCAACCTCCTCGTCGTGATCGAAGGTCTCGACAAGCTGTGGGCCTTCAAGAGCAGCCTGACCATCCCGCTGGCCAACGTCCGCGGCGCGACCGCGGACCCCGGCATCGCCGCCGATCCCAAGGGGATCCGCGCGCCCGGCGCCCACGTGCCCGGCGTGATCACGGCGGGCACGTTCCACCTCGACGGCGAAAAAGTCTTCTGGGACGTCAAGGATCCGGCGAAGGCCGTCGTGCTCGAACTCGCCGACGAGCGCTACGCCCGCCTGGTCCTCCAGGTCGACGACCCGCGCGCGACCGTCGCACTGGTCGAGAAGGCCCTGCGCTGATGCTCTCCCACCTCGCAGCAGCCGTGCTGACCCTGACCGCTCCCGTCGCGGCGACGCCCGGTCTCGTGCCCGCCGCCGACCGCGAAGTCGTCTTCACCGTCGAGGGGACGCCGACGTACGGCACCCTGCACGTTCCCGCGCACCGGGCCGGCCAACGGCTGCGCGCCGCGCTCCTGCTGCCCGGCAGCGGCCCCACCGACCGCGACGGCAACCAGCCGCACCTGTCCCCGAACACGCTGGTGCAGGTGGCTGACGCACTCGGCCGCGACCGGGTCGCCACGCTGCGGTTCGACAAGTACGGCACCGGCCGCACCGGGCTCGGCGCCTACCGCGACCATCCCGAAACACTCGACTACCCGGCATTCGTCCGCCAGGCGAAAGCCGCCTACGAGACGTTGCGCGACCAGCCGGAGACCGCTCCGCGCGCGCTGTCCGTCGTCGGGCACAGCGAAGGCGCGATGACCGCGCTGCTGCTCGGCGGCACCGTCCGTCCTCGCCCGGCTGGCTTGGCATTGCTGCAACCCCAGGCCCTCCGCCTGCTGGACCTGGTCGCGCTGCAGCTGCACGCCCAGGTCGCCGAGGCGGTCCGGCAGGGCCAGCTCACCCCGGAACAGCAGCGGACCATCGACGCGGCGATCGACGCCGCCGTCACCGCGTTGCGCGAACACCGGCCGGTCGACACTACTGGCCTTCCGCCTGCCCTCGCGCAGCTCTTCCAGGGCTTCCAAGGGCAGAACGGCCGGTTCGTGGACAGCGACGACGCCGTCTACCCGCCCGCCATCGCCGCGGCGCTGCGGCCGGGCACCAGGGTGCTGCTGACGTGCGGCACGAACGACGTCCAAGTCCCTTGCGCCACAACGGATGCCCTGACCACCGCCCTGCGCCGCGCGCACGTCGGCGGACCGGGCCGGGTGCCGCTGTCCGGAGTGGACCATCTGCTGCACGATGCCGAGCATGCGGACACGCCCGCGCCAGTTGTGCTCGACGCGCTGCATCGGTTCGCGGGGCGCTGAGGGTCGTGAGTGGCAATCACGGTTCTAACCGGGATTGCCACTCACGACCCCCTCACTCAGGCGACTTGAACGCAGCCAGTTGCTCCGCCCCAGACCAGTCATGCCCCCAGTAACTGTCCCGGGTAATCTCCTCCGCCGTGTAAAACCGCTCGTCCACCAGCATCCCCTCGGTCCCGTACTCCAGATCCCACCCGCCCGGGGCCCGGACGTAGAACGACACCATCTTGTCGTTCGTATGCCGGCCCAGGGTCGACGACACCGAGAACCCGCGCTTGCCGACCTCGTCCAGTGCGCGGCCGACCGCGTCCAGGGAGTCGACCTCGACCATCAGGTGCACCAGGCCCGGCGGTTCGCCGTGCGGGGCCGGGCAGATCGCGAGGCTGTGGTGGCGCTCGTTGACGCCCATGAACCGCACCCGGCGCGGCTTCTGGCCGGGGGCCGCGCCGCTCATCGAGACCGCGCCGCGCGGGAGGAAGCCGAGCACCTCGGTGTAGAACGTCTCGACCTCGGCGAAGTTCGTCGTCGGCAGCACGACGTGGCCCATGCCCTGCGCGCCGGTCACGAACCGCTGGGTCCACTTCGTGCGCACCGGGTCGTGGTCGAGGACCGGGCCGAAGAACACCTCGACCGGGGTGCCGGACGGGTCGTCGAAGGTGATCGCCGAATCGACCCGGCGTTCGCGGCATTGCTGTTCCGACAACACCTTCACCGCGGTTCCGGACGCCTCCACCGCGCGCCCGACCGCGGCCAGCGCGAACTGGTCGCGCACCTCCCAGCCGACCGCGAGCACCCGGTCGTCCTCCCCGGGCAGCACGATCAGCCGCGCCTCGCGTTCGTCCATCCGCAGGTACAGGCCGTCGGCGGCCGGGCCGGACGTTTCGGCGAAGCCGAGCGCCTCCACGGTCAGCTCCCGCCAGCGCGGCAGGTCGCGGCTCCGCACCCGGAGGTATCCGAGCCCTCGGATCTCGGTCATAGCGCAACTCCTTGCGGGGTAAGAGAATTCAGATCATAGAGAGCATCGGGCCGGGCGGCGGCTCGACGTCGAGGTCGGTCAGCGCGGACGCGTGGAACACCGAGCCGGGCACGTGGATCGCGTGCGCCAGGCCCATGTGCCCGTCGCGCCAGAAGCGCTGGATCGGGTTGTCCATCCGCAGGCCGTTGCCGCCGCTGCGGGCGACCACCTCGTCCATCGCGCGCACCGCTCGCCACGCCGCGGCGACCTGGGTGCGGCGTGATGCGGCGCGGTCGGCCAGCGTTGCCGGCGAACCCGCCGCTGCCTTGTCGTAGAACCGGGAAACGTTGTCCAGCATGGCGATTCGCGACGCTTTGATCTCCTCGGCGGCGGCGCTGATCGCGAACAGCACGTACGGGTCGTCTTTCACCCGCGTGCCGGTGATTTGCACGCGAGTGCGCTGGTAGGCCATATGCGCGGCCAGCGCGCCCTCCGCGATGCCGATCACCGCGGACGTGATGCCGAGCGGGAAAATCGTCGTGAACGGGACACCGTACGTCGGATTGGTGCGGCCGGATTCGCGCAACGCGCTGCCGTCGGTCATCCGGCTGAACGGGACCGCGCGGTACTCCGGAATGAACGCGTCCTTGACGACGATGTCCTTGCTGCCAGTGCCGCGAAGGCCGACGACGTCCCAGGTGTCTTCGACGATTTCGTAGTCCGCGCGAGGAAGGATCACGTGGTAGTTCCGGGGCGGCTGCACGACATTGCCATCCGCGTCGCCGAGAAAGCCGCCGAGGAAAATCCAGTCGCAGTGGTCGGTTCCGGACGAGAACTGCCACCGTCCATTGAAGACATACCCGCCGTCGACCGGTTTCAGCACGCCCATCGGCGCATACGGCGAAGCGATCCAGGTGTCGTTGTCGGCGCCCCAGATCTCTTCTTGCACCCGACGGTCGCAGAGCGCCATTTCCCACGGATGCACGCCGACGATCCCGGCCACCCAGCCCGTCGAACCGTCGAGCGACGCCAGCCGCATCACCGTTTCCGCGAATTCGCGCGGATGGGCTTCCGCGCCGCCGTAATCGGCGGGCTGGAGCATTTTGATCGCGCCGGTTTCCCGGAGCATCTTGGCCGCTTCGTCGGCGAGCCTGCCGAGCCGCTCGTTCTCCGGCCCGAGCGCGGCGATCTCGTCCGCGCGCTGGTCGATCGCGGCAAGAGCGGGATGGGTCATGGCGCTTCCCTTTCTCCGGGGCCGAATGCGATGCGGTCCCGGCTGCCCCGAGCCTCCCAGCGGAGCCCGCGAACGCGCGGGCCCGCTCCCGGTCAACGGGATCAGGGCCGCGGCACCTCGCTCCGCACCACCTTGCCGGTCGCGTTGCGCGGCAACGGTTCCGTCCCGATCCGCCACCGCGACGGGACCTTGAAATACGCCAGCCGCTCGGCCGCGAACGCCCGCAACTCCTCCTCGCCGACCGCCGCCGAGACCACCACAACCGCGGCCACCTCCTGGCCGAGGTCCACGTGCGGCACGCCCAGCACGATGCATTCCCGCACCGCCGGATGTTCCGCCAGCGCATTCTCCACTTCGGCCGGATAAACGTTCTCGCCGCCGTGCAGGATCAAATCCGAACGCCGCGCGGTAAGCCGGATCTGGCCGCCGGAGAGCACGCCGATATCCCCGGTGTGCAGCCATCGATCTTCGTCCAGAACAGCCGCGGTGGCTTCGGGGTCTTCCCAATAGCCGAGCATCGTGAACGGGCTGCGCACGCAGATCTCCCCCGCGCTGCCGTCCGGCATCACCTCGCCGAAAGCGTCCCGGATCTCCAGCTCCACCGTCGCGATCGGATGTCCGACAGTTCCCGGCGAGGCGGTGAGATCAGCCGACGTAGCAACGGAAATCGCCGTGGACGATTCGGTCAGGCCGTAGCTGTCGACCAATCCCTGCTGAGCTGCGGGCAGTTCCGCACGCAGCCGTTGCTGGAAGGCCGGAGAAGAGGGTGCGGCACCGAGAGTAAAGGCGGTCAGCGAGGAAAGGTCGTATCGGGCCAGGTTTCCGTGTTCCAGCAGCCGGTGCGCCATGGTCGGCACGACGCCCCAGTTCGTCACCCGCTCAGCCTCGACCAGCCGCAGCACACGCTCCGCCGCGAAACCGCCCTGGTGCACCACCACGGTGCTGCCGTCAGCCAGCCTGGGCACCACGAGGTTGTGCAGTCCGGCGATGTGAAACAGCGGCACCCCGAGCAGGTATCGCCGCGCGGACGGCTCTGTCGGGTCACCGAGCAGACGGGCGACTTCGCTGTTGAGCCGGTGAAATTCGATCACCGACGTCAGATTTCGGTGCGTATGCACCGCACCTTTCGGCCGCCCCGTGGTGCCGCTGGTGTAAAGAATGACCGCCGGATCGTCCTCCGCAACCGCACAGGAAGGCAGCGTCGCGTCCGAGCGGCCCGCCAGCCGGGGAATGTCCTCCTCCACAGTCAGCACCGGAACTCCGTCCAGCAACGCGGCCCGCTTCGCGTCGGCGACCACCAGGGACGGTCGCGTATGCCCGAGCGCGTACTTCAGCTCCGGCCGCGACCACCACGCGTTGTAGCCGACCGCGATCGCGCCCAGCGACACCGTCGCCCAGAACGCGACGATCCACTCCGGACTGTTCGCGGCCGCGATCGCGACCCGGTCGCCCTTGCCGATCCCGTACTCGTCGCGCAGCGCACAAGCCACCGACGCGACCTGCCGGGCGTGCGCGGCGAAGGTGATCCGGCGATCGGCAGTCACCAGGTACTCGCGCTCGCCGTGCCGCGCCGAAGCCGCCAGCACCTCTCCCAGCGACCGCGCGCGACGGGCGAAGACCGTCATCGGCACGCCCAGCACGTCTTCGGTGCGCAGTTCGCACGGCCCGCCGGGTGCGGTCAGCGCCTGCCGAGGATCAGCGGAGAGGCTCATCAAGGTCTCCCTCCTCGCGCACCGGTGCGGGCGTGATTGTGCCTGCTCACCGCGGTAAGCGCCGGACCGATTCCAGTGACCGGGACCGGCTCAGAGGAATGCCGGCTCGCCGTACGCGCCCTGTCGCAGCAGCCCGGGCGACTCGGCCCGGCCGTCGAGGATCCGGTTGGTCCGCCGGGTGACCTTCCATCCCTCGCCGGTGCGGGCGAGCGCCCAGTGGTTCGCCGTGGCGCGCCGGACGACGAAGCTGCCGTCCTGATGCACGACCATCAGCGAGTGGCAGACCGCGATCGCCGTGTCGCCGTCGACGGTCACGTGCGGCGGGCCGACGAAATGCGCGCACCCGCCGGAGATCCAACCCTGATGCGCGCTCGACCGCACCATCCGGGCCAGCTGTTCCCGGCCTTCGAGGTAGATCTCGTCGACGTCGTACGCACCGTCCTCGGTCCACAGCGCGGCGACGTCCTCGGCCGCGCCGGCGTCGACCAGCGGACCGTACGCGGCGATCAGCCTGCTGATCTCGCGTTCGTCCTCCAGCCGCGCGAGCCGCGCCTCCAACTGGGCGATCCGGTCCACTTCAGACCTCGCTTCCTAGCTCGGCGAGCGCTTCGAGCTGCTCGCAGTAGTGATCGGCGGACTTCGCGGCGATCCGCGCGCTGATCGTCGTCGCCCCGGCCTCGGCCACCCGAGCCAGCCGGTCCCGGTCGGACGCCGCGCCCGGGTCCAGCGGGCGGCCGGGCGACAGCACCACCTGGAAGCCGTCCGGCAGCCGGACCGTGCCGAGCATCCGCCGCAGTTCGTCCAGCGAGAGACCGAACGGGACCCAGCCGTCGCCCAGCTCCACCGCCCGCCGGAGCGAGCGCTTGGTTCGGCCGCCGATCCACAGCGGGACCTTCGCCTGGACGGCATGCGGTTCGACAATCAGCCCGGCGAAGTCGTAGTGCGGCCCGTGATACTCCGGCAGCCGCTGCGACAACGCGGCCCGCAGCGCCCGCAACGCGTCGTCGGCCCGCTCGCCGCGCTGCTCGAACGGCGCGCCCAGCAGGTCGAACTCCTCCCGCAGCGACCCGACGCCGAGGCCGAGCACGAGCCGTCCGCCGCTGACCGTGTCGAGCGTTCCGTAGCGCTTCGCGATCTCCAGCGGATGGTGATAGCCGAGCACGAGCACCTGCGTGACCAGCCGGATCCGCGTGGTCCGCGCGGCGAGGAAACCGAAGGTGGCGAGCGGATCCCAGTACGTCGAGCCGCGTTGCTCCGCGACCGGGACCGGCACCGCGACGTGCTCGCTGCAGGTCAGATGGTGAAAGCCGAGCCGGTCCGCGGCGGCCGCGATCCGCGCCAGGTCTTCGATGCCCGCGGTGTCCTCCCAGGCGTTCGGATCCCCCGGCAGCCGGGTCACCACGGGGCTCACGAGACCGATGTCCATACCGCCATGCCTACCGGGCGCCGGACCGGCGCGAGCGCGTTCTCCCGCTGATCGGGAGCTGTGCCGCAGTCGTGACCCGTCGCGTGTTGACGCTGCCCGCGGCCGCCGTGTTACCGTCAAAACTAGAAATGATTTCAATTCGTCCGCGAGGAGCACACCATGACGGTTGCCGCGATCGAAACGGGCCCGCTGAGCACGGACGACGCGCCGGCCCGCAGCCTGCCGCCGTCGATGGTCGAGCGGATGACGCTGATCCTGGACGCCTTCGACGCGCCGAGCACCCGGCTCACCCTGGAGCAGGTCGCGCGCACGACCCACCTCCCCCGTTCGACCGCGCACCGCATCCTCGACCAGCTGGTGCGGCTGAAGTGGCTGTCGCACTCATCGTTCGGGTACGCGCTCGGCAGCCGGGCGCTGAACCTCGGCGGCACCGGCGGCAACCACCTGGAACTGCGCGAAGCGACCGCAGCCGTGCTGCACGAATTGCAGCTGCGCACCGGAATGGTCGTCCATCTGGCCATCCTCGACGGTGCCGACGTGCGGTATCTGGACAAGGTCGGCGGCCGGTTCGCCACCGTCGTTCCGTCGCGCGTCGGCGGCCGCGCGCCCGCGCAATGCACCGCGCTCGGCAAGGCGATGCTCGCGTGGCTGCCCGCCGAACAGGTCGAAGACCGGGTCATGCCGGTGCCTGGCCGCCAGACCAGCCGGACGATCTGCGATCTGGTGACGCTGCACCGCGAACTCGGCCGGATCCGCGACCGCAACGGCCTCGCCTTCGAACGCGGCGAGTGTTTCTCGGACATCGCTTGCGTCGCCGCTGCTATTCGCGGTCCGGAAGGGCCGGAGGCGGCGATCTCGCTGGTCGGCGACGCGCACACCGCGCTGGAACGTGTCGCGCCGCTCGTCGTGGTCGCCGCGCGGCAGGTGACGCAGGAGCTGTACCCGATGGTCCGGCTGCGCGCGGCCGAGCCCGCCTGGAACTGACAGTCCACAAAGGAATTTTCGCTACGTTACGCCTCGCCGAAGCGGGGCCCTGGAAGGAGATCCGACGATGACCACAGTGGAGCCGGACGAAGTCCGCGTGATCGAGGCCGGTGCGGCACCCACGCGGTTCGCCCGCGGCTGGCACTGCCTCGGACTGGCCGAGAGCTTCGCCGACGGAAAGCCGCACCCGGTCACCGCGTTCGGGCAGAAGCTCGTGGTGTTCGCTGGAGATGACGGCCAGCTCAACGTGCTCGACGCGTACTGCAGGCACATGGGCGGCGATCTGTCGCAGGGCACGGTCAAGGGCAACGAGGTCGCCTGCCCGTTCCACGACTGGCGCTGGGGCGGGGATGGCCGCTGCAAGAAGATTCCGTACAGCCGAAGGGTTCCGCTGCGAGCCCGCACCGCGGCGTGGACGACGATGGTGCAGGACAAAATGCTGTTCGTCTGGAACGACCCGGAGGGCAATCCGCCGCCGCCCGAGGTCGTGATCCCGCGCATCGAGGGTGCTACACGCGACGACTGGACAGACTGGAACTGGTACGAGACGCACGTCGACACGAACTGCCGCGAGGTTGTCGACAACGTCGTGGACATGGCGCATTTCTTCTACGTGCACTTCGCTTTCCCGACGTATTTCAAGAACATCTTCGAGGGGCACGTCGCCACCCAGCTGCAGCGCGGGTCTTCGCGTGAGGACGTGCGCCCGCCCGCGAAAGAAGGGCAGCCGAAGGCGCTCGGCAACACCTCCGTCGCCTCCTACTACGGACCGTCCTTCATGATCGACGAGCTGACCTATCACTACGAGGGCATGGACATCGACGCTGTCCTCATCAATTGCCATTACCCGGTCACCGCGAATTCGTTCAAGCTGCAGTACGGGATCATCGTCAAGCGCACTGATCAGCTCTCGGCCGCCGAGGCTGAGGAGACCGCGCGCAAGATGGGCGACTTCATCCGGATCGGCTTCGAGCAGGACGTGCAGATCTGGAAGAACAAGACCCGGATCGAAAACCCGTTGCTGTGCGAGGAGGACGGTCCGGTGTACCAGCTGCGGCGCTGGTACGAACAGTTCTATGTGGACGTCGCGGACGTCACGCCGGAGATGACCGAGCGGTTCGAGTTCGAATTGGACACCGCGAAGCCGAACGCGGCGTGGCGCGCGGAGGTCGAGGAGAACCTCAGCCGCCGGGCCGGCGTCTGATGGCGATCCGCGTCGACAACCGGCTGCTGGACGAGCCCATGCGGCCGGTCCAATGTGGAACGTGCGAGGCTTGGCTGACGGTGCGCAAGAGCAGCTGGCAACAGACCAGCATCCAGTGGGACACCGCCGCTTCCGCGCGGTGTGCTGAGCGGCAGGCTTGCGCGGAGGACCTGTTCCGCGGCTGCCATGCCTTGCGGGACTCGATCGACCGGGCGGTCGCGGACGGGGGAATTCCGGTGACGGGCGAATGAGGGAATACGGTCCGTGGGCAGTGATCGCGGGCGGTTCGGAAGGGGTCGGCGCGGCGTTCGCGGATCAGCTCGCCGAGGCCGGGATCAACCTCGTCCTGATCGCGCGCAAGCCTGAACCGTTGGCTGAGACCGCCGCGGCGGTGCGCGCTCGGGGTGTGGAAGTCCTCACCGTACAGGCAGATCTGCTCGATCCTTCTTCGCTCTCGGCGATCCGCGAGGTGACCGATGGGCTTGAGGTCGGTTTGCTGATCTTCAACGCCGGGGCGAACAGTTACGGACATGAGTTCGTTACCGGGGATCTGTCGCGGGTGCGCGGGGTGATTGATTTGAACATCACCGCGCAGCTCGCGATGACGCACCATTTCGGGGCACTGATGGCTTCACGCGGGCGCGGCGGGATCATCCTGGTGGGCTCGCTGGCCGGATATCTGGGACAGGCGGAGATCAGCGTCTACTCCGCGGTGAAGGCGTTCAGCCGGGTGTTCGCCGAGGGGTTGTGGCTGGAGATGCGGGAACGCGGTGTGGACGTGCTGGAGCTGGTCTTGGGTGTGACCCGGACTCCGGCGATGGAGCGGGCCGGGCTGGCGTTCGACCTGCCTGGCCTGAACGTCGCCGAGCCGGAGGACGTCGCGCGAGAAGGATTGGCACACCTCGCAGACGGCCCGGTGTGGGTAGCGGGCGGAAACCTCGCCACCGCGGAAAAGCGGAGCGGATTCCCGCGCGCGGACCTGGCGCTCGCCGCCCACGAAGCCACCCGAAACCTGCTCCCGCCCCGTTAGCCGACGTGAAGGGAACCCTGAGGGACTCTGATTCCCCCAGGGTTCCCCTCACGGACGGCTCAAGAAGCGGGTGACTGCGGAGTGGAAGCCGGCCGGGTCCTCTACCCACGGCAGGTGACCGGCTGGCAGCTGCACGCGCGAGACCACGGGCAGCGCCCGTTCCAGCGAGTCCACGGCCCAGCGCGGGCGGATGTCCGCTGTCCCGTCCACGATCAGCGTCGGCACCTGCAGCGTCTCGCACTGACCGCGCAGGTCTGGCGCAGGTTCGCTGTTCAGCGTCGTATTGCATTCGAAATTCACGCCGAACCACGGGTCAGCCATGGTTTCGGCGTGTTCCAGCGCGCGTTCCCGGTCGGCGAAGTCAGCTGACCACTGCAGGACGCAGTACTCCCGGTCTTCCGCCGCGGTCCGTTCCCGGGTGCGCAGCGACTCCCAACGCGCCAGGCGTCCGTCCAGTGCCGCGCGGAGATTCCGCTGGTAGTCCACGTGCCAGGTCGCATCGTCGTCGATGCCGGTGCCGGACACGTAGACCAGCTTCGACACGCGTTCCGGGTGCGCCAGCGTGTAGCGCAACGCCAGCTGCGCGCCCCACGAATGCCCCAGCAGCGCGACGCGGTCCCAGCCGAACTGGGCGCGGACCGCGTCTAGGTCGGCCACCGTCCGGTCGACCGAGTACGGCCCCTGGCGCTGCGAACGGCCGCATCCGCGCTGGTCCCAGCGACAGACCGTCGCGGCTGCCGAGAGCGCAGCCGCGACGTCCGCCATCATGTCCCACAGCCCCGGACCGCCGTGGCAGAAGACGACCGGCTCGCCGTCCCCCTCCCGCACCGCCCAAAGCCGGGTCCCGTCCTCAGTCCATACCGCTTGATCCACGCGACGCAGTATGGCCCACGCGCACCGGAGCAAGCCCGCCGTTTTCCTCGACCAGGCCGCCCTGCGCCGGTTTGCGGCCGTGCTTCATCAGCAGGATGATCGCGACCCCGACGACGCCGACGACGCCCGCCCACAGGTAGGACTGGGTGAACGCCGAGTCGCCGTAGATCACCGCGTGCGATCCGGGCAGCGTCATCCGGACGTGCTCGGCCATGATCGCGCCGGTCACCGTCACCGCGGCCGACGACGCCAGCATCGTGATCACGCCGGCGATGCAGTTGCCCGCGCCGCCCAGCCGTTCGGGCAGCGCGTCCTGCAGCAGGTTCGCGTTGGAGGAATGCAGGAACCCGACCGCGAACCCGGCGACGAAGCTGGTGATCGCGACCTGCCACTGCACGGTGAACATCCGCGAGCCGAGGAACATCACCACCAGGAAGCACAGGCTGGACGCGAGCAGCACCTGCCGCGCGCCGATCCGCTTCGACAGGTAGCCGCCGAGCGGGCCGACGACCATGCCGACAATGCCGAGCGGGAACGTCCACAGTGCCAGCTGCAACGCGGAAAGCCCGACACCGTAAGTGTTTCCGGGGATGTGCGGGGTTTCGAACATCGTCGGGCTGAGGATGCCGTGCGCGTTCATCATGTACGACACCAGCCCGACCGCGACGACCGTCGGCAGGAACTTGCGGCCGACGAGCACCCGCAGGTCGATCAGCGGTTCGGCCGCCTTCAGCTCGCGCAGCACGAACGCGGCCAGCAACAACACGCCGATGGCGAACGCGCCGATCGTGGTCGTCGAACCCCAGCCCCACGTGCCGCCCTTCCCGACGGCGACGAGCAGCACACCGAGGCTCGCGCCGAGCAGAATGGCACCGAGAATGTCGAACGACGATTTGACCCGCACCTTGCTTTCCGGCACCAGCCACGCGTGCAGCGGAAGCAGAACGGCGACGTAAACGACCATGAACCAGAACACGCTGCGGAACCCGAAATTGTCGATCAGCGTTCCGGCCATGAACGGGCCGGCGACCGCGCCCATCCCGATCCCGGTGACCACCGAACCGAGCGCGACCGGCACGTAGGAGCGCGGGATCACGTCGCGGACGAGCGCGTAGGAAATGTTCACGATGCCCACCAGGCTGCCCTGCAGCAGCCTGCCGATCAGCAGCACGGCGAACACGTCGGTGGTCGCGCACAGGACGCTGCCGAGCAGGAAGATCGCGCCCATCACCAGGATGATCCGCTTCTTGCCGTACCGGTCGGCGGCCTTGCCCGCGAGCGGCAGCACGACCGCGCCCGCGAGCGTCACCACCGAAGCCGCCTGCGCGACGTCGAGGGTCCGGAAATGCGCGGCCATCCCGGGCAATGCTGGGTACACCATGAGGATTTCGAACGTGGCTATTTCGGAGAGAAGAATGATCAACGCGCATACCGCGATGATCCTTCCGCGGGGAACAGGTCCGTTCGCCGGATTCAGGTCGAGTGCCATGCCGGTCCCTTTCCAGAAGTGATCAGATGAGGCCCTCGTGAGTGTTTATCCCGGTTCTAACCGGGATAGGCACTCACGACCCGTCGTACGTAACCCGCACCAGCCCCGTGCGCGGCCGGGCCTGGCACGCCAGAATCAACCCGTCCGCAAGGTCCCGCGCGTCAAGAACCTCGTTGTGCGCCAGGTCGACCTCGCCACTCACCAGCACACACGCGCAGGCACTGCACGCCCCCTCCCGGCACGAGAACGGCGCATCCATCCCCGCCGCCAGCAGGACGTCGAGCAGCGCGTTCTCCCGCGGCCACCGCAACGTCCGCGTCTCCCCGTCGAGTTCGACCTCCACCGTGCTCGCCGGACCGGACTCGTCCACCGCCACCGAAGCGAACGGATCACCCGTCAACGACGTGAACCGTTCCACGGTAATGCTTTCCACCCCGAGTCCACTAAGGACCGTCGAGGCCAGCTCCATGAACGGGCCCGGTCCACAAAGGAACACTTCCCGCTCCCGATACGGCGCCACCAACGCCCGAAGCCCGGCCCCGGTCGGCAGCCCCTGCACCGATTCCAGCCAGTGCAGCACGGTCAGCCGCTCCGGATGTTCCTTCGCCAGCCGCAGCAACTCGTCCCGGAAGATCACCGACTGCTCATCCCGGTTCGCGTAGACCAGCGTCACCCGCCCGGACCCGGCCCGCAGGCAGGACTTCAGGATCGACATCACCGGCGTGATCCCGCTGCCAGCCGCGAGCAGCAGCACATCCGCGTCGAGCGACCGCGGCGTGAAGGTGCCCGACGGCCGCAGCACCTCCAGCACAGTCCCCTCGACAGCGTTGTCCGCCAGCCAGTTCGACCCATACCCGCCCGCCGTGCGCTTCACCGTGATTCTCGCTGGCTCTTCGCAATGCGGTGAACTGCACAGCGAATAGCACCGCGCCACACTGTCCTCAGTGGACGGTATCCGCACAGTGAGGAATTGGCCGGGCAGATAGTCGAAACTGCCGCCGAGCGGTTCCAGCACCAGTGAATGCGCGTCGGCGGTCTCGCGGATCACCTCGGTCACCCGCACCCGCATCGCACTCATGCCGAGCGCGCGGCGTGCTGTGCCGCGAGATAGCCGAACACGATCGACGGCCCGATCGTCGCGCCCGGGCCGGCGTATTCGTTGCCCATCACCGCGGCGGTCGTGTTGCCGGTGGCGTACAGGCCATCGATCGCCGAGCCGTCCTCCCGCAGCACCCGGCTGTTCTCATCGCACACCAGCCCGCCCTTCGTACCGAGATCGCCGACCTCGATACGGAACGCGTAATACGGTGCTTTTTCGATTGCGTCGATACAAGGGTTCGGCAGCGTCGGGTCGCCGTAATAGCGGTCGTACGCTGATTCGCCACGGCCGAAATCGGCGTCCACTCCGGTGCGGGCAAAGCCGTTGAACCGCGCCACGGTGTCCGCCAAAGCGCCAGCCGGAACGCCGATTTTCTCGGCCAGCCCGGCGAGAGTGTCGGCGCGGTGCGCGATTCCCGCCGCGTAGTACGGCTCCGGAATCGGCGCGCCCGGCAGGATCTGCGCGAACGGATACCGCGCGCGGGCCTTCGCGTCCATGATGAACCAAGCAGGCACATGTCCGCCCGAAAGCTGCGCGTGCACGAAGGTGACATAGGGCGCGGACTCGTTGGTGAACCGTGTGCCCTCGGCGGACACGATGACCGAGCGTGGGATCGAGCGTTCGGACACCAGCGGTACGACCGCGCCGGACGGGTGCCGCACCGACGGCATCCACCACGCGTCGTCCATCAGGTCCGTGGCCGCACCGACGCCCAGCCCGGCCTCGATGCCGTCGCCGACGTTCTCCCGCGCGCCACCGCTGTAGTCGTCCCACGCGGCTTCTGGAAGATAGCGTTTCCGCAGGTCAGCACTGTGCTCAAAGCCACCGGTCGCCAGCAGCACGCCACGTCGGGCGCGGATCCGCCGCTGCGCGCCGTCGTGCTCGGCGACGATCCCGGTCACCCGGCCGTCCTCGATCACTAGCTCGGTCATCGGCGACCGCAGCCACAGCGGGACCCCGGTGTCCTTCAACGCCATCCGCAGCCGCGCGACCAGCGCCCGGCCGCCCGTCGCCATGTGCCGGCGCCGCACCAGATTGGACGACACCCGCCAGGCCGCGACCACCGAAGCCCACCGTCCGCGCCAGGTGCGCTTGACCATCGCCAGATCGTGGTAGTCCTTCGCGGTGACCCACAGGCCGAGCGGCCCCTTCATCGTGTTCGGCCGCTGGTGCCGCTCGTCCTCGCCGAGGCGGCGGGTGTCGAACGGCTTCGCCTCGACCGACCGGCCCAGCGGACGGCCGCCCTCCAGCTCCGGGTGGTAGTCGGCGTAGCCCTTGACCCAGAAAAACCGCAGCCACTTGCTGCGTTCCAGCAGCTCCATCGCCGCCGGGCCGTGGTCGACGTACGCGTCGAGCCGCTTGGAATCCACCCGGCCCTCGGTGAGCAGTTCGAGGTAGCGGCGGATCGACGCCCGGCTGTCGTTGTGCCCGGCCGCGC
Organism: Amycolatopsis silviterrae; assembly: GCF_042684085.1. NCBI lineage: Bacteria > Bacillati > Actinomycetota > Actinomycetes > Pseudonocardiales > Pseudonocardiaceae > Amycolatopsis > Amycolatopsis silviterrae. Next base: position 297,038 of record NZ_JBHUKS010000016.1, read on the forward strand.
GCAGCGTCGGGTTGTTCGGGATCCAGATGCCGCCGCCGGAAATCCCGGTTGAGCCGCCGTACACCGCGCCTTTCTCGACGACCAGCACGTCCAGCCCGGCCGTCGCCGCGGTCAGGGCCGCGGTCATCCCGCCGCCGCCGGATCCGATGACGACGAAGTCGTGCTCCGCATCCCAGCCCATCACTCGCCGTCCTTCCGGAGCAGGAACGCGAGGACGGCGCTCTCCCACGCGTCCTTCTGCTCGATCATCGTCCAGTGGCCGCAGTTGGGGAGGATGTGCAGTTCCGCGTGGGGAATCGTGCGCATCGGGATCAGCGCCATGTCGAGCGGGCTGACCCGGTCGTCGCGGCCCCAGGTGATCAGGGTGCGGGCACGGATCTTGCGCAGCGTCGCCCACAGCGGGGTGACGTCGAATGCCGCGGCCGCCTGCGCCTGAAGCACGCCTTTGCCGTACATTTTCTTCGCGCTGGCCAAGGAATCCGGAGCGGTGGCCAGCCGCCAGCGTTCCTCGATCAGCTCGTCGGTGATCAGCCGCCGGTCGAACACCATCGAGTTCAGCCACTGCACGAGCCGCTCGCGCGTCGGGTCCTCGACGAACTCGGTCAGCAGGTTGATGCCCTCGCCCGGCGCCGGGCTGAAGAGGTTCGTGCCCATCCCGCCGACGGTCACCAGCCTGCGCACGCGCTCCGGATGCGCGATCGCGGTGCGGGTCGCGACGAACCCGCCCATCGAGTTGCCGACGAGGTCGGTCTCGCCGATGCCGAGCCCGTCGAGCAGGTCGAGCACCGCGCGTTCGGCGGCGGGCATCGGCGGCTCCTCGACCGGGTCGCTCACGCCGAAGCCGGGGAATTCCAGGATCAGGCACCGGAAACGCGCGGCGAACGACGGCAGGTTCGCCCGGAAGTTCTGCCATCCGGTGACGCCGGGGCCGGATCCGTGCAACAGCACGACCGGCGGGCCGTCGCCTGCTTCGTGGTAGCGCAGCACGCCCCGGTCGGTGCGGAGTTCGCGCAGCGTCGCGTCGTGGCTCAGTTCCGGCATGGCTGACCTCTTGCTCGTGGGGGCGGGATAGCGCCGAAGCTAGCCAGCCGCCGGACGTGCGCGGGGCGGCAGTCCCGGTGACCGAGAGACCCGGACCGCCGCGCTGCCGGCGGCTTTTACCGTCAAAACCATGCACACCACCGAAGCGCCGACCCCGTTGGAGATGCGCCGCGCGCTGAGCCGGTTCGCCAGCGGGGTGACCGTGGTGACCGGCGCCGACGAGGGCGAGGCGGTGGGGTTCACCTGCCAGTCGTTCACGTCGGTGTCGCTGGAACCGCCGCTGGTGCTGTTCTGCGCCGACCGCGGCGGCCGGGCGTGGCCGCGCATCCGGTCCGCCGGCCGGTTCTGCGTCAACGTGCTGGCCGAACCGCAAGCCGATCTCTGCGGCCGCTTCGGATCCCGCCGCGGGCTGCGCTTCGAAGGGCTGGATTGGGAGCTTTCCCGGTGGGGCACACCGGAATTGCCCGGGGTGCTGCTGCGCGTGCACGCCGAGGTCGAGACCGTGCACCGCGCCGGTGACCACGACGTCGTGCTCGGCCGCGTCCTCGCCCTCGACCCCGGTGCCGACGACCGGCCGATGATCTTCTACCGCGGCGATTTCGGCGTCGAAGGCCGCCCCGACGAAATCCCCGGCTACCTCTGGGGCTGGAGCGACCGCTAAGCCTCTTCCTCCAGCGCCCGCACCATCGCCACCGCGGCCGCACCGGGCTGCTCCCCGGTCACCGCCCACAGTGAACGCCGCAGCCCGCCGTACTCGTCGCGCACCGGGATCCAGCGGACGTCCGCGGGCAGCGAGTCCGCCGCGAAGCCCGGCACCAGCGAAATCCCCAGCCCGGCCGCGACCAGCCCCAGCCGCGTCGGCCACGCGCGCACCGCGAACGCGATCATCGGCCCGGCGAGTCCTGGCCACGCCCCGAAATCCGGCGTGCTGCCCGCGCCGACGATCCAGTGCTGCTCGGCCAGCTCGTCCGGCTCGACCCAGCTGCGCCCGGCGAACGGATGCGCTTCCGCGACCGCCACTCCGTACCCGATTCCGCCGCGCAATTCGGCGCGGCGCAGGCCCTCGAAATCGTATTCCGGCACACCGTCCCCGGTCACCACTACCGCGACGTCGAGCCGTCCCCGGCGCAGCGACTGCAGTTGCGCCGGAGTCGCGGATTCGGCGATCTGCACCTCGACGCCCGGATGCGCGCGCAGCAGCCGGGAAACCGCCCGCGGCAGCAGGACCGCCGACGCGGCGGGGAATCCGCCGACCGTGATCCGCCCGGCCAGCCGGTCGCGCAGCCCGGCCAGTTCCTTCCCGGCCGCGCTCACGCTGTCCAGCACCCGCCCGGCATGCCGGATCAGCACTTCACCCGCTGCCGTAGGGCGAATTCCGCGAGCATGCCGTTCGAACAACGCGGTTCCAGTAGCCCGCTCGCTGGCCGCGATCTGCCGCGACACCGCGGATTGCGTGTACCCGAGCCGGTGCGCGGCAGCGCTGAACGACCCGGTGCGGGCCACCTCGACCACGACCCGCAGGCCGGTGAGCGTCAGATCAGCCATTCCGCCGACCATATCCGAAAAGCGCCCGGCCCCGGACGTCCACAGTAGACGCCACCGCGGCCTCCTCCCCTGTGCCACGACGCGAAATGCCGGGCCCGGCCGCGCGGACCGGGATTTTTCGCGCCCCGAAGGACACCGAGAGTGCCCCAACTACCCCGCCGCGGGTGCCGCCGAACGCCCGAATCGCCGTTGCGGCGAACAGCCGAACTCGCGCCGAACTCACGGCGCGGGCGAAACAAAGGCGCGGGAATGGGCGATGTCCTTGCCAGGAGTGGCGAAAGGAATCTCCAGCGTGACCGCCCGCGCGCGGTCTACTGTGGAATGCCCGCTGTTCACCGGGTGGCCGTCGCCGCTTAACCGATGACGGTAACTTTCCGGCGGCATGCCCGCGATGTCCTCATCGACTGCGACGGCTCGTCACCGGACGGCCGTCCGAGCCGGACTGAGGTTGCGACACATGAAAAGCGCTCGAAGTCCACGCCGGACTCCCCGCTTCCAGCTGATCGGCGGCCCGGGAAACGCGACGAGGTGGCGGCTCCTCGGCACGAACAACGCTTCGCTGGGGCTGGGCACCGTCGACTACCGCAACGGGGAGGAATGCGTCGCGGCGATCCAGTGGCTGTGCGCGAACCTCCCGCGCACGCGCATGGAACTGACCCACGACCACGGAATCGACTGGCGGTGGCTGCTGCGCGCGGGGGCGGGCACGATCGCGTCGGCGAGCCACGCCTACGGACGCCGGATCGAAGCGAAGCACGGATACGAACGATTCGTGACCGCGATCGGCGAGGCGGCGGAATTCGCCGCGGAGGGCCGGATCACCGACTGGCGCACGAAATACCGGCTGCCCGGCTGACGCGTTCGTCGGGCATTAACTCGCGCGCCGTCGGGCGGGAACGCGACCAGCCGGGCGCTGTTCGCGCAATCCCGCGAAGTTGGTCTCGACCACGGAATCCCGTGGTCGAGACCAGACAGAAAGAGTACAAACTGATGCGTGCTCGTACTGCCCGGTTCGTGGGCGTCTCCGCCGCGGTCGCCGCGGGTGCGGCCCTGCTCCTCCCGGGTACCGCCAGCGCAATCCCCGGCCCGAATGGAACCAAGGAGGTCGTCGCGGCCGTCGGTTCCGACACGATCGCGGACGTCACGTCCGCGGTCTTCGCCGCCGCGAACAGCTCTACGGCGAACATCGACCCCGACAACTACGTGAACGTCCCGCCGGTTCTCGCTCCGGGCGCGTCGTTCACCGTCCCCGGCGACGGCTTCAACGGCGGCACCACCTACAACGTCTCGAACCCGCCGCCCAACGGTTCTTCCGCGGGCAAGACCGCGCTGGCCAACGCCGCCGCGGCGGGCGACGCCTCGGTCGACCTCGCTCGTTCGTCCTCCCCGCGCTCCGCTTCCGACCCGGCGACGTTCCAGTACTACGGCTTCGCCAAGGACGGCGTGTCCTGGGCCGCCTCGTCGACGGGCGCGGGTGCCGGCGTCACGCTGACGCTCGCGCAGCTGCGCGGCATTTACAGCGGCACCATCACCAACTGGAACCAGGTCGGCGGCACCAGCACCCCGATCACCGTCTACCTGCCCCAAACCGGCTCCGGCACGCTGTCGTTCTTCACCACCACCGTGCTCGGCTTCGACCCGACCACCAAACCGGTCACCATCAAGCGGTTCCAGGAGAACGAAGCCAACACCATCCTGGCCGGCGACCAGGCGACGGCGATCGCGCCCTACTCCGTGGCCCAGTGGGTCGCGCAGGGCAACGGCGTCGTCAACGACAAGCGCGCCGGCTTCTTCGAAGGCACCCTGACCGGTGCCGGCTCGGACGGCGCCCCGGTTTCCGGCACCGCCCCGAACTTCGCTCCGGCGTTCGCCGACAGCTTCACCGGCGCCCGCACCGTGTACTACGTGCTCGACACCCGCTCGAAGTCCTACGGCGCGGCACTCAACGCCGTCGGCTTCGACGCCGACGGCCCGAGCCCGCTCTGCGACGGCAGCCTCGCCGCCACGCTGTCGCAGTACGGTTTCAAGCCGCTGCAGGCCGACGCAACCGGCGTTACCTGCACGCTTTCCTGATCCGCCGCACATCGGACCGGCCCGGCCCGGGAAGTTCTTCCCCGGCCGGGCCGGTCCCGTTTCCCGGCCAGAACTGCGAGGAGCGCCCATGAAACGCACGCGTATCGCCAGGTTCTCCGTCGTGGCCGCCGCCGTCACGGCAGGACTTCTCTCCCCCGGCACCGCCGGCGCGGTGCCAGGTCCGAACACGCTCCAGGAGGTCGTCACGGCCGTCGGCGCGGGTACCACCTTCGAGGTCACCAGCGCGATCTTCGCCGCCGCCAACGGCTCACCGGCGAACACCGACCCCGACACCTACGTCAACGTCCCGCCGGTTCTCGCTCCCGGCCAGACCTTCCCCGTGCCCGGCGACCTGTTCGACCCCGGCGCCATTTACCGCTCCGCCAACCCGCCGCCGAACGGCGCGATCGCCGGTTACCACGCACTGATCGACTCCGCCGCCGGCGGCAACGGCGCGATCGAGGTCGCCCGCTCCGATTTCCCGCGGACATTTTCCGATCCGTCGACGTTCGAGTTCTACGGCTTCGCCAGAGACGCCGTCTCCTGGGCCGCTTCGTCAACCGGCGCGGGCGCGGGCGTCACTCTGACCCGCACGCAGCTGCGCGGCATCTACGACGGCACCATCACCAACTGGAACCAGGTCGGCGGCACCAACGCTCCGATCGCCGTCTACCTTCCCCAAACCGGTTCCGGCACGCTGGCCTACTTCGTCAACATCGTGCTCGGCTTCGACCCCACCACCAAACCCGTCTCCGTCAAGCGCTACCAGGAAAACGACGCCACGACTATTCCCGCGGCCGACCGGCCGGCCGCGATCGCTCTCTACTCGGTGGCCCAGTGGGTCGCGCAGGGCAACGGCGTCGTCAACGACAAGCGCGCCGGCTTCTTCGAAGGCACCCTGACCGGTGCCGGCTCGGACGGCGCCCCGGTTTCCGGCACCGCCCCGAACTACGCCCCTGCCTATACCGACGGCTTCCTCGGCGGCCGCGGCATCTACCACGTAATCGACACTCGCTCACCGTCCTACGAAGCCGCGCTCAACGCGATCGGCTTCGACCTGAACGGCCCGAGCCCGCTCTGCGGCGGCCGCTACGCCCACATCCTGACCCAGCACGGCTTCAAGCCGCTGCCGCCCGGGCCCGGCGGCGTCACCTGCACTCGTTCCTGACCCGGCAAGCCAGGGGCCGGGCACGGAGTTTCTCCGCGCCCGGCCCCTGGCACCCTCAAGCCCAAGCAGGCAACAACCGCCACACCGCCGAAGCCGCCAGCACCGCCAACGCCAGCAACGCGGGCGTCGTCAGCACATACGTCGACACCGAACGCCAGCGCCGGTACAGCACCGTCGCCCCCACCGCCACCACCGCGAACCCGCCGAACGCCAGCACCAGCCGGGCCCAGCCGCTCGGATCGCCAGTGCGACCGTCCTGTGCGTCCGCCCGGCCGTTCTGCGGCGTGGGACGGAACGGTTTGCCGTCCAAAACAGCCGTCACCACGGTCGCGCTCGACGCCGAGCCCGGCCACCACGAATCCGACGTGACGAGCGTCAGCCGGTCGTTCTCGGTGCGGCCGTAGTCGCGGTCCTCGTCCAGGTCGCGGGTCGCGGCGTCGGTCACGGTGTAGACCGATTTCCCTTGGGTGGTGGCGACCACCAGCTTGTCCCCCCGCGACAGTTCGCTGAGCCGCGAGAAGGGAGCGCCGTATCCGGAGTACCGGCCGACCACCGCCGAATTCCCCGGCTGCCCCGGTCCCGACGTGCCCGGCACGTGCCCCGGTCCGGACATCGTCTCCCCGGGTTCCACGCCTTCGAGCACCACCTGCTGCGCGTGCAGCTTCGGGATCTCCAGCACCGCCACCGGCGAACCGAACTCCGGCGGTTTCGTCACCGGTGCCGCGCCGAGCAGCGTGCGGGCCGCGCCCTGTGCCTGCGCCATCCGGTCCTGCAGCACGGACAGCGCCGCCCGCTGGTCGTTGTTCGCCAGCATCGGCCCGAGCGCGTAGGCGACGATGCCGAAGCACACCACGGCGGTGACCAGCCAGCCGACCACCGCGATGACTGTCCACTTGGGATTCAAGCGCACCGGGCCGCTGAGCGTCGCGGTCATGCCCGGCGCCGCAACGCGACGAGCCTTCCGGCGAACCGGTTCATCCACGGTGGCAACGGCCTGCCCGCGGTCAGGTACCCGGTCGCCGGCGGCAACAACACCAACGCGGCCAAGGCGAGCAACGGAATCAGCGCCCCCAGCACGCTTGCTCCCGGGAACAGCGGGATCTTCACCGCCGCGGCCAGGCTGCGCGCTTCCTGGACGCTCGCCTGGGTCGGAGCCTTCATCGCCAGCGCGGCAGCTTCCGCCGAACCCGGACCGGGCGAACCGGAGCGGGCGACCGGACCGCCGAAGCCGCCGCCCAGCGGTCCGCCTCCAGCCGGCGGACCGGCAGCGGGACCGCCCCCGACCGTGCCGGGGTTCTGGGCTTCCTTCTGCTCGTGGCAGGAAGCCGTCGCTGTACCGGTGCCCACTTTCGCCGCCGCGGCTTGTGCCGCGGACAGCAGATCCGGCGTCAGCGGAACCATTCCGGGACCCATCCCGCTTTGTCCCCCGTTGGTCGCGGCCTTCAGGAAGGTGGCGAGCTGCGCCTGCTTCGCGGCTTCCGGTGCGCACGAAGCATCGATCAGCGGGTTGACCGGAGCGGCGACGGACTCGACGTATGTGAGCGGATACGCCTCCGGATCGTCGTCGACGACAATCTGCATCGAGCCGTCCTTCGCCTCTTTCGCGTGCGAGGCCGCCGCTTCCAGCGACTTCGGGGTCGGCGCGACGTAACCGCCTTTGCCGTTGGGCAGAGCGACCGGAGTCCAGCCGTTCTCCGTCGCCGTCGCCAGGTCCGTGACCACCCAGTTCAGGCAGCCCTGCCGGCAGTCCCCGCCGTTCCCGAGCGTGGCGTTGCTGACTTGCTTGCGCACGTTGATCCGGCCAGTCTTCGCGTCGACGTTGTGCGCGGTGTCGTCGCCGAGGTTCAGTCCGTTGAGGTCCGTGACCACGCCGACTGGTCCGTCGCTCCCCTTCAGTGCTTCTCCTTTGTGGTTCACGAAGTGCGCGTACTTCCAGGCCGGAAGCCCGTTCAACCGGCTGCTGAGCACCAGCGGCACAGTGCCCGGCCCGGCTTCCCCGGCTACGCCGAAGAACGTGAGGTCGGAGCGTCCGGCTCGCGCGTCAGCGGCCCCGCCCACCTCGCTCTGGCCGATCGCGGCCAGCGCGGGGTTGCGGTTCACCAGCGCGGATCCGTCGACGAAGATGCCGCCCCGGCCGGTGCTGCCCGGCTGCTCGCCGCCCTTGCTCAGCAGGTTGGCCAGGTCGTCCCAGCTGAACGCGAGATGGCCGGACAGCCGCGACTTCAGCGTGCGGCCGAGATCGTCGCGGTCGTCCGGCGTCCACCCGATCGCGGCGAGCACTGTCGCGTTGAGCCCCACCGGAACATAGCTGCGGGCCCGTACCCGCTGCGCGGCCAGCACTCCGCCGGAACCGGTGACCGCCACGTCGGTATCGCCCTTGTCGAACGACATCAGCCCGACGTCCTCAGTCTCGTTCACGATGTTGACCGGCTGCGCCGCCTTGGTCGGCGCGCACAGCATCTGGTTCCAGCCGACCGCGGTCCGCCCGAAGCGCTCGGGCATGCTCCCGGTCAGTGTGCTCGGCCCGACCCCGCCGCATCCCTGGATCTTGATTCCGGGCGCGCTGGCGCGGAATCTGACCGAGCTGTCGATCACCCTTTGCACGGGGGTGGTGCTCGTGCGCGGGACCGTGATCTTCAGCGTCAGCGTGCACGGGTGGTTCTCGTCGCAGGAAAACGAGAACTGCTTGTTGCCCGGATTGTTCGGCCACGGGAACTCGTCGCTCTTGGGGGTGTTGGTGAATCCGGGATCTTTGTCCACGAAGTGCGGCGAAGCCGCTCCACGCGGCACATAGGTGTCGAACACGATGTTCTTCGTGGCAACGCTTCGGCCCCGGTCGTTCGTCGGGCCGCTGAAGCTCGAACTCGACAGCTCGTCGTTGAACTGGCCGCAGTAAGCGGCTACCCGGTTCACCATCGAGTCGTCGTGGACCCACGACCAGGTTTTCGTCGCGGGATCGTACTTGTTGATCACCAGCGAGTCGGGCACCTGCTCGGGGCACACGTAGTAGTTCGCGGTAACCCCCGCGGGCAGCCCGGAGATCGTGATGCGCAACGGATCCCCGTCCTGCGCGTGCCCGGGATCGCTGCCGGTCACCTGCACCTGATAGTTCAGCGGGCTCGTCTGCGCGGACGCCGACGGCACCGCGGCGACGCCGAGCACCGCGGCGGCGAGCACGAGCGCCACGCGTCTGAAGCGGTTCATGGGTTCAACCTCTCCAGCGTCGCGCGCGGCGTCAACAAACGGGAACGGAACGCGGGCACCGGTTCACGTACGCGCCGTCGGGCCTTCGCTGTCCAGCCAACTTTCCCTGCTCCCGGCTCGGAATACTCGCTGCCGTGACCGTCTCGACCTCCCCGTCCGGCCCCGCGCCGCCGGACCGTCTCGTCCTCGCCGACCTGCCCTCGGCCGCCGACCGGCTCTTCCGCCGCGTCACGAGCGGGGCCGGGCTTTCGGTGCTCGCGCTCCTGATCGTGATCGGCTTCTTCCTCGTCTACCGGGCCGCGCCCACGTTCGAGGCCAGCGGTTTCGGCTTCTTCACCACGATCCAGTTCGACCCGGCTTCCGGGCACTTCGGCGTTCTGGGCCTGCTGTACGGCACGGTGGTGGTCGCGCTGATCGCGGTCGCGGTCGCGGTGCCGCTTTCGGTGCTGGCCGCGCTGTTCATCAGCGACTACGCCAGCCCGCGGATGCGCGGGTTCCTCACCGGACTGGTCGATCTCCTCGCCGCGATTCCCAGCCTGCTCTACGGACTGTGGGGATTCAGCTTCCTGCGCCCGTACATCACCCCATTGTCGGAGTGGCTGACCGACAACCTCGGCTGGTTCCCGCTGTTCGAAACGAAACCGGGCGCGGTGCTGTTCAACTCGATGTTCGTCGCGGGGCTCGTCGTGTCGCTGATGGTCATCCCGATCACGACCTCGGTCATCCGCGAGGTGTTCACCCAGACCCCGCCCGGTGAAAAGGAGGCGGCGCTCGCGCTGGGCAGCACGCGCTGGGGCATGGTGCGCACCGTCGTGCTGCCGTTCGGGCGCGGCGGGATCATCGGCGGCTCGATGCTCGGGCTCGGCCGCGCGCTCGGCGAGACGATCGCGGTTTCCCTTCTGCTGCCCCAGGTTCCGGAACTGACGGTGCACATCCTGGAGTTCGGCGGCGCGACCATTTCCGGGTTCGTCGCCAACAACGCCGGCCAATCCGGGCCCGCGCTGAGCGGGTTGATGGCGGCCGGGCTGGTGTTGTTCGCCTTCACCCTGGCGACGAACTTCACCGCGTCGGTGATCATTTCCCGCAGCCGTTCCGGAGCGGGAGTCGACGCGTGACCGCCACCGAGATCCGCACCGAGGAAGCGCGTCCGGTCCCGGTCCGCCGCCGCACCTCCGCGACCACCCCGCAGGACCGGCTGGTGGCGCTCGGCTGCGCCGCGTCGGCGACCCTGCTGACCTGGTTCGTGATGCACCAGCTGCTGGTGTCGCCTGGCTGGCTCGCCGACCTGGTCGTGGCCTGCCTGCTGTACCTCGGCATGCTCTACCTCGTCACCCGCGACCGGCTGGGAAGGCTCGCCGCGGTCGACAAGCTGGTGTCCGCCGTGGTGGTGAGCGGCGCCGTCGGACTGCTGATCCCGTTGCTGTTCCTGCTCGGCTACATCGTCGTCAAGGGCGTGCCGAGCCTGCGGCTGGCGTTCTTCGGGCACGACATGTCCGCCGTCGCGCCGACCGATCCGGCGACCGCGACCGGCGGCCTGCACGCGATCGTCGGCACCCTGGAGCAGACGGCGCTCGCGCTCGTGTTCGTCGTTCCGCTCGGCGTGCTCACCGCGGTGTTCCTCAACGAGACCCGGTCCCGCTTCCGCCGTCCAGTGCGGATTTTCGTGGACGCCATGAGCGGGCTGCCGTCCGTGGTCGCCGGTCTTTTCGTGTACGCGGCGCTGATCCTGCCACCCGCACAGCTCGGCTTCTCCGGGTTCATGGCGACACTCGCGTTGACAATGATCATGCTGCCGACCGTCACCCGCACCGTGGATGTGGTGCTGCGCCTAGTGCCCGACGGCCTCCGCGAAGCGTCCCTCGCCCTCGGCGCGAGCCGCGCGCGCACAGTCTGGTCGGTGGTGCTGCCGACCGCGCGCACCGGCGTGAGCACCGCGATCATCCTCGGCATCGCGCGCGTGGTCGGCGAGACCGCACCGCTGCTGTTCACCTCCTTCGGCACGCTTTCGATGAACTTCAACCCGTTCAGCGAACCGCAGGAAAGCTTGCCCCGCTTCGTCTACCGCTACATCAAAGAACCGCTCGCCTCGGCGCAGGAACGCGGGTACATCGGCGCGCTGGTGCTGATCCTGCTGATCTTCGCGCTGTTCGCCCTGACCCGGCTGATCGGCCGCAAACGCTGGTCGGCGCGCCGCACGAAACCCAGGAGTGCCCGGTGACCGAAACCCTCGAAGCCCGCGAACCCGTCCGGGTGCTCGGCGGTCCGCCGCCCGGCGCGGCGGCGCTGGAGGCGCGCGGTGTGCACGCCTGGTTCGGCGACCGGCTCGTGCTGGAGGACGTGACTCTCGCGATGCCCGCCAACGAGGTGACCGCGCTGATCGGCCCGTCCGGCTGCGGCAAGTCGACGTTCCTGCGCATCCTCAACCGGATGCACGAACTGGTCGGCACCGCGAGCCTGGCCGGCGAGGTCCTGCTGGACGGCGACGACATCTACGCCGAGGGCACCCGCGCCCAGCACGCCCGGCTGCGGATCGGCATGGTGTTCCAGAAGCCCAACCCGTTCCCGGCGATGTCCATTCGCGACAACGTCCTCGCCGGGCTCAAGCTCGCCGGCGTCAAATGCGCGGACAAGGACGGGCTGGTCGAGCAGAGCCTGGAACGCGCCGGGCTGTGGCGGGAGGTCCGGGACCGGCTGAACTCCCCCGGCGGCGCGCTGTCCGGCGGGCAGCAGCAGCGGCTGTGCATCGCGCGGTCGCTCGCGGTGCAGCCGAACGTGCTGCTGATGGACGAACCCTGCTCCGCGCTCGACCCGACGTCCACCCGGCGGATCGAGCAGACCATCGTGGAAATCTCCGACGAGGTGACCGTCGTGATCGTCACGCACAACATGCAGCAGGCGCAACGGGTTTCGCATCACTGCGCGTTCTTCCTCGCCGGCGAGAACGAGCCAGGCCGGGTGGTCGAGCACGGTTCGACGGAACAGATTTTCGAGAATCCCGAAGACAGCCGCACCCACGACTACGTCCACGGCCGTTTCGGCTGATCCGGGGAGAGCTTCGATGCACCGCACCAGATGGGCCGGGCTCGGCTGCGCGGGCGCGCTGCTGGCCTGCCAGATTTTGCTCGCGCCGGCCGCCGAGGCGTTCAGCCAGGTCAACGGGTCCGGATCGACCTATGTCGGGCTCGCGATGAGCGATTGGCAGAATGGCGCCAATTCACGCGGTATTCCGGTCAATTACAGCGCGCTCGGCTCCCCGGCGGGGGTCAATCAATACGGCGATCACACTGTCGATTTCGCCGGCACCGAGGCGGAAGTCAGTTCCCTGGAAGCCGCTGGGGGTGGCGGCGCTACCGCCAAGCAGCGCGGATATCAATATGTGCCGGACGTCGCCGGAGCGGTCGCGGTGATGTACAACGTCACCGACGCGGGCGGACGGCGCGTCGACACCCTGCACCTCACCCGGGACGTCATCGCGCGGATCTTCGCCCGGCAAATCACGCGCTGGAACGACCCGGCGATCAGCGCCACCAATGGCGGATTCGCGCTGCCGGATCAGCCAATCACGTTGGTCGGACGCAGTGGACAGTCCGGTACCACGGCGTTGTTCTACGACTTCGTGGCCCATGTCGCGCCCGGCCCGTACGGAGATTTCGTCTCCCGGAACGTCGACAAGGGCATCGGACCGCTGCCCGCCGGAGTGCGGCCGATCCAGCTGCCGACCCGAGGCCCGGACGCGGATTTCTACCGGCTTTTCGCGGATTCCGACCAGATCGCGCAGACGCTCGCCAACGGCAGCGTCCCGTTCTCCATCGGCTACGACGAATTCGGTTACGCGAAGAAGTACAACGCGCCGACCGCATGGGTGGAGAACCAGGCCGGAAAGTACACGCTGCCGTACGCGGCCAATATCGCGGCGGCGCTGACCAAGGCTAACCTGCGGCCGGACCTCAGCCAGGAATTGTCCGGGGTCTACGCCAACCCGGATCCGTCGACCTATCCCATCTCGGCTTATTCGTATTTGATGACCCCGTGCGGGTCCGGTCGGGACACCTGCAAGGGCGGATATCCCGACGGGGCCAAGACGGAGACGATGACCGCGTTCATCGAGCACATCGCGTGCGACGGACAGCTCAACATGGCCCGGATCGGCTATTCGCCGTTGCCGCCCAACCTGTCGCAGGAAATGATGAACGCCAATGCCCGGCTCACCGGGCGTCCGGCCAAACAGCTCAGCGCGGGCAACTGCGCCAACCCGACGTTCCACGGCGGCTTGGGAGCCGGAGCCACCGCGCCCGAGGATCCGTTCGCCGGGCTGGGCGGGGTGGACGCGTTGACCCACGGCGGGACTGGCGGCGGACCCAAGGCCGGGGCGAAGGAGGGGCCGAAGTCGTCCGCCAGCGCGCAGGCTTCGTCCGGACCCGCGGCGTCGTCGGCTTCGGGGCCGGATGCTTCGGAGGCCAATGGCGGGTCGCGGGATTGGCGCAATGCCGAGCCCGCCGCTTACGAGGGCGGCGGATTCGGCGGGTTCGGGGCGTGGGCCGCGCTGGTGCTGTTCGCGGCGATCTGCGTGCCACTGGTGGTCCGCGGCATCATCCGACGGCTGCGGCGGACGGAATAACGTCAACTCCCGCTCCAAGGCGGAGCCGACCCCCAACCCCAGCGAGGCACCGGCTGGTCCCCCACCTCCCCCGCGTCCGGCGCGGAGAACACCACCGCAAGCCTGCTGCCCCATTCGAGATACCCGGCGAGGGCGGCGCGGAACTCCGCGTCCGCGGGAAGCCCGACGTCGTCGGCGGTCGCCAGCAGCAGCGAGACCCAGCGGCGCCGCTGGGTCTCGGTGATCGCCCGTCCGGCATGCCGGGAGATCATGTGCTCGTGCCCGCCGTGGTGCGCGGTGTACGCGGCCGGGCCGCCGAACACCTCGCCGAGCCAGATCGCCACATGCGCGGGGTGCTCCGGGCTCATCCCCGCGAAGACCTCGGCGAGCACGTCGTCCTCGGCCACCTTCGCGTAGAACGCCTCGGTCAGCTTCGCCAGCGCGGCCGATCCGCCCGCCCATTCGTAGAGCGTCGGCACCGCACCGCCCGGACCGGCCACCTCGGTGCGTTCGTAATGCCGCATCTCCTCGATGTCCTCGACATAGGGCCGGATCTCGGCGAAGAACGCGGCAAACCACGGCCCGCGCCGGAAACCCTGGAGGTGTGCCTCCGCCGAAGTCCAGCCGATGCGCAGGATGTAGCTGCCCGGCTCGTCGACGGCGCGAGCGAGTTCGTAGTCGTGGCATTCCTCCGAGGCGGCGAGCGACGTGGCCGCCCGCTGGTAAGCGGCTTCGAAGTCCGCGTGCCCGCCGTCCGGAATGCGGTACCGGATGTACTCGATGATCACCGGATCAGCCAAGCACTCGCCGGGCCGGTCGCCTAGTACGCACTTGCCGGTGCGTACCCGCGGCAGGCGATGATGGCGGGATGAAAGCGCGCTACTCGTGTGCGGTCGAACTGGCTGTCGACGTCATGGGCGGGAAGTGGAAGCCGGTGATCCTCGCGCGGCTCAAGGAAAGCCCGCACCGTTACGGCCAGCTGCGCCGGGCCATTCCGTCGATCACCGAGAAGGTGCTCACCGAACAGCTGCGGGAGCTGGTCGCGGCCGGGCTGGTGAACCGGACCGAGGTGGCCGGCCGGGTGCCGACGGTCGAGTACCGGCTGACCCCGTCCGGCGACGAACTGCGCCCGGCGCTGACCGCGTTGTACGAATGGGGCAGCCGCTACGCCGAGCGCAACGGCATCGCGGTCGGCAGCGCCGGAACGGACGGTCAGGAAGGCAACTGAAGCAGCTCGGCCAGTACCGCCGCTTCGCTGATGTCGCTGCGTTTGGTCGCGGTCAGCAGGCTCAGCGGACCCTTCTCGGCGAGTTCGCGCAGGCGCGCCAACGCTTCGGCGCGTTCCGGTTCGTCTAGTTCCGCACGGTAGCGCCGGGCGAATTCGTCGTAGCGGTCCGGGTCGTGGGCGTACCACTTGCGCAGTTCCGTAGAGGGCGAGACCTGTTTCAGCCACTCGTCCAGCTGCGCGCGGTCCTTGCTGAGCCCGCGCGGCCACAACCGGTCGACCAGCACCCGCGTGCCGTCGGTGGATTCGGGCGGGTCGTAGACCCGGCGCACCTGAACTCGGCTCATCGGGAGAGCGGCTCCTTCCTCGGCGAGGGTTCCGTCGACCAGCCTCCGCCCGCGGCCGCCGCCGGGCAACCGAAGCGGGTATAACCCCAGGGTATGGAACTGCGCCAGCTGCGGTACTTCGTCGCCGTGTTCACCGAGGGGTCGATCAGCCGGGCGGCCGGGTCGCTGCTGATCTCGCAGCCCGCGCTGACCAGGCAGATCCGCGTCCTCGAACGCGAACTCGGGACGGCGCTGTTCGACCGGGTGCCGACCGGCGTCCAGCCGACGGTCGCGGGCCGGGCGCTGCACGAGCATGCCCGGCAGGTGCTGCGGCTCGCCGACGCCACCCGCGAGGTCACGCGGTCCGCGGCTCCGGTGAAGGAGCAGGTCGAGATCGCGTTGCCGCCGGGGATTCCGCAGGACTGGGTGCTCGTGGCGCTGGCCGAGATCCGCCGCCAGGTGCCGGCCGCGGCGTTGTCGTTTCTGGACGCCAGCAGCACCGAGCAGCTGCGGATGCTCAGCGAGGGACGGATCGACATCGGGCTGGTCCACCAGAACCCGCCGTCGACGCTGCAGGGGAGGTGGCTGTTCGAGCATCCGTTCGGGGTCGCGATCCGGCCGGGCCACGCGCTTTTCGGGCGCGCGAAATGCCGGCTGCGGGATCTCGACGACGTCCGGGTGCTCGCGCACTCCCGGGCGCAGGTCCCGGCGGGACACGACCAGATGCGCGCGGCGGCGCACGGGCTCGGGATATCGCCGCACTGGCGGCTCGCGCGGTTCAACGAGAACGCGCTGGCCTGCGCGGAGGCCGTCGAGGCGGACGCGGTGCTGCTCAGCCGCCCGAGCGCGACCCGGATGCTGCCCGGCTGGGCCTGGAGCGAACTGGTCGAGCCGAACGTCCCGCTGACGACGTGGGCGGTGTGCCAGCCGCAGACCCGGCGGATCGTCGGCGCGGTCATGGAGGCACTGGCCGGCTTTTAGTGTTGCACTGTTACGCAACACTGTCTTACTATCGTGGAGGTGAGCCCGAGACAGCGCGACGCCGCACTCCGCGAAAGCCTCCTGGCGACCGCTGCCCAGGTGCTGGCCGAAGAAGGCGGTCCGGCCTTGTCGACCCGGCGGCTGGCCCGCGAACTGGGGGTGTCGACAACGGCGGTGTACACCTACTTCGGCAGTGTCGAGCAGCTGCGCCGAGAAGTGCGGGTGGAAGGCTTCCGCCGCCTCGAAGAAACGCTGGACCCGCCCGGTGAAGACCCGGTGGCCGCCCTCGCCAGCGCGGCAGCGGCGTTCTTCCGGTTCGGAATGGCCGAACCACACCTGTACCGGGCGATGTTCGTCGACCGTCCGCTGGACGACGACCGCGCTGGCGAGGCGTGTTTCCTGCGGCTGCACAAGGCTTTCGCCATGGCGGTCGAGTCCGGCCGGTTCCCCGAAGTGACGGCGGAACAGACGGAAATGTGCACGGCCCAGGTGTGGAGCACCCAGCACGGGCTGGCAACGATGGTGCTCAGCGGCGCACTGCCGGAGGCCGCCGGGCAAGCAGCACTGGCGGATCTGCTGGTACGACTGGCGATCGGCTACGGCGACACCCCGGCCCGGGCGGCCCAGTCAGTGTCAGGAGCATTGAAATGAAGCGACGTTTCCCTGACGGCAAGCCGAATCCGCCGCGCATCGACACCCCGTCCGGGATCGTGCTTTCCGCGATCCCCTCCGCAGTCCTCGCCCCGCTCAACGCCATCGCAGGCACCGGAATCGCCGTCGGCGCCGCAGCCGTCCTCGCCGCCCTCATCGCGGCGTTCCGAGTCCGGCGCGGAGATCCGAAGGGCCCGGCGTTCGGCGGACTGGTCGGCGTCGGCATCGCCGGTTTCATCGCGTGGCAAACCGGTTCCAGCAGCGGGCTTTTCCTGCCCGACCTGGCCTGGTACCTCCTGGCCGCGCTGGTGCTGACCGGCTCGATCATCGTGCGGCGGCCGCTCGTCGGCCTCGCCTGGACGGTGGTCGGGCGCGGCCGGACCGACCGCGCCGCCCGCCGCCGGTTCGTGCTCGCGACCGCGGTCCTCGCCGCCGGCTTCCTCGTCCGGGCAGCCGTGACCGGGTTGCTCAGCCTTGACCCGGCCAACGCCTGGCTGGTCGCGGCGAAAGTCGCGACCGGACTGCCGGGAACGCTGGCCGGGCTGGCGGTCATCGCCTGGGCCCGGCCGGGAGCCCGGCCGCACCGGACTCCCGGACCGGCCGGGGTCAGCCGGTGGCCAGCACCTTCAGCCGGTCGATGCCCGCGCTGAAGTAGTCCTGGTCGAGCGGCGTCGAGGTGTACTGCCAGAAGGTGTAGAACCCCCAGTTGTACGGCAGCGCGCCCGGCGTCGACGAGTACGCCGCCACCCACAGCGGGTTGGTCGCGCTGAAGTCGCCCTTGTTGCCGGTGCACTGGGTCCACCAGCTGGTCGCCGTGTAGATCACCGGCCAGCGCGACGTCTTCGCGTGGTACTCGTCGCTGAACGCCTTGATCCACGACACCATCGCGGACTGGCTCAGCCCGTAGCAGGCGGAGTTGGGCCCCCATTCGATGTCGAGCGTGCCGGGCAGGGTCTTGCCGTCCTTCGACCAGCCGCCGCCGTGCGCGACGAAGTAGTCGGCCTGCGCCGCGCCGCCGGAGAGATCCGGGCGGCCGTAGTGGTACGCGCCGCGGATCATGCCGACTTTGTACGAGCCGTCGTACTGCTGGGTGAAGTACGGATTCTGGTAGCCGATGCCCTCGGTCGCCTTCACGTAGGCGAACCGCTTGCCCTGGTTCCAGTAGGACTGCCAGTCGACCGCGCCCTGGTAACTGCTCACGTCGATGCCCGGCGTCGTCGCCTCGACCGCAGCAGGCGCGACCGCCCCGCCGCCCGGCTCGTGCGCCCGGATGGAGGCGCCCATCTGATGGTTGTCCGGGGTTTCGGCTGAAGTGTCGGCCGATGCGTTCGGCGCGGTCGCCACGAGCAGGGCGGCAGCCGCGGCGAACACCGCTCCGGTCAGGCGCCGTCGCGCCCTCCCGGCGGGTCCCCAGTGGAGAGTGGTCATGACAGGTCCTTTCGCGTGCCCTCGCGACGTGCCACCCGATCAGGTGGCACGAGGACCTGATTCTGTTACTAAAAGTGATGCACTGTCACTGCTCCAAGTGAACTAATTTCCACCTGACCGGACAACAAGAAAGACATTCTCAGTAGGCCGTTGCGGTCGAATTGCCCGAAAACGCCGCCAACCGCCCGCGCCCGCCCTACTCTCCTCCGCCATGTCGACACGTCGAAGAACCCGGACAATCCTCCAGCTCCTGGCCGCTCTCCTCGCCCTGGCCGCGACGGCCACCGGCACCGCGCAGGCCAGCGAACCCACGCTGCTGCACTTCAACCACACCTACGGCGTCGTGGACCGCGAAACCGCCGACGCCATCGAACATTCGACCTACCTCAAGGACTTCGCCAACTTCCAGGTCCGCACCACCACCGGCGCGGGCGGCGAGAAGTGGACCGGCCGCTACCTGATGGGCCGGGAAACCTACCTGGAACTCTTCGGCACCGGCGACATCCCCGGCACCGACCTCGGCTCGGCGGGCATGGGCCTCTCGGTCGAACACACCGGCCAACTGTCCACAGTGGTCCAGCACCTGCGCGACGCGGGCATCACGACCCCGCTGGAATTCCTGCAGACCCGGGACTTCGGCGACGGCAAGCCAATCCCGTGGTTCAACGGCGTCTTCACCACCGACGCGTACGACACCTTCGGCGCCTGGGGCATGGAATACCGCCCCGAATACTTCGCCGACCCGCGCGGCAACACCGGCCCCGAGCAATACCCCGGCGACATCAGCCGCAACCGCTACCTCCCCGACGACTACCGCAGCCACCAGATGCGCGACGTCAGCGGCGTCCGCCTGGGCATCACCGCACGCGACCTGGCCAACACCCTGCCCCTGCTCCGGGCCGGCGGCCTAACTGTCCGCGACCTCCCCACCGGTGCCATCGCCACGGACGGCCAGACCACCATCCGCTTCGAAACCGCCCCCGCGTCCGAGGTCGGCCTACGACAGCTCGACCTGACCCTCAACCGCCCCACCGGAACCCGCCACGTCGAACGCCTAGGCCACTCAACCCTCACCGTAGGCCCAGGCCCCCACGCCCGCTGGACCTTCGCCCCACGCACCTAACGAGTTCCGTGAGGGGAACCCGCACAGCCCCAGATTCCCGCAGGGTTCCCCTCACGACCCTCGCCGACCCCGGCCGTCCGTGAGGGACCCCTTCACAGACCCAGATTCCCTCAAGGTGCCCTTCACAGACCTTGGCCCGGCCACCGCCGAAACGCCCCAATGTGGCATTGGGTGCATCCCACGCAACCAACGCCACATTGGGTGCGTCACACCTGGATCCACCGGTGGAATGTGGTGGGGCTGGTATGTCGTGGGCACGCAGATGCCCTCTGGCC
>NZ_JBHUKS010000017.1:0-205202 GCF_042684085.1 Amycolatopsis silviterrae
GGGACCGGTGTCGGTGAGGGAGCGGCGAGGGTGGTCGTGTCGTGCCTGTGGGACCGGTGTCGGTGAAGGGGCGGCGAGGGTGGTCCCGCCGCGCCTGCGGAACCAGCGTCGGCGAGGTAGGTACGCGACTGAGCACGTCGTTCAGAGCGTGAACTCGGTGCCGTCCGGCGGCAGTTCCGCGCCCGCGTCCAGCACCAGGGCGTGCTCGTTGCTGGTCGGCGCGACGACCGGGTTGGTGTTGTTCAGGTGGGTGTACGCCCACCGCGTGCCACCCGGCCGGTGAGTGATCGTCGCCAGGGTGGTCGTGATCGGCAGGTGGCCCATCGCGTGCTGGGCGGCTGGGTTGGCGTTCTCGGTGGCGTGGGTGAACTCCGTGCCGCTGTGGAAGGTGCCGTCGAGGAGGACGAGGGTCGCGCCTTCGGTGAACGCGTCGAAGCCGGGCGGCCACGTGCGCAGGCACGGCGCGTACACGAGGATGCCGCCGGTGGACGGGTCGTGGATGCGGTACGCCACGACCCAGGGGCCGGGATGGGCGGAGCCTCGGGCGTATTTCGGTTGTTTGTCGCTGATGGGAAGGGAGGTGATGCGTAAACCGTCGAGGGTGGTTTCCGTGGTGGGGAGCCAGGTCCAGTCGTGGTAGCCGCCGATGATCGGGCGGGCCGGGAAGTGGTCGGTCAGCGCGTGCAGGGCGGCGGCGGGTGCGTGGACGGTCAGGTCGGCCGCCTCGCGGAGCATGAGCAGGCCGAGGGTGTGGTCGAGTTCCGCGTCGGTCAGGAGGATGCTGCGCAGGGGCGTCTCGCGTGGGCCGGGGCCTGCCCGTAACGCTGGGGTCGCCAGGATTTGGGCGCGGATGTCGGGCGAGGCGTTGAGCAGGTGCCAGGTGCGGCCGTCGGCGCTGAAGGCGACGCTGTCCTGCGTGCGCGGCGGAGCGGTCGACGTGCACTGGGCGCAGGCGCAATTCCACTGCGGAAAACCGCCGCCGGCCGCGGTGCCCAGGAGGATGACCTTCATCGGGCTGGACCGCGCATGACCAAGTCCGGAGTGGACGGTGCGGCGAGGATCAGGTCGACCGTGCCGCGGTGCGGGGAGCGGGAGCACACCGGGTCGGCGTTGGCCGCGTCGCCGGTCAGCTGGAACGCCTGGCAGCGGCAGCCGCCGAAGTCGGTGGTGCGGCGGTCGCAGGTGCGGCACGGTTCGCTCATCCAGTCTTCGCCGCGGTAGGCGTTGAAGGACTCCGAGCGGTACCAGATGTCGGCCAGTGCGGTGTCGCGGACGTTGTCGAGGGTGAGCGTGGTGATCGCGGTCGCGGCGGGGCAGGGCAGCACGGTGCCGTCGGGAGCGATGGTGA
This sequence comes from Amycolatopsis silviterrae, assembly GCF_042684085.1. Taxonomy (NCBI): domain Bacteria; kingdom Bacillati; phylum Actinomycetota; class Actinomycetes; order Pseudonocardiales; family Pseudonocardiaceae; genus Amycolatopsis; species Amycolatopsis silviterrae. The sequence continues at coordinate 1,349 of NZ_JBHUKS010000017.1, forward strand.
GCTGGCGCGCGCCCCAGCCGTGCATGCACGGTTTGGGGAACGGCTCGTAGTAGTCGGCGACGACGTAGATGATCTCCATCGTGCCGCGGAGGCGTTCGACGGCCGCGCGCACCACGGGTTCCGCGGCGGCGAGCTGCGCGCGGGTGGGCATCAGGGCGTCGCGGTTGCGCAGGGCCCAGCCGTAGTACTGGGTGTTGGCCAGCTCAAGGCGGTCCGCGCCCATCGACTCGGCGAGGTCGATGATCGCGGCCAGTTCGTCGTGGTTTTGCCGGTGCAGCACCACATTCACGGTCAGCGGCAGGCCGGCGGCCTTCACCAGTTCGGCGGCGGCCAGCTTTCGGTCGAAGGCTTTCGCGCCGGCGAGCAGGTTCGCGCGGTCCGGGGTGGCGGCCTGTGCGGAGAGCTGGACGTGGGCGAGGCCTCGGGCTGCGAGGTCGGTCAAGCGCTGCTCGGTCAGGCCTAGGCCGGAGGTGACGAGGTTGACGTAGCAGCCGAGGTCGCTCGCATGCGTGACCAGTTCCGGAAGATCCGGGCGCGCCAGCGGTTCCCCGCCGGAGAGGTGGACCTGCAGCACGCCAAGGTCGCGGGCCTGCGACAGCGCGTCCGTCCACTCCACAGTGGACAGTTCCGCGGACCTGGTCACGAGTTCCAAGGGATTCGAGCAGTACGCGCAGTGCAGGGGACACCGGTGCGTCAGCTCGGCGAGCAGCCCCAGGGGTGCGGTCACGTCCATTCGATCACCCGCCGTTGCCCGAACCGGGCCAGCACGGCCAGGACGTCGTCCTCCCGCACGCCCCGGTACCGGTGGCTCAAGCTCGTGATGATGCCGGAGACCGGCGTAGCGCCGTCGCACAGTTCCAGGACCGCGGTGGCGGTGGGGTTCGGCACCAGCACGCCTTCCGGGAACAACAGCACGTGCACTCCGCGTACGTGATCGAACGTCAGTCGCACGCCGACGCGCAGCTTCGGCACCGACGCGGCGGTGATGGTGTCCATCAGCTCACTCCCCGGCGGCGGCGCGTTCGATGGCGTCGAGCATCGACCACAGGACGTCGCACTTGAACGACAACGCGGCCACCGCTTTCTCTTGCTGCGCACGGGTGACGCAGTACCGCACGACAATGTCCAAAGTGTCCTTGCCCTCGCCGGAGACCTTGTCGATGCGGTTCGTGAAATACGCCAGGTCGTCGCGGGAGATCCACGAGTAGTTCGCCAGCACGTCGGCCACGCGCTGCTGCATCAGGTGCCCGGCGAACATCTCGGTCAGCCCGGAGGCGACGCCTTCGACCCAGGGTTTGGTGCGCGCGAACGTGACGTAGGCGTCGACGGCAAACCGGACGCCCGGGGCGACATGCCGTTCGTCGAGGACCTCGGCGCGATCGAGGCCGACAGCCGCGCACAGCCGCAGCCAGCGTTCGGCTCCGCCTTCTCCTTCGGCGGCTCCGTCGTGGTAGACGATCCGGTCGAGCCAGGCCCGCCGGATTTCCGGAATCGGGCAGTTGCTGATGATCGCCGCGTCTTTGCGCGGCAGCACGCATTGGTAGTACCAGCGATTGGCCGCCCACAGTTTCAGCTCGCGCTGGGTCAGTTCGCCGGCGTGCATCCGCCGGTGGAACGGGTGGCTGCCCCAGTAGCGGCGGTCGAGGCCGCGCAGGGCTCCGGTGAACTCCGCCGGACTCATCGGGTGCACTGTGGACATTCGCGTACTCCGGGATTCTCGCTGAGCGGAACGGTTTTCCGGGACGGACGGGACCGCGGCGGACCGGCCCCGTCCCGGCGGGGTCAGTCCTCCATGCGGGCCGCGTAGGCGGTGACCTCCATCGGCGTTTCGTACTCGACGAAGTCGGGCGCGGTCCACATCTCGACGGGTTCGTGCATGAGGAAACTCGCTTTCCTTCGGGTGGTGCACCGGTGCGCGGGGCGGGAGCCCCGCCTCGAACGCCGTCACCCTAAAAGCGCAAGGCAGCCGGTCGCCAGGGGCGCGGACCGATTTCCCGCCGAATTCGTAAAGGTTCCTTCCGATGGCGCAGCGGCGACTACTCTGGGGTGTCCGGCGCCGCTTGTCCGCCCGACAGGAATCCGGCGGGCGCGGGGGAAACCTCCTGATGCCGCTTGACATCGAGGCCGCGGACGGCCGAATAATGGAGTTCGCGCAGGGTTGACAACGATGTCAGACAAGGCTTGGGGAGCGACGTGGCCGAGGTGAATCGCAGGCGTTTCCTGTCCGGCGGGATTGCTGTCGCGGGCGGTGGGGTGCTCGGTGCGTGGGGACTGTCCGGCACCGCGGGGGCGGAAACCCGTCCGGTCCGCGCGGGCGGCGGCGAGATTTCCCGCGGCTGGACCTTCGTCGCGGCGGACGGCGCCGAGATGTCCGGGAAGACGCTGGCCAGTGCGGAGGAGGTCGCCGGCCTGAAGCCGGCGGTCGTTCCGGGGACGCCGCTCACCAGCATGATCGCCAACGGCGAGTACCCCGATCCGCTGTACGGCCACATCGTGACCGACACCGTTCCGGACACGCTCAAGGACACCGGTTACTGGTACCGCGTCGCGTTCCGCGTGCCGAAGCTGGTTCCGGGCCAGCGGTTCTGGCTGCAGTTCGACGGGATCAACTACCTCGGGACGGTCTGGCTCAACGGCGTCGAGGTGGGGACTGTCGAAGGCGCGTTCAAGCGGGCGGTCTTCGAGGTCACGGACATCGTCGCGAAGGCGGACGGGGTGGCGTGGCTCGCGGTGCTGGTCGGGAAGCTCGATTACACCGATCCGCCCGCGTTGCCGAGTTACGCCAGCGGGGTGACGCGGGGCGGGCGCAACGGCGGTCCGACCGGGATCACGTTGAAGAACGGGCCGACGTTCTTTTGCACCGCTGGGTGGGACTGGCTGCCGACGATTCCGGATCGGGACCTCGGCATCTGGCAGCCGGTCACCTGGCGTACCACTGGGCCGGTCCGGGTGGCCGATGTGCACGTCACTTCGACGCTGTCGCCGGACTTGCGGACGGCGGATGTCGTGGTCGAGCTTGCCCTGGACAGTGCGGCGGGGAAGTCCGTGGTGGTGAAGGGGTCGCTCGACGGGCGGGAGTTCCGGCGGGCGGTCTCTGTGCCTGCCGGTGCTTCGTCGGTGAAGCTGACCTCGAAGGAGATCGGCTGTTTGCGGTTGGAGCGGCCGAAGTTGTGGTGGCCCAACGGTTATGGGGAGCCCTATCGGTACGGGTTGACTGTCGGGGTCGAGTCCGGTGGGCAGGTGCACGACGAGCGGACGGTGGAGTTCGGGGTTCGGCGGATCGAGTACACGCGGCCGATCCAGTCGCCTTCCGGGGAGATGAGCGACTGCCTGGCGATCACGGTGAACAATCAGCCGATCCTGGTGATGGGCGGCAACTGGGGGCTGGACGAGGCGCTCAAGCGGATTCCCCGGGAGCGGTTGCGTGCGCAGGTGCGGTTGCATCGGGACGCCAACCTGAACTTGATCCGGAATTGGAATGGGCAGAGCAGTACCGAGGACTTCTTCGCTGCTTGCGACGAGTACGGGATTCTGGTTTGGCAGGACTTCTTCTGTTCTACGGAGGGTCCGGCGGCGGAGAACGTGGATCGGGATCTTGCCAATATCCGGGATTGCATTGTGCGGTTTCGCAATCATCCGTCGATCTTGCTGTGGTGCGGCGGGAATGAGGGACCGCCGCCGCAGCCGCTGGTGGACGGGCTGGACGCGCTGGTGGCGGAGCTGGATCCGCAGCGGGTGGTGCTGACGAGTTCCGCGGGGGATACCGGGGCTGATCCGGTGGACGGGTATCGGTCCGGCGGGCCGTACCATTGGGTGCCGCCTGCCCGGCATTTCGAGCTGAGCGACGGGACGCAGTGGCCGCCGTTTCACAATGAGGTCGGGTCTTATTCAATTCCGACGCTGGAGTTCATCCGGAAGATGCTGCCGGAGGCTTCGTGGGAGCGGCCGGATGATTTCTGGGCTGATCGGGATGTCAATGGTAACGGCGGGAACGGGGGCGGGGCGGGGTATCTGCGGTTGACTGCTGAGCGGTATGGGGAGATTCGGAACCTGCCGGACTTCGCGCGTAAGTCGCAGTTGATGAATTATGAGTGCATTAGGGCTATTTATGAGGCTCCGGTGGCGTTTATGGGGAGTGTGCGGCCTTATCCGCGCACTGGGGTGATTATGTGGATGACCAATCCTGCGCAGCCTAGCTTTGTGTGGCAGATGTATAGTCATGATCTTGAGGCGCATTCGTCGTTTTATGCGGTTCAGCATGCTTGTCGGCGGGTCAATGTGATTCTCGACGGGCGGAGTTTGGATGTCGTGGTGGCTAATCATACTGCGGCGGCGGTGCGTGGGTGGGTTGATGTTGGGGTTTATGGGTTGGATGGGGCGGAGATTGCCCGGGAGTCGCTGCCGGTGGGTGGGGTGGCGGGGGCTGATCGTTCGGTGGTGGGGAGTGTTGCTTCGCTGGTGAAGGGGGCTTCGGGGGAGGTTGTTTTTGTGCGGTTGGTGTTTCGGGGTTCCGGTGGGGTGGTTCGGAACTTTTACTGGGTGGAGAATCCTGCTCGGGCGGCGGGGTTTTCTGGGTTGGATGAGATGGCTCCGGCTGCGGTTTCGGTGGAGGCGCGGGTTGAGGGGCAGGAGGTGGTGGTTGAGGTTCGGAATGTGGGGCGGGTGGTGGCGTTGATGGTGCATTTGCAGGTTTATGACACTCGGACTGGGGAGCGGGTTTTGCCTGCTGCGTTTAGTGATAATTACTTGAGTTTGGTGGGTGGGGAATCTTCTGTTGTTCGGGTTCCGGTGGAGCGGGATGTGGTTCGGCGGGGGGTTGGGGTTCGGGTTGATGGGTGGAAGATTGATCAAGGGGCTTCTCGGGTGCGGGGGCGTGGGGTGGCGGTGACGTTTAATCAAGGGGCGTTGGATGTTTCGCCCCGGGTTAATACGTTCGGGCGGTGAGGCCTGGTTGCGTGGGGCACCCCGAAGCCTGATTGTGCTGACGCTCGGCGGGTGCTTGTCAAGGCGGGAAAGATGCCTTGACAAGCACCCGCCGAGCGCAGGGAGGCTTCGTATCGGGGTGCGGGGGTGGGGCTGGGTGCCTCGCTGGGTGAGTGCATCGGTGGCGGTTGGGGGTGGGGCTTGCGCCCCAATGTGGCATTGGGTGCGTCAGATGCACCCAATGTGGCGTTGGTTGCGTGGGATGCACCCAACGCCGCATTGGGGCGCTTCGGGTGGCGGTGGCTGAGGTCTGTGAAGGGCACCTTGAGGGAATCTGGGTCCGTGAAGGGGCCCCTCACGGACCGGCCGGGGGCGGTGGTGGGTCGTGAGGGGAACCCTGGGGGAATCAGGGTCTGTGAAGGTGGCCCTCACGGATCGCCGGGGCGGGCGTGCGGGCAGCGGCGGGCGGCGGGAGGGCGGCGAGGGGAGCGCGGAGCGGGCGGTCGAGGCGGGTGCCGCGGGCGAGGCCGGGTGTCCCGTGTGGACAGTGGGGGCCGCGGCGGGTTGCCGTGTTCGCGGGACTGGCGGATGATGGGCGGCCAGTCCCCGTCCCGTTCCACCGCAGCCCCGGAGGCATCGATCGCCGGCAACGCCGCCGAACCCGGGCGCACGGTTCTCAGCCGCGCGTTCGCGGTGCTGGATTCGTTCTTGTCCGGCCGACCCGAGCAGACTCATGGCGAGATTACCCGGGCGACCGGGCTCGCGCCCGCCACTGTGCATCGGCTGCTGGCCGAGCTGACCGGCTGGGGTGCGCTCGAGCGCACGGGGCGCGGGCGCTACCGGATCGGGCTGCGGTTGTGGCAGCTCGGGGCGCAGGCGCCGGGCGGGCGGGAGTTGCGGGACGTCGCGCTTCCCTTCCTCCAGGATCTCCTCCAGGTGACGCATGAGGTCGTCCACCTGGTGGTGCTCGACGGGGACCGCGCGTTGTACCTGGAGAAGCTGGAAGCGCATCCGGATGTCGTGGTGACCTCGCGGGTCGGGCTGCGGCTTCCGTTGCACGCGGCGGGGCCCGGCAAGGTGCTGCTCGCGCATGCGCCCGCGGAGTGCCTGGACGGCATTCTCGCCAGAGGGCTGGAGCGGCGGGCCAGCGGGACGATCACCGACCCGGCGCGGTTGCGGCAGGTGCTGGCGGAGGTCCGGTTGCAGGGGTTCTGCATCTCCCGCAACGAGATGACCGAGGGCGCGTCGTCCGTGGCGGCTCCGGTGCGCGGGCCGGGCGATCGGGTCGTGGCGGCGATTTCCGTGGTGGTGCCCAGTTGCACGCCGAATTTGTCGCCGCTGGTGCCGGTGGTGCGGATGGCCGCGCTCGGGGTCACGCGCGCGTTGCAGGGCTGAAGAACTCTTCCGCTGAGTGGAAGAGGGGCTGGGCGGCCGGGGGCTGGACCGGGACACTCCGGACCCACCCGCTCGCACTGCCCGAGGAGAATCCGTGAGCCCTGCCCCGACCGTCCGCGACGCCGCGTTCGACGTGCTCCGCCGGTTCGGCGCCACGACGGTGTTCGCCAATCCAGGGTCGACCGAGATCGCGCTGCTCACCGACCTGCCGGACGATCTCGAGTTCGTGCTGGCGCTGCACGAGGGGTCGGTGGTCGGCATGGCGACCGGGTGGGCGCTCGCGAACGACCGGCCCGCGGTCGCGATCCTGCACACGACCGCCGGGCTGGGGAACGCGGTCGGGGCGCTGGCGACGGCGCGGGTGAACCGGGCGCCGCTGGTGGTGCTCGTCGGGCAGCAGGACCGCCGTCATCTCGCGCTGGAGCCGTTCCTGACCGGCAACCGGCTCGACGACCTTGCCCGGCCCGCGCCGGTGTGGATCGCGGAACCGCCGCGCCCGCAGGACGTTCCGGGCGCGCTGGCCCGGGCCTGGCACGAGGCGCGCGAGCATCGCGGGCCGGCGCTGGTGATCGTGCCGATGGACGACTGGGCGGAGCCCGCGGGCGTGGACGAGCCCTTGCCCGCGCCTGCCAAGCTGGTCCGGGCGACTGCCGCGGAGCCCGCGGTGCTGGCCGAGCTGGCGGAATTCCTTGGTACCGCGAGCAATCCGGTGCTCGTGGCGGGTGCGGGGGCGGACGACGCCGAATCGTGGCGGGGGCTGACCGCGCTCGCCGGGAAGCTCGCGTGCCCGGTGTGGCAGGAGGCGTTCGGGGCCCGTGCGGGATTCCCGCAGGATCACCCGCAGTTCGCCGGACATCTGCCTGCGGGGCGCGAAGAACTGCGGAAAGCGTTGTCTGGCCACGACGCGGTGCTCTCGGTCGGCGCGCCGGTCTTCCGGCAGTACCCCCGGGAACCGGGCCAGTTCACCGAGCCGGGCACGCGGATCGCGGTGGTCACCGACGATCCGAACGAGGCGCACCGCAGTCCAGTCGATCTCGCGGTGCTCGCGCGGCCGTCGGCGGTGTGCGGTCCGCTGGCCGAGCTGATTCCGGCGCGGGAGGCGGGCTCGGAGCGGATCGGCCGGACGGTCGAACTGCCGGGGGCGCCGGAGCCTGGCGCGCCGCTCGCGCCGGAGTACGTGTTCGGGCTGCTCGCGCGTCAGTTGCCGAAGGACGCGGTGGTGGTCGAGGAATCGCCGTCGAGCCGTCCGTTGCTGCACGCCCTTGTTCCGGCACGGGAGCCGCTCGGGTTCCTCAGCGCGGCCATGGGCGGTCTGGGATTCGGCGTGCCCGCGGCGATCGGGCTGCGGATGGGCGGGCTGAAGCGGCCGGTGGTGGCGGTGATCGGGGACGGCTCGTCGCTGTACTCGATCCAGGCGTTGTGGAGCGCCGCGCACTACGGCGTCGGCGTGCTCGTGATCGTGCTGGCCAACGGCGGTTACGCGATCATGGACAAGCTCGCCGCCCGGCACGGCGAACGGACGGCCGCGGGCGGGAAAGCGCCGTGGCCCGGCTTTGACGAGGTCAGCGTGAGCGGGCTCGCGAAATCGCTTGGCTGCCCGGCGCGGCGGGCGGAAACCTACGAAGAACTGGAGTCGGTGTTGAACGAGGTGCTGCCGACGTTGGCCGCGCGCACGGAGCCGTTGGTGCTGGAAGTGGCGGTGACGGCATGACCTTGCTCGGCACCGCATGGCAGGGCCGGATCTTCTCCGGCGGCTGGATCGCCGGCTCCGGCGGGGAATACGACGCGGTCGAGCCCGCCACCGGGAACGCGCTGGTCAAGGTCGGCGCGGCGGCTCCGGCGGATGTGGCCAAGGCCGCGGCCGCGGCGCGGGAAGCGCAGCGGGAGTGGGCCGCGCGGCCCTACGACCAGCGGGCGCGGGTGTTGCGCCGGGCAGCGCGGCTTTTCGAGGACCACGGCGACGAGATCGACGAATGGCTCGTGCGGGAATCCGGTGCCACACGGGCGTTCGCGCAGTTCCAGACCCGCGCGGTCGCGGCGGAGGAATGCCACGAAGCCGCCGCGCTCGCCGCGCATCCGTACGGGGAACTGTTGCGTTCCAGCCAGCCTCGGCTGTCGATGGCGCGCCGGGTTCCGGCGGGCGTGGTCGGCGTGATTTCGCCGTTCAACGCGCCGGTGATCCTGTCCATCCGCGCGATCGCGCCCGCCTTGGCGCTCGGCAACGCGGTGCTGGCGAAGCCGGACCCGCGCACCGCGGTGTGCGGCGGGGTCGTGCTGGCCCGGATCTTCGAGGAAGCCGGGCTGCCGGACGGTCTGTTCCACCTCCTTCCCGGCGGCGCGGACGTCGGGGCGGCGCTGGTGGAAGACCCGCTGGTGCGCGTCATCGCGTTCACCGGTTCGACGAACGCGGGCCGCCGGATCGCCGCGGCGGCGGGGGAGCGGCTCAAGCGCGTGCACCTCGAACTCGGCGGCAATTCGGCGCTGGTCGTGCTCGCGGACGCGGACGTCGAGCAGGCCGCGTCGGTCGGCGCGTTCGGGTCGTTCAACCACTCCGGGCAGATCTGCATGGCGACCGGACGGCACCTGGTCGCCGCCGAAATCGCCGACGACTACGCGGCCGCGCTGGCCGAGCACGCGGCCAAGCTGACTGTCGGCAACCCGGCGGACGGCGACGTCGCGCTCGGCCCGCTGATCGACGCGGGACAGCGCGACCGCGTCCATTCGGTGGTCACCGGCAGCGCCGAGGCCGGTGCGAAGATCGCGACCGGCGGCACTTACGAGGACCTGTTCTACCGCCCGACCGTGCTCACCGACGTCCCGCTCACCGCGCCCGCCTACGCCCAGGAGGTGTTCGGCCCGGTCGCGCCGGTCGTGCCGTTCTCCACAATGGACGAAGCAGTGCGCCTGGCCGGCGGTACCGAATACGGGCTTTCGCTGGGCATCCTGACCCGGGACGCCGCGCGGGGGCTCGCGCTCGCCGAGCGGATCCCGTCCGGTCTGGTGCACGTCAACGACCAGACGGTGAACGACGAAGCCCTCGCGCCGTTCGGCGGGGTGGGGGATTCGGGAACCGGCTCCCGGCACGGCGGCGCGCAGGCCAACCTGGAGGCGTTCACCGAAACGCAGTGGGTCACCGTGCGCGGCGACCTCCCGCAGTACCCGTTCTAGGCAGTACCCGCAGTACCCCGCAGTACCCAGGTCCCCTCCGACGACGCAGGTGATGACATGACGGTCTCGACCGATCCCCGGGCCCGGCACGCCCGCTGGGTGGCCCCGCTGTGCTGGACGGCGGTGGCCATCGAAGGGTTCGACCTGGTGGTGCTGGGCGTCGTGCTGCCCGCGCTGCTCAAGGACGCCTCGTGGGGGCTCGACCCCAACACGGCGTCGCTGATCTCCGCGGTCGGGCTGCTCGGCGTGGCCGTCGGCGCGTTCTCGACCGGCCCGCTCAGCGACCTGTTCGGCCGCCGCAAGATGATGCTGCTGACCGTGATCAGCTTCTCGATCTGCACGCTGCTCTGCGCGTTCGCGACCGGGCCGTGGCTGTTCGGCATCCTGCGGTTCCTGGCCGGCCTCGGCCTCGGTGGCGTGCTGCCGACCGCGCTGGCGCTGATCACCGAGTACGCGCGGGTGGGCCGGGGCGGCAGCGCGACCACCGTGCTGATGACCGGCTACCACGTCGGCGCGGTGCTCACCGCGCTGCTGGGAATCCTGGTGCTGCAACGGTTCGGCTGGCAGTGGATGTTCGTGATCGGGGCCGTGCCCGCGCTGGTCCTCGTGCCGCTGATGGCGAAGTTCCTGCCCGAGTCGAAGGTGCTGGAGCGGGTGAAGGAAGCCCGGCCGAACCGCAATCCGCTCGGCGTCCTGTTCCGGCACGGCTACGCCCGCGCGACGATCGCGTTCTGGGTGACGTCGTTCATGGGGCTGCTGCTGGTGTACGGCCTGAACACCTGGCTGCCGCAGATCATGCGCGCGGCGGGCTACGAACTCGGCGCGGCGCTGGCGCTGCTGCTGGTGCTGAACGTCGGCGCGGTCATCGGCCTGCTGATCGGCGGCCGGGTGGCGGACCGGATCGGCCACCGCCGGTCGACCATCGTGTGGTTCGCCGCGTCGGCGGTGTTCCTGGCGCTGCTGAGCATCAAGCTGCCCGGCGCGAGCGTGTACGTCGGAGTGCTGCTGGCGGGAGTCTTCACCTTCAGTTCGCAGGTGCTGGTCTACGTGTACGTCGCCCGCGTGTACCCCGCCGACGCGCGCGGCACCGGGCTCGGCGCGGCGAGCGGGATCGGCCGGTTCGGCGCGATCTCCGGCCCGCTGGTGACCGGGCTGCTGCTGTCGGCGGGGCTGGCGTATCCGTGGGGCTTCTACCTGTTCGCGGCGGTGGCGGTGATCGGGGCGCTGGCGATCGCGGTGGTGAACCGGGAACCGGCAGCGGATGCTCCGGCGGCGGCCCCCAAGGACGTCGTGAGTGGGGATGCCGGTTAGAACCGGCATCCCCGCTCACGAGGCGAGGGTGATCCGGTCGCTGTCGGTGTCGTAGTCGAAGAGTTCCGCGTAGCGGCCCCAGTCGATCGCCGTGTCCAGCTGCTGCCGGGCGTCGGCGGCGGAGAAGCCGCGGCGGAGGAGGTCGAGGAAGAACTCCGCGCGCAGCGTGCCGTCCGAGCTGGCGGCGAGCGCGTTGACGATCGTGCGCACCAGCGGTGCCCGGTCGCGGACCTGGCCGGCGAAGATCTTCTTGCTGGTCTGGATGTCCGCGGTGGTGAAGGACGTGCCGACCGGGGTCAGGTGCAGGTCGCCGCCCGCCACGAAGAGGAGGTCGAGCAGGGCGGCGGCGTCCACGAGCGGCAGCAGGTCGTCGACCTCGAAGGTGAGTTCGGCGGCGAGGTCCGGCAGATCGGCGTGCCCGCCGCGGGCGTGCACCAGTTCCACGAGACCGGCGAGCCCGCCGACCGACGCCTGCGGCAGCGGCCGTGCGGTGGGCGTGGCCTGCGCGGGTTCGACGGCCGCCGGGTCGCGTCCGGTCAGCAGGTCGTAGAGCCGCTCGACCAGCGCGGCGAACGCGGGGGACTTGCGGTCGCGCGGGCGGGCGAGGTCGATTTCGACCTCCGCGCGCAGGTTCCCGGGGTTGGCGCCGAGGACGAGCACGCGGTCGGCGAGCAGGACCGCTTCCTCGATGTTGTGCGTCACGATGCAGACCGCCTTGGTGGGGAAGTCGTCGCGCTGCCACAGGCTCATCAGTTCGGTGCGCAGGTTTTCCGCGGTCAGCACGTCGAGCGCGGAGAAAGGCTCGTCCATCAGCAGCACGTCCGGTTCTAGCACGAGCGCGCGGGCGAAGCCGACGCGCTGGCGCATGCCGCCGGAAAGCTCCTTGGGATAGGCGGATTCGAAGCCGTCGAGGCCGATCAGGTCGATCGCCCGCAACGCGCTCTCCCGGCGGGCTTTCGGCGGGATCCCGCGCGCGGCGAGGCCGAGTTCGACGTTGTCCTGCACGGTCAGCCACGGCATCAGCGCGAAGGTCTGGAACACCATCGCGGTGCCCGGATTGGCTCCGTCGAGTTCTTCGCCGCGGTAGCGCACGGTGCCGCGGGTCGGGCCGATCAGGCCGGCGATCGTGCGCAGCAGCGTCGACTTCCCGGAGCCGGAACGGCCCAGCAGCGCGACGATCTCGCCCGCGCGCAGGTCGAGCGTGATGTCGTCGAGGACGCGCAGTTCGTCGCCCGCCGAACCGGGGAAGCTTTTGCTGACGTGCTCGACGGAAACGAGGACTTCGGACATGAGGATGCCTTTCAGGACAGGGAGAATCGGCGTTCGGCGAGGCGGTACAGCCGCCGCCAGAAGAGCCGGTTGAGGCCGACGACGTACAGGCTCATCACCGCGACGCCGAGCAGGATCCGCCCGGAGTCGCCGGAGCCGGTCGCGTCGGCGATGTACGCGCCGAGGCCGGTCGCGGTGAGCGTGACCCCGTTGTACGAAACGATTTCCGCGACGATGGAGGCGTTCCACGCGCCGCCCGCCGCGGTGATCCCGCCGGTGACGTAGCTCGGGAAGATCGACGGCAGCACGAGCCGCCGCCACCACAGCGCGCGCGGCAGCCGCAGGTTCGCGGCGGCCTCGCGCAGGTCGTGCGGGATGGCCGAGGCGCCCGCGATGACGTTGAAGAGGATGTACCACTGCGCGCCGAGGCTCATCAGCAGGATGCCGCCCCAGTCCAGGGAAATCCCGGTCGCCACGAGCACCGCGGTGATGAGCGGGAAGAGGAAGTTCGCCGGGAACGACGCGAGCACCTGCACGACCGGCTGCGCGAGCCGCGACACGCGCGGGTTCATCCCGATCCACACCCCGACCGGCACCCACACCAGCGTGCCGACGACCACCAGCGTCACCACCCGCGCGAACGTGATCAGCCCAAGCCAGAGCACGTGGCCGATCTCGCCGTATCCGGTGGTTTCGCCGATGAACAGCACCGCGCGCACGGCACCGTAGCCGATCAGCCCGAGCACCACGACGCTGAACACGATGTCCGCGGCGCGCCGCCGGGCGGGGGAGAACCGCAACGGGTACTCGGCCAGCCCGAAGACCGCCAGCGCGCGGTCGAGCGGGAAGATCAGCTTGCCGAGGACCCGGCCGAGCAGCGCCGGGATCCGGGAGCGGCGCAGCAGGTCGAGCACCAGGCTGCGGGGTGCTTCGGCGGCTTCGGAGTTCTCGATCCGGAACCGCTCCGACCACGCCGTGAGCGGCCGCCAGAACAGCACGTTCACTCCGACGACCAGTACGACCATCGCCCCGACCGCCAGCAGCACCTTGCCGAGGTCGCCCGCTTCGGAGGCGGCCGCGACGTAGGAGCCGATGCCGGGCAGCGCGAACTGCTGGTTGTTCACGCTCAGCGCCTCGGACGCGGTGAGGAAGAACCAGCCGCCGCCGAAGCTCATCATCCCGTTCCAGACCAGCGGGATCATCCCGCTCGGCACGTCGACGCGCCAGAACCGCTGCCAGCGCGACAGCCGCATCAGCCGCGACGCTTCGTCCAGGTCGCGCGGCTGCGACACCAGCGAGTGGTGGAACGCGAACGTCATGTTCCAGGCTTGCGAGGTGAAGATCGCGAAGATCGACGCGCATTCGAGGCCGAGCTGCGAGCCGGGGAACAGCGCGATGAACCCGGTGATCGTCACCGAGACGAACCCGAGCACCGGCACCGACTGGAGGATGTCGAGCGCGGGCAACAGGATCTTCTCGGTCCGCCGCAAGCGCGCGGCGGCCGTCGCGTAGACGAAGGTGAAGCCGACCGACAACACGAGTGCGACGAACATCCGCAGCAGCGAACGTCCGGCGTAGTAAGGGAGTTCGGCCGGGTCAGTGGACACTGTGGACGGAGCGGTCGCCGGAGTCCACGCGGTGGCGGCGCCGTGCGCGAGCCGCACGATCAGCCACAGCGCGGCGGCAGCGCCGAGGAATACCGCTACATCGGCGGCGGTGCGGCGGGGCCGGACGAGCGCGCCGCGGGTGGGGAAGGTACGCAGCATGGTCTAGTTCTCGCTGTCTCGCTCGGAGTAGGTGAGTTCGGCTTGCCAGCGCACGCTGGTTACCGAAGGCTCCATGGACAGCCGGCTCACCGCCGACTCCATCTGCTTGTCGTCGCGCTGATCGGCGCACAGTTCGGCGAGCACCTGCACCTGTCCTTCGGTTTCGGCATTGGTGCTGGTGACCGACTGCAGGGCGAAATCGGTGCGCGCCAGCGCCTGCACGAGCAACGCGCGGACGTGCGCTTCGGAATCGTCCTTGGTCACCGCCAGGAAGGTGTACGACGTCGGGGTTTCGCGACCGGTCGCCGGGCGGCGGTCGACCACCCGGCCGAGCGGGCGCAGCGCGATGTTCACCGCCATCACCACGGCGGTGCCGGCGGCGGCCTCCAGGTACAGCCCAGTTCCGGCCAAGGCCCCGACCGCGGCGGAACACCACAGCGTCGCGGCGGTGTTGAGTCCGCGCACGGTCAGTCCTTCGCGCAGAATCACGCCCGCGCCGAGAAAACCGATTCCGGACACGATTTGCGCGGCGACCCGGGTGGGGTCGGCGCTCGCTCCGTGGAACCCGTGCGCGGACAGCAGCACGAACAACGTCGCACCGGCCGCGACCAGCGCGTTTGTCCGCAATCCGGCCATCCGGGCGCGGTATTGGCGTTCGAATCCGATCACGGTGCCGAGGCCGACGCCGGTGCCAAGGCGCAGCAACATCTCCACAGTCGTCATCTGTGCTCCCACTGTGTTTAGTGCGAAAAGTCTTTAGAAAGGGTTGGAAAGGCTTTGAAAAAGGACGGTTACCACCACGTACGGCGGCGCGCGTAGCCGCGCTTCGCTACTTGCGCGGCCAGCCCGTAGCCGACCAGCACGAGCACCAGCCACACCAGGTAGCCGGCGGGCAGCTCCTGCATCCGCAACGGTCCGGCGAGCGGCGACAGCGGCAGCAGCAGGCCGACCGTTGCGGCAGCTGCCGCGGCCAGGACGACCGGGCGGCTGGCGCGCAGGGGAGTGCCGCGTCCACGCAGGACGAGCACTACCAGCAGCTGCGACAGCAAGCCCTCGACGAACCAGCCGGTCTGGAACAGCAACGGATCGGCGCCCGCGCCGAAGACGTTCCACAGCACCGCGAACGTCGCGAGGTCGAACAGCGACGACAGCGGTCCGAACACGAGCATGAAGCCGGTCAGGCCGCGCGCGTCCCATCGGCGCGGTTTGCTGAGGTACTCGTCGTCGACCCGGTCCCAGGCCAGCGCCAGCTGCGCCAGGTCGTAGAGCAGGTTCGACACCACGAGCTGGATCGGCAGGATGGGCAGGAACGGCAGGAACGCACTGGCCGCGAGCACCGACAGCACGTTGCCGAAGTTCGACGCGGCGGTGATGTTGACGTACTTCAGCGTGTTGCCGAGCGTCCGCCGTCCTTCGGCCACACCACGGGAGAGCACGTCGAGGTCGCGTTCCAGCAGCACCAGATCCGCCGCGTCCTTGGCCGCGTCGGTGGCGGTGTCCGGGGCGATCCCGACGTCGGCGGTGCGCAGAGCGGTGACGTCGTTGACGCCGTCGCCGACAAAGCCGACCGCGCGGCCGTTCTCCCGCAACGCCGTGACGACGCGCGCCTTGTGCGCTGGCGTGAGCTTCGCGAAAACGGTGGTGTCCTTGACGATTTCGCGCAGTTCAGCGTCGTCCGCCGCTTCGACCTGCTGGCCGAGCACGACTTCGCCGACCGGGATGCCCGCCGACTCCGCGACGCGGGCGGCGACGTGCCGGTTGTCCCCGGTCAGCACTTTCAGCGCGACGCCTTGCTCGCCAAGGGTTTTCACCGCGTTAACGACGCCGTCGCGGACCGGGTCGACGAATCCCACGAAACCGACGAGGATCATCTCGTTCTCGTCGGTTTCGTCAAATCCGTCGAGCCGGGCGTTGACTTCGCGGGCGGCTACCGCGAGCACCCGCATGCCGTGCTCGGCGTACGCGCGCACCAGCTCCTCCGCGCCGATCCGGGCGGCGTCGTCGAATTCGGCGACGACGCCGTCGCGGCGCGCGTGGCTGCAGCGCGGCAGGATCTCGTCCGGGTCGCCCTTGCTGATCAGCAAATGCTCGCTGCCGCGCCGGACCACGACGCTCGCCCGGCGGCGCGCGTGGTCGAAGCCGATCTCGGCGACGCCGGTGAACAGCGCGTCCGTGACCAGGTCGTCTTCTCCGTCGAAGAGGGTCTCGATCGCTTCGTCGAGCCGGTCGTGCCGGTCGGTCTGAAAGCGCACCGCGAGGCCCGCGTACTCGGCCGCCTCGCCGTCCGGGCTGCCGGAGTAGTCGACGCTGTGCGCGTAGGCGATCCGGTCCTCGGTGAGCGTGCCGGTCTTGTCGACGCACAGCACGTCCATCGCGGCGAGATCCTGAATGGCGTTGAGCCGCTTGACAATCACCTGCCGCCGCGACAGCGCCGCCGCGCCGCGCGCCAGGTTCGTCGTGACGATGACCGGCAGCATCTCCGGCGTGAGGCCGACCGCGACCGCGACGGCGAACATCCCGGCCTGCGCCCAGTCCCCGGTGACCGTGCCGTTGACGACGAGCACGATCGGCACCATCACGAGCATGAACCGCACGAGCGTCCAGCCGACCCGGCGCACGCCCGCGTCGAAGCTGGATTCCGCGCGCGGTTCCGCGGATTGCTTGGCCAGCGCGCCGAAGTAGGTCTCGCTGCCGGTCGCGGCGACCACCGCGGTGGCGGTTCCGCCGACCACCGACGTCCCCGCGAACCCGAGCGCGGGCGTCTCGACCAGCTCGTGCTCCTCGTGCTGCCCGAGCTGGGGCGCCCGCTTCGCGACCGGCATCGCCTCGCCGGACAGCGCCGACTGGTCGACCACGAAGTCTTTGGCCGCCACGATGCGGACGTCAGCGGGGATCACGTCGCCGGGCCCGAGCAGCACGACGTCGCCGGGAACGAGGTCGGAGGTCGGCACTTCACGCTCGGTGCCGGGAAAATCCGCCGCCGCACGACGGCGGACCGTGACGGTGGTGGTGATCTGGTCGCGAACCGCGCTGATCGCGCGCTCGGACCGCGCGTGCTGCCAGTAGCGAAGGCCGATGCTGAGCACGACCATCACGCCGACAGTCACCGCTCCGCGAATGTCGCCGACGCCCGCGAACACCACGCCGAGCGTGGTCAGCAGCGCGACGAACGGGCTGCGCGCGGCGTCCCAAACGCGGGCGGTGGCGGGGAGCGTGCCGTCGATGCGGTTGTCGCCGAAACGGCGCAGGCGGTCGTCCGCTTCGTCCTCGGTGAGGCCTTTGGGCGAGCTGTCGAGATTGCGGAAAACAGTGAGCACCGGCGCGTCGCCGTGGGCGCGCAGGGCGGGAAAGCGGGTCATGGTCGTCCCCTCGAGGTCAGCTGGGCGTCAGCGGACCGCGCGGGGGTTCCACGGCCTAGCTGGCCAGCCGGGTTCCCGCACGGTCGTGCCGACTACTTCCTTCGCCGGTCACCCGGCTCACCTCCTCCGCAAGACTCATCGACCGGCGTGCGCGCCGGCCGGGGACCAGTAGAGCGCAGATCACGGAAACAGTCAAACACTTGTGCAACTGATGGGGGCTAAGTCACCCTGGAACCCCACCCGAGAGGATGTCTCCCGTGCCGACCCCTTTCCCGGCCCCGCCGGAACCGCTCCCCGCCGACCTGCTGCAGGACGCCGCCGCGACGTTCGGCCTGCTGTCCGCGACCGTGCGGCTGCACCTGCTGTGGCTGCTGTCGCACGGGGAACGGGACGTCGGCACGCTCGCCGAGGAGACCGGCCAGACCGTGCCGACCGCGAGCCACCACCTGGGCAAGCTGAAACTCGCCGGCCTGGTCCGCGCCCGCCGCGAGGGGAAACGGCAGGTCTACGTGCTGGAGGACCCGCACGTGCGGGACATCGTCCAGCTGGCCGTGCGGCACCGGCAGGAGCTGGCGGGCGGGGGCGGGCGGCGGAGCAAGGGCGCTTGAGGCCGGGTCTCGTGAGTGGCGATCCCGGTTAGAACCGGGATCGCCACTCACGACGCCCCCCGGGACGTAGGCTGGCGGCCATGGCGGAGCTGAACTTCTATTTCGATCCGGTGTGCCCGTTCGCGTGGATGACCAGCAAGTGGGTCCGGCAGGTGGCCCGCCAGCGCGAGTACACGGTGGACTGGCGGTTCATCTCCCTGCGGCTGCTGAACGCGCACCTGGACTACGCGACGCACTTCCCGCCGGAGTACGACGCTTCGCACACGTCCGGCCTCCGCCTGCTGCGCTTGGCGGCTGCGGTGCGCGCTGAGCACGGTCGCGAGGCGGTCGGTCCGCTGTACGAGGCGCTGGGGGAGCAGAACTTCGAGAGCGGTCTGGTCGAGGACACTGCTCCCGCGCGGGCCGCGCACGGCACTCGTGAGGCGGCTGCGTCGGCGTTGTCGCGGGCCGGTTTGCCGACGGACCTCGCCGGTGCGGTGGACGATCCGAGCTGGGACGCGGAGATCCAGCGGGAGACGGACGAAGCGCTTTCGCTGACCGGAAAAGACGTGGGGACGCCGATCCTGCACTTCCAGCCGCCTGCCGGGGTGGCGTTCTTCGGGCCGGTGATCAGCCGGCTGCCGTCGGATGCGGAGGCGGTGGAGCTGTGGGACCACGTGGTGGGATTGGCCGCGTTCCCGGGTTTCGCCGAGCTGAAGCGGAGTTTGCGGGAGATGCCGCAGCTGCCGTCGTTCGGGGTTGCGGCGGGGGAGGCCGGGCGGGAACAGGATTGGCACGGCGGGAGCCGGAGGCTGAAGAAGTAAGCCGGTACGTTCAAGCCATGGACCAGCCGCCCGAGACCACCAAGTGGACGATCCGCGGCGAACGTATTGTCGACGACACCCGGCGGCTGCGGCTGAGCGTCGCCTCGGTGCTGATGATGTGGCGGCATCGCTGGATTTTCGACCGGCGAGCGTGGGAACTGCCCGGCGGATACCTCGATCCGCGAGGTGCCCGCGATCACTGAGCCGCTGCCGTCGCTTCAGCCGAACGCCGACGGCGCGGACAACTCCTGTCGCGGGGGAGCGGAGTACGTCGGCGGCGACGGGGGCGTCAACGAGGCGGAGTGCTCGCCTTTCCTCCGCCAGCCCGCTGAACAAGCGGCCGCTTGCCCGCTGAACTGTGGCTTGCGTTACTCCACCAGCGGTTTCGCCCCTCCCCGAGGTCGTGCACCTGACACACTGGAGAGTGACGACAACTCCGGGAGTGTCCATGTCGCGCGACAGCTATCGGACAGTTCGTACACCGGACGGCCTCCACCTGGCCGGCACCCTCACCGAGCCGGGCGGCAGACCTCGCCGGGCGGTGCTGCTCATGCAGGGGGCCAGCGTCACGCGGGAGGAAGGCGGCTTCTTCACCCGGCTCGCCGCGGGGCTGGCCGAGGCGGGCATCGCCTCGCTGAGAGTCGATCTTCCCGGGCACGGCGAGAGCGAAGGCCGCCAGGAGGATCTCTCGCTTTCCGCGCTGCTCAACGTGATTCGCGGCAGCATCGAGCACCTGGCCACCGCCGTGCCGGGCGTCGGGACCTCGCTCGCGGCGGCCAGTTTCTCCGGCGGCGTCGCGGCTTACTACGCGGCCAAGCAGCCGGACGACGTCGAGCGGCTGGTCTTGTTCAATCCGCTCCTCGACTACCGCGGGCGGTTCATCGACGAGAAGTCCGCATGGTCGGACGACGGTTACCTCGACGCCAGCGGCGCGGCGAATCTCAACGAACAGGGCTATCTCGGGCACGGGCCGGGTTTCCGGCTCGGCCGGGCCTTGCTCAACGAGGCGTTCTGGTTCGAGACCCGCCAGAATCTGCCGCGCATCACCGCGCCGACGCTCATCGTGCACGGCACCGAGGACACCTTCGTGCCGATCGAGTCTTCGCGGGCCGCGGATCGGGAGCTGACCTGCGAACACCGGCTCGTTCAGCTCGACGGGGCGCAGCACGGGTTCGCGGTGCATGACGACCCGAAGTACGCGGATCCGCAGACGCAAGAATGGCAGCGTCAGGTGATCCACGAGGTACGGGAATGGCTCCGGTAGCGCTCAGGCGTGCAGTGCCTCGCGCAATTCCCGTACGTCGGGACGGTTGTGCCACGGTTTGAGCACTCCGACGACCCGCCGGAGTTCTTCTTTCGTGCGGCGGGAGTTCGTTTCCGCCGCACGGTGGGCGGAGACGAGGCCGGTTCTCGCGGCCTGGTCCGGTTCGCCGGAGAGCGCTAGCGAGTTCGCCATGAGGGACAGGAAGAATCCGTAGTCGCGACGGGAGAACTGGGTTTCCTTCAACGTTTTCTCGTACAGTTCCACCGACCGGCGCGGTTCGCCCGCTTCGGCGTAGCAGATGGCGGTCTGCATGTTCAGGAGAGTCGCGTTGAAATGCGCGCCCAGCGGCGATTCGGCGGGACCGGCGTCGCCGAGCAGTTTCCACGCGACGTCGAGCTTGCGGTTCACCTGGTCCGCCGACGCGCCGAGCATCGCCTCGGCGCGGGCTTCCTGTTGCGCGGCTTCGGCTTGCAGCCGCTGGGGGAGCGACCAGGGGCCGGTGCGCACCGCCTTGGTGAGGACTAGCATGCGCTGCGGATCGCGTTCGTCGTAGGCGACCTGGGCCTTCTTGAGCAGAATGTAGCCCTGCATCGTGCTGTCGCCCGCCGCCTGCGCCCATTCCATCGCGCGGTCGTGCCAGTACAGCGAATCCTGGCTTTCCCGGCGGTCCCGGTAGAGCCAGCCGGCGAATTCCGCGCCCTCCGACCCGATCCGCAGCAGGTCCCGCTGGTCGTCGGCGGCGGCCTCGCGGGCGATCCGGGTGATGATGTCCAAGACGCCGAGCGTCATCGGAAGCGTTTTGGCCGGCCCGCGTTCGCCGTCCTCGTATTTGTACTGGTCGAGCTGCCGCCGGAAATAATGCGTGACGGATTTGTCCATGTATCGCCGGGGATTCTCCAGCGCCCGGGCGACGTGTTCGGCCGAACCTATTCCCAGCGCGGGCAGGGCCGCGACCGGAAGACCGTTCCTGAGCAGCGAGCGACGGCTGAGCGGGCTCATGGCGTCCCATTCTGTGATCGGAACCGCTGGCGTGGCCGCCTCGCCGGCCGCGGACACGATCCGGCCGAGCACGCTGGCCGCGACGGTGGCCCCGTCCAGCGGCAGCGCCACCGGCCGTCCGTCCACGACGACCGGCAGCAGGATGCTGGACGCGTCCGGCGGTCTCCGAAGGTCCGCCGCGGTGCCTTCCCGGAGCAGTTCCTCGAGCCGGGCGGGGCTGATGCGCAGAAGCCGGGCCAGCCGGTCGCGCCGGTGCGGGCGCGGCTCGGACCGTCCGGATTCCCAGGCACGGACGCTCTTCGCGTCGGCCGGCAGCAGTGCGGCGAGCTTTTCCTGAGTCAGGTTCGCCGCCTTGCGTGCCCGGACGAGTCCCACTCGGCGTTCGGCCATGCCAGGCACCCCTTCGCCACAACCCGGGGTCGTCAGGTTACCGCAGGTCACTGTGTCGAAGGCAAGGCGATTCGCTCGGTTGCCGCCCGCTTTTCTCCCGGTTTGCTGGCTGGTCCAGGCCACTGCCCGGCTCCATGGTGGTGGGGCAAAGCGAAGACACTTCCGAAGCCGAGGGGTGCGTCGCGTGACAGCAGCAGAGGCGCTCGACGAAGCGGCCCGCACCAGCCGTCCGGCGGTGATCGTCGTGTGTTGCCTGCTCTTCCTGCTGATCCTGGCCTCGATCTGGCTCTGGCGGGCGCGGCGGCCGATCCCGCCGCCGCGCGGACGGCCGACCGTGCGCGATCTCCAGGCACGGCTGGACTACGAAGTCCAAGCCGAGATCGAAGAAGCGCGGCTGGCCGAATTCCGCCGGACGGCCGAGGAGGCCGCCGCCGGACGCGCGGAGGACGACACCGAGGTCATCCCGAAAATCAAGGACGTCAAGGACGAGAAGAACGAGGAGGACGAGGAAGACGACGGGGACACCGTCGTCTTCCCCAAATTCCGGAAACGGGAGAAACCCCGCGAGACTCGGTGCGGTTAGGAGCGTCCCGCCCATCGCTCACCGCACCGTTATGCCTGCCCCAGCCTGGCGCGGCACGCCACCTCCCCTGGGCTGGGGCAGGCCTCAAAATCGTATAACGACCTATACGGCCGGGCCGGGCAGCGTCGCGATCTCCATGCCCGCCAGCCGCTCGGGACTCACCACCACTTCATACGCCTGGAGCAGACCGCCCCGGACCTCGATCTTGAGCACCCCGACCAGCCGCCCGGCCGGAGCGAGCACCAGCCCGACATCCCCGTCGAGGAGCGCCAGTTCGGCCAGCCGGGCGTTGCCCGCGAACAGCTTCGTGCCCTGGGCGACCTCGTCCGCCCCGCGCAGCACCGCGGCGGCACCCGGCGGCAGCATCGCGGGATCGGTGTGCCGGACGACGTCCGGAGCCAGCACGGTCAGCAGCGTCGCCATGTCCCCGCCTCGCGCGGCGGACAGGAACGCTGTCACGACTTCCCGGTGTTCAGCCAGTTCCGTGGCCGGCACGGCCGGTTCCCCGCGCACCCGAAGCCGCGCCCGGCTGGCGAGTTTCTTCGCGGTCGCTGGCGTGCGGTCGAGGATCGGGCCGACCGCGTCGAACGGGACCGCGAACAGGTCGTGCAGCACGAACGCCACCCGCTCCGGCGGGGCGAGCCGGTCCAGGACCACCAGCAGCGCCCGGCCGACCTCCCCGGCCAGCACGACCTCGTCCTCGGGCGCGTTGCCTCCGGCCGCGTCGGGGACTTCCGGGACCGGGGTTTCCCGGCGGGCCCGCAGCGCGTCCAGGCACAGCCGCGACACCACCGTCGTCAGCCAGCCGCCGAGATTGTCGACGCCGGACGTGCGGCCCAGCCGCAGCCACGCTTCCTGCACGACGTCCTCGGCCTCGGCCGCGGCGCCCAGCATGCGGTAGGCCAGCGCGTGCAACCGCGGGCGCTCGTCTTCGAAGCGCCGCGCCAGTGCGTCGTCCATCGGTCACCTTTTCCCGTCTCGATCCGTCATGTGGGTGCCGGCCCGAGGACCAAGGACGAGGAGAGGAACCGGATGACCGTCATGCTAGCGCCCTTGCTGCACGTGGATTCGAGCGCCGACCGCGAGGCGTCGGTGAGCAGGCAGCTGGGCACGCTGTTCGCCGACGAGTGGCGCAGAGGCGGCGGGACCGTGCGCCACCGCGACGTTTCCGCCGAGCCGGTGCCGCCGCTGCGTGAGGCGTACGCGCGGCTCGGCCGCCGGGTCGAACGCAAGGGAGTGCTGTCGCTGGAAGACATCGCGACGCTGATCGCGGACGACGACGAGCAGCGCGAGTGGGACCTGACGCTGCCGCTGGTCAACGAGGTGCGCGAAGCCCGGGCCGTGCTGCTCGGGGTGCCGATGTACAACTTCGGCATCCCCGCGACGCTCAAGGCGTGGATCGACCGGATCAGCTTCCCGGGCGTGTTCGCCGACCCGGACACCGGCCGGAAACTGCTGGCGGACAAGGACTTCGTGATCGTCAACGCCCGCGGCGGCGGATACGGCCCGGGCACCCCGCGCGAGAGGTTCGAGTTCCAGGAGTCGTATCTGCGCGCTTACCTGGGCGACAAGGGCGTCGAGCGGCTGACGTTCGTGTCCCAGGAGTTCACCCGCGTCGGCGACGTTCCGGCGCTGGACGGGTTCGAAGACCTGGCCGCCGCGTCGCGCACGGCGGCCAGGTCCCGGGTCGTGGAGATTGCCCGACGGCTCAGCCGGTGAGGTCGGAGCACTTCCGCGCGTCCGGATCCTTCGCCCCGCCGGGCGACCACCGCACGTTCGCGAACGAGGCGGAGAACGCGCCGTCGGTGTAGACCAGGAACGGCGTGTCGACGCTCTCGAAGTCCAGCCCGCTCGCGAAGCAGGACAACGGGATCTTCACCGTCGACTTCTGCCCGGCGGGCAGGTCGCCGAACAGCTTCGTGGCATTGACCTCGGACGAGCACGGGTAGACGCAGTGCAAGCTGACCACGGTCCGGTTCACCGGCGGGGAATGCACGATCACGTCGAACTCGAGCGCGCCGTCGGCGTTGAGGTAGCCGCGCAGGTCGTCGGTGCCGCCGGGATGCTGCGAGTACAGCTGCGCCGCGCCGGTGCCGGTCCACGTCGCTTTCAGTCCGTCGCCCTGGACGTTGACGTCGGCCGGCACCACGGTGATCTCCGGGTGCGAAGCGGTGCCGTCCGCGCCGATCTCGGTGCCGCCCCAGTTCGCCGCCGAACCGATAAAACCCTTGTACGGCGCGACATCCGTGCGGTCGTAGATCGGCAGGTCCTCGGTCGCGGTGCCGCCGCCGTCGTGCGATCCGCAGCGCGCCGGGCCTTCGGTCTCGTCGAGCTTGCCGACGGTGGTCCGCTGGTTCGAAGTGAGGCCGTAGCCGAGCGCGAACAGCGGGTCGTAGCCGGGGCTCCACGGGTTGAGCGGCGTCTGGCAAGCGCTCTTCGGCCACGAGTAGGGCAGTTTCCCGTGGTACCCGCCGCGGTCCTTGCCGCGCACCAGCATGTCCGCGACGCCGCCGCCCTCGGTGCCGGGCAGCCAAGCGGCGACGAACGCGTCGGAACGGTTGAGTTCCTTGTTGACGTACAGCGGACGGCCGCTGACGTACACGGTCACCACCGGAGTGCCCTTGCCGCTGACTTTGTCCAGCACCGCAAGGTCTTCCGGATACTGCTTTGCCGCTTCGAGGCTCTTCCGCTGGAGATCGCCGACGCCTTCCGCGTACGGAGTCTCGCCGATGACAGCGATGACGGCGTCGTAACCCTTCGGATCGACGGTGCCGGTGGGGTCGAAGGTGACGTTGGCGAGATCTTCCTTGAGCCCAGCGAGAATCGAGGTGGCACCGGGGAAGTCCGCGTTGGTGTTTCCGGTGCCCTGCCAGGTCAGCGTCCAGCCGCCGGTCTGGTTCTGGATGCTGTCCGCGCTCTTGCCGACCACGAGCACCTTCGCGTTGCTCGCCAAGGGAAGCACGTTGCCGTTGTTCTTCAGCAGCGTCTGCGACTTGCGCACCGCTTCGCGAGCGAGCGCCTTGTCCGTGAGCGCGTCCGCCGAACCGGCATACCAGCGCTGCGAAGGCTTGCGCTCCTCGAACAGCCCGGCGCGCATCTTCACCCGCAGGATCCGGGTGACCGCGTCGTCGATGCGGGACATCGGGATCTCGCCGCCGCGCACCTGGGCGACGGTGTTGGCGATGAAGGCTTTCCAGTCGTTCGGGACCATCACGACGTCGATGCCGGCGTTGATCGCGCGCGGGCAGCTGGCGTTGGTGCAGCCGGACACCTGGCCGATGCCGTTCCAGTCGGACACGACGAGGCCGTCGAAGCCCATCTTGCCCTTGAGGATCTGGTTGAGGACCTTGTCGCTGCCGTGGATCTTGCCCTCGTTGATGCCGAGGTCGGGGTTGGTCCAGCTGTTGAACGACGCCATGACCGTCTGCGCGCCCGCGGCGAGCGCGCCGTAGTAGCCCTGGCCGTGGAGGTTGATCATGTCCGCTTCGGACGATGCGTTGACGCCCTGGTCCTGGCCGCCGGTCGTGCCGCCGTCGCCGATGAAGTGTTTCGCGGTGCCGATTACGCCGCCCGGCCCGATGCGCAGCCGCGCGCTGTCCTGCAGGCCGTTCATGGCCTCGTATCCGTAGGCGCGCGTGATGCGCGGATCCTCGGAGAAGCCTTCGTACGTGCGGCCCCAGCGGTCGTCCTGCACGACGGCGAGGGTCGGCGCGAACGCCCAGTCCTGCCCGGTCGCCCGGATCTGCCGCGCAGTGGAGTTCTCGACGTCGCGCACCAGGCACGGGTCGTGTGCCGCGCCGAGCGCGATGTTCTGCGGGAAGACCGTGGAGCCGTACACATTGTTGTTTCCGTGCACGGCATCTATGCCCCAAATTACCGGGATCTTTGCCCGGGTCGCCTTGGCCGCGTCCCAATAGGAATCCGCGAGCTTCAGCCAGTCCTGCTGGCTGGCGTGCTTGTTCCCGCCGGGCCACGAGCCGCCGCCGTTGAGCACCGACCCGATCGCGTACCGGGTCACCTCGGCCGGCGTGATCGCGGCGATCTCCGGCTGGGTCATCTGCCCGACCTTGTCCTCCAGCGACATCCCGGAGACGATCCGCTTGATCCGCCATTCGTCGACCGGGTTCTCCGGCATCGCACTGCGCACCTTCGGCCAGTCCGGCAGCGTGGGCAGCGAGTTTTCGATGCGGGCACAGCCGTTCCGGTCGAGCGCGGGACGGCCGATTTCCGGCTGGCGCGGGGGAGCGGCGTGGGCGGCTTGCGCGGGAACGAGCCCGCCCAAAAGGACGAGCGCGGCGAGGGCGACCCGGTTCCGGGCGCGCGGGGAGCGAGGAGGTCTGGCCATCGACAGTCCGTTCTGCGGAGGGCGGCCCGGATCGGGCCCCGTGATCCTGACCGGGCAAACCGGACTCCGTCAATCCGCCGACCGCAGTGGTTCAGTCCATTCACGGGACAGGAAACGGGACAGCCGCGGAATCGCCGGACGGGGATAGATTGATTGCGTACGTACGGCAAGCAATGGAGGACAAAGCGGATGCGCAAGGAAAAGCCGGACGTTCCGGCCGCCGACGGGACCGCGGACGCGTACCTGGCCGTGCCGGACGGCGGGCCGCACCCCGGGGTGCTGCTCTTCCCGGACGCGTTCGGGCTGCGGCCGCGGATCGAGGAGATGGCGGACCGCATCGCCGAGGCGGGATACGCCGTGCTGGCCCCGAATCTGCTCTATCGCGGCGGCCGGACGCCGCTGGTGGACTTCGCCGCGCTGGCGGACCCGGAGCGGCGCGGCGAGGTCTTCGGCAAGCTGTTGCCGCTGATCGAGGCCCTGGACACCGACGCGATCACCCGCGACGCGGAGAAGTACCTCGACTGGTTCGCGGCGCAGGACGGCGTCGCGCCGGGCCCGGTCGTGATCACCGGCTACTGCATGGGCGGCACGAACGCGCTGCGCGTGATCGAGGCGTTCCCGGACCGGGTCAAGGCGATCGCGTCGTTCCACGGCGGACGCCTCGCCACCGACCAGCCGGACAGCCCGCACCTGCGGGTCGGCTCGATCGCCGGCGAGGTGTACTTCGGGCACGCCGACCAGGACCCGTCGGCCACCGCCGAGCAGATCAAGACGCTGGAGCAGGCCCTCGACGAGGCCGGGGTGACCTACCGGTCGGAGGTCTACGAAGGCGCGTCGCACGGGTACACGATGACGGACACGGCGGCGTACCACGAGGAAGGCGAGAAGCGGCACTGGGAGAACCTGTTCGGGCTTCTCGAGCGGGTGCGCTGACCAGGGTCTGAGCACGGTCTGACCAGGGCCCGGCCCGCGGGACGCGCTCGCGGCCGGGCCCTGCGCGCGGAATCGGCGGCGGCCGTTTACGCTGGCCGCATGGCCGAAGGTGCGCTGTGCCGCGAACCGGTGGAGCTGACCGGGCGCGAGCGCTCGGTCCTGCGGAGCGTCGCGGTCCGCGGGACGGAGCCCGAGCTGTTCTGCGAGCTGGAGGCCGGGCACGGCCACGAGCACGCGACGCCCGTCGGCGGACGCGGCGAGGAGCCGCTGATGTGGCTGCGCTGGTGGCCCGGCCGCCGGGTGCTGGAAACCCGCGCGGCGTGCGGCGCGGAGTCCGACGACGGCGTCTTCTGCCGCGTTCCCGGCGGGCACGAGGGCAGCCACAGCTACGAGCTGGCCGAGCCCGAGGAAGCCGGGCCGTTGGCCGATGCGGGCCTCTTCGCCGGCCGCCGGTAAAGTCGCTCGACATGCGCGAAGGCTTCCAGGACGACCTGAAACAGCTCGACGGGCGTCTGGCGGCGATGGCCGAGGCGGCGGCGGAGGCGATGCGCCGGGCCACCCGGGCGCTGCTGGCCATGGACCTGCCGCTGGCCGAGCAGGTGCTCAGCGGCGACGCCGACCTCGACGACCAGCGGGCCGCCTGCGAGGACGAGGCGTATTCGCTGCTCGCCCTGCAGTCCCCGGTGGCGGGCGACCTGCGTGCGGTGCTGGCCGCGGTGTACTGCGCGGAGAAGCTGGAGCGGATGGGCGACCTGGCGGCGCACGTCGCGGGCACCGCCCGGCGCGGCCACCCGGAACCGACCGTGCCCGCCGACCTGGAGCCGGTGTTCGCCGAACTCGGCGAGGTCACCTCGGCGATGGCCGACCGGGTCGCCGACCTCGTGCACGGCGAGGCCCGCGGCGGTTACGCCGAACTGAGCCGCGCCGACGAGCGCGTGGACGCGCTGCACGCCCAGGTCATGGCCACGGTCACCTCGCCGGAGTGGACGCACGACCAGCGGATCGCGGTCGCGCTGACCCTGCTCACCCGTTTCTACGAACGTTTCGCCGACCAGGCGGTGTCGGTCGCGAAGCGCCTTGAGTTCGCCGCGACGGGCGATCTCCCGGGCTGACCTCCGGCGGCGGACCGGCCGGAGCCTGGTTCGACGGACGCGGCGGCGGCGAACCCGCGGTGCGTGCCTGCGGCGGACCCGCCGGACGGGGCTGCTGCGCGCGGGCCGGGCGCGCGGGCGGCTGATTGGCCGCGCGGGCCGGGGGTTGCGCGGGCGGCCGGGGCTGGTTCCGCGGCGGGGCGTCCGCCGGGCGGGGCTGGGGTGCGGCGGCGCGCATGGGCTGCGATTTTTGCGGCGCGGCTTCGGTGCGCATGGGCTGCGAGTTCTGGGGCCGGGCTTCGGCGGAACGCGGCTGAGGCGCGGCGGCGATGCGCGTGGGTTGCGGGTTCTGCGGGGCGTCGGCCGTGCGGATCGGCTGCGAGTTCTGCTGGCGCGGCGGGGCTCCCGCGTCCCGGGGCTGGGTGCGGATCGGCTGCGAATTCTGCCGCCGGGGCGGACCGCCCGCGTCGCGGGTTTCCGGCTGCGCGTTGCGCGGACGAGGCTTCCCTTCCGCCGGAGGAATCACCTTCGTCGCTTCCGAACCTTCCGGTGCCACCCCCAGCAACCCGAACGGCACCTTCCCGGCGAACCTCCGCACGACCCCGGCCGCCAGGCCGAGCGCGTACTTCTGCAGCACCAGCGCCACGCCGGCGCCGAGCGCGAGCCCGATCAGCACGTCGTGCGGATAGTGCGCCCCGACGAACACCCGCGAGAAGCCCATCGACGCGGCGAACAGCGCGAGCCACGGCGCGCCCTTGCGCCAGGCGAAAGCCGCACCGAGCGCGACGGCCGCCGCGATCGTGGAGTGGTTGCTGGGAAACGACCAGTCGCCCGCCGGCGGGCAGGTGCCGACGATCGCCGACGGCGGAAGCCCCCGGCACGGCCGCTGTTCGTGGACGAAGGCCTTGATGATCTCGCTGAGCACGTAGGCCGCTATGGTTCCGGCGGGGACCAGCAGCGCGGCGGCCATCCGCTCGGGCGAGCCGGTCGCGCGTGCCCGCCACCAGAGCCAGGCGAAGACCGGGACCACGAGGACCAGGCCGTAGGACGTGTACGCCAGCACGAGCGCCTGCACCCAGCCGGGCATCGCCAGGCCGAAGTGGGTGATCGCGTCGTACGTCCCGCTGCCCGAAGCTCCGTCCGTGCTCGGCATACAGCCCCTCTCCGGTCCGCCGGTTCGCCTGGCGGCCATCTCGCGTTCACCCGAAGGTTACGAGCGTACCGAGAAGCGGAGAGCAGTCCGCGATCCCCTGGGGACTTTCCGGAGTCAACGCCAGGGACTTAAGCCGGGCGGCCTCAGCCTGCTGCCTGTTTCTTCAAGTCCGTGAGGGGAACCCTGGGGGAATCAGATTCCCTCAGGGTTCCCCTCACGGACGACACGCCTCAGCCGCGCCCATAGCGCCGCCTTGAGTCCCGGGCATCGCTCTCCGGAGCGGGTCAGGAATCGGTGCGGTGCTTGCAGGTCACCGGCTTGCCGGGGCCGGGGGCGGTGGCCTTGGCGAGTTCCTTCGTCTTGTCCAGCAGGATCCGGCAGCCGAGCGTCGCGGCGGTGGACGGCGTCGCGGTGACCGACGCGTCCTGTCCGGCGCTGACCACGACGTCCTGCTTCCACGGCAGCCCGAGCGGGCCGGTGAGCTGGTGCTGCGCGACCTTGTCCTCGTACCGGTTGCCGGATTCGCCGTAGGAGACGCCGGTGGCGGTGGTCTGCTGGTCGGCGGTGACCTCGTAGGTGATCGCCCACGACTTGCCGGTCGGGTTGGAACACGCGGCGAGCCCGGCGAGCGCGACCGCCGCGAAAGTAGCGGAGAGTGTCTTCTTGATCACGCTGGGACTGTACCGGAGCCCCGGTTCCGCAGCCTGGCGGAGACCGGCGGCCTACCGGCCGGACTCCTGGTTCGCCTGATCCACTTCGGCCATGTGCTCCTCCGCCCATGTCCGCAACACCGCGAGCGCGGATTCCAGCGACGTGCCCAGCCCGGTGAGCCGGTAATGCACCTTGGGCGGCACCGTCGCTTCGACCCGGCGCGAGACGAGACCGTCGCGGACGAGGCTCTGCAGGGTCACCGAGAGCATCTTCTGCGACACCCCCGGGATGCGGCGGCGCAGGTCGGCGAACCGCACCTCGTCCGGCGCGGCCTCGGCGAGGATCTTGACCGTCATCGACGTCCACTTCGTGCCGATCCGGTCGAGCAGCCGCCGCGTCGGGCAGGCCGGGTCGAACAGATCGCCGCGGGCGGAGGAGGTCACCTCGGGCTCACCACCTGTCGGGAAAGTGCCGTCTTGGCGGCATCGCTGGAGTTACCTACCGTGTGCTGGTAACCAATGGTAACCACAGGAGGCGGGATGCGGGTCGAAGCGAACGGGGTCCGGCTGAACGTCGCGGAAGCGGGCAGCGGTCCGGCTCTGGTGCTGCTGCACGGGTTTCCGCACACCTGGCAGCTGTGGCACGAGGTCGTCCCGGCGCTCGCCGAGCGGTACCGGGTGCTCGCGCCGGACCTTCGCGGGCTGGGCGGGAGCAGCCGTCCGGAGAGCGGGTTCGACGCGGGGATGGTCGCCGCCGATGTCGCGGCCCTGCTCGACGCGCTGGGGGAGCCGTCCGCCGACGTGGTGGCGATCGACCTGGCCGTGGCGGGTGCGCTGCTGCTGGCGTTGCGGCAGTCCGAGCGAGTGCGCCGCCTCGTGCTGATGGAGGGGCTGCCCTGGGGTTTCCGGGCGGGCAGCCCACCGTGGTGGTTCGGTTTCCACGCGGTGCCGGGGCTCGCCGAGACTGTCCTTAGTGGACACGAGGCGGAGTACGTCGGCTGGTTCCTCGACCAGGGCACGCTCGGCCGCGGTGTTCCGGCGGAGATCCACGCGGCCTTTGCCGAGGCGTACACCGGCACCGAGGCGCTTCGCTGCGCCTTCGAGTACTACCGGGCGTTGCCGGAAAGCGCCCGGCAGCTGACCGAAGCGGCCGAGAAAAGGCTCACCATGCCGACCATGGCAATCGGCGCGAACCCGCTGGGCGACGCGCTGGAGCAGCAGCTCCGCCCGATCGCCGACGACCTGACCGGGCACGTGCTGCCGGACTGCGGGCACCTGGTCCCGCTGGACCGTCCGCGCGAGTTTCTCGATCTCCTGCTGCCGTTCCTGTCCCGGGAGATACTGACCGGGTGTCGTTGACGTCCGAACTGGCCGACCCGGGAGGGAAACTCGCGCGCTGGTGCGCGCGGGTCTTCACCGGCACGGCCGCGGCCGCCCGCCGGATCGAGGAGGCGACGAACGGCGTGCGCCCGATCCGGCCGGCGCTCGCCCGCCCGCCGCGCCCGCACTGGGCCGAGATCGGCGGCGCGTTCGGCCAGCGGATCGCCGACCTCGTCCAGCCCGCGCCGCCGTACTACGCGCTGCTCGGGATCGTCCGCGCGCAGTGGGGCAACGGGCCGTGGGCGCACGCGCAAGCCGCCGAGTACCCGACCCACGACGAACTCCCGGCGGAATACCGGGCGCGGGCGCTCGGCATCCGCCCGGCGGCGGCGACCTGGCTCGACCTCGGCGACGGAATGCCGGGCGGCGACGCGCTCCCCGGCGCGCCGGAGCTGTGGGGCGAACTGCTGGAACGCGCCCGCCGCTACCAAGCGCAGCACGCCCCGCCCGGCGTGCTCGGCGGGCCGGGCGCGGAAGCCGGGCTGGCGCGGACGAACTGGGTGCTGTCGGCGTGCGAGGACATCTACCGCTCCGGCCGGATCGACCCGCGGCTCGCCCGGGTCGTCGACGGCGGCGGCACGATCGCCGACCTGCGCGCGCTGCCCACCGACGCGCAGGTCACCGAACTGGCCGCCCTCGCGAAACGCTTACACGACAACGGTGCGCTGTGGGAGCTGCGCCGCCTCGCCGGTGCGCCGCCCGAAGGACACCCGCTCGGGATCGCCGGTCCGACCATCGTGCCCGGCTGGGCGGACGGAGACCTCCTGCTCGGCCGGCTCGACCCGGAAGAGGGGATCGACGCCGGGACTCTGCTGGACGTGAAGACCGTGCTGACCGTCGGCGATCCGGACCGGGCCGGGCGCTGGCTGTGGCAGATTCTGCTGTACGCCTGGCTGGATGTCGCCGACCTGTACCGGATCCGCGAGGTCGGGCTGCTGCTCGGGCGGCACGGCAAGCTGGTCCGCTGGCCGGTCGACGAGCTGGCCGCGGACCTGCTCGGCGGGGACGGCCTGGTCGATCACCGCCGCGACGAGTTCAGGGACATGGCGCGCGGCTTGCTCGACGCGGTCGGGCTGAGCTTGGCCGACGGCTGAACCGCGCGCTTCTTCGCCGCGCCGCGACCGGCGAAACACACCGCGGCGAGCACGATCACGCAGCCGACGAGCTGCAGCGCGCCCGGCCGTTCGCTCAGCAGCAGGAACCCGAAGGCGACCGCGCCGACCGGCTGCAGCAGCATCATCGTCGCACCGGTCGAGGCCGCCAGCCGGGGCAGCGCACCGGCGATCAGCAGCCATCCGACGATCTGGCCGACGATGGCCAGCGCGGCGAACCAGCCGAGCGACGGAAGGCTGGGCGTCAGGTCGAGGCGGCCGAAGGGCAGCCCGAGCACGACCGACACGAAGCCCGCCGACACGGTGGCCAGCGACAGCGAGCGAACCTGCGTCGCGGGGCTGCTGCTGAGCCGGAGCAGCAGCAGGTATCCCGAGTAGCCCGCCCCGGCGGCGAGCGCGAAAACCATGCCCAGCACCGGGTCCGAGCCGGTCATCGACGAGCCGAACACGCCGCCTGCCAACACGATCCCGACGAGCAGCGCCGGCGCGACGAACTTGAATCGCGGGTCCGGCCGTTCCTTCAGGAAGACGAACGCCAGCAGCGGCACGATCACCACCTGCACCGACAGCAGCATGGTCGCGACGCCGGCCCCGACGCGCGGGATCGCCTCGCCCCACAGGACGAAGTCGAGCCCGAGGCCGAGCCCGGCCAGCAGCGGCAGCAGGATCTTCGAGCCCACGCGGGTCCGCCTCGCCTCGCTGACCGCCAGCACCGCGAGCAGCGGCAGCGCGAGGGCGCAGCGCCAGAACGCGCTGGTCGCCCCGCTGGCCCCGGAAACCTTGATGAGCACCGAGGTCAGCGCGACGCACAGGCAGCCGGCGGCGGCCAGCAGCCGGGGGTCGGCGCGGCCGGTGAGCGCGGCGATCGGGCCGGCGATCGGCAACGGGGCGGATTCGGTGGTCATGCCTTCTATGGTGGGGGCGCTAACTATCAAGGACAAGTGAATGTTCCTGCGGAAAATCCGGTAGCATCACTACCGTGTTCAGTGTGGATCGGATGCGCGCCCTGCACGCGGTCGCGCAGCACGGATCGGTCGCCCGCGCGGCGGCCGCGCTGCACGTCACGCCGTCCGGGGTGTCGCAGCAGCTGGCGAAACTCGAGCGGGAAGCGGGGTTGGCGCTGCTGGAGCCGCGCGGCCGGACCGTCCGGCTCACGCGCGCCGGGCAGGTGCTGGTCGGCCACGCCGAACGCGTGCTGACACAGCTGTCCGAAGCGCGCACCGATCTCGAACGGCTGCGCGAGGACGTGTTCGGGCCGTTGCGGATCGGGGCGATCGCGACGTGCGTGCACGCCCTGCTGCCGCCCGCGCTGGCCACGCTCACCGAACAGCACCCGCGGCTGGACGTGACGCTCGGCGAGGGCGAGGCCGAGCAGACCCTGCCGAAGGTGGTCGCCGGCGACCTCGACCTGGCGGTGTACGAAAGCTGGGCGGCCCGGCCGACGGTGGTGCCGCCGGGGATCACGCAGGTCACCCTGTTCTCCGACGTCGCCGATCTGGCGCTGCCCGCCGGGCACCGGCTCGCGCACCGGCGCACGGTCGATCTCGGCGAGGTGGACGACGTGTCGTGGATCAGCTGGACCGGCCGGTCCGGCTGCTACGAATGGCTCGTGCACGTGCTGCGTTCGCAGGATCTGGAGCCGCGGATCAGTTGCACCATCGGGAGTTACGTGACGCAGCTGGCGCTCGTCGCGGGCAACGTCGGGGCCGCGCTCGTGCCCCGGCTGGCCCGCGGCCCGGTGCCGGACGGGGTCCGGATGCTGGCCACCCGGCCGGTGCTGAACCGCACGATCATCGCCGCGTGCCGGTCCGGCGAGGAGGCGCACGGCGGGGTCCGGGCGGCGCTGGAGGCGCTCGGCGAGGCGTCGGCGGCGTATGTGCAGCACTGAGGTCCGATGCGCGAGGCGGACCGGGAACGCTCATTGAGTGCGCTTTCGCACCTGCCTTTTCCGTCCGGTCCGGCCCTAGAGTCGAACCCGACGAGCAAGGGGAGCCGCAGATGACTGCCGAGGATGCAGCCCGTGCCTTGCGGGCTCGATTGCCTGCCGAGCAGGTGCACACGTCCGGTCCTGAGTACGAATCCACGGCGACGGTGTGGAACGCCGCCGCCGTCGCGCGTCCGGCCGTGGTGGTGGAATGCCGGAGCACGGCGGACGTCCAAGCCGCGGTCCGGGCCGCGCGTGAGCTGGGGCTGCCGTTGTCCGTGCGCAGCGGCGGCCACGACTGGGCCGGGCGGGCGGTGGCGGACGACGGGATCACGCTCGATCTCCGGCCGTTGAACCGCGTCGTGGTCGATGCCGGGCGGCGAGCCGCTGTAGTCGGCGGTGGTGCGCTGGTCAACGACGTGCTTGCCGCCGCTGAGCCGCACGGTCTGACCGCCGCGGCAGGCACGATCGGCTCGGTCGGGTTCGCGGGGCTCTCGCTCGGCGGCGGATACGGCCCGTTCGCCGGGAAATACGGGCTCGCCGCGGACAATCTGCTCGGTGCCGAGATCGTCCTCGCGGACGGCGAAGTGGTGCTGGCCAACGCTTCCCGGCTGCCGGACCTGTGGTGGGCGCTGCGGGGCGGCGGCGGCAACTTCGGCGTGGTGACGTCGCTGGGGGTGCGGTTGCACGCGGCGCCGCCGATCACGACCGGCCCGGTCTGGTATCCGATCGCCGACGCCGCCCGGGTTTTCGCCGCGGTAGCGGAAATCCAGGCGACCGCGCCGGACGAACTCACCGTGCAGACCGGAATGCTCGCCATGCCGGACGGTGCGCTGTGCGTGCTGGTCTGGCCGACGTGGTGCGGCCCGGCCGACCCCGACGGCTTCCTCGCCCGGCTCGGAACGCCGCTCGCCTCGCAGATCGCGCCGGTGCCGTCGTATGCGGCGGAGATCGCCGGCCGGGACGCGATGTTCCCGGTCGGCCGGTCGGTGACCATCCGCACGCGGTCGCTCGCGGCGTTCACCCCGGCCGTCGTCGAGGTGCTGGCGGCGCAGGCCAAAACCCGGACCTCGCCGATGTCCGGGCTGTCGATCCACCACTTCCACGGCCGGGCCGCCCGGGTCGCCGCGGCGGACACGCCGTTCCCGCTGCGGGAGGACCACCTGATGGTCGAGATCCTCGGGCTGGGGGAGGGCACCGACGACCGGGCGTGGGCGGACGCGACGTCGGCGGCGCTGGCCCCGCACGCGCTGCCCGGCGGATACGCGAATCTGCTGGGAACGGATGTCCCGGAACAGGCGGCGGACGCTTTCGGGCAAAACACTTCCCGGCTCCGCGATATCAAGCACCGGTACGATCCGGACGGGGTTTTCCGCGCTATTCCGCTGGCGTGAATCGGCGCCGCCCGCCCGGACCGTCCCCGGGATCAGCCGGTGATGTGCAGTTCGCAGGAAACGTGGCCGGTGCCCGCCTCGATGTTCTTGCTGCAGTAGAAGTTGTGGATTCTGCCCTGCTGCGCCAGCTTGTTGCCGTGCGCCTGGCAGCCGGTCGCGGTCGGGAACAGCAGGCCGTCGCCGGAAGCGGCGGCGGGACCGGCCGCCGAAACGGCGATGGCGACCGACGCCGCCCCGGTGAGTGCTGCGGCGGCGATCCGGCGGGGAAGAGTCATACGGAATGCTCCCTGTGACTGGGGCGGGAAACGTCCGCCCAGGTTTCGGTCAGGCATTTCCGACAGTTTCAGCGCCGCGCATAGATTGCCCGGGAATGCGCGGCGGAATGCCCGAAACGAACTGTGCTGAAACGGCATGGTGAACGCTGGGTCCGGGCGGGCGACCGCTGGGTGCGGCTGTTAGGTTTGTAGACGTGACAACAAACCTGATGCGGGCAGTGGTCCACGAAGGCACGGCGGGACTCGGCGGAGTGCGGCTCGCCGAGGTCCCGGTGCCGCGACCCGGACCGGGCGAAGTGCTGGTCCGGTTGAAGGCGGCCGGGCTGAACCACCGGGACCTGTTCATCGTGGACAGTCGCGACCCGGCCGCACCGGCGACCGTGCTGGGCTCGGACGGCGCCGGAGTCGTCGTGTCGGGCTCTGCCGAAGTCGGCACTGAGGTCGTCATCAACCCGTCCCTCGACTGGGCCGAGCCGGACGCGGTGCCGGAAGTCCCCGCCATCCTCGGCGTGCCGACGAACGGCACGCTGGCCGAGTACGTCGTCGTCCCGGCCGCCAATGTCGTGCCGAAACCCGAGCACCTGAACTGGACCGAAGCCGCCGCGCTGCCGCTGGCCGCGCTCACCGCGTACCGGGCGCTGTTCACCCGCGGCGGGCTGGTCGCCGGGGAACACGTGCTGCTGCCCGGCATCGGGAGCGGAGTCGCGACGTTCGCCCTCGCGATGGCGAAGGCGGTGGGCGCGACCGTCAGCGTCACCTCGCGCAGCGCCGAAAAGCTTGCCCGCGCCCGGGAATTGGGCGCGGACCGCGCGATCGGCAGCAGCGGCGACTGGGCCGCCGACCTCGGCGCGCCGGTGGACCTGGTCGTGGACAGCATCGGCTCGGCGACCTTCGACGCCTGTCTTTCCGTGCTGCGTTCGGGCGGCCGGATGGTGACGCTCGGCGCGACCACCGGCCCGGACGTCGAGTTGTCGCTGCGCAATCTGTTCTTCCGGCAGATCAGCCTGCTGGGCACTTCGATGGGCAGCGCGCGGGAGTTCTCGCGGATGGTCGAACTGGTCGCGGAGCACCGTGTTCAGCCCGTCGTGCACCACGTCTACGACCTCTCGGACGGCCCGCGCGCGCTGGCCGAACTCGCGTCCGGGGACCAGTTCGGCAAGCTGGTGGTGACCGTCGGCTGACCCCGCCGGCGAGTTTTTGTCGGTGCCTCGTGATCAACTGGTCGCACCACGAACCGAGGGAGGGGAACACCCGATGAGCAACCGCTGGAATCCCGGGACGGTCGCGGCGCCGGTCGGCCGCTACAGCCACCTCGCGCAGATTCCCGCCGGGCACGAACTGGTCCTGGTGGCCGGGCAGATCGGCACGCGGCCGGACGGCACGCTGGCCGGACCGGACGCGGAAGCCCAGACGCGCGAGGTGCTGGCGAACATCGAACGCGTGCTCGCGGCGGCGGGCGCCGGGCCGGAGCATCTGGTGAAGGTGTTCAGCATGGTCGCCGGCACCGAGCATCTCCCTGGTTTCCGCGCGGCCACCGGCGACGTGTTCAGCCGGTGGTTCCCGGAGAGCGATTGGCCGACGCAGTCCCTGATTGTCGTGTCGGCACTCGCGAAACCGGAGCTGGCCGTGGAAATCGAGGCGATGGCCGCGGTGCCCCGATGACTACCCTTCCGTTCCCTGGACGACAGGAGATCCCGCCCCGATGACCATCACCCTCGGACCGCTGCGCATCGACCCGGTGGCCGAACTGGACCACTGGCGCTTCGCCCCGGCCGATCTGTTCCCCGCGGTCACTCAGGAACACCTGGGCGAGCACCGCGGCGACCTGGATTTGTCGATCACCACGTACCTGGTGCGCACCCCCGGCCAGACCGTGCTCCTCGACGCCGGGAACGGCAACGCCAAGGAACGCCCGGTCCTGCTGGCCCACCACCAGTTCGACGCCCCGTACCTGGACCGCTTGGCTGCGGCGGGCGTCGTGCCGGAGGACGTCGACGTCGTCGTGGCGACCCACCTGCACCCCGACCACTGCGGCGGCTTCACCCAGCTGGTCGACGGTTCCTGGGATCCCACGTTCCCGCGCGCCCGGTACCTGATCCCGAGCGAGGAATACGACTGGCTGCAAAAGGTGCACGCGTCGGCACCGGACGGCGGCGTGGCGGGAGACCTGGCCCGGACGTTCGAGGACAGCGTGCTCCCGGTCGTCGAAGCGGGCCTGGTCGAACTGATCGACCTCCCGTACGAGGTAGCGGACGGCATCACCCTGCGTGCCCTGCCCGGCCACACCGCAGCACACCTGATCGCCGAACTCAGCGGAGGCGGCCAGCACGCGCTGGTCAGCGGGGACGTGCTGCACCACCCGTTCCAGTTCGCGAACCTGACCCTGCCCCAGGGCGGCGACGCGGACCCAGCCGCCGCCGCGGAATCCCGGCGAACCCTGTGCGAACTGGCCGTCGAACGGGAGGCGCTGCTGCTTCCGGCACATTTCCCGGTCGGCCGGATCAGCCGGGACGGCGACGGTTTCCGCTACACCCCCGACTCTGCCTGACCGTTATGCCAGGGACTTGAGGCGGCGCGGCGGGTGCGGTTGAGGCTCGCCTGCGCAGGTCGCGGGACTGCGGCGGCTCGGCGGCTTGCCGGGGAGGGCTAGCGCCCCAATGTGGCATTGGGTGCATGTGACGCACCCAATGTGGCATTGGGTGCGTCACAGGAACAGTCAGGCGGGCATCAATCGGGCAATTCGGTGGCCCTAGTGTCCTTTGTGGATGGTCCAGCGGGCGTGGGGCCACGCAGTTCAAATCCCTGGCATTGCTCCCTGAACTTTTTGGGGGAGGCATGTCGATCCGAAGGAGCCCCATTCGACGCAGAGGTATGACTGACTACGAACCCACCTCAACCCGCAACCTCGACCGCTACGGAAACGGCCCGCTGCCGTGGAGCCGCGCCCGCGATGTTCTGACCGCCGACACCCCGGCCGCCGACCTGACGTTCTTCGTGGCGACCGTCCGCCCCGACGGACGTCCGCACTCGGCAGGAGTGGGCGCGGTCTGGGTCGACGACGTCCTGTACTTCGTCGGCGGACCGGGCACCCGCCGCTCGCGGAACCTCGCGGCGAACCCGGCGTGCAGCATTTCGGTGCGGCTGCGCGGTATCGACCTAGTGCTGGAGGGCGACGCCCACCGAGTCACCGACCTCGACGTCGTGGCACGGCTCGCCGAGGTCTACCGCTCCGGCGGCTGGCCGGCGACCGCGGAGGGGGACGCGTTGACGGCGCCGTTCAGCGCTCCGAGCGCGGGTCCGCCGCCGTGGCACCTGTACCGCCTCACCTTGCGGCGGGCGGTGGGGGTCGCGACGGAGGAGCCGCACGGCGCGACTTGCTGGGAGTTCGCGGGGGATTGAGGGTGGCTGGCTGGTTCCGCCGTGGAACCGGATGCCAGTCGGGAGCGGGCTGGACGCTGAGTGCGGTCCGTTGGAACGCGGTCGGCTGATCCTGCCATCGGGACGCTGCCTGCCGGACTGCGCTGAGCAGAGTGTTCTAGTGATTCGCAGTCATGCTGCGGCATCGGCGCAGACCAGGCGGACGGCGTGGGTCTGTCCGGGGGCGGGCTCAGCGGGTCTGCACGAATTGTGCGGCGACCATGTGCACACGGCGGTCGCCGCGCGCACCGAGCCGAAGCAGCTACGACTGGGCATCCATCGCGACTTCGTAGGTTTCCAAGTGCAGCTGGGTGAGTCCCGTCGCCGAGATGCCCTCGTCCCGGATCCCCGACGGCCCGGCGACCGCTTCCATCTGCTCGCGGGTGTCCCACAGCGAGATGATCACGACCTTGCCGGTTTCGGCATCAGTGAGCAGGTAATAGCCCTGGAACCCCGGCTGTTCGCGGGCGCTCGGAAGCTGCTGCTTGGCAAGACGGACGGTGCCGTCGAACCCCTCGGCACCAGCCTGAGCGGTGATCACGCGAGCGAACATGCTTGTCCTTTCGACTTGCGGCGGGTCTGCGCGCGGGGTCAAGCGCGGGCGTCCGGTCCTTCCCAATCCAGCAGCAGTTCCCGCAGATCGTCGTTCATCCGGTCCTGTTCCGCGTGCGACAGAACGCCCAGCAGCCGGGCCTCCGTCTGCGTCTTCATCCCGAACACCTCCTGTGCCCGGGCCAAGCCCTCGTCGGTGAGGCTGACCAGGATCTGGCGGCGGTCGTCCGGGGCGATGTCGCGGCGGACCCAGCCTTTGCGCTCTAATCCCGCGACGCGTTTGGTGACTCCGCCGGACGTCAGGCGCATGCTCTCCAGCAGCTGCCCGGCCGAGAGGCGGTACGGCGGGCCCGCTCGTTTGAGCGCGCCCAGCAACTCGACCTCCCACAGGCCGACCCCGAAGGCGTCGAACTCGCGGCGCAGTTCGGTTTCCAGCAGGCGGGCGGCGCGGAGCAGCCGGAAGCTCAGCGCTTTGCTGACGCGGTCTTCCGCGCGCACGCCGGTGATCTGCGCCATTACTCCGTCGACGTGGTCCCGCTCCGCTGGCATGGGCGAGTATTGTAACACCAGTCATTATCTTACCGGTCTCGAATCAGGACGTTTCGTGCACGCTTCTCCTCCGCCCGAGCCCGATCCCCAGCGCTGGCGGGCCCTCTGGGTGTGCCTCATCGCGGGGTTCATGACGCTGCTGGACGTCAGCATCGTCAATGTCGCGCTGCCTTCGATGGAGCACGGGATCGGCGCGACGCCCGCGGACGTTTCGTGGGTCGTGTCCGGCTACGCGCTCACGTTCGGTCTCGCGCTGGTGCCCTCGGGGCGGCTCGGCGACGACTACGGGCGGCGCCGGATGTTCCTGCTCGGGCTGGCGTTGTTCGTGGCGACCAGCGTGCTGTGCGGCGCGGCCCCGAACGCGACCTGGCTGGTCGTCGCGCGGCTGGGGCAGGGCGTCGCGGGCGGGCTGCTGAACCCGCAGATCATCGGGCTGATGCAGCAGCTGTTCTCCGGGCGCGAGCGCGGCAAGGCGTTCGGCGCGTTCGGGGCGACGGTCGGGTTGTCCACTGCGGTCGGGCCGGTGCTGGGCGGGCTGCTGATCCAGGGCATCGGCGTGGATCAGGGCTGGCGCTGGGTGTTCTACGTCAACCTGCCGATCGGGATTCTCGCGATCCTGTTCGGGCTGCGGCTGCTGCCGAAGGACGCGCGCAGCGGCCGGAAGCGGACGCCGGACCTGCTCGGTTCTGTGCTGCTCGGCGTGGCCGTCGTGCTGGTGATGCTGCCGCTGATCGAGGAAGAGGAACAGGCCGCCGCGCCGCGCTGGTGGCTGATGGGCGTCGCGGCCGGGCTGCTGGTGTTGTTCGTGCTGTGGGAGCGCTGGCTCGGCAACCGCGGCAAGCAGCCGCTGGTGAACCTGAAGCTGCTGACCGTCCGCAGCTATTCGATGGGTTCCGCGCTCGGGATGGTCTATTTCGCCGGGTTCACCGGGATTTTCCTGGTGCTGACGCTGTTCTTCCAGCAGGGGCTCGGCTACACGGCGCTGCAGGCGGGCGCGGCGATGCTCGCGTTCGCGATCGGGTCGGCGATTTCGCCGACGATCGGCGGGCGGCTGGTGCACCGGTTCGGCCGGCCGATGGTCGTGCTCGGCACGCTGCTGGTGGCGATCGGGCTCGCTGCGACGGCCTGGCTGGTTCGCGACTATTCCGGCGCGAACACCGCGTTCGTGCTGGCCGGGCCGTTGTTCGTCGGCGGTTTCGGCAGCGGGCTGGTGATTTCGCCGAACTCGACGCTCGCGCTGGAAGAGGTTCCGCCCGCCGAGGGCGGCACCGCGGCCGGCGTCCTGCAGACCGGCCAGCGGATCGGTTCGGCGGTCGGCACCGCGCTCGGCGGGTCGCTGTTCTTCGGCGAACTCGGGCGTTCGCACGGGGATTACCACTCCGCGACCGCGCTCGGGCTGATCGGCTCGACGGCGCTGGTCGTCCTCGCCCTGCTGTTCGGGGTCGTGGACGTGCTGCTCTCCCGGATCCGGAAGCGGCCCGCCCCTCCGGAGGCGGCGGTCTCCGGGGAAGTGCGCGGTCTCGCTCCGGCTGAAACCGCGTCGGTGAGCTTGACGTCGTTGGAGACCCACGAAGTACGCCGCACGACCACTGGCGCGGGCAACACCTTCGCCCTCGACGCTCCGGCAGGCACGTATCTGCTGCTGGTCCAGGCGGGCGGCCGGGAACCGGTGGCCCGGCACGTGCAGGTGGGCGCCGAGCCGGTGCGCGAGGACGTCGAGCTGGCGCGGTCGGTCCGGCTCACCGGGACGGTGCACGCGATCCGCGGGCCGTTCCCGGGAGCGCAGGTCGCGGTGCTGGACGCCGACGGCCAGGTCCAGCGGGTGACGGTCACCGACGAGGCGGGCCGCTACGCCGTCGACGACCTGTTCCCCGGCGAGTACACCGTCGTCGTGACCGGGTATCAGCCGGTCGCTGGGCCGGTGCGGCTGACCGACGAGGGTCCGGTCCGGTTCGATCCGCTGCTGCGGCTGGTTTCCTCGGAAAAGGTCTAGTCGGCGACGAGCGCCAGCACCGCCAGGGCTTGGTCCCGCATCGCGACGTCCAGGAAGGTCCCGTCGGCGAGTGCGATCGCGCCCACACCCGCCGCGGTGGCACCGTCCATTCGGGACAGTACTTCCCTGGCGCGGGCGACCTCGTCCGGCGTCGGCAGGAAGGCCGCGCGGATCGTCGGCAGCTGCACCGGATGGATCGCCGTCCGGCCGCGGAACCCGAGTGCGCGCCCGGCCCGGCAGCTGTCCGCCAGTCCGTCGAGGTCGCGGACGTTCGCGTACACCGACATCGCCGGCGGCGGCAGCCGGGCGGCGCGGGCGGCGTTCACGATCCGGCTGCGCGCCCAGGTGAGCCCGGCTTCGTCGGCGAGCCGCAGGTCGGACCGCAAGTCCGCCTCGCCGAGCCCGAGGGACGCCGTCTGCGGCGAAGCGAGCGCGATCTCCAGCGCCCGTTCCACCCCGAGTGCCGACTCGATCAGCGGGTGCAGTTCCCGTCCGGGCAAGGCATCGGCGTGCGACCGGATGTCGTGCGATCCCTCGACCTTCGGCAGCCGCGCGCCCACCCACGGAGGGAGCGCGGCGACGGCGGCCAGGTCCGCGGCGTGCCACGGGGTGTCCGGGTGGTTGATCCGAACCTGTACCGGACGCGACTCGGGCACGTCGGCCAGCAGCCGGATCGCGTTGTCGCGCGCGGCATCCTTCTGCGCGGGTGCGACGGCGTCTTCCAGGTCGACCAGCACGACGTCGGCGTCCGACACCAGTGCCTTGGCCACGCGATCGGGCCGGTCCGCCGGGACGTAGAGCAGGGTCAGCGCGGGTGTCATACCGCTCCCTCCGCGCGCAGCTCGGCGATCCGTGCCGGGGTGAAGCCCAGCGCGCCGAGCACGTCGTCGGTGTCCGCGCCGTGCGGCCGTCCGGTGAAGCCGATGACGCCGTCGTTGTCCGACAAGCGGAACAGCGGCCCCTGCATCAAGGTCGTGCCGAGTTCCGGGTCCTCGATCTCGTGGATCGTGCCTAGTGCGCGGAACTGCGGGTCGGCCACGATGTCGGCCGCGTCGTAGATCGGCGCGACCGCGGCCTGCGCCTCCTCGAAAGCGGCGACGACCTCGTCGCGCGTGTGCCGGGCGATCCAGCCGCCGACGGCCTCGTCCAGTTCGTCCGCGTGCGCCGCCCGGTCCGCGCCGGTCGCGAACCACGGCTCGTCGGCCAGTTCCGGCCGTCCGACCAGTCGCACCACGCGTTCGGCGATGGACTGCGCGGACGTCGACACCGCCACCCACTGCCCGTCGCGCGTGCGGTAGGTGTTGCGCGGCGCGTTGTTCGTGGACCGGTTGCCGGTGCGCGGCTGGACCGTGCCGAGCTGGTCCCATCGCGTGATCTGCGGCCCGAGCATGGCGAGAATCGGTTCGATGATCGCGACGTCCACGACTTGGCCGCGTCCGGTGGCGGTGCGTCCGGTGAGCGCGACCATGATCGCGTACGCGGTGGCCAGCGACGCCACTCCGTCGGCGAGCCCGAACGGCGGCAGCGTCGGCGGTCCGTCCGGTTCGCCGGTCGCGGCTGCGAAGCCGCTCATCGCCTCGGCGAGCGTGCCGAAGCCGGGCCGCGCGGAGTACGGTCCGCTCTGGCCGAATCCGGTCACGCGCGCGAG
Source organism: Amycolatopsis silviterrae (assembly GCF_042684085.1). NCBI lineage: Bacteria > Bacillati > Actinomycetota > Actinomycetes > Pseudonocardiales > Pseudonocardiaceae > Amycolatopsis > Amycolatopsis silviterrae. The sequence goes on from NZ_JBHUKS010000017.1 coordinate 45,603, forward strand.
GACCAGCCCCGGGTTCTTCTCGGACAGTTCTTCGTAGCTCAGGCCCCAGCGTTCGAGCGTGCCCGGCCGGAAGTTCTCGATCACCACGTCCGCGGACTCGGCGAGCGCCAGGAACACCTCGCGTCCGCCGGCGCTGCTCAGGTTCGCGGTGACGGTGCGCTTGTTGCGCCCCAACGTCTTCCACCACAGGTTGACGTCGCCCTTGGCCACGCCGTGCGTCCGCGACGGGTCCGGCCGCGACGGGTGCTCGACCTTGATCACCTCGGCGCCCATGTCGCCGAGGTGCATCGCGGCCATCGGCCCGGCGAACAACGTCGACGCGTCCACGACCCGCAGCCCGGCCAGCGCCCCGGCGGACGCTTCCCTCGACACGGTCATCGCGTCACGTCCCACGCGCAGCGGAACCCGACGGTCGCGCCGCGCGCCAGCCCGAGCCCGGGCAGCAGCAGCTTCACGCTGTAATCCGGTGCCTGCCGGCCGCCCTCGACGTACCATTCGGAACCTTCGGCGCGATAGTCGCTGCCGCCCTTGAGCATCACGAACCGGGTCCTCCCGTCGGAGTGTTCGCTTTCGGTCCAGTTCCACACCGCGGGCGTGCCGCGCCGCAGGCCGCCGGTCTCGCCGGCGAGCTGCCATTCGTTCTCGGTCGGTAACCGGCCGCCGCGCCACGCGCAGTACGCGCGGGCGTCGTCGAGGTCCACAAAGGTCACCGGTTCGTCGTCGGCCCGGCCATCGGCCCAGTGCGCGAGGAACCGATGCGGTTCGACCGGCTGATACCCCGTGGCGGCAAGGAATTCCGCGAACTGGCCGTTCGTCACCTCGGTGGCCGCGACCGCGACCGGCGACGCCAGCGAACCGTCCCGCTGCAGCGTCCGGGCGTCGTGCAGCCGTGGCGGCAACGGCTTCCACTCGTCCACATAGGGCGCGCCCTGGTACATCCCGGTCTCGCGACCCCGATACCGGACCGTCAGCACATACGGCCCAGCAGGCAGCTCGACAACGTCCGTGAGGGGAACCCTGAGGGACTCTGATTCCCTCAGGGTTCCCTTCACGGACTTCGACCCAGGCTGCTGGCGGGTCGCGAGGCGGTGCGGGAAGCGGGCGTCGGGATCGTGGGGGAGAGTCGCCACCCTCGACAGCCACGACGGCTCCGGCGCACCGTCCGCGACCTGCAGCAACGCCGAGATCCCGTGTGCGGGCACGCGCCCGTCGGCGAAGAGGTCGAGCACCGGCCCGTCGACGACCGGACCGGCGTAGTCCTCGGACCCGCGGTTGACGACTGTCCACAGTGTCCAGTCGCCGAGTTCCCAGCGCGAGGCGTAAACCCCGGCCGCCTCCGCTTCCGGCGTGAGCGGGGCCAACGGCGTCCACTCGCCCGAGCGCAGCAGGTCACCGGCCGCGCGCTGCACCGTCACCATCCGCCGCACCGTTGCCGCGTCGCGCTGCGACCAGCCGACCCATACGCCGAACACGACTTCCCACACCATCACGCCGACGCCGTTCAGCCACGCCGACTGCAGTTCCTCGGTGTGGTCGCGGTGCCACCGGCGGACGTGGTGCTGCATGTGCCGCCGCTCGTACCAGTGCGAACGCAGCACTCCCGGCACCGGCGAGTCGGCGAAGAACTGCGCCCACGACGCCGAATGGTCCTCGATCCGCTCCACCGGCAGCTTAGATTCGCCCTCCAGCACGACCCCCGGCCGCGCCCGTTCGAGCTGCTCGACCAACGCCGGGTCGGCCTTCTTCAGCGTGTCCAGGAAGACGCCGTCCGCGCCGAAATCAGCCAGCACCGCGGACAATTCCGTCGCGTCGTCATCGCCCCGGCGGGTGCCGACGTCCCACGGGTTGTAGTCCACGAACACCCGCACGCCCGCCGAATGGAACGTGTCGACGAGAGCACCGAGACCGGGCACGTCGCGGTAGAAGTCCCACTGGTTGCGGTCGTCGAGGCCGATCACCGGGTACGCGTGCCACAGCACGACGGCGTCGAGGCCGCCGAACCGCTGGTGCGCGTCGGCGAGGAACCGCTCCGGCGTGAACCGGTGCTCCTCGAACGAATACAGCAGCTCGTCCCACAGCCAGACCTGCGCGACGGTGTGGCATCCGGCGGCCCACTCGGCTTCCGGCCGCTCGTAGGCGCGACCGTGGTAGCTGTGCCGCTGGTGCGCGTCGGCGCGCCATTGCGCCAGCCGGGCCCGCCACTCCGCGCGGTCGGCGGGGTTCGCCGGGCCGACGAAGATCTTGGCCTCGTCCAGCGCGGCGAGCTGCTCGGGGGAGAGCGGCGCGCCGAGCGGGACCTCGGTCGGCTGGTCGATCGGACGCGGGACGAGCGGGTCGAACACGTAGGTCATCGGGGGCTTCCTCCGGTCGCGAGTGCGGCGACCTCTGCGGCGGTGGGCACGGCGGATTGCGCGCCGGGCCGGGTGACGGCGAGCGCGGCAGCGGCTCCGGCGAGTTCGGCGGCTTCGCGGAGCGGACGGTCCTCGGCGAGTGCTGCCGCGAGGACGCCGCAGAACGTGTCTCCGGCTCCGGTGGTGTCCACTGCGGACACTCGGAAACCGGGCAGGTGCACGGTTTCCTGCTCGGCGACGACGCACCCGGCCGCGCCGAGCGTGATCACCACGGCGGGTGCGCGCCGCTGCAGGATCCGGGCCAGCTCCTCCGGCGTGCCCGACGTCCCGGCCAGGTCGGCGGCTTCGTGCTCGTTGACGACGAGCACGTCGAGGTCGAGGTCGGGCAGCGGACGGGACGGCGCGGCGTTGAGCACCATCCGCGCCGGACCGGCGGGCGTCCGCGGCGGCCTGCACGGTCGACAGCGGAACCTCCAGCTGCGCCAGCACGACGTCCGCCTCGGCGATCCGTTCCAGTTGCGCTTCGGCGAGCTGGAGCCGCGAGTTGGCCCCGGGCGCGACCACAATGGAGTTCTCGCCGTCCGGAGACACCATGATGAACGCGGTCCCGGTCGCACTGTCCACACGCGACACCAGATCGGTATGCACCCCGGCCTTAGTCAACGATGCCAACAGAAATTCCGCACCGTCGTCCGAGCCAAACGCGCCGAGAAAGGTCGTCTCCGCGCCGCCCGCGAGCGCTGCGGCGACGGCCTGGTTAGCTCCCTTGCCACCCGGACTGCGCCGAAGGTCGCCGCCCAACACGGTCTCGCCCCCACCGGGCTGCCGAGGAACGTCGACCACCAGATCGACGTTCGCCGAACCGACGACGGCGACCCGCCCGCTCATCGCGCCACCCCGGCGGTCCGGGCGGCGAGGTCGGTGATCCGTTGCTCACCGCCGGGCAAGGACGTCGCGATCCGGTTGTCGAGCGGCTTCGTCCACTGCTCGCCGATCCCGTCCACCCCCGCGAGCGCACCAACGACCCCGCCGACCGTCGCAGCCGCGGAGTCCGTGTCCCAGCCAGCCGTGACGGCGAGCGAAACGCTCTGCCCGAAGTCGCCGTCGCCGCGAGTCAGCGCGTACGCGATCACCGCCGCGTTGTTGAGCACGTGCACCCAATGCAGGTCGCCGTACCGGGCATGCAGCCGGTCCAGCCCGTCGTCGTAAGCAGCGGCTTCCCGCCCGAACTGCACCGCCGAAGCAAGCCGACTCGAAGGCGGCAGAACGGTTTCCGCCGCGTCGAGGACACCGTGGACGGAGTCGCACACCATCGCCGCCGACGCGAGCGCCGCCGCCCACATCGCGCCGTAGATGCCGTTGCGGGTGTGGCTGAGCCGCGCGTCGACCCACGCCAGCCGCGCCGCCTCGCGGACGTCACCGGGGGAGACCCAGCCGAAAACGTCGGTCCGGATCAGCGCGCCGATCCACTCGCGGAACGGGTTGAGGTGCGTCGCGGTCTCCGGCACCGGCCGCGCGTCCAGGAGGTTCCGGTACGCGGCACGCTCCGCCGTGAACACCCGGCCGGCCGGCAGCTGCTCCAGCCAGAGCTGCGCGACGTCGTCGGTGGTGAACTCGCGGCCGTGCCGTTCCAGCAGGGTGAGCGCGAGGATCGGGTAGTTGAGGTCGTCGTCCTCCGGCATCCCGGAGATGTTCTCCTCCAGGGAAGTCGGGGCCGACCGCCGGTTCCACGGCCAGCGCGCGGCGACCTCGTCCGGCAGCCCGACGGCGGTGAACCACCGGTCCAGCGGCCAGCGTCCGGTCGCGCGCAGGATCTCCTCGATGCCCTCGCGCGGGATCTTCTCCACCGGCTTCCCGAGCAGGCATCCCGCCGCCCGGCCGGTCCACGCGCCGAGCGTGCGGTCGCCGTCCGGCCGGGGGAGGACCGGCGCGGACGGAAGCAGCGCGGCGATCGCGTCCCAGTCGTCGGGTTCCCCGGGGGCCGGGGCGGCGGGGAGCGCGGCCAGTTCGTCCAGCAGCGTCCGGGCCAGCGCCCGCAACGCTGGGGGCGCCGGCCGCGGTCCTGCCCCGCTCACCGCGGGCACCGGGTCGCCGCCAGCGGCGATCCAGCGCTCCCGCACCGAGGTGACGTCCTTGCCCTCCACAGCGGACTGGACGAACTCGTGCGCGAGCAGGTCTTCGGGCTGTGCCCAAGTGAGCCTCATGCGGCGTCCAGCGCGTCGAGAGCGGCCAGCCGGGCCTGCGTGCGCGCCCGGTCGGCCTTGACGATGTCGGCGGCGGCGGTCGCGAGCAGCCGCCCGGTCTCGCGCAGGTCCATCTTGCTGGCCTCGCCGATCGGATCGATCCACTCGTCCGGCACGCTCGCCGCCCCGCCGAGCCCGGCGCAGAGCGCGCCCGCCATCGACGCGATCGAGTCCGCGTCCCGGCCGTAGTTCACCGAAGCCAGCACCGCGCCCCGGTAATCGCCCTGATGGCCCAGCACGAAGCCCAGCGCGGCGGGCAACTCCTCGATCGCCTTGGTTCGCGACGGCCGCCGCGCGTCCATCGACATCTGCCGGTACTCCGGCCCGACGGAATCGAACGGCGCGACCACCTCGCGGATCTTCCGCGCCAGCGCACGCTCCTCGTCATCGGTCTTCGGCGCGGCGTTCCACCCCTGGAAGGCATCGACAACTGCCTGCAGCGCCGCCAACGTCCCGTCGTGCGCGACATCGAGCCCGGCCCGCACGACGTCGGCCACCCCAGCCCCCGGCGCGACCGAAGCGGCGACCATCGCGGCCAGCACCCCGGCCGCCTCCCGGCCGTAGCTCGACTGATGCGGCGCGGTCAGGTCGATCGCCTCCGCATACGCCGCCCGCGGATCGCCCGGGTTGACCACGCCGACCGGCGCGATGTACATAGCCGCGCCGCAGTTCACGATGTTGCCGACGCCGGCTTCACGCGGGTCCACGTGCCCGTAGTGCAGCTTCGCGACGATCCACTTCTCGGCGAGGAACACCCGCTGCAGCAGCAGCGCCGTCGACTCCAGCTCCGGCACCCAGCGCGGTTCGCCGATCATCAGCGGCACCAGGTCCTCCGCCATCGAGTACGCGTCGAGGTGCGCGCGGCGCTTCGCATACACCTCCACGATCGCTCTGGTCATCAACGTGTCGTCGGTGATGTGCCCGTCGCCCTTGTGATACGGCGCGATCGGGCGCGCGTCCCGCCAGTTCGGGTACCAGGGCGGAACGATGCCGGTCACCCGGCCGCCGTGCCGCTCCTCGATCTGCTCGGGCGTCCACCCCTCGGTCGCGCCGCCGAGCGCGTCCCCCACTGCCGCGCCGGTGATCACTGCCACCGCGCGGTCCTCCAGCCAGGTCACCGGCTTGCGTCCCTTCGTTCCCCGGCGCGGGCTACAACGCCCGCGCCTGTTGTGCGCGCCGGGGCCGCCTGCGTGCACGGCCCCGGCGCGGCGGTCACTTGCCGACGCTCTTCCAGCCGTCCTTCAGCTGCTGCGCCAGCGTGTTCGCGTCGATCTGGTTCGCCAGGAACCGCTGGTAGGCGGGCGTCGCGACAGTGTCCTTCCACTGCGCGTACTTCCCGGCGAACAGATACGGCGCCGAGGCCAGGTACTTGCCCGAGGCCAGGATGGTGCTCCAGCCGTTCTTGCCGCCGAGCTTCTTGTCCAGTGCTTCCCGGGCGGAGTTGCTCGCCGGGATCAGCGTGTCGGCCTCGTTGAGCGCGGCGAGGTTTTCGGTGCTGGTGAAGTAGTCCAGGAACTTCGCGGCCTGCTCGACGTGCTTCGAATCCTTGTTCACCGACAGCGTCTGCGGGTTCGCCGCCTGCACCGGTCCGGCCGGGCCGGCGATCGGCGGCAGCGCGACCCAGTCGAGGTCCTTCGGCGCGTCCTTCGCGATGTTCGCCGCCTGGTACGAGCCCTGCACGGTCATCGCGACCTGGCCCGCGTAGAACGGGGCCAGCGCCTTGCCGCCGGACTGGGTGAGCGTCACCGGCAGGATCGAGTGGTCGGTCGCGTTCATGTCGTGCACCAGCTGCGGCAGCGCCATTTCGCCCTGCCCGACGCTGATCTGCGCCTGGTCGCCGGTGCCCTCGAAGTACTTGCCGCCGAACGCCGGGGCCATCGCCACGAACGTCGCGGTCGGGCTCGACAGGCCCCAGCCGAGGCCGTACTTGCCGTCCTTCGTGGCGGTCTTGGCGAGCTGGCGCAGCTGGTCCCAGGTCATCGTCTCGCCGGTCGGGACCTGCGCGCCGGACTGCTGCAGCAGCTTCTTGTTCGCGAAGACCACATAGGACTGCAGCTCCGTCGGGTACGCGACGACCTTGCCCTCCACGGTCACCGAGTCGAGCACGCCCTTCGGGATGTCCGCGCGCTTCTGCTCGGACAGGTAGGGGGAGAGGTCGGCGAGGTAGCCGTCGGTCGCGAACGGCCCGATCCCGGCCGCCTCGTAGTGCACGATGTCCGGCGCGGTGCCCGCGTTGAACTGGGTGATCAGCTTGTCGTAGGCGCTGTCCCAGCCGGCCTGGACGACCTTCACCTGAGTGTCCGGATGCGCCTGGTTCCACGCCCCGACGATCTTGTTCGTGGCGGCGATCGCGGCGGGCTGGTCCGACAGGGACTGGAAGGTGAGGGTGACCGGTCCGCCGTCCCCGCTGTCCGCGCCGCCGCCGCACGCGGCGGCGAGCAGGCTGGTGAGGGCGAGGCTGGCGGCGACTGCCGCGCGTCGTGTCTTCATCGACCGACCTTTCGAAGGTGTTTCCGATGGGGTGGGGCTCATCCCTTCACCGCCCCGGCCATGAGGCCGCCGGTGAGCCGCTTCCGCAGCAGGGTGAAGAAGGCGATGCTCGGGATCGCCGCGAGCACCGCGCCCGCGGCCAGCGGGCCGAGGGCGACCTTGCCCTCGCCGCCGATGAACATGGTGAGCGTGATCGGCAGCGTGTAGTTCTCCGGCGTCTGCAGCAGCACCAGCGCGAAGAAGAACTCGTTCCACGACGACACGAAGCTGAACATCGCGGTCGCCACCACGCCGGGGGCCAGCAGCGGGAACACGATGGTGCGCAGCACGGTGAACCGGTTCGCCCCGTCCATCGCGCCGGCTTCCTCCAGTTCCACCGGGATCGCCGCGACGTAGCCCTGCAGCATCCACAGTGCGAACGGGAGGATGTAGGTGGTGTGCACGAGCGTCAGCCCGACCAGGCTGTCGGCGAGGCCGAGCGTCCGCAGCACGAGGAACAGCGGCAGGATCACCAGCACCACCGGGAACACCTGGCTGACCAGGATCCAGGTGACGCCCGCGACGCGCAGCTTGCCCTTGAGCCGGGCCAGCACGTAGGCCGCGGGCACCGAGATCAGGATCGCGAGCACGGTGCTGGCCAGCGCGACCAGCAGGCTGTTGAGCGCCGAGTGCAGCAGGCCTTGCCGGGAGAGCGCTTCGCCGTAGTTGTCCCAGTGCCATTCGGTCGGGATCAGGTTGACCGACAGCGAGTTCAGCTCCGCCGACGACTTCACCGACGCGGAAATCAGCCACAGCAACGGGAAACCGAGGAACAGCAGGTAGAGCACAAGGGCCACGTACTGCGCGGGGCGCGCGGACAGGCGCATGGGTCACCGCCCCTTTTCCGGGCGGTCGCCGCGGAACTGCGACCGCAGGTAGAGCGCGAGCAGCGCGACCACCACGACGACGAGCACCAGGCCCATCGCGGCGGCGTAGCCGATCTCGCGGTTCTTGAACGCTTCGAGGTAGACGAACAGCACCGGAACCATGGTCTTGCCGCCCGGGCCGCCCGCGGTCAATACGTAAACGAGCGAGAAGGAATTGAAATTCCAAATAAAATTGAGCGAGGTAATGGAGCTGACGATCGGCCGCATGCTGGGCCAGGTCACCGCGGTGAACCGCCGCCACGCCCCGGCTCCGTCCACCGCGGCCGCCTCGTGAAGTTCGGCCGGGATCTGTTGCAGGCCAGCCAGAAGCGTAACAGTCGTCTGCGGCATGCCGACCCACACGCCGACCACGATCACCGCGGGCAGGGCGGTGTTGAAATCGCCGAGCCAGTTGATTCCGTCCGGCAATCCGATGCTGCCGAGGAACGCGTTGAGCGGCCCGCCGTTGGCCGAGTAGATCATTTGCCACATAATCGCGACGACCACCGGCGGCATCGCCCACGGAATGAGCGCGAGCACCCGGGTGAGACCCTGCAGCCGGAGCCCGGAGTTGAGCAGCAGCGCCAGCCCCATCGCGGCGGCCAGCTGCAGGATGGTCACCCCGACCGTCCAAATCAGACCGATCCGCAGCGAGTCCCAGAACAGCGTGTTCCCGCCGAGCCGGACGAAGTTGTCGATCCCGGCGAAACCGAAGTCCGGATGCCGCACCAGCCGGGTGTCGGTGAACGCCAGCACGATGCCGATCACCAGCGGGGCCACCGAAAGCACGAGGATCGGGATCAGCGACGGCATCACCAGTGCGATCGCCTCGCGCCGGCGCGTGCGGGCCTGCGTGGTCTTCTTCGGGCGCGGCGGGGGAGCGGGGGCGGCCACCCGCGGCTGGGTCGCAGTGGTCATTCCGCGTTCTCCCCGGTCTGGTCCATGGTGGATTCCCGCACGAACAGCTCGGTCCCGACCGAGATCTGCTGCGCCGGGGCGTCCGCGTCGTCGGCGAGCCCGAGCATCAGCCGGGCGGCGGCGCGCCCGCGCTCGGCCGAGCCGAGGGACACGCTGGTCAAACGGGGCAGGAACACCTGCCCGAGTTCGGTGTCGTCCATCCCGGTCACCGCGATGTCGCGCGGGATGCTCAATCCCCGCTCCCTCGCCGCGCGGATGGCCCCGATGGCGAGCAGGTCGTTGGCCGCCACGATGGCGTCCGGCCGCTGCGGCCGGTCCAGCAGTTTCCGGGTGGCTTCGATGCCTGCCGCGACGGTGAAATCAGCGGCGACCTCGACGTCCGTCTTGGCGGCGAAGCCTTTCGCGGACACCGCTTCGTCGAACCCGCGCTGGCGCGAGGAGCCCGGCGTGGTGTCGAGCGGCCCATTGAGGAAGCCGATCCGGCGGCGGCCGAGGGAAACGACGTGCTGCACCGCCGCGCCGATCCCGGCGGCGGAATCGGTGGAGACCGAGCTGATCCCGCGGTCGCTCATCGCGCGGCCGATCACCACGACCGGAACCGGGGCCCGGCCGATCTGCTCGATCAGCTCGTCGTCGGTGCGCAGCGGGATCACGATCATGCCGTCCACGAACCCGCCGTGCAGGCTGTGCGTCAGCTCGGCGGTCGACGCCGCGGTGTCCCCGGTGGACATCACCACCACCCGGTACCCGTGCGGCGCGAGGACCTCGTGGATGCCGCGCATGATCTCGACGTAGACCGGGTTGCCGATGTCCGCCACCGCGAACGCGATCTGCGAGGTCTTCTTCAGCCGCAGCGATCGCCCGATCGCGTCCGCGCTGTACCCGAGTTCCGCCGCGGCCGCCCGCACCCGCTCGACCATCGCCTTGCTGGCACCGGTCCCGTGCAGCGCGCGCGAGGTCGAAGCCAGCGACACGCCGGCACGCTCGGCCACCTGGATCAGCGTGGCTCGGGTTGACGTCATCGTCCCTCCCCGTCGGAGAACAGTGCGGATACCATGACTGGAAACGTTTCCAAGCTGCGGACCGAAGGAATGGAAACGTTTCCAAGCGGTATTCGGATGATGTCACCCGGATGGCGGACGTGTCAACGGATCGGCGGCGCGGGAAGGGGATCCGTGACGTCAGCGTGACTTGCGCTCGTTCAGCGAGTCTGACGGTCGGCGCGGATGACCTCCGCCGCCGACGGCGCGTGGTCCGGATCGGTCAGCCATTGCAGCGCGGTGCCGACCAGCAGCGAGTAGTAGTGCGCGCCGACTGCCTGGACGTCCTTCGGGTCGGCGTCCGGTCCGAGGCCGCCGAAGGCGTTCGCGAGCGCGACGCGCGCCTGCTGCTGGCCGTCCGCGTTGATCTTCCGGATCGTCTCGTCGTGCTGCAGGTAGCTGACGCTCTCGAAGTTCACGAACCACAGCTCGCGGTGCTCGCGGATCGACTCGATGATCCGTGCCCAGCGCTGTTCCGGCCCGGCCGTCTCGTCGTCCGGGTCGGACAGGACGGCGAACAGCATGTCGCCCCACTCCGCGTTGAGGTCGAACAGCGCCTGCGTGAGCAGCTGTTCCTTGGATCCGAAGTGGTAGTTGATCGACGCCTGGTTCGCCCCGGAGGCGGCGACGAGGTCGCGCACCGTGGTGCGCGCGTAGCCGGCTTTGAGGAGGCATTCCCGGGCGGCGGTGATCAGGTTCTCGCGATGTCCCACGCGTGCTAACGTATCATGTAAACGTTCGTTTTAAACGTTCGTTCATAACTCTGGGAGGGCTTGAAGATGACCGCACCCGCGATCCGCACCAGACGGCTGCGCTGCCGTTTTGAAGGCGAGGGCGGCCCCGTCGACGCACTGCGCGGCGTGGACCTGGACGTCCCGCGTGGCGCCTTCGCGGCGATCATGGGCCCGTCCGGCTCGGGGAAAACCACGCTGCTGCACTGCGCGGCCGGCCTGCGCACCCCGACCGCGGGCACCGTGGAACTGGACGGCGCCGATCTGTCCACTTTGGATGAACCGCGGCTCGCGGAACTGCGCCGCCGGCGGATCGGGTTCGTGTTCCAGCAGTTCAACCTGCTGCCCGCGCTGACCGCCGAGGAGAACATCGAGCTGCCGTTGCGCTTGGACGGCCGCAGCCCGGACCCGCGGCGCACGGCGGCGCTGCTGGCGCAGGTCGGCCTCGCGCAGCGCGGGGGACATCGGCCGGGCCAGCTGTCCGGCGGGCAGCAGCAGCGGGTAGCGGTGGCGCGGGCGCTGGTCACCGATCCGGAGGTGGTCTTCGCGGACGAACCGACTGGTGCGCTGGACATCCGCTGCGCCCGGGAGGTGCTGGGCTTGCTGCGGTCCTTGGCCGATCGGGGGCAGACGATCGTGATGGTGACGCACGATCCGGTGGCGGCGTCCTATGCCGACGCGGTGCTGTTTCTCGCCGACGGGCTGGTGGTCGATCAGCTGGCCCGGCCGACCGCCGCCGCGGTGGCGAACCGGATGGCTGTGCTCGTCGAGTCCGCCGAGCGCGCGGCGAACGCGGTGGGTGCCCGGTGAGCTGGCGGCGCTGCGGAATCGAAGGGGAATTGACATGGTGAGACTCGCTTTGCGGCTGTTCGGCCACCACCGCGCCGCCGCCGTGGCCACCGGGCTGGTCGCGCTCGTCGGGATGGCGTTGGTGGTCGCGATGGCCGCCCTGCTCGGCACCGGCCTGTCCGAAAGCTCGGCAGCGGCCGACCGTGGCTTCCTCACCCAGTTCCCGCTCATCCTGGGCGGCTGGGTGGTGGCGATCGTTGTGTTCGCGATGGTGTCGACGATCGGGGTCACGCTCGCCGCGCGGTCCGGGGAGATCGGCGGGCTGCGGCTGATCGGTGCGGCGCCACGGCAAATCCGGGTGCTCGTCTCGCTGGAGACGCTCGCGATCACCGCGGTAGCCGCGCTGCCGGGGCTGGGGCTCGGCTATCTGCTCGGACTCCTGCTGCTGAGCGGCGTGCGTTCGTCCGGGCTCACCGCGGCGAGCACCTCCTTCGCGCCTGGCATCGTCCTTCCGCTGATCGGCGTCGCCGTGGTGCTGCTGGCCGGAGTGCTCGCGGCGTGGATCGGCAGCCGCGGCCCGGCTCGCCGCAGTCCGGTGGAAGAAGCGTCGCCCGGTCCGCGCCGGGCGAGGTCCGCGCGTCCGCGGCGGATTGCCGCGATCGTGTTGCTGGCAGCGGGTTTCGGCTCGGCGAGCGCTGTGCTCGCCCTGCCCGCCGACAACATCGCTACGACCGGCATGACCGGACCCGCGGTGGTGCTGTGCTCGATCGGGTTCGCGATCCTGGCCCCGGAGCTAATCGCCGCGGCCAACCGGATCGTCCGCCGCCTTTCGCGCGGGGCGAAGAACGCGGAAGCCCACCTGGCGGGCGTGAACCTGCGCGCCGCTCCGGAGCGCGCCCGTCCGGTCGTCACGTTTCTGACGCTGCTGGTCGGCGTCTCGGCGGGAACGCTGGCCATGCAGGGCATCGAAAACCAGCACAGCGTCCCCGGCAGCACCGCCGACGTGCTCGCGTCGATCAACTACCTGGTGGTCGTCCTGATCTCGCTGTTCATGGCGATCGCGCTGACCAACAACCTGGTCGCCGCGATCGGCGACCGCCGCACGGAGTTCGCGACGCTGTCGCTGATCGGCTCGACGGTCCGGCAAGTCCGCGGCATGCTCCTGCGCGAGACAGCGGCCGCGACGCTGCTGGCGATTGTCGTCGCGGTGGCCGGTTCGGTGCTGTGTGTCCTGCCGTTTTCGATCGTCAAGACGGGCAGCCCGGCGGCCGCGTTCAGTGCGTGGCCGTTCGTAGGAAGCGCGGTTTTCGGGGGAGGGGTGGCGTTGCTGGTGACGTACGTGGCCGGGGCCCGGGTGATCCGCTCGGCAGCGGTGGCCGCGTAGTCCGGACTCTGCGGAACCGCGGCGGGTGCTGCGATACTCGGCGCATGATTTTGATCGTCCTCAAAGCACAGATCCGCCCCGAGAAGCGCGCCGAATGGCTGGAAGGCATCGAGCGCTACACCGCGAACGTGCGCAGCGAACCGGGCAACGTCTCGTTCGACTACTACCAGAACGGCGGCGACGAGAACGAGTTCGTGATGGTCGAGGTCTTCGCCGACAGCGCCGCCGGGGACGCGCACGTCGCCACCGCGCACGCACAGGAGTTCTTCCCGTTCATGTCGACGGTCGTCGCGAAGAAGCCCCAGATCAACTACCAGAACCTCGACGGCGCGGCCTGGTCGGAAATGGCCGAGGTCACGCCGGTCGACTAGCGGCGTGGCGTAACGAACTCTTGAGATCCAAGTCCGTGAGGGGAACCCTGAGGGAATCAGAGTCCGTCAGGGTTCCCCTCACGGACGACACCGCTCAGCTTCCGCCGCCGGCGCGGGCCCCGCAGCAAGCCAACTCGGTCCGCCAGCCGCTTCGGGCTGGGCGGACACGCCTCGGCCGCACTCATCACGCCGCCTTGAGTCCCTGGCTTGGGACTCTGATTCCCTCTGGGCTCCCATCACGGACCTTCGAAGATCGTCCAGCGGGCGCGGGGTCGCGTGGCTTGAGTCCCTGGCATTGGACTGAAAGCCGTGAGGGTTCCCCTCACGTCTTTCACCCTCGCCGGGTCGAGCCCCGCAAGCGCAGCGCCGGAGTCAGGAACACCGGCCGGTCCGGGGTTTCCGCGCCGGACAGCCGGGCCAGCATCAGGTCCACCGCGCGTTCGGCCAGCGCTTCGTGGGTCAGGTCCATCGCGGTGATCGGTGGGGTGCTCGTGCGGGCGTGCTCGCTGTCGGTCAGCGCGGCCAGCAGCAGATCGTCCGGGACACGCAAGCCCTGTGCGGCGGCGGCTTCGGCGATGAGCGGGGCGAAATCGCTTGTCGCGACCACGATCGCGTCCGGCCGGTCCGGGCCGGACAGCAGCGGCTGCACCAGTTCCGGCACGTCCCGCTGGGTCAGGCCTTCGCTGAGCAACGCGGTGCGCGGCGAAAGCCCGCGGCGCTCGCACCACGCCAGGTAGGTCTCGCGCGGACGCCGGTTCCAGGCGTTGTCCTCGGTGCCGGACAGCAGCAGCACGTCGCGCGCGCCCTGGTCGTGGAGGTGGTCCAGCAGCGCCTCGACCACCGGCGGATAGTCCAGCCGCACGGCCCACGGCAGGTCCGGCTGTTCCGGGTCCTCCTCGACGGTCACCACGGGCAGGCCGCGGCCGAGCAGTTCGGCCAGCGCGGTGTCGCCGCCGTAGGGGTGGGCCACGATGCAGCCGTCCATCGGCACGCTCGCCACGGCCGGGTCGTGCAGGTCGGGCACGTGGATGAGGCCGGTCTTGTGCCGCAGCATCTCCGTGGCGATCGAGCCGACGAGCCGGTTGAACGTCTCGGCCCGGTCGGGCGTGCCGGCCACCGCGTAGCGCGGGCGGAGGATGAGCCCGACGAGCCCGGACCGGCCGGTCCGCAGCGAGCGGGCGTTCGGGTTCGGGTCGTAGCCCAGTTCTGCGGCGGCTTCGCGCACCCGCGCCTTGGTCGCCGCCGAAATGGGCCTGCGCCCGGAAAGCGCGTGCGAGACCGTGCTGATCGAGACCCCGGCGCGCTCGGCGACCTCCCGGATCGTCACCGGCCGTTTGCCGCCCTGCGCGTCCACCGTCGTTCCCCTTCGCCCTGCCTCCGGACGGCCCAGTATCGCCCACCGGCCGGCGGACAAGGCCTTGACACCGCGCCGACGCGCGGGTTTGATGCCGCGAAAGCTCATCAAAACGTTTTGATGATGATAGGAGGCGCCATGGCCGCCCCGCACGAGCCCGCCCCGCCCGCCGCCGCCTCGCCGACCGTCGGCGACGTCTGCACCGGGATGCGGCTGACCCGACGGCATTGGCTCGCCGGTTCGGTGCTGTTCTTCGCCTTCGTCGTCGAGGCGTGGGAACAGGTCGGGCTGGTCTACGTCTCGAACGGGATCGCGGACGAATTCGGCGTGGACAACACGAAACTGGGCTGGGCGCTGTCCGCGGTCGCGTTCGGCATGGTGCCCGGCGCGCTGTTGTGGGGCGGGCTGATCGACCGGCTCGGCCGCCGTCGCGTGACGGTCGCGAGCCTCCTGATCTACGCGGTGCTCGCGCTGGCCGCGGGGCTTTCTCCGGCGTTCTGGCCGTTTGTGGTGCTGCGGTTCCTGTCCGGGGTCGCGTTCGGCGGGGTTTACGCGGTCACCTTCCCGTATTTTCTCGAACTGCTTCCCACCGCGCGTCGCGGCCAGGGCGCGGTCGCGCTCAGCATCGGCTTTCCCATCGGCACGCTCTTGTGCATCGGGGTGAGCCAGTCGCTCGGCACGATCAGCTGGCGTGCGGTCGCGGTGGTCGCCGCGCTGGCCGGGCTGTGGGCGTTCGCCGTGCGGCGCTGGGTTCCGGAATCGCCGTACTGGCTCGCCCGGCGCGGGCGGCACGCGGAAGCCGCCACGGTGCTGCGCGGCCTCGGTGCCGAAATTCCGGCGGGCACCACGTTTTCCGTCGAGGACGCGGATCGCAAGGCGGGCGCGGTGCGCAACCTGTTCCGTTCGCCGGTGCGGCGGCGGTTCCTGCCGCTGCTGCTCACGTCGTTCACCTTCAGCTGGGGTTATTGGGGGCTGCAGACATGGCTGCCGGTCCTGCTGCAGAACCGCGGGCTGAGCGTGTCCGGGGCGCTGTGGTTCGTCGCGGTGACGCAGGTCGTGTCCGTCCCCGGCTACCTGCTCGCCGCGTGGCTGACCCGCCGCCACGGCCGTAAGCGGATCTTCCTGCTTTTCGCGCTCGCCTCGGCGCTCGGCGGCGTGCTGTTCGGTCTCGCCACCGGTTCCGCGCAGCTGTACGCGGGCAACCTGATCCTCGCGTTCTTCTCGCTCGGTGCGTGGGGCATCTGGAACACCTGGTCGGCCGAGGTGCTGCCGACCGGGCTGCGCGGCGTCGGCTATTCCTGGTCCACCTCGGCGATCCTGCTGGCGAACACCGTCTCGGTGCCGGTGATCGGCGCGATGATGGACCACGGCGTGGCGTCGTCGCTGACTATCGCGTCGATCGTGGCCTTCCTCGTCGTCGCGCTGCTCGCCGTCCTTCCGCTGCCCGAGACCGAGGGTCGCGCGCTCACCTGATTTCCGTTATCCGACAAGGAGTTCTCATGACCTACCGGGTCGCCATGGACATCGGCGGCACCTTCACCGACGTGGTCGTCCACGACGGCGCGACGCAGCGGCTGCGCGCGGGCAAGGTGCTCACCACTCCCGACGACCTCGCGCGCGGCGTTTTCGGTGCGCTGGAAGGGTTCGACCTGCCGTTCGCGGACATCGAGTTTTTCGTGCACGGCACCACGCAGGGGCTGAACGCGCTGCTGGAACGGCGCGGCGCGAAGGTGCTGATCCTGACCACGCGGGGGATCGGCGACGTCTACCGGATCGCGCGCGGCAACCGGAACCGGCTGTTCGACCTGCATTACCGCAAGCCGGAGCCGCTCGTCGGGCCGGAAGCGGTCGCGGAGGTGGCCGGACGGCTCGACGCGACCGGCGCGGAACTCGAACCGCTCGACGAGGACGCCGCGCGGCTGGTCGCGAAACGCGTGCGCGAAGAGGGTTTCGAGGCGGTCGCGGTGTGTTTCCTGTTCTCCTACCTGGATTCCGGGCACGAACGCCGCGCCGGCGAGATCCTGCGCGCCGAACTCGGCGACGACGCACTGGTCGTGCTGTCCCACGAGGTCGCGCCGGAATGGCGGGAGTACGAGCGCACGTCGACCGCGGTGCTCGAGGCCTACACCGGACCGTCCGTGCACCGTTACCTCGACCGCATCGAGGGGCGGTTCACCGAGAAGGGCCTGCACGTCCCGGTGCACGTCATGCAGTCGTCCGGCGGCCTGGTCAACGCCGGGTTCGCGCGGCGGCATCCGTTGCAGACGCTGCTGTCCGGGCCGGTCGGCGGCACGATGGGCGGCGTCGCGGCGGCGAAGCTGCTCAACCGGCCAGACCTGATCTGCGTCGACATGGGCGGCACGTCGTTCGACGTCTCGCTGGTGATGGACTACGCGGCCGACGTTTCGCCGGACGGCGAGGCGGAGGGTTTCCCGTTGCTGATGCCGCTGGTCAATCTGCACACGGTCGGCGCGGGCGGCGGTTCGCTCGCCTACGCCGAGGGCGACGCGCTGCGCGTCGGGCCCGAGTCGGCGGGCGCGGTGCCCGGTCCGGCGTGCTACGGCCGCGGCGGCACGCAGGCGACGGTCACCGACGCGAACTGCGTGCTCGGCCGGGTCGATCCCGAGTCGTTCGCGGGCGGGGGCATGCCGCTCGACCTCGACGCCGCGCACACCGCGGTCGCGACGCTCGCCGGGCACCTCGGCCTGGGCACGGTCGAACTGGCGTCAGGGATCTGCGACGTCGGCAACGCCAAGATGGCACAGGCGATCCGCACCCTGACCGTCGAGCACGGCCGCGAGCCGGGCCAGTTCGCGCTGCTCGCGTTCGGCGGCGCGGGACCGATGCACGCGGCGTTCATCGCGCGGGAAATCGGCATCACCGAGGTGATCGTGCCGCGGTTCCCGGGCGCGTTCTCCGCGTGGGGCATGCTCGAAGCCGACGTCCGGCGGGACTTCACCATGCAGTTCTTCGCCAACGGAGCCGAACTCGACACCCGCGCCCTGCGCACGGCACTCGACTCGCTGCGCGACCAGGCACTGGAAGCGTTGCGGGAACAGGGAATTCCCGAGGACCGCCGGTCCGTGACGCACGGCGTCGACATGCGGTACGAAAGCCAGGACTACACCCTGACCGTGCCGATCCTGGACGACGATCCGGTCGACAGCCCGGACTTCCTGCCCGCCGTCGAGGCCCGCTTCGCCGAGATCCACCACCAGCGTTACGGCCACGCGACGCCCGGCGCCCCGGTGCAGTTCGTCGCGCTCCGCACCACCGGCCACGGCGTCGTCGACCGTGCCGCGGCGGCGGCCGAAGCGATCGCCGAACGCCCGGATCCGGTGGTCCGCGACGTCGTTTTCGACGGAAAACCGGTGCCGACCACGATCGTGGCGCGCTCGTCGCTCGCCCCCGGCGCCCGGCTGGCCGGGCCCGCGATCGTGCACGAGGAAACCGCCACCACGGTCGTCCCGCCGGACGCCGGACTCGCCGTCGACGACCACGGCTTCCTGATCGTCACCCTCGCGGCCGCCGAACACCTGCAGGAGGAACGCGCGTGAGCATCAGCCCCGTCACCACCGAAATCATCCGCTCGGCGCTGATCCAGGCGGCCGAGGACATGAACATGACCCTGATCCGGTCGTCGTACACGCCGACGATCTACGAGGGCAAGGACTGCGCGGTCGCGCTGCTGGACCGGCGCCACCGCGTCCTCGGCCAGTCGTCCGGGCTGCCGATCTTCCTGGGGAACCTGGAAATCTGCACCAGCTACACCGAAGAGCGGTTCGGCGCGGACGTCTGGCAGCCCGGCGACGTGTGGGTGCTCAACGACTCCTACATCGGCGGCACGCACCTCAACGACTGCACGGTGTACGCGCCGATCTTCGTCAGCGACGAGCTGGTCGGCTTCGCGGCTTCGCGCGCGCACTGGATCGACATGGGTTCCAAGGATCCCGGCGGTTCGATGGACTCCACGAACATCTACCAAGAAGGCCTCCGGATGGGGCCGACGCGGATCGTCGCGGGCGGGGTCGAATGCGCCGACGTCCTGCGGCTGATCGAGACGAACGTGCGGTTCCCGTACGTGACCCTCGGCGACATGCGCGCGCAGATCGCGTGCGCCCGGATGGGCGTGCGCCGGCTCGGCGAGCTGTTCGCCCGCTACGGCGCGGAAACCGTCGACGCCGCGCGTGAGCAGATCTTCGCCCAGACCGAACGGCTGGAACGCGAACGCATCGCGGCCATCCCGGACGGCGAGTACGAGGCGACCGGCTACCTCGACAACGACGCGATCGACCCGGACACGCCGCTGAAGGTGCGCGTGCGGGTGGTCGTGGCGGGGGAGTCGATGACGATCGACCTCACCGACTGCGCCGACCAGGCCACCGGTCCGGTGAATTGCGGCCGCTCCCAAGCGGTTTCCGCCGCGCGGGTCGGCTACAAGCTGCTGATCTCGCCGCAGGTGAGCCTCAACGGCGGTTCGTTCGCGCCGCTGGACGTGCAGGTGCGCGACGGGTCGATGCTCGGCGCGCGGGAGCCGGCCGCGTGCCAGTACTACTACTCCAGCCTCGGCATGCTGATCGACCTCGTCGTGGCCGCGCTCGCGCCCGCGATGCCGGACCGGGTCGCCGCGGCCAGCTACGGCGATTCGATGATCGTGCAGTTCGCCGGGGACCATCCGCGCACCGGGGAGCCGTTCGTGACTCTGGAGGCGACCGTCGGCGGCTGGGGCGCGTGGGACGGCGGCGACGGCGAAACGGCGCTGATCAACAACGTCAACGGCTCGCTGCGGGACCTGCCGGTGGAGGTCGTCGAAACGCTGTATCCGGTGCGGGTGAACGAATACCGCATCCGGGCCGGCTCGGGCGGCGCGGGCCGGTGGCGCGGCGGCGATGGCGTGGTCCGCGAGTACGTGATGGAAGCGGACCAGGATTTGTCGCTGTGGTGGGAACGCTCGGTGACTCCCGCGTGGGGTCTGTTCGGCGGCTCAGCAGGGGCACCGCCGCGAGTGGTGCTCAACCCCGGCAAGCCGGACGCGCGGGAGATGCTGAAGGTCAACAGCCTCCGCGTGCGTCGGGGCGACGTGCTGCGCTGCGAATCCGGCGGGGGAGGGGGATACGGGACGCCGGAAGCTGCTGGCGCGTAACGGAAGCGGTGCGGACGGGTGCTGCTGGACAGCGATATGACTCTCGGGTAACTTACTGAGGGTCAGTCGCTCCGCGAGTGAAGGAGGCCCGGCCGTGCCCACCGCCAGCCGCATCAGCTCGGTCGACCACGACGGGCTCGCCTTCGACGTGCGCGACACCGGTCCGCAGGACGGCGAGGTCGTCGTTCTCCTGCACGGGTTCCCGCAGACCGGTGCTTCGTGGGCGGAGGTCGCCTCGCTGCTCAACGAACGGGGCTACCGCACGATCGTGCCCGACCAGCGGGGCTACTCGCGCTGCGCCCGCCCGAAGGGACGTTTCGCGTACCGGTCGAGCCGGCTCGTCGCCGACACCGCCGCGGTGATCCGCGCGGCCGGGGGCGGGCCGGTGCATCTGGCCGGGCACGACTGGGGAGCCAACGCCGCGTGGGCGACCGCGGCGCGGCACCCCGAGCTGGTCCGGTCGCTGACGACGGTGTCGGTCCCGCACGCCGGGGCGTTCGCACGCGCGATGCTGACCAGCGACCAGCTCGTCCGGTCGTACTACATGTTCTTCTTCCATCTCCCGTGGCTGCCCGAGTTCGCGATCCGGCGCTGGCCCCGGCTGCTGGACCGCACGCTCGCCGGGACCGGGATGACCCCGGCCCAGATCGCCGCGGTGCACCGCGAAATCGTGCACGGCGGCGCGCTGACCGGCGGGCTGAACTGGTACCGCGCGATGTTCCTGGTGAGCCCGGCGAGCCTGCGGGCCCGGGTGCCGGCGCGGACGACGCACGTCTGGAGCGACGGGGACCAGGCGCTGTCCCGGCGGAGCGCCGAACTCGCCGGACAGTACGTCGACGGCGAGTACCGGCTGGAGATCCTGCCGGGCGTGAGCCATTGGATTCCGGAGGAGGCGCCCGAGAGACTGGCGGAGATCATCGACCGCACCGCCGGTCACTGATCCCGCCAACCGGGGTATCCCGAGCTGCGCGCAAGCCGCAATGCCCGGAACTTAAGGCGGCGCGATGGGTGCGGTTTGAGGTGCGTCCGCCCAGGCTGAACGGGATTGTCGTCCGTGAAGGACTCCTTGAGGGAATCAGATTCCCTCAAGGAGTCCTTCACGGACCTGAAGACGGTCAGCAGGCGTTGACGCCACGCGGCTTAAGTTCCTGGCATTGGCGCGCAAGCCGCGTCCCGATGGCTCGGACAGGAACCGGGCTGAGCATCCCGGCGGAGTTGCCTTGTCCGGCAACGGGTTTCAGGCCCAGAGATGCCTGGTCTGCCTGCGCAGCTCCGCGACGGCCGACTCCGGCGTGTGCCTGCCGAGCAGCACCTGCAGCGTCAGCCCGTCCGCGAGCGTCAGCACAGCGTCGACCTCCTGCCGGAGGTCGAGCCCGGTCCGCACCTCGCCGCTGTCCTGGGCCGCCTTCAGCAGGACGGTGAGCATCTCGGTGAGCCCGGCGTAGTGCTCCTCGTGCGCGGCCGCCAGTGCCGGGTCGACCACCGCCTGCGCGGTGAACGCGATCCACACCCGCGCGCTGACGAGCCCCGGATCGTCCACCGCGAGGAGCGCGGTCAGTGCCTGCTCCAGCATGACGGCCGCCGCCCCGTCGCCGATGCGCGCCCGCGCCCGGGCCGCGACCTCGCGGTTCACGTGCTCCTGCGCGAACAGCAGCATT
The DNA here is from genome assembly GCF_042684085.1 of Amycolatopsis silviterrae. Taxonomy (NCBI): domain Bacteria; kingdom Bacillati; phylum Actinomycetota; class Actinomycetes; order Pseudonocardiales; family Pseudonocardiaceae; genus Amycolatopsis; species Amycolatopsis silviterrae. Next base: position 66,980 of record NZ_JBHUKS010000017.1, read on the forward strand.
TCGGCCTTGGTACGGAAGCATCGTTGCACCGCGCCCATCGAGACGCCGGCTTCGGTGGCCACCTCGCGCAACGTCACGCTCTCCAGCCCGCGCGTGCTGACCAGCGAGCACACCGCGTCGGCTAGGTGTGCTCGCCTGCTGTCGTGATCGACCTGTTTCGGCATGGCCCCATGCTAGGCGATGCGTCTGCATCGGATCGATGCTAGGGTTTCGATGCAAGCGCATCGAAACGGGGGTTTTTCCTGATGGCGGTACAGCGGGGCAGCAAGCAGGCGCAAGGCGCGCGGGTGCTGCTGGGCGTGATTCTGTTCGTGCAGGGCTTCGGCTCGGCGATCACCGAGGCGGGCTGGGGGACGAGCTTCGGAGTGGCGGGCCTGCTGCGGTGGGCGGGGGTGCCGCAGTGGGCGGACCTGGTGCTCGGCGCGGCGGGTGCGGTGCTGCTGATCTGGGCGCTGGTCGTGTGGCGAGGGCGGAAGGCGGGGTGAGTGTCCGATGTGGACCGCCAGGGGGTTGGCACTGCCGGTGCCAAAAGCGCTACCGTTGTTAAACGCTAGCGGTTAGTGCCATAGCGGTGAACCTGAGGAGGGTCCGTGCACCTGAGCGCCGCTCGACGTCCGGCCGTGCTGCTGGCTGGTCTTCTCTCGGTCGTCCTGGTGCTGGCCGTGGGTTGCAGCCAGCCGAAAGCCGGCGCCGAAGCTCCGCCGCGCAGTGCCGAGCCGCCGCTCGCGCTGGTGTACAACGGGCCGCAGGGGTGCGACGAATGCGGGCCCGCCGTGGCCGAGTTGCTGCGGCGGGCGCCGCAGCATTACCGGGTCGAGTACGTGGGTCCGGGCACCGGGAAGCCGCTCACCGCGGCCACGCTGGCCGAAGCGCAGTTGTACGTCCAGCCCGGCGGCGGCCAGGACCTCGACCGGACCTGGCAGGACCTGCGCGGTTCCGCGGACGCGCTCCGCGATTGGGTCCGCAAGGGCGGCAGCTACCTCGGCTTGTGCTTCGGCGGTTATCTGGCGGGCCGCGATCCCGGGTTCGGGCTGCTGCCCGGCGACACCCACGGGTACGCCGGTTCGCCCGGCTCCACGGTTCCGGACGATCGCGACACCGTCCTGGAAGTCAGCTGGCGCGGAAAGCCGCGGCACATGTACTTCCAGGACGGGCCCGCGTTCCGGCTGGACGACGGGGCCGACGCCGCGGTGCTGGCGACCTACTCCAACGGGGCGGCCGCGGTGGTCGTGGCCCCGTACGGGAAGGGCCGGGTCGGGGTCAGCGGGCCGCATCCGGAAGCCGACGCTTCCTGGTACGAGGAGAAAGGGCTCGCCAACCCCGACGGCGTCCGCCTGGACCTGGCTTACGAGTTGATTCAGGAGACGGTCGCGCGGAACTGAGGAAAAAGCGCCGCGAAACGTTTTTCGCGGGGGGACTCAAGCGGGTGAGATCGCGTTTTCGAGTTGTCGGCGGCGGGGCACGTTGATTCGATGCGATCATGGTGCGGTCGGCGGTTCGGCGCTTCGCGGTACAGGTCCTGGTGACGGCGCTCGCGGTGTCCGGCGTGGCGGTGGGCACGGCGGCCCCGGCGGCGGCGCAGACGTGGCCGGTCGAAGGCGAGCAGAGTCCGTCCGCATTCGACTGCGACCATCTTTATTACAGCAATTTCCGCTCGGGCATGCAGTTCCGCACCGATGCCGCCGGGGACGCCGAGATCCAGAACACGGTCATCAGCAAACGCGCGGGCGGCGGGCTGCCGGATTACTGGTCGACCAATATGGCGCTCGGCAAGGACCCCGACAGCGGCCGTCCGGCGGCGTTCTATTCCAGTTACACCAGCGCGAACCGCACGCTGTACAAGCACGTTTCCGGCACTGACCAGGTCACCGACCAGATCGCCGGCGGCGAGACCCGGCAGCTGCCCGCAGGGGTGAACTGGGGCGGTCTCGCCGCGGATCCGAACACGGGGATGCTGTTCGGCGCGCAGAACGGCGGCGCGCCGAAGCTGTTCGGGATGGACCTGTCCACCGGCGCGACGACGGTCTGGACCAGGGGCTCGAACCTGACGCCGGTGCCGTCGAACGATCCGGTTTTCCTCGGCGGATCACTGGTGCCCGACCTGTTCGTGGACGACGAGGGCGGCGCGTACTACGGCATTTCCTACGGCGGCTCGACGTATGTCTATCGGCTCGATCCGGCGACCGGGACCACGACGCGGGCCGTCCAGGTCACCGGGCGGGGGTCGGCCAACGGGTTCAACAACTACGGAATGGCGTACTTCCACGGTTCGATCTACCTCGGGTACTACGGCGGCGCACTGTACAAAGTGGACCCGCGCACCGGCGCGTCGACGCTGGTGCCCGGCGGCAACGCCCAGGACAACCAGGTCGGGCGGGTCAAGTCCGAGTCCGGCGGCTCGTGGCCGATCACCGACCTGGCCAGCTGTTCGATCGCGCCGAACCTGACGTCGAAGCTCGTCGTGCGCAAGACCGCGAGCGAGCAGACCGCGAAGCCGGGGGACACCGTCCGGTACACGGTCACGGTCACCAACGAGGGCGACGGACCCGCACCGGCCGCTCAGCTGTCCGACGACCTGTCCGCCGTCCTCGACGACGCCACCTACAACAACGACGCCGCCACCACGACCGGCGGCACGCCGACGCCGACGCAACCCGGCTACGACGGCCGCAAGCTCACCTGGACGGGCGCGATCGCGCCGGGCGACACCGTCACCATGACGTATTCGGTGACCGTCGGATCACCGCCGGGCGGGGACAAGAAGCTGGCCAACGTCGTGACGGTTCCGGAAAGCAACTGCGCTCAGGACTCGCCGGATCCGGCGTGTTCGACGGCAGTGCCGATCACGACGCTCAAGATCGCCAAACACGCCTCGCCCGCCGATCCGAGTCCGGGGAGCGTCGTGACCTATACGGTCACGGTGACCAATGACGGACAGGCCACGTGGGCTGGGGCGAACGTAACGGACGACCTGACCGACGTGCTCGACGATGCGGCCTACAACAACGACGCCCGGGCAACGGGATCCGGCACCGTCGAGTACGACCAAGCAGGACGCGCGCTGCGCTGGACCGGTGACGTCGCGGCGGGCGCCACGGTCACCATCACGTACACGGTGACGGTGGCCGACCCGCCGCAAGGAAACCGTCGCCTGACCAACTGGGTCGTGGGCCCGGACGGCTCGAACTGCGGCCCGGACCCGGCGTGTACGACGGACGAACCGATTTCCGGCGTGGTGATCCGGAAATCCGCCTCGCCCGCCACCGCGAAACCGGGCGACACCGTCACGTACACGATCACCGCCGAGAACATCGGCGGCGCGACGGCGACCGCGGTCCGTCTTTCCGACGACCTGACCGGCGTGCTCGACGACGCCGTCTACAACGGCGATGCCACGGCCGCCCCGGCGGCCACGCAGCCGGCATACGACCCGGACACGGCGAAACTGACGTGGACCGGCGACATTCCCGCCGCCCAGACCGTCACGATCCGCTACACCGTCACCGTCCACTCGCCGCCGCGCGGGGACCACAAGCTGCGCAACGCGGTGACCGGCCCGGCCGACTCGAACTGTGCTCCGAAGAGCGCCGACCCGGACTGCGTCACCGAAACCCCGATCGGCGCGCTCGAAATCAAGAAGACCGTGGACAAGACCGACGCCAAGCCCGGGGAGCGAGTCAGCTACACCGTGACCGTGCGCAATATCGGCGAGGCCGCCTATCCCGGGGCGACGTTCGCCGACGACCTCTCCGGCGTCCTCGACGACGCGACGTGGAACAACGACGCGACCGCCACCTCTGGTGCTGTGTCCTTCGCCGCCCCGCGGTTGCGCTGGGAAGGAGACGTCGCGGCAGGTGCCACCGTGACCGTCCGCTACTCCGTCACGGTCGGCAGCCCGCCCGCCGGTGACCACCGTCTGCGCAATGTTGTCACCGGGCCGGACGGTTCGACCTGCGATACCTGCACTACGGATACCGGCATCGGCGCGCTCGAACTGTCGAAGACCGCTTCACCCGCGACCGCGCAGCCCGGTGACAAGGTCACGTACACCGTGACCGCCCGAAACCCGGGCAGCGGAACCTATCGAGGCGCGAGCTTCACCGACGACCTGAGCCGAGTCCTGGACGACGCGGCCTACAACGACGACGCCACCGCCACCTTGGGCACGGTCAACTACGCCGAACCCACCCTGACCTGGACGGCCGACCTGCCCGCGGGCGCGACCGCGACGATCACCTACTCGGTCACCGTCAGCACAGCGCCTGACGGGGACAGCGAACTCCGCAACGGGATCACCGGGCCGCCCGATTCCGGTTGCCCGCCCGGAAACACCGACCCGGACTGCAATCCGGTCACCCCGGTCGCCCGCCTGCACGTCAAGAAGACCGCGGCCCCGTCCGACCCACGCCCCGGCGACACCGTCACCTACACCGTCCTGGTGGCCAACGACGGCAAGGCGGCCTACCGCGATGCGACCGTCACGGACGACCTCACCGGCGTCCTCGACGACGCGACCTACGGCAACGACGCACGAGCGACCACCGGCACAACCGCTTACACCGCACCAAAACTGACCTGGACCGGCGACGTCGAAGCAGGCGCGACGGTGACGATCACCTACACCGTCACCGTGCACGATCCGCCACGCGGCGACAAGAAGCTCGCCAACGCGGTCACCGGCGGCGGCAACTGCCCGCCCGGCGCGCACGATCCGGACTGCGGGACGGTCACGCCGCTGCCCGCGCTGAAGATCACGAAGAGCGCGACCCCGGCGGAGATCAAAACCGGCGACCGGGTCAGCTACACGATCACCGTCCAGAACGTCGGCGAGGCCGACTACCGGTCCGCGTCGTTCGCCGACAATCTCGCGGGCGTGCTCGACGACGCGACGTACAACGGCGATGCCAAGGCGGACACCGGCACCGTCGCGGTCGCGCCGCCGAACCTGACGTGGACCGGAAACCTGGCCAAGGGCGCCACCGCGACCATCACGTATTCCGTCACTGTCACCAACGCCGGCGACCACCGGCTCGTCAACACCGTGACCGGGACCGGGTCGAACTGCCCGGAGGGCTCGACCGATCCGGATTGCCGCGTCGTGCTGCCGAAACCGCACCTGCGGATCACCAAGACCGCGGATCCGGCGGTTGCCACACCTGGCGGGAAGGTCGCTTACACGGTGACCGTGCGCAACGTCGGCGAGGCGGCGCAGCCGGACGCGTCGTTCACCGATGACCTGTCCGGCGTGCTGGACGACGCCGCGTACAACGAGGATGCCACGGCGACCGGCGGGACTGTCCACTTTGTTCACCCGCGGCTGCAGTGGACCGGCTCGGTTGCGGCGGGCGCGGAGGTCACCATCAAGTATTCGGTGACCGTCGGGGATCCGCCGCGCGGGGACCGGATCCTGCGCAACGCCGTCACCAGCCCGGACGACACGAACTGCCAGCCCCGAGATCCGGCTTGCGGCACCGAAACCCCGGTGCGGTCCATGACCGTCACGAAGCGCGCGGGCGTGGCGACGGCGAAGCCGGGGGAGAAGGTCACCTACACCGTCGACCTCGTCAACACCGGCACCGCCGCATATCCGGACGCGGCGTTCGTCGATGACCTCGCCGACGTCCTGGACGATGCCAGCTACAACCAGGACGCCAAGGCCACCAGCGGAACCGTCGAGCAGACCGGCTCGCGGCTGACCTGGCACGGGACACTGGCGGTCGGCCAGACCGTCACGGTCACCTACTCGATCACCGTCAAACCCGAGACTGCTGCCGGGCGGCATCTGCGCAACGTCGTGGTCTCGCCGAATCCGGGCACGAGCTGTGTGACCGGTGCCGAACCTGGTTGTACGACGGACACTCCAGTGACTCCGGGGACCCCGCCTACGGGTCCGGCGGGCACACCGCCGCTGGCCACGACCGGCACGCCGGTCCGGGATCTCTTGTTCGGCGCGCTTTTCAGCCTGCTCAGCGGTTTCGTGCTGATGGTGTCGGCACGGCGGCGGAGGCAGCGGCGCTGAAAATCGCTGGCGGACCGGCCGTGAAGCAGGAAGGGTCGCCGGCGTGACGATCTTCCTGGTGACCGGCATCCAAGCGGCCGGAAAGTCGACGGTGGCGCAGGCGCTCGCCGAACGGCTGCCGAAGTCCGTGCACGTGCGCGGGGACGCGTTCCGGCGGATGGTGGTCAACGGCCGGGCCGAGATGGGCCCGGCCGATCCGCCCGCCGAGGCGATCCGCCAGCTACGGCTCCGCTACGCGCTCGCGGCCCAGGTCGCCGACGGGTACGCGGCCGCCGGGTTCGACGTGGTGCTGCAGGACATCGTGCTCGGCGAACACCTGACCGAGATGGTCGGCGCGCTCCGGACGAGGCCGTGTTACGTCGTGGTTCTCGCGCCGAGCATCGAGGTGGTGGCGCAGCGAGAGGCGGCGCGCGGGAAGGTGGCGTACCAGCCGGGCGACACCGGGATCGCCGGGCTGGACGCCTACCTCCGCGAGGAGACCCCGCACATCGGGCTCTGGCTGGACACCTCGGAGCTGACCGTCGAGGAGACTGTCACCGAGATTCTCGCCCGGGCCGAAGCCGAGGCGGCGGTCTGACCGGGCGTCAGTTCGGCGGCTGCTGCGGCCCTTCGCCCGGGTTGGGCTGCGGCGGCTGGGAGTAACCGGACTGCTGCCCGGGATCCGGCTGCGGATAACCCGGCTGCGGCTGACCGGGCTGGGGCTGGCCCGGCTGCGGCTGGGCGGGATAGCCAGGCTGCGCGTAGCCGGGCTGCGGATACCCGGGCTGGCCGTACCCGCCCTGCGGAGCGAACCCCGGCTGCCCGGCCATCGGATACCCGCCCGGCGCGAAACCGGGCTGCGCCGCCCGTTTGCCCTTCACGACGGCGAGCACGACCAGCAGCCACGACAGCACCTCGAGCAGGCTGAGCGGGATGCTGACGGCCATGATGATCGTCGACATCTCGTCGCTGCTCAGGTGATCCGAGGCCATCCAGGACGCCACGTCCGACAGCATGAGCTGCCAGGCGATGCCCAGCGCCGTGGTGACGAGCATGACCGAGAAGGCGGCCACCATCAGCCCGGAGCCGCCCCGCGAGCGCCGGCTGGCCGAGAGGATCAGGCCGATGAGCCCCACGATCAACAGCAATGCCCGCGGGATGATCTCGAGGATCGTGTAGGTGAAGGTCGTCATACCTGCTCTCCGCTCAAGGAACGTCAGGCAGATCCTAGGGCGCGGCCATGCCCCGCGAGGCCGGTTCGGCGAGAAGCCCGGTCTCGAAACGGCGTCAACCTTGGTGCGCGGCGCGGTATCCGGAGAACCGCTCGTCGACCTCCCCGGCGGTGAGGCCGAAGTCGGCGAGGTCGTAGCGGTGCCTCGGTTTCGCGTCTCCGGTGCGGCTCCGCGCGTGCAGGGTGGTCATCGCGTCGCGCGCCTGCGGGGCGAGTTCGAGGTCGAAGTGCCGGTAGACGCCTTCGACGGTGCCGATCGGGTCGGCGACGAAGTCCTCGTACCGGACGTCGCAGAACTGCGCCGGGTTGTGCCGGGCGCGGGCGGCCTCGAACTGTTCCGCGCCCCGGGCCCACAGGTCGAGCTGGCTGCGCCCGACGACCTCGCCGCGGAAGGTGTCCGACCAGCCGTCGGAAGCCTGCTCGGTGAGGCTGCACACCGAGGCGATGATGGTGCTGGGCGCGCGGTGGGTCTGCACGACCAGCGCGTCCGGGTAGACCTCAAGGAGCGCGTCGAGGGCGAAGAGGTGGCTCGGGTTCTTGAGCACCCACCGGCGGCCCGCGTCGGGGAGGCCGATCAGCTGCAGGTTGCGCCGGTGGCGGCGGTAGGCGTCGGTCCAGTCCTGCCCGTCGAGCCAGCGCGAGTAGCCGGGCACGTGCGCGAGGCATTCGTAGGATACGGATTTCAGCGACTGCCTTAGCAGTTGCCAGCATTCCTCGACCTGGTCGGCCGACATGTGGTGCAGGCCCATGAACTCGGGATGCTCGACGTGGTGCTGCTCGTATCCGGCCTGGATCGCTTGGAAGACCGGGTTTTTCGCCCATGTCTCGCGCGGCGGGCGCGGCTGCGGCATTTCGGTCAGCCACACTTCGAGGCCCTGGTGGGCGGGGTCTTCGGTGAGCAGCCGGTGCAGTGCGGTGGTTCCGGTGCGCGGCAGGCCGGTGACGAAGATGGGCCGCTCGACGGGCACGTCGGCGTACTGCGGATTCTGCTTCCACGAAGCTTCGCTCAGCAGCCGTGCGACCAGTGCGCCGCGCAGGAAAGCACGGTGGACTTTGTTGCCGTACGGCGTCAATCCGGCTTCGCTGGCGTAGGAATCGAGCAGTACGCGCAGGCCTTCGAGGTGGTCGTCTCCGCCGAAGTCGTCGAGGCCGGTGAGTTTCGTGGCGGACGCGTGCAGGTCTTCGACCGTGCCGACGCTGTCCCGTCCTGGCAGCATGCTGTTCCCCTCAGTGGTGGTATTCGCCGGCGTTCACGTCGAGGCATTGCCCGGTGACGCAGCGGGCGAGCGCGGACGCGAGGAACACCACGGTGTCGGCGATTTCGTCGGGTTCCGGAAGCCGGCGCAGGTCGATCGTCTTCGCGGTTTCGGCGTACACCTGCTCGGCGGACACACCGCGTTCCTTGGCGAGATGGGAGAAGTACCACTTGAGGGAGTCCGCCCAGATGTAGCCCGGGGCAACGGTATTCACCCGGATGCCGCGCGGGCCGAGTTCCGACGCGAGGCTTTGCGCGAGCGAGAGCAGGCTCGTCTTGGCCATCTTGTACGCGCCGAACGTCCGCCGGGAATGCCGCAGCACGGCCGAGTTGATCATCACGACCGAACCGGCGGTTTCGGCGAGCGCGGGGGTGCAGAGGCGGGTCAGCCGGAGCGCGGAGATCACGTTGGTCTCGAACCCGGCGCGGACCGCGTCGAGGTCGACGTCGGCGAGATCGGTGATCGGCGGGACCGCGAAAGCGTTGTTCACCAACGTGTCCAGCCGGCCGAACTCGCTCAGCGCCGTCTCGACGAGCTTGGTCACCGCGGCTTCGTCGGTGATGTCGGTGGGCACCGAGACGGCGCGCCTGCCGAGCGCCTCGACCTCGGCGGCAACCTCGGTGAGCCGGGATTCGGTGCGGGCGGCGAGGACGACGTCGGCTCCGGCCGCGGCGGAACGCAGGGCGATCGAACGGCCCAGCCCGGGGCCGATGCCGGAGACGAGAACGACCTTGTCCTTCAAGAGACGGGTGTCGGCAAGGAGATCCATGAGTTCAGCCCAGCATCCTGGCCGCCACCGCGGCCTGTCGTGCGGCGATCCGCTGTGCCCATTCCTCCGGGGTCACGCGGGCCTCTGCGTGGTAGGGCAGCCGGTCGGCGAGGTCGCCGAACTTCACGACCTCCACCTCCGGGCCGTCCTTTTCGGTCAGGTCACGGGAAAGCCGCTGCCAGCGGATCTGGACGTAGCCGCGGTCGTGCCCGGTGCGTTCGAGCCAGTTCGCGACGCCGGGGTCGCGTTCGCTGATCACGAACCGCATCTTGCCGTCCGGGTCGACGCGGGCCTGGTCGGCGGTGAGGCTGGTCTGGTGGTTGAGGTAGTCCAGCGAGATGTACCAGGGGGTGCCGAGCTGGATGCCCTGGTACGGCGCGTCCGAGCGCGGCACGGTGACGATCATGACCTCGTCGTCGGCGAGTTCGTAGTGCCCGGCCGAGGAGTACTGGGTGGGCAGGCCGCCGGGCGTGCTGCGCGGTTCGGTCATCGTGTTCACCGGCAGGTTCAGGTAGAACCACTTCGGGAAGGCGAGGAACGTCCGGAGCCGGCTGAGCAGGATCTTGCCGGTGACGCCGTAGCGCTTCTCCATCGCGGAGCGCGAGAGCGCGGGCGGTGCCTGGCCGGTGGTGTCGGCGCAGCGGAGCTGGATCGTGCCGCGCCGTTCGGTCGCCCAGTCGCTGTAGACCTCGCGGACGACGAGCATCGACGAACCGGGGCCGAGCACGAAATAACCCGGCTCGGGGTCGGGTTTCGCCGGGCCGAAGCGGATTTCGAACGTGCCGTCGGCGGCGACCGGGATGTCGCGGTCGTCGAACGCGGTCATGCTGTCGGGCACCTCGACCGGCGTGTAGTCGCCGTTGAGGACCTGGAAGCTGAGGTCGGCGGTGGTGCCGCGGGTGCCGGTGACGACGTACTCGCGGTCCTCGCGGATGTTCGCGTTGAAGTACAGGGTGTCCGGGTTGTCCAGGCCCATTTTCGTGTACGGGCCGGTGGAGAGGGTGAAGTACGGGAAGTCCCGGTCGTAGGCCCACGCGGTCTGGACCGAGGCCCGGATGCTGCCCGCGAGGTAGTCGTAGCCCTCGACCAGGTCCTGTTCGGTCCGGATGTGCGGCGCCTCGGCGATGATCTTTTCGGCTTCGGCGATCGCGCCGGCGAGCGGTTCGGTCAGCACCGGGAGACTCCTCACACTGGTCCAACTCTGTACCGGGGTGGTACGTTCGGTGTCGGTTGAGACTAGAACGCGTTCTAAGGATGGGTCAATGGCGGTCTCCCGGCGCTCGCCGCCGACCGAACGGGTCGTGCGGTTGCTGGACTACTTCACGGCGCGGCCGGGCCGGCGCTTCGGGCTTTCCGCGCTGGCTCGCGAACTGGACCTGAGCAAGCCGACCTGCCTCGGCATCCTGACCGAGCTGACCGCGAGCGGCTACGTCGTCCGCGATCCCCGGTCGACGACCTACCGCCTCGGCCCGGCGATGATCGCGGCCGGGCGCGCGGCGGGGGAAGGGTTCGGGGCCAGCGAGATCGCCCGTACCCGGCTGGAAGAGCTGAGCGCGCGGTACCAGGCGACCTGCACCGCGTCGGCGGTGGTCGACGGGCGGATCCTGATGCTGCAGAGCGCCGGTCCGGGCAAGGTCCGGCTCGGCGAAACGTATCCGTTCGCGCCGCCGGTCGGGCTGATGTACGTGCTGTGGGACGCGGAATCCGCCTTCGACGCCTGGCTGGCCACGCCGCCCGCGGTGCCGGTGCGGCTGGACGAGGCGTACCTGCGGCGGGTGGTCGCCGAATGCCGGGAACACGGGTATCTGGTCGAAAGCCTGACGTCGGCGGGGCGGCGGCTCTACACGCTGATGGCGGGCGTCGCGGCCGGCGATCTGCCGCCCGAGGTGCGCGGTCTGGTCGGCGAGCTGGTGTCGAGCCTGGGGGAGCGGGTGTACCTCGGCGCGGACCTCGAACCGCGGAAGAAACACGCGGTGAGCCTGCTGGCGGCCCCGACTTTCGACGCGTCGGGGCGGCAGGAGCTGGTGCTGACGCTGTCGGTCGGCGAACCGATCACCGGCGCGGAGATCGCGCGCCGGGGCGCGGCCTTGGCGGCGGTCGCGGACGCGGTGACCGCTGAGACGGGCGGGGTCCGGCCTGGCTGGGCTTGAAGGCTCAGCGGGTGGGAGACACCGGCTTGTCGTCCGTGAGGGGAACCCTGAGGGACTCTGATTCCCCCGGGGTTCCCCTCACGGACCTGCGGATACGGCCATGCGGGGGTCGATTGGGCATTTCGCGGGAGCGAGCGTCCTTTCTGGAGTCCTTCACGGACCGCCGCGGTCAGGCGGGCTGGTCCCACATGTTCGCGGTCATCTTCCAGCCCGGCTGGTCCTTCATCGACACCATCGTCTCGTACAGCCGCTCGTACTCGAGGCTGCTGATCCGCCACGCCCCGTTCTCGCGCCGGTAGGTGTCCTCGTAGTACGCCGCGCCCTCGATCACCACCCGGTGCTCGGCGACGATCACTTTGTCCTGGAACATCCACCGGCCGGTCGCGGTGTCGCCGTCGATCTCGATCTCCGGGTGCCCGGCGAAGTGCATCGTGGTGATCCCGGGGCCGACGGCGGTGCGCAGGAATTCCATCAGCGCGTCGCGGCCGTCGAAGTTCAGCGGTTCGCCGTAGGAGGGCGTGCCGTAGTGCACGCGGGCGTCCTCGGTGAGCGTCTCGGCCATCTCGTCCCACCGCTTCAGGTCGAGGCAGCGGAGGTAGCGGAATTTCACGCGGCGGATCTCTTCGAGTGCGACCAGGTCCATGCGCCCAGCCTCCTCCGCCGCTTGACCCAGCGCAAGAACCTGTTCTACTTTTCTGTCCTCGAACCCCGGAAGGGCGGATCCCGATGGCGACCCCGGCACCCCCGGCCTACGAACTGGGCCACCTCGGCGCGCTCGAAGCCGAAGCCGTGCACGTCTTCCGCGAGGTGGCGGCGACCTTCGAGCGGCCGGTGCTGCTGTTCTCCGGCGGGAAAGACTCGATGGTGATGCTGCACGTCGCGGCGAAAGCGTTCTGGCCCGCGCCGCTGCCGTTCCCGGTCATGCACGTCGACACCGGGCACAATTTCGACGAGGTCATCCGGTTCCGGGACGAAACCGTGGCGCGCTACGGACTGCGGCTGGTGGTGGCGAGCGTCCAGGACGACATCGACGCGGGCCGGAGCGTCGAAGACCTCAAGGCGGGACGGAACCGGCTCCAGACGGCCACGTTGCTGCGCGGCATCCGCGAGAACGGCTTCGACGCCGTGTTCGGCGGTGCGCGCCGCGACGAGGAGAAAGCCCGCGCCAAGGAACGCGTGTTCAGCTTCCGCGACGAATTCGGGCAATGGGATCCGCGCCGGCAGCGTCCGGAATTGTGGAATCTCTACAACGGCAGGCATCGCAAGGGCGAGCACATCCGCGTTTTCCCGTTGTCGAACTGGACCGAGCTGGACATCTGGCAGTACGTCGAAGCGGAGGACGTGACGCTGCCGTCGCTGTACTACGCGCACCAGCGGCCGGTCGTCCAGCGCGACGGGATGCTGCTCGCGGAGACCCGGTTCCTCACCGTGGGCGAGGGCGAAGTGCCTTATCCGGCAACGGTTCGCTTCCGCACCATCGGGGACGCGACCTGCACCGGGTGTGTCGAATCGGCCGCCTCGTCGCCGGCGGAGGTGGTGGCCGAGGTCGCCGCCACGCGGGTCACCGAACGCGGCGCGACGCGCGCGGACGACCGGATTTCCGAGGCCGGAATGGAAGACCGCAAGAAGGAAGGCTACTTCTGATGAGCGCCGGGGACCGGGTCACGACGGTGCGGCTCGCCACCGCGGGCAGCGTGGACGACGGCAAATCGACCCTGATCGGCCGGTTGCTGTTCGATTCGAAGACGGTGTTCACCGATCAGCTCGAAGCGATCGAACGCACGAGCCAGGCGCGCGGCGACGCGTACCCGGACCTCGCCCTGCTCACCGACGGCCTGCGCGCGGAACGCGAACAGGGCATCACGATCGACGTCGCGCACCGGTATTTCGCCACGCCCAAACGGAAGTTCATCATCGCCGACACCCCGGGACACGTGCAGTACACCCGGAACATGGTCACCGGTGCGTCCACTTCGGACGTCGCGCTGATCCTGGTCGACGCGCGCAAGGGCGTGCTCGAACAGTCGCGCCGGCACGCGTTCCTCGCCAGCCTGCTCGGCATCCGGCACCTCGTGGTGTGCGTGAACAAAATGGACCTCGTCGACTGGTCGCAGGAGCGGTTCGAGGAAATCCGCGAGGACTTCAGCCGGTTCGCGATGAAATTGCGGACGCCCGACCTGACCTTCGTGCCGATGTCCGCGCTGCACGGCGACAACGTGGTGCACCGCGGCGCGAGCATGCCGTGGTACGAGGGCACTTCGCTGTTGCACCACCTGGAACAGGTGCACGTCGCTTCGGATCGCAACCTGGTCGACGCGCGTTTTCCGGTGCAGTACGTGATCCGCGAGCACAGCCGGGACTTCCGGGGTTACGCCGGAACGGTGGCCGGTGGCGTCTTCAAGCCCGGTGACGAGGTGACCGTGCTGCCGTCCGGATTCACCACGACCGTGCGGGCGATCTGGGGCCCCGGCGGGACCGCGGTGACCGAGGCGTTCGCCTCGCTGGCCGTCACGATCGAGCTGTCCGACGAACTGGACCTCAGCCGCGGCGACCTGATCTGCCGTCCGGGCAACCGGCCGCATGTGGGCCAGGACGTCGACGCGATGGTGTGCTGGTTCTCCGAACAGGCCTCGCTCGCTCCGGGCGCGAGCTACCTCGTGCGGCACACCACCCGCGAGACCAAGGCGGAGGTCAGCGCGCTCGACTACCGGCTGGACGTCACCACGCTGCACCGCGACGAGACCGCGGAAGCGCTGTCGCTCAACGAGATCGGCCGGATCCGGCTGCGCACGCGGCAGCCGCTGCTGTTCGACCCGTACCTGCGCAACCGGCCGACCGGCGGGTTCCTGCTGGTCGACGAGCACTCCGGCGACACCGTCGGCGCGGGCATGATCACCGGCCCGAGCACGACCGCCCCGAACGTGGTCTGGCATCCGGCGGCGGTGTCGCGGGACGAACGCGCGACCCGCGGCCGCACCGTCTGGCTCACCGGGCTGTCCGCGTCGGGCAAGTCGAGCGTGGCGGTGGAGCTGGAACGCAGGCTGGTCGCCTCGGGCCGCCCCGCCTACCTGCTGGACGGCGACAATCTCCGGCACGGCCTCAACGGCGACCTCGGGTTCGCCCCGGCCGACCGGGCGGAGAACATCCGCCGGGTCGCGGAGGTCGCGAAGCTGTTCGCCGACGCCGGGGTGGTGGCGGTGGTGTCGCTGATCAGCCCGTACCAGGCCGATCGCGAACTCGCCCGGCAAGTGCACGAAACCGCGGGCCTGCCGTTTACGGAGGTTTTCGTCGACACCCCGCTGGAGGTGTGCGAGGACCGCGATCCGAAGGGCATGTACGCCAAGGCCCGGTCGGGCGAGATCACCGGTTTCACCGGGGTGGACGCGCCGTACGAACGGCCGGAGTCGCCGGATCTGGTGCTGCGGCCGGAAAACGGCGACCCAGGATCGATGGCCGCATTGGTTCTTGCCGCCCTGGAGTGACGGCTCGCGCCCAGGCGGCGCTATGGGTGCGGTTGAGGCTCGTCTGCCCAGGCCGAAAGGGCTGGCCAGGCGAGTGCGGCGCTCGGCGGGCCAGCGGGCGCCGGGGTTGGGGTGTCCGTGAGGGTGTCCTTCACGGACTCTGATTCCCTCAGGGTTCCCCTCACGGACCTCTGCGGGAGCGCAGCCACGCTGGGGTGCCACGCCCGATCTCAGCAGGACGGTTTCGGCGCGGCAGTACTGACTGCCTTGTTCCACACCGTCGCGGTCGACCCGTCGGCCCGGATCTCCACTACCGGGAACGGTTTCTCCACCGGATTGCCGTACTGGGCCTGGTCCGGGCTGAACTGGATGGTCCCGCTCGCACCCGGGATGGAGTTCTGGCACCGCATTTCCTGGATGAGGCCGATCTGCGACAGCGGCGCGCGCACGACCGTGTCGGCGTTGCCGTTGGCGGCGCGGCGGGCGGCGGTGACGGCGACCATCACGGCGTCGTGGGTGAGGATGCCTTCGCCGCTGCCGAGGTCGGCGACCGAGAACGACAGCGGCGCGGCGCCGTCGTCCGCGCGGACGGGCTGGCCGGTGCACGCGCCGGGCTTTCCGGTGAAGACCGCCTGGAAAGTGTTGTAGGCGGCCTGTTCCGCGGTGCCGTTGCACGGTCCCCATTCGTCGGGGCTGGCCAGCGAGGTGAACAAGACCCGGACGTGGCCGCCGCGGACAGCGTCGCGGAGGCTGGCCTCGTTGATCGCGGCCCCGCCGTCGTCGCCGGTCACGACGGTCAGTTTTCCGTTGGCGCACGGGGTGTTTCCCTGGGTCCACGATTGCACGAACGGGCCGAGATCGGTGCCGCGGCCGGTGAAGTAGACGACTGTCGGCGCGACGGAGCAGACATTCTGGTTCAGGTAGGCGAATTGGGTGAGCAGCGGGTCCTTGCGGGAGAGGTCGGAGGGCAGCGCGCCGGGCGAGGTGAACGGGAACCGGTGCGCGGCGGGCATCGCCTTGACGGCCATCGCGCCGAGCGTCTGGGTGTAGTCGTCGCCGGGGATGTTGTCCTGCACGATCGCGACCCGCGACGGGTCCGGCTCGATGCTCGCGATGTACCGCGCGGCGGTCAGCACGGAGTGGCTGTTGGTGGGCGAGGTGCGGAAGAAACCGGTGTTGAGCTTGCCGTCGGGGGTGAGGTTCATGGTGTCGCCGGTGACTGTCGCGCCGATCACCGGCAGGTGGGCCTGGCTGGTCAGCTTCGCCGCCGCCGCGCGGGTGTTGTCCATGCTCTGGCCGAGCCCGAGGACCGAGACGACGTGGTGGGCAGCCGCGTGCTCGGCGATCCGGTCCACGGCCTCGGACCAGCCCGCGTACTGGCTGCCCATGTTGGCCAGGAACAGCTTCACCTTCGGCAGGCTGCCCTGGAACGCGGCGGTGTGGTTGGCCCGCCACACCCCGGCGAGCGCGCCCTCGATGTCCGGGTAGAGGTCGGTGTAGTTCCGGGTGTCGATGCCCTCGTTCGGCGACATGTTCTGGAACAGCACCACCGACACGTAATTGTCGGTCACCGCGTCGTTGTTCGCCCGGACCGCGGCTTCCAGCTCCCGCATGCGGTCCGGTTCGTTCGCCCGGAACGGCGCGCTGTCGAGGTTGATGCCGACGCACGCGCCGCCGGCGTCGCCGGTCATGCCCGCCCCGCACCGGGCGAACAGCATCGGAACGAAAACGCCCGTGGCGACGAGGGCGACCACCAGCAGCGTGGCGAGGCCGCTGGCCGCCACCGGATGCCGCAGCACCCAGTTGACCAGGCGCGGGAACCGGTGGGTGAACCAGTGCAGGATCCGGCGGAGGAAGGTCATCGCGCTCCTGTCGGGAAAAGGGGTGTCACTGGTCGCCGAACCGCGCGGCGGCGTCGGTAAGGGCATCGGTGTCCACATGGGACGAATCATTGTGGGCCAGCCGCGTGAAGTTCTTGCGGATCCGCTGGTCCCGCAACGGGTTCGGCACGGTGTGCGCGTCGTGGCAGAGCCAGAGCAGGGCCACGATGCTGGCGATCGCGGCGGCGGCCGATTCGCGCCCGGGCTGCGCGTCCGGGGCGAGCCGCGCGGCGATCGCGTCGGTCGGCTCCACCGCGGGCCACCGGCACGGCGCCGCCGTCACCTGGTCCACCAGCCGGACCCAGTCCGGATGCTCGGCGGCGGCGAACTCCCGTACCAGTTCGGCGACCACCTGCTCGAACTTGTCGCAGGCGAGGTCGTAGTAGAGCCGGCGGGCGAGGTCCGCCTCGCCGCTCGGCTTGGCGCAGGTGTCGGTCATCCGGCTGAACACCTCGGACCAGGTGAGCGTCACCGGATTCCGGTCGGCGGCGGCGCTTTGCGCGTGCAGGCCCGCCATCAGCGCGGCGAGCAGCCACGGGTGCAGGACCGCGGGATGCTCCTCCTCGGGGGACACGACCGGCCACAACGGCGACGGACAGGCGGCGAAAGTGCTGATCCACAGGTTTTCGCGCAGCGCGCTCAGGATGACCTTGGCGTCGGGAAAGGCGACGGGATTCAGATCGGCCGCCGCGTGTCCCGGCTGGCGGAGCCGGACTGCCACCGCGACCGCCTGCGGGACGACGGTTCGCAGCGAATCGGCGCGCAGCGACTTCGGCAGGAAGTGCGCCAGCGCGCGTTCCCAGAGCGCGATTCCGTTCTGCGGCTGAAACAAGAGCAGCGACCGGGGGTGCAGTTGCGCGTCCGACGGCAGTTCGCCGACCCGCCGGGCGATCTCCTGCGCGGCCGCGGGCAGCCCGCCGGACAGCCTGCGGACGAACGCGTCGAAGTCCGCGGGCTCCCAGCCCTCCGGGGTGGTGGGGGCGAGTTCGCGCAGCACGGCGGGGTCCGGCGGATCGAGCCAGACCGGATACCAGGCCCGGGTCGGGGTGGGGCCCGCGTCGCCGGTCGCGGCGAGATGCTGGGTCCACTGCTTGAAATCGGCCTGGGACAGCAGCGGGACGGGCCGTCGTTTCGGGCTGTCCGCCTTCGTCCGCCACGGTTCCCGCCACCAGGTGCCCCAGGCGGACGACCACCGGTCCATCGCCGCGACTACCAGCAGCGGATCCCGCTTGGGCAACCGTTTCTGCCGCGCGCGGACCAGCGCGGAGAGGAATTCGCGGCCGGCGGGGGTCGCGTCCACGTTGTCGATCAGCAGCGCCCAGGCGTGCTCGTGCGGGCTTTCCCGCCGGTTCGGCGGCAGGCACTGACAGCGCCGCACCGGTGTCGTCCATTGGTCGGCGCTCAGGGAAAGATCGGTGAGGAACGCGTCCATCAGGTGGGGGAGCGGATCGGCGGTGCGCTGGCTCAGTTCGATCAGCGAGTCGATCGTGCCGCCTCCGGCCAGCAGGCCGCTGAACCACTTGAGCGCTTGCCGCACGCTTCGCCGCCGCCGGTTGGCGAGCCGCAGCAGCGCGCTGATCCCGCTGCTGACCACGACCTGCACGGCGGGCCCGGGCACCTGGGCCCCGATGCCGGACAGCGCCAGCGCGAACTGCACCGCCGCACCGGCCACGTCCGAGACCCGCTCGTCGTCGTGGTGCAGGTAGTTTTCGATCAGCTTGAGCACGTGCGCGCGGGCCGCTTCCCGGTCCTGCGGCAGCGTTTCGTTCAGTGCCAGCAAGGAAAGCCCGACGCGGTGGAACGCCGGATCGCGCGGCAGGTTGTCCCAGTGCCGGGTCAGCATGAACGTCACGCAGGCGACGGCGGCGATCGGGTCGGCGACCTTCGCGTCCCGGAAATCCAGCCGGGCGTGGACCAGCGTGCCGCCGCAGGCGCCGGCGATCGCGGTGAGCGCGGCGCTTTTGCCGGACCCCTTCGGGCCGAGCAGCGCGACCACCGGCTCCGGTACCGCCGTTCCTTCCACCGGACGCCAGAATGCCTGCCGGACAAACAGTTCTGCGGCGGTGATCACGGGTATTTCCCCCAGGTCCAGCTCTTCGGCTCGCGGCACGGTGCGTGGCACGGCAGAAGGTGTATCGGTTCAGATGTGCGCCGCGTCACAGGTATGGCGGTGGTTCACTCCAAAGTGTGAGCGCTGGGGCTGGCGGCACAAGCGGCCGTCCGGGCGGCGTTGCGGCTTCAGCGCCGGCCGAACGAGGTCAGGAACTTTCGCTGGTCGTCGAGGTAGCCCGGGGCGAACAGCGAACGCGGCGCGGCGATCGCGAGGAAGGTGCTCTTGAGTTCCGAGTCCTCGACGTCCTGGGGGACGACGTCGTGGGTGGCGTCCGGGTAGCGCTTGACGTCGAGCCGGCCCGGCTCGGTGACGAGTTTCCGGTATCCCGCTTCGGTGTCGTCGCTGTCGACGTGGATGTCGCGCCCGCCGAGGATCAGCAGCACCGGCACCCGCACGGCGGCGAGGTCCTCGGACGCGTCGGAGAGGTAGTTGCGGCGGTTGAAAGCCCAGCGGTCCGGGGACAGATCGGCGACGTCGCCGCCCGCGGCCCGGTACTGCTCGAAGGTCTCGCTTTCCCGCAGGGCACGCAGATTCGCGTCGCTCTTGGCGACCGCGGCGGCGATCTCCTCGGGCGGCGCGTTTCGGGCCCGCAGTCCGGCGAGCAGGTCGTAGCGTCCCTGCCGGAGCCAGTTGATCGCGGGCCCGACGGCGATGACGAAGCGGACGTCCGCGGACTTCCGGGCGGCCTTGGGCATGACCCAGCCCGCCTGGCTGGCGCCCCACAGGCCGATCCGCCCGGGGTCGATGCCCGGCTGGGTCTTGGCCCAGGCGATCGCGGCGAGGGTTTCGTCGGCGCGGTCCTGCATGCTCTGGTCCAGCCAGTTTCCGGGCTTGTCCCAGGAGAGGGCCGCGTAGCCGGCCTTGGCCATCGCCTCCCAGATCGGCCGGTAGAAGGTGTCGTGGGTGGCGTTCTGCGGCCCGTCCCCGTGGACGAACACGACCAGGCCGTACGGGCCGTTCCCTTCGGTCGGGCGCGCGAGGACCCCGTGCAGCGGCTGCGCGCCGCCGGTGATCGTCACTCGCTCCTCGGCGAGGTCGTAATCGTTCTGCCAGAGGATCCAGCCGCCGGCGCCGGCCAGCAGCAGCATCACCGACAGCACCGAGATCCAGAGCCGCTTGCGCACTCGTGCACCAATCTATCGAAAGTAGAACGACCAACGTGTCTGTGATAGTTACTGCACGATACCAGCTATCTATCGGCGTGTGCACGGCCGTAGGCTTGGTGATAGATTTGCTGAGGGACGAGAAAGGGGCCATGGCGTGGCGGAGGAGACGGACGGCGGGCCGGTGACGCTGCGGCGGAGCATTCCCGCCGGAGCCGAGCGGCGCGCGGCCGAGCTGTGCTGGGGCGCCTTCGGCCGCAAGCTCGGCCCGGCGCTGAACCCGCCGGAGAAGGCGGTGCCCTTTCTCGCCGGCCAGCTCCGCGCCGATCGTGCGGTGTGCGCGTTCGCCGGAGGGGAGCTGGTCGCGCTCGCCGAGTACCGGCTCGGCGGCCAGGCACCCGCCAAGGGGTCGGCTGCCGCCGTGCTGCGCACGTACGGGCCGTTGCGCGGGCTGTACCGGCTCGCGTTGCTGGCACTGTTCGAAAACCGCCCGAAACGAGGGCGGCTCGTGCTGGCCAGCATCGCCGTGGATCCGGGCTTTCGCGGCCACGGCATCGGCAGCCTGCTGGTCGAGGAAGTGTCTGCGATCGCGGCCGAACGGGGCTGCCGGGAGATCAGGCTGGACGTGATCGACGCCAACCCGCGTGCCAAGGCCCTGTACGAACGGCTCGGTTTCGCCACGGTGAAGACCACGCGCACGCCCTATCTGCGCAGGCTGATGGGGTTCGGCGCGGTGACGACCATGGGCCGAAGCGTTGCGCCGAAAGGAATCCCGGCACGGTGATCGATCACGTCGAAGTTCCCACTCGCATGCTCGTGCACGCGCTCGTCCGCGAGGACGGCACGGTCGACGCGGACGAGCTGTACTCCGTCGCCGCGCTCCTCGGCATGAGCGACCAGCAGGTCCGGCTGTGCATCAAACGTCTCGTGGCCGAGGGCGCTTTCACTCATCAGGGCCGTGGTCGCAAGGCGCTGCTGCACGCCACGGTGGACACCGAAGACGCGTTCGGCCCCACGGCGGACTTCCTGCGCCACGCGTTCCGCCAGGACGCCGGGCTCGAACCCTGGGACGGGGTCTGGCATCTGGCGGCCTTCGCGGTGCCCGAATCCGCGCGCAAGGCCCGGGACACCTTGCGCGACACGCTGGTGCACCTCGGCGGCGCTCCGCTTCAGAACGGTTTGTATGTCAGCGCCAATGCCTGGGAGCCGTACGTCGAAGAAGCGGCGGGCAAACTCGGTGTCCTGGACGCGCTTTCCCTTCTGAGCACAACGGATCTGCGCAAGGGCGGCACCGAGGACCCGGTCGAACTCGCCCGTCGTCTCTGGCCGCAGGGAGAAATCGCGGATCGCTATCATCGCCTCGTCCGCGTGGCCGAGCCCCGTCTCGAACGGCTTGCCGGCGCCGCCGAACTCACTTCGGCCGACCTCGTCACGACGGCGGTCGAACTGGCGGCCGAACTCACCCGCGCCATGGAGCCCGACCCGTTGCTGCCGCCGGAACTCCTGCCCCGGCCGTGGCCCGGAACTCACGCCCGCGAACTCGTCGCCCGATGCTGGGCGGCGCTGTACCGGCGAGACCACGGCGAAGGGACGCCCATCATTTTCCAGCGCTACGCCGACATCGCGCGCGAAGCGGCGAAGGCGCACCGCGGCTGAGGACGGTTCGCTCAGGCGCCTTCCCAGGGGTAGCCGTGCTTGCGGAATGCCGAGGCGATCGTCGCCTTCTTTCCTTCGACGTCGTCGTCGAACAGGACGCGCCCTTGCGGTGATTCGATCCGCACCTTGCCGCCGTGGCGGAAGGCGCCGCCGACCTGTTCGCGGGTGATGACGCGGGAATCGTCGCCTTCGATGATGGTGATGCTCTCGTCCGAGATGCGCAGCGTGGCGCTGTGGTACGTGATGAAGAAGGCGATGACCAGCCCGACGACGGCAAGCGCGGCGGGGCGGCCGATCACCATCAGCGGGGAATCGAAGGAGCCGAGGAACTTCAGCGTGTCCGCGTAGGGGAGCGGATGCTTGGCCGCGAACTGGAGCAGCCACGGGATGGCGAAGCCGAGCCCGGCGCCGGCCGCGCCGCAGAAAACCCAGATGACCGCCTTGGTGTCGAAAGGCATCCGGATTTCGGTCACCGCGGGCTCGGGACGGTTATCGCTCTTCATGCGAACGATCGTAGCAAAGACGATAGGTTCTGTTCGGTTCGAGCGAGGCGGATCACGCCGGGGTCGATGCCGGGAACTGGCCGTGTCGTCCGTGAGGGGAACCCTGAGGGAATCAGATTCCCTCAGGGTTCCCCTCGCGGACTTGAAGAAACGGGCATTGCGCAACGGGGGTCGCTAGGGGTGGCAGTGATCCGGTTGGTGCGTAATGTCGGACTGGTCACGCCGCACTTCTAGCCCTGGGGGGCCGTTGAGCGAGTCCGAACGCAACCTGGTCGCCGCATTGCGTACGTCGCTGAAGGAGAATCATCGGCTCAAGGACGAAAACCGGCGGTTGCTGAATGCCGCCGCGCAGGCGGAACCGGTCGCGGTCGTCGGGGCGGGATGCCGGCTGCCGGGCGGGATCGAGACTCCGGAGCAGCTCTGGCGGCTGCTCGCGGACGAGGGCGACGCGATCGGCGGCTTCCCGGCCGACCGGGGCTGGGACGTCGAGCGGCTTTACGATCCCGAAGGCCTCCGGCCGGGCTCGATTTCCGTGCGGGAGGGCGGGTTTCTGGCCGGTGCGGCGGAGTTCGACGCGGGGCTCTTCGGGATCAGCCCGCGCGACGCCCTGCTGATGGACCCGCAGCTGCGGCTGCTCCTGGAAACCGGCTGGGAATCCCTGGAACGGGCCGGAATTCCGCCGCGTTCGCTGGGCGGCAGCCGCACCGGGGTGTTCACCGGCGTGATGTACCACGACTATCCGGGCAGCTACGCCGCGTCCGGGATGGTGTCCGGCCGGGTGGCCTACACGTTCGGGCTGCAAGGTCCGGCGATCACGGTGGACACCGCGTGTTCGTCGTCGCTGGTCACCGTGCATCTCGCGGCGCAGGCGCTGCGCGCGGGGGAGTGCGAACTCGCGCTCGCGGGCGGGGCGACGGTGATGTCCACGCCGCGCACGTTCGTCGAGTTCAGCAAGGACGGCACGTTGTCTCGCGGCGCGCGGTGCCGGAGCTTCGCCGAGTCCGCGGACGGCACGGCCTGGTCCGAAGGCTGTGTAATGCTGGTGCTGCAACGGCTTTCCGACGCACGCCGGTCCGGCCGGCCGATTCTGGCGGTGCTTCGCGGAAGCGCGGTCAACTCGGATGGCGCGTCGAACGGCATCACCGCGCCGAACGGTCCCGCGCAGCGTCGGGTGATCCGGCAGGCGCTCGCGGCGGCGCGGTTGTCCGCCGCGCAGATCGACGTCGTCGAGGCACACGGTACGGCCACGCCGCTCGGGGATCCCATTGAGGCACAGGCACTTCTGGCCACTTACGGGGCGGATCGCGGTGGCGGGGCTCCGCTGCGGCTGGGTTCGCTGAAGTCCAATCTCGGGCACACTCAGGCGGCGTCCGGCGTGGCCGGGCTGTTGAAGCTGGGGCTCGCGCTGCGGCACGAACTGCTGCCGAAGACCTTGCACGTCGACGCGCCCAGCAGTCGGATCGAATGGGCGGCCGGCGAGGTCGAATTGCTGACCGAGGCGACGGCGTGGCCGCGCGGGGAGCGGACGCGCCGGGGCGCGGTCTCCAGCTTCGGGCTGAGCGGGACGAACGCCCACGTCGTGGTCGAGGAAGCCCCGCTCGCCGCGGAAAGCGGCGCGGACGATCGCGTGGCGGTGCCGGTGGTGCTGAGCGGGAATGATCCGGCGGCGCTGCGGGCGCAGGCGGAACGACTGGCGGAGCGGTTGCGCGAGGCACCGGATCTCCGTGTCGCTGATGTCGCCCGGACGCTCGCCACCGGGCGTACGCATCTGGAGCATCGCACGGTGGTCGTCGGCCGGGATCGGGACGAGCTGCTGGCTGGGCTGGCCGAGGTGTCCGGTACAGCCGCGCGCGGTGAGGGGCCGGTCGCGTTCCTGTTCTCCGGCGGGGGTTCGCAGCGGACCGGCATGGGCGAGGAGCTGGCGGCCGCGTATCCGGTGTTCGCCACCGCGTTCGCCGCTGCTTGCGCGGAACTCGACCGGCATCTGGACCGTCCGCTGCGGGCGGCGATCGGCGGGTCGCTCGACGAGTTCCGGTACAGCCAGGCGGCGTTGTTCGCGATCGAGGTGGCGTTGTTCCGGCTGGCCGAATCGTGGCAGCTGATCCCGGACGTCCTTTGCGGACACTCGGGCGGCGAGCTGGCGGCCGCGCACTGTGCCGGGGTGCTGTCCCTGGCGGATGCGGCGGAGCTGGTGGTCGCGCGGGCGACGTTGATGCAGGCCCAGCCGCGCGGCGCGATGGCGGCGATCGAGGCGGGGCCGGAGGAATTCGCCGGGGAAGCGGTCGACGTCGCCGTGGTGAACGGTCCGCGAGCGGTCGTCGTGGCCGGGGCGGAAGCGGCGGTGCTGGACGTCGTCGCCCGGTTCTCCGAGCAGGGGCGGCGCACGAAGCAGCTGGCGCTTTCGGTGGGGTCCCATTCGCGGCTGATGGATCCGGTGCTGGAGCCGTTCCGGGCGATCGCGGCGCGGGTCTCGTACGCGCCGCCCGAGCTGCCGATCGTGTCCACGGTGACCGGCGAGCCGATCGCGTCGTTCGACGCGGGCTACTGGGTGCGCAACATCCGCCGTCCGGTCCAGTTCGGTGCGGCGATCCAGACGCTGGAAAGCCAAGGCGTCACCCGGTTTCTCGAACTCGGCGCGGACGGGCCGCTGACCGCGCTGCTGCCGGACGCGCCGCTGGGGGTCTCCGCGCTGCGCCGGGACGTGCCCGAGGACGTCGCGGTCGCGGAGGCGGTCGGGGCGCTGCACTGCGATGGCGTAGCCCTGGACTGGGCGGCGGTTTTCGCGCCCCGCGCGGCCCAACTGGTCGACCTCCCTACCTATCCGTTTCAGCGGGAGCGGTACTGGCTGTCCCCTTCGGACGAGCCGGGCGACCTGTCCGCGACCGGCCTGGAACCGGCTGGGCATCCGTTGCTCGGGGCCGCGGTCCCGCTGGCCGACGGCGACGGATTCCTGTTGCACGGCCGGATTTCGACTGCCGCGCAGCCGTGGCTGGCCGGACACGCGGTCGGCGGCTCGGTGCTGTTTCCCGGCACCGGTTTCCTGGAACTCGCTCTGCGCGCCGGGGAAGAGGCGGGGGAGACGCGAGTCCGTGAGCTGACCGTGCACGCGCCGCTGCTCCTCGACGCCGAGGGGGTGCGCGTCCAGGTTCGGGTCGGCGGTGCCGACGAGGCCGGGGTGCGGCCGGTGAGCATCCATGCGCAGGCTGGCGACGCGCCCTGGGTGCGGCACGCGGACTGTGCGCTGGCTCCGGCTGGTCCGCTTCCCGCGGCTGCTCCTGCTTGGCCGTCGGGCGAGGAAATCGATCTCGACGGGATGTACGAGCTTCTCGCGGAGCGCGGTGTCGAGTACGGGCCGTTGTTCCAGGGGCTGAAGAAGGCTTGGCGGTCTGGGGACGAGGTGTTCGCCGAGGTGTCGCTGCCGGAATCCGCGGTGCTAGATGCCGGTGCGTTCAGCCTGCACCCGGGGCTCGCCGATTCGGCACTGCACGCCATCGGTCTCGGCCCGGCGACCGGTGCGGACACGCTGCTGCCGTACTCGTGGTCCGAAGTGGACTTGTGGTCGACCGGCAGTTCGGAGCTGCGCGTACTGGTGAAACCGTTGGGGGAGAACACGGTTTCACTGTCCTTTTTCGACTACTCGGGCAACCCGGTGGCGACGATCGGCTCGCTGGTGTTGCGGCCGGTCACCGGGGTCCGGCGGACCGCTCGCCGCTCCGGGGCGCTGCTGCGTCCGGAGTGGACTGAGTGCACCCTCCCCGACAGCGGCGTCCACGATGTTCAGGCTCTTTTCGTTGCTCCTGGCGCAGACGCGCGGAGCGAGATCCACCGTGTCCTCGCCGAGTTGCGCGCGGCGCTCGCGGACGACCGGCGGATCGTCGTGGTCACCCGCCACGCGGCCGGGCGGCCCGGCGAACCGGTCGACCTGGCCGGTGCCGCGGTCGCGGGGCTGGTCCGTTCCGCGCAGACCGAACACCCGGGCCGGATCGTGCACCTCGACACCGACGCGCCGCCGGCCGACGACGTGCTCGCCAGCGCGGCGGTGTCCGACGAGCCCGCGATTGTCTTGCGCGGCACCAGAACGCTCGCCCCGCGCCTGGTCGCAGCCGAAGCCGCCGGAACGGCGGAGTGGGGGCCCGGCCCGGTGCTGATCACCGGCGGGACCGGGCAGCTCGGCCGGTTGGTGGCCGAGCACCTGGTCCGCCACCACGGCGTGCGCGAGCTGGTGCTGGCGAGCCGGACCGGCCGGGGCGGGGACGACCTCGCCGCCGAACTGGCCGCACTCGGCGCCGAGGTGGAGGTGGCGGTCTGCGACCTCGCCGACCGCTCCGCCGTCGCCGCGCTGCTGACCGCGCATCCGGTCAACGCGATCGTGCACACGGCAGGCGTCCTGGCCGACGGGATGCTCACTTCGCTGACTCCGGACCAGGTCGACGCGGCATTCGCGGCCAAGGCCACCGCCGCGTGGAACCTGCACGAACTCGCGGGTGACGTGCACAAGTTCGTCCTGTTCTCCTCTGCCGCGGGCATCCTCGGCGCACCCGGCCAGGCGAACTACGCGGCGGCGAACGCCTTCCTCGACGCCCTTGCCCAGCTCCGGCACGGCCAAGGACTGCCCGCCCAATCGCTGGCCTGGGGATTGTGGAACTCCGCCGAACGCACCGGCGGCCTCACCGCCGAAGCAGGCTTGGCCCTCTTCGACGCGGCCATCGCCGATCCGGCACCGGTCCTGGTCCCGCTCCGGCTCGACGCGTGGCGCGGCGACCTCCCGTTC
Organism: Amycolatopsis silviterrae; assembly: GCF_042684085.1. NCBI lineage: Bacteria > Bacillati > Actinomycetota > Actinomycetes > Pseudonocardiales > Pseudonocardiaceae > Amycolatopsis > Amycolatopsis silviterrae. The sequence goes on from NZ_JBHUKS010000017.1 coordinate 93,871, forward strand.
TTGCTCCGCGGCCACGTGCGGACGCCCCGGCGCGCCGGTTCCGCAGCCGACCGTCTGCGCCGTACCCCACCGGCCGAGCGCCGCGAACGGCTGGCGGAACTGGTCGGCGCGCAGGTGGCGGCGGTGCTCGGACACGACGAGACCGTCGAACCCGGCCGCGCGCTGCCGGGCATGGGGTTCGACTCGCTCACCGCGGTCCAGCTGCGCAACCGGCTCGCCGAGCTGACCGGCCTGACCCTCGGCGCGACCCTGGTGTTCGACCATCCCACCGTCGCGGACCTCGCCGAGTTCCTGAACGAGTCCTTTTCGGACACTCAAGAAACGCCGGCCGCCGGCGATCCGGTCGCCCGGCTGTTCGCCGAGGCCGTGGCGGCGGGCCGGGTGCCGGAAGGCGTCGCCCTGCTCGGCGCGGCGGCTAACCTGCGCCCGTCCTTCCGGGAATCCCCGGGAGCGCGGCCAGTGCAGCTCGCCGACGGACCCGAGCGGCCCGCGTTGCTGTGCGTGCCCTCGCCCGCCGCGATGACCGGCGCGGTCCAATATGGACGGCTGGCCGCGCCCTTCCGCGGCGAACGCCAGTTTTCTGTCCTGTCCTTGCCCGGCTTCACGGCGGACGAGCCGCTTCCGGCCGACCTCGCCGCGCTCGTCGCGTCGCTCGCCGATCAGGCGCGGGAGGCGGCTGGCGACGAACCGTTCGCCTTGCTCGGGTACTCCTCCGGCGGGCTGCTGGCCGAAGCGGTGGCCGCGGAACTGGCCCGCACCGGCCGTGCGCCGGCTGGCGTGTGTCTGCTGGACACCTACGAAATCGGCGGCCCGGCCGAGAACGCCGTGCACGCGATGGCCGGGGAAGTGCTGACCCGCCAGGACGACGGCGGATTCGACCGGGCGCAGCTGACCGCCATGGGCCGCTACCTCGGCCTCCTCGCCACCGCGGGACCGCCGGAGCGCCAGGTCCCCGCCGTGCTGCTGCGCTCGGCCCGCAGCTTCGGGGAAGCGGCTGGCCCGGCCTGGCAAACGACGTGGTCGCGCGCCGGCCGCGTGGAAACCGTGCCCGGAGACCATTTCAGCATCGTCGCCGAAGACGCGGGCAGCACCGCTTCGGCCGTCGCGGCGTGGCTGGGATCCGTGGCCGGACCGATCGTGGAAACCGTTACCGGACTTGGGAGTTCGTCGTGAGCAGTGGAGTGTGCCCGTACCCGTTCCAGCCGTCGGCGCTGACGGTCGACGCGCGATACGCGGAGATGCGCGAGCAGCAGGGGATGAGCCGGGTGCGGCTGCCGTACGGCGGCGAGGCCTGGCTCGCGACCCGGTACGAGGACGTGCGGGCCGTGCTGGTCGACCGGAGGCTGATGCGCAGCCTGACCGTCGGCAAGGACGCGCCGCGCGGGACCGAGGCGATCGAGAGCGAAAGCTCGATCATCACCATGGACCCGCCGATGCACTCCCGGCTGCGCCGGCTCGTCGCGGCCGCGTTCACGCCGAAGCGGGTGGAGACGCTGCGCCCGCGCGTTCAGGAGATCGCCGACGGCCTGATCGACGCCATGATCGAGCAGGGCCCGCCGGTCGACCTGGTGCAGGCGTTCTCGATCCCGCTGCCGATCACCGCGCTGTGCGAGCTGCTCGGCGTCCCGCAGGAGTACCGCGAGCAGGTGCACGCCTGGACCGACACGATGCTGATGCTCAGCGGCGACGGTTCGGACCACACCGCGATCATGAACGCCCAGCGGAGCCTGTGGGGCTACATCGCCGGCCTGGTCGCGGAACGCCGCGAGACTCCGACCGACGACTTGATCGGCGCGCTGGTGCGGGCCCGCGACGACGAGGGCAGGCTCACCGAGGGCGAGCTGATCGACCTGTCCGGCGGCATCCTGGCCGTCGGCCACGAGACGACCGCCAACCACATCTCCAACCTGCTCTACACCCTGCTGACCAACCCGGACCAGCTGGCCGCCCTGCGCGCCGACCCCGGCCTGCTGCCCTCGGCGGTCGAGGAACTGCTCCGGTTCGTCCCGCTCGGCGCGAGCGCCGGGTTCGCGCACATCGCCAGCGAGGACGTGGAAATCGGCGGCCAGCTGATCCGCGCGGGCGAGGCAGTGTTCGCGGACCTCGAAGGAGCCAACCGCGACGCGGCCGTCTTCGACTGCCCGGAGGACCTGAACCTGGCCCGCCCGCGCAACCACCACGTCGGCTTCGGCCACGGCCCGCACCACTGCCTCGGCGCCCAGATGGCCCGGCTGGAACTGCAGGTCGCGCTCGGCACGCTGCTGGCCCGGTTCCCGGACCTGAGCCTGGCGGCCGAGGTGCCCTGGCTGAGCGGCCGCCGGCAGCGCGGGCCGGAACGGCTGGAGCTGACCTGGACCACCGCGCTGCCGGCGAAGTGACGGGCGGCTATCCGGCGTCGCAGATGTTGCCGCTGTAGAAGGCGCCGTCGATCAGGCCAGCGGCGCCGAGGACCGTGACGCCGGGCTTCACGCACATGTGCCAGTCGTCCGATGGGAAGGCCATGTCGACGGTGATGGTGACGTCGGTGCGCGGCGGCTCGTCGCAATGCCCGTAGTACGCGAGCCCGCCGCTCTCGTAGAAGCCGCACGGGAACTGCTGGGTGCTCGCGGTCGCGACGGGGCCGCTCACCATCATGGCGGCGGCGGTCAGGACGCCCGCGGACAGCGCTGAGAACATTCGCATGAGTACCCCTCGTGTCGGTGATCTGGTTTCCGGGGCCGGAACCGATGGCCGGGCCCCGGAAGCCAGGTCTATCCGACGGGGGTTGTGCGGTGCAGGGTTTTCCGCACCGCACAACCAATTCCGCACAATCGCCAGAAGTCGCGGATGAGCATCCGCTCGGTGTGCCTCCCGTTGAGGGCCTCCCGCTCGCTCGGCTCGAGGCGCCGGTCGACGATGTCCGGCGGATTCGTGCGTCCGGCTGATGCCAGCGCTGCAGCGGGACCGCCCATCGCCTCCCCCGACGAGAGCCGAAGGCCCAATGCCAGGGACTTAAGACGGCGTTATGGGCGCGGCTGAGGCGCGTTCGCCCAGGCCGAAGCCACTGGCGGACCGCTGGCTTGCACCGGGGCGACGCGGGCGGCGGGAGTTGGGCGTGTCGTCTGTGAGGGACTCCTTGGGGGAATCAGATTCCCTCAAGGAGTCCCTCACAGACTGAAAGAAACGGTCGCACTGGTGTTAATCGGGCATTTCGCTGACGTCGGCAGGCTGAGGGCACCCGAGCTTAAGTCCCTGGCATTGGAGCCGAGGGCCCGGTGGGCCCGCGCTGCTTGGGGCGATCCCGCTGAGGTCCTGTTCTAGCCGCTCCGGCGCCCGAACGGCAGGTCAGCGGTTGTGCGGCGGACAATTCCGCACAACCGCACAACGCGCCGGCGGCGGATCCGGCCACGTCAGGGCGCTTCCGGTGCGGATTCGGCGGCCGGAACGTCCGTCCGGGGGTTGCCGTGCTCCGGTCGGTTCTGGGCACAATCGACGGGCACGGGCCCGGGGAGGGGTCCGCGGGGGAGGGACTGAAGTGGCACGGCCGGAAACACCGGTGGATCCGCTGGCGGGCGCGCTGCAGCGGTTCGCCTTCGATCTGCGGACGCTGCGGGAGCGGGCCGGGAAGCCGAGCTACCGGCGGCTCGCGGTCCGGGCGCATTTCTCCGCCACGACGCTGGCGCAGGCCGCCCGGGGGCAGGTCCTGCCCAGCCTGCCGGTGACGCTCGCGTTCGTCTCCGCGTGCGGCGGGGACCGGGAACAGTGGCAGGAGCGCTGGCACGAGCTGGCGGCCGAGATGGCGGCGGGCGAACGCGCCGCCGCGCCGGACGGGGCGTGCGCGCCCTATCCGGGGCTCGGGGTGTTCGAACCGGAGGACGCCGCCCGCTTCCACGGCCGGGACGGACTGGTGGAGCAGCTGGCCGGACTGGTGGAACAGCACCGGTTCACCGCCGTGGTGGGCGCGTCCGGGGCGGGCAAGTCGTCGCTGCTGCGCGCGGGGCTGATCGCCCGGGCCCGGGCGGGCGAGCTGGCCGTTCCGGTGGCGGACGTCCGGATCGTCGTGCCCGGTCCGGACCCCGTGGCGGAGTGTGCGGCGCAGTTCGGCGGGGAGTGCGGCGGCTCGTTCCGGCTGCACGACGCGGTGCGCGGGCTGCTCGCCGGGCGCGACGGTGACCTGTTGCTCGTGGTCGACCAGTTCGAAGAGATCTACACGGTGACCGGGCCGGCGGAGCGGGCCCGGTTCGTCGAGATGCTCGCCGGTGCCGCGCATCGGCCGGACAGCCGCGTCCGGGTCGTGCTCGGTGTCCGCGCGGACTTCTACGCTCGCTGCTGCGCCGACCCGGCCGTCGCGAAGGTGCTGCAGGACGCCCAGCTGGTGGTCGGCCCGATGAGCACGGAAGGGCTCCGGCTGGCGATCACCCGGCCGGCGATCGACGCGGGCTGCACGGTCGAAGGCGCGTTGCTGACCGAGCTGGTCGCCGATGTCGGGGACGAGCCGGGTGCGCTGCCCTTGCTGTCGCACGCGCTGCTGGAAACCTGGCGCCGCCGGCGGGGCACGACGCTGACCCTGGCCGGCTACCACGCCGCGGGCGGCACTTCGCAGGCGCTCACGCGGACGGCCGAGACGGTCTACCAGCGGCTGGACGGGCAGCAGCGGAAGACGGCGAAGGCGTTGCTGACCCGGCTCGTGGCGCTGGCCGACGGGGTCGAGCACACCAAACGCCGCGTCCGGCGCGACGAGTTGCCCGCCGAGGACGCGGACCTCGGCCGGGTCGTCGAACTGCTGGCCACGCAGCGGCTGCTGGTGCTCGACCACGACACGATCGAGATCAGCCACGAGGCGCTGATCCGGGAATGGCCGCGGCTGCGCGAATGGCTCGCCGAGGACCTGGAAGGGCTCCGGCTGCACCGCCAGCTCACCGAGGCCGCACGGACCTGGAACGACCTCGGCCGCGACGAGGGCGTGCTCTTCCGCGGCACGAGGCTGGCGCTCATCCGGGACTGGTGCGACGCCGGATCGCCGGTGCTCTCGGCGGACGAGGCGGAGTTTCTGCGGGCGAGCGTCGCGGCGCACGATCGGGAGCGGGAAACCGAAGTCCGGCGGACCCGGCGGTTGCGCAGGATGGTCGCGATGCTCGCCGCCCTGCTCCTGGTCGCCGCGGTCGCCACCGGTTTCGCGGTCCAGTCCGGCCGCACCGCCACCGAACAACGGGACGTGGCGGTGGCGCAGAAGGTGTTCAGCCAGTCGCAGCAGCTGCGCGAGACGAATCCGGGGCTCGCGTTGCAGCTCGACCTGGCGGCATACCGGCTTTCGCCGCAACCCGAGCTGCGCGACGCCATTCTCAGCGGAGCCGCCGAACCGGTGCCGACGAGGCTGACCGGGAACACCGGCCAGATCACGGCGACGGCGGCCAGCCGAACCCGGCATCTGCTTGCCGCCGCTGATCTGGATTCGAGTGTGCTGCTGTGGGACGTCACGAACCCGCGGCATCCGGCGACGCTCGCGAAGCTGGCTGTTCCCGGAGGCGCGGTCACCGCGACGGCGTTCAGCCGGGACGGGCGCACGTTGGCGACCGGAGCGTTGTCCGGCGAGGTCCGGCTATGGGACCTCACAGACCCCCGGCGGCCGCGGCAGGTGTCGGCGATTCAGGCGTCCGACGGCGTCGCGGCGCTGACGTTCGGCGCGGACGACCGGACGTTGAGTGTCGGCACGACGACGAAGTACAGCGCGGATCCGTCCCACCCCTCCCAGACCGGCCTGGGGTTGTGGGACGTGCGGGACCGGACGCGTCCGGTGCTGGCGGCGACGCCCTTGCCCGGACAGAACGTGCTGGCGGCCGTTTTCGCCGCGGACGGCCGGATTCTGGCCACCGGCGGCGACGACGGCGTCCTGCGCCTGTGGGACACGACCGACGCGCGACGGCCAGCCCTGCTGGCGCAGCAACCGGCGCGGGCCGGGGCGATCTCGTCGATCGCGGTCAGCGGGCATCTCCTGGCCACCGGCGATGGCACGTCCGCGCACCTGTGGGAGATCGGCGACCCGCGACGTCCGGCCGATGTCGCCGCACTGCCGCCGATCCCGCGCGGGGTCGCCAGCCTGGACTTCAGCCCGGACGGCCGCACGCTGGCCACCTCGGGCGACGACAAGACCACCCGGCTGTGGAGCGTCGCCGAACCCGCCCGGCCGCGGCAGGTCCTTACCCTGGCCGGGCACGCCAGCACCGTGAGCACCGTTCTGTTCACTGTGGACGGACAGACTCTCGCGACCGCCGGGGAGGACAAGGCCGTTCAGCTCTATCCGGTGCCAGAACTGGTCTTCGCCGGTTCGGCAAGCCTGGCCGCGTCAGTCGCGACCAGCGAGTCGGTGATCGCGATCGGCGGCGGGGACGGGCGCACGCGGTTGTGGGCGACCGGCGATCCCAGCGCGCCGAAGCCGGTGGCTGAGCTTCCCGGGCCCGCGCACCCCGTCCTGTCCGTCGACCTCACCGACGACGGACGGCTGCTGGCCACCGCGAGCAGTGAAGGCACGCTGAGCCTGTGGGAGATCGAAGATCCGCGAAACCCGGTGAAGACGGCGACCGTCCGCACCGGCGGCGCTTTGTCGTGGGCGACTTTCAGCAGCGACGCGCACACCCTCGCGACGTCGGACACGGTTCGCACCCATCTCTGGGACATCGCCGACCCCGCGCATCCCCGTTCCCTGGCTTCCCTTCCGGCATATAGCGGAGGCGGCAGTGCGGCGGCCTTCTCGCCCGACGGGAAGACGCTGGCGACCGACAGCAACGACAACACGGTGAAGCTCTGGGATCTCTCCGACCGGAGCCACCCGGTCCTCCGCGCGAGCCTGGCCGGGCACCAGAAGTACGTGGCCGCGCTCGCCTTCAGCCCCGACGGGCGGACGCTGGCCAGCGCGGGCAGCGACACCACCGTCCGGCTCTGGGACGTCGCCGACCCGCAGCACGCGGCGAAGACCCTGACCGGGCACACCGACAACGTCGCCCGGATCGCCTTCAGCCCGGACGGCCGGACGCTCGTGACCGGCAGCAAGGACAACACCGTCCGGCTGTGGTCCGTGCCCCGCGCCGAACCGCTGGCCACGCTTCAGGGGCACACCAGCGAGATCGACGGCCTCGGCTTCACCCCGGACGGACGGCACGTCGTCACCGGCGCTGCCGACGGTGCTGCGCGGTACTGGGCGACTGAGCTGGATCAGGCGGTCGAGCGGGTCTGCGGGGTGGCCGCGCCGCTGGAGCGGGAGGAGTGGGAGCGCTACTTCCCGGGGCTTGATTATCAGCCGCCGTGTGGGGAGGAGGAGTCGGTGGATCACCAGCCGCTGCGGTAGAAACTGCGCGACACGTAGCTGCTGGCTTCCGCTGCGCGGGCCGTGCACAGCTCGTCTTTGACTGCTCGTGCTTGCTTGACCAGTGGGTCGTCTCCGGGCGCGAGGGCCAGCAGATCGATGACGTGCAAGGCTTCCTGCACCCGTCCGTCCGACCGCAGCCGTTCGGCGTGGTCGAGCACCGCCTGCTTGTCCGTGATCGCCTCGGCGCGCGCAGCGGCGGCCACGTCCGGCCGGGACGGGTGCAGGGTCGTCGGATTCCCGTCCCACCACCCGGTTTCCGACCGGACGATGTCGCGCACGATGTACTCGCGGTGGCCGTAGTGCTCGCGCATCCACGGCACGTCGAACAGTTCGGCGGGGTAGCGGAGGTCGTGCACGATGTCGTCCACGCGCTTGCCCTCGTTGAGCTGGTCCACGACCGCGCCGCGCAGCCAGCGGAGGGCGGCCGCGGTCATCGTGAGCTGCCGGACCGGGTCTTCCCGGACGACCGGGCCGAATTCCGGCACCAGCACGGCCGGGTTCAGCGCGGCGAGCCGGTCGAGAGTGTCGGCCCATCGGACGGTGTCGCGCATGGTGCGCATGGGCGTGCCGATGTTGGGGATGCCGTTGATCACCGCGGCGCTGCCGTACAGCACGCGCTTCGACGGCAGCCACACCGCGGTCACGTCGTCCGTTTCGGATGGTGCCCACAGCAGCCGGACGTCCGGGGCCAGGGTCATCGCTTCCCGGTACGTCTGGTCGGGGAAGGTGACCGGCGGCGGGGCCGTCAGGTCCGGCATCGGGCGGCGGAACTGCCGGGTGTTGATGTGGTTCTGCAGCCCGGCCGTTTCCAGATAACGCTGGTAGCGCCGGACGACGTTCTCGTGCGCCACGACGGTCGGGCGCCGTTCGCCGTGCGCCGCGGCGTAGTCGAAGAATCCGGGGACGCCGTAGTTGTAGCCGAGATGTCCGTGGCTGTAGACGATCCAGCGCACCGGTTCGCGCAGCTGGTCCAGCACCGGCGCGACGAGGTCTGGGGACGGTCCGGTGTCGACCACGACGAGACCCGAAGGCGTGTCGACGGCGAGACTGTTGCCCTGCAGGCCGATCGAACGGACGCCGGGCGCGACCTCGGTGATTTCGCCGGAGCCGTAGAGCGGGTTTTTGGTGTCCTGGAAGGGCATCAGCGGACTACCTCGATCCGGTCGGTGCGGAGTCCGAGCCGCCGGGCGGTGCGGTCCGGGTTGACGAAGACGACGGCGAGCAGACCGCCTGCAATGGACAGCAGGCCGCTGATCGTGAAGGCGAGCGTGAAGCCGCTGCCCGGCGACGAGGCGGCCTGGATGAGCCGTCCGGTGAGGTACGGGGCGAGCAGCCCGGCGGTGGTGACCAGCCCGACGGTGATCGACAGGACTGCGCCGCGCTGCCGCGTCGGGCTGATCTCGGCGTTCATCGTGACGCCGAGCGCGAACACCACCCCGCCGAGGCTGAACGCGACGGTCAGCAGCGCGATCTGGAACCAGCCCCGCCCGACGTGCGGGAACACCAGCATCGCGAGACCCGACAGCAGCACCGCGACGCCGCCGAGCACGCCCCGGGCCACCCGGCTCGACACGCCGCGCCGCATCAGCCAGTCGCTGAGGGTGCCCTGGGCGAGGTTGAACACCACCGACGCGATCCACGGCAGCGCGACCAGCGTCCCGGTGGTCACCGTGCTGTAGTGCAACGCCGTTTCCAGGTAGTGCGGCACCCACGCGACCAGCACGGCCAGCGCCCAGTACGCGGCGAACCCGGCCAGGAACCCGCCGAGCCACGTGCCGTTCAGCAGGATTCGCCGGTAGGGCACGCGCGGTTCGTCGGCGGCGGACTTGGCCTCGGCCGCGTGCACGGACGCGGTTCCGGCGACCTTGCCCTCCCGGCCGAAGATCGCCCACAGCAGCGACCACAGCAGCCCGACGACGAGCAGCGCGAAGAACGCCCACCGCCAGCCGTAGCCGACGATCAGCGCGGTGAGCAGCGGAGACGCCAGCGCGACGCCGATGCCGGAACCGGCGTTCAGCAACGCGCTGGGCAGCCCGCGTTTCTCGTTGGGGAACCACTTGTACGCCGCGTGCATGGCCAGCGGATTCGCCGGGCCCTCGGCCGCGCCGAGCACGATCCGGCTGACCAAGAGCGCGCCGAAGCCGACGGTGCCGAGCATCGGCGCCTGCGTCAGCGCCCAGATCAGGCCGAGCGCCAGCAGGATCCACTTCGTCGGCACCCGGTTCGACAGGAAGCCGACCGCGATCGCGGAGATGCTGAACAGGAAGTAGAACCCGCTGCTGATCAGGCCGTACGCCTCGGGCGTGAGGCCGAGATCGTGCATCAGCGGTTTCGCGGCGAGCCCGAGCACGGCCTTGTCCGCGAAGTTGATCAGCATGAACACCAGCAGCAGCCCGGTGACGACCCAGCCGCGGGCGCTGGTGCCGCGGGTGCGCTTGCCGGCGGCGGTTTCGGCGGGGAGGGCGGGAGCGTTCATCGTGGGGTCCCCATTTCAACGTCGTTGTCGATGGGTGCTCTGGGTCGTCCGTGAGGGGAACCCTGAGGGACTCTGATTCCCTCAGGGTTCCCCTCACGGACCTGAAAGCGGGTCAGAAGGCCCAGCGGGTGCGGCCCTCGGTGCGGGCACGGAGCTGTTCGGCACGGTCGGTCCCGTCCAGCACGGCCTGAGACTCGGCAGCGGCCCAGGCGTAAACGCCCTTCGCCATCGTCGATGTCGCGGCTTTCTCCAACGCGGTGAACACTTCCGCGCGGGCGGTGTGCGCGGTCTCGTCGTCCGGGGCCGCGTCTACGGCGAGCTGGGCGAAGTGCCCGGCCAGCCGGTGTTCGCCCGCCGCGAGGAGTTCCTTCGCTCGCGCCGCCAGCCGGTCGGCACCGCCGGAGAGGTCGGCGAGTTCGCGGGACAGGTCGGCGCGGCGGGCGGGCTTGAGGTTCGCCGGGTTGCCGTCGTACCAGCCGCCGTAGAGCCGCCAGACGTTGCGGACGACGAATTCCGGCTCGTCGTAGGACGGTTTCAGATACGGCTTGGCCAGCAGTTCGGCCGGAGCGGTGACCCCGTGCACGACCTCGTCGAGCGTGGCGCCGGCGTTCATCGCGTCCACGGTCTGGTCGTGCAGGGTTTCGAGGAACTCGGCGGTGTCGGACAGCGCGGTCCGGATCCGGTCCGCCCCGGCGATCGGCACGCCGTGGCCGGGCAGCAGCAGTTCCGCGCCGAGCCCGGCCATCCAGCGCAGCGCCCGCGCCCACTCCGCGGCGTAGCGCTGGACCTTCTGCGGATTGCCCGGATTAGGGGAGGACCAGATGAAAAAGTCGCCGCAGCACAGGATTTTCCGGTCGGGCAGCCAGGCGATCGTCGCGTCGTCGGTCTCGCCGCGGCCGTGCTTGAGCCGCACGTCGAGGTCGCCGATCCGCAGCGTCGTGGTGTCCCGGTAGGTGACGTCTGGGTGCCGGTACCGGTCCGGCCAGCGGAAGCCGGGCGACTGGAACTGCCGCTGGTTGATCACCGTGTTGTAGCCGCGCGTGCGCTCGTATCGCTCGAACCGCGGCGGCGTGTTTTCGTGGGCCAGCACGGACGGGCGACGCCAGCCGCGCTCCTCGGCTTCGAGGTCGAACGGGCCGACGCCGAAGACGTGGTCGATGTGGCCGTGCGAGTAGACGGCGGTGTGCAGCGGGGCGTCGGTGCGGGCACGGGTGGCGCCGAAGAGGTCTTTCGCGGTGCGGCGCTCGCCGGTGTCGAAGCAGAACAGGCCATCGTCGGTGGGGAAGAGGAAGACGTTGCCGAACGCCGGCCACATCCACACGCCCTCGGCCAGCTCGTGCAGACCGTCCTTGCGCAGTACGCCGGTGTGGTAGACGCGGGTGTCGGCCTCGCCTCGCCAGACTTTGTCGGCGTAGTCGAGCAGGTCAGTCACGGGATGCCTCCTGAGCGGTGAAGAGTGCGTCGACAGCGACCAGGTCGTCGCCGGTGACGCAGAGCGGGTTGAGGTCGGCTTCGGCGAACTCCGGATGGTCGCCGAGGATCTGGATGAGCCCGTCGATCGCGGCGGCGACAGCGGGGACCGGGGCGGCGAGGACGTCACCAGCCCAGGCGGCCAGTTCGGCCCGCTGCGCCGGGGTCGCCGGGAGCAGCAGCGCGCGGCGTGGTGCGGTCGGGTCTTCTGCACGGTCGCCGCCCGCGCCGAGGACGATTGCGGTGCCGTACAACGGATCCCGTGTCGCGCCCAGGGCGAGTTCCTCGGTGTGCGGCAGCAGCGGCTGCACGACGAGGGTGCGGTCCGGGTCGGTGGAAACCTCGTCCAGGCGGGCCCGGAGCGTGTCCAGCACCGCGGGCAGCTCCGCCGAGTTGACGCCGACGCGGACCAGCCCAGCGCGGGCCCGGTGCGGCACGTCGGCGGCGTCGCCCTTGACCACATACGGTTCCGGCCAGCCCCGTGCTGCCTCGGCGAGATCGATCCCGGCGACGGTGTCGACGTGCCGGATCCCAGCGCTCTCCAGCAGCGGGATGGCCCGCAGCTCTGTCCACACTGGACGGTTATCGGCCCCAAGCCGCTGCACCGCTTCCGGGACGCGGTCCGGGACAAGCACCCGAAGCCGCCGCACGAGCGCGCCGATGCTGGGCAGCACGGTGTCCGGCCGCCCGACCTTCGCCAGCTCGCCGGGCGGTGCGCAGGCCCAGACGAACCACGTCGGGGTCCGCATCTCGGCGGCGGCCGCGGCCAGCCGGTGGTACGCCTCCGGGAAGCGGTCGCCGAACGTCAGGTAGAGCACGACGCCGTCGAGTTCCGGGTCTTCGTCGAGCGCACCGAGGAGATCGCCGACCCGGCCCATCCAGCGGTCGATGTTGCCGCCGAGATCGACCGGGTTCTCGTCCGCTGCCTCGACACCGCCGACCTCGGCGAGCTTCGCGCGCGTCGCGTCGGACAGCGGCGGGATCCGGACACCCAGCGCGGTCAGGTTGTCGGCAAGGATGCCGCCCGCGCCGCCGGACATCGTGAGCACGGCCAGCCGGGGCGCAGGCGGCAGCGTCGTGCCTTTTCGGGCGCAGAGCACGGCGTCCACGAGCTGGTCGTCGTCGGTGACCAGGTGGATGCCTTCCTGCCGACACAGCGTGGCGAGCAGGAAGTGATCACCAGCGACGGCAGCAGTGTGCGACAAGGCAGCCTGCCGACCGGCGGCGCTGCTGCCGACCGCGAGCGCCACCACCGTCTTGCCCGCCTCCCGGGCCTGCCGCCCGAGCGCGCGGAGACCGTCCGCGTCGCGCACGCCTTCGAGGTAGAGCACGAGCACCTCGACGTCCGGCTGATCGAGCAGGTACCTGCCGATTTCGTTGCTGGAGAGGCAGGCTTCGTTCCCGACGCTCGCGTAGTAGGAGTAGCCGATTCCGGCCTGTTCGAGCAGGTCCGCGAGCACGAAACCCATCGCGCCGCTCTGCGTGACGATCGCGATCGGACCGGGTGGCACACGTTCGCGGTCGAGAAAGATGGTGGTGGACAGCTGCACGCCGGCCGGATGGCTCACCACGCCCAGGCAGTTCGGGCCGAGCACCGGCAGGTCGCCCGCCGCCTCGCGCAACTCGTCCTCCAGCGCGGTGTTGCCGCCTTCGGCGAAGCCCGCCGCGAAGACGACGACCGCGCCGGAACCGAGTTCGCGGGCCTGCCGGACGAGCGCCGGAACCGTTTCCGCCGGGGTCACGAGGACCACGAGGTCGGGCCCGTACCCGATCTCCGCGAGCGAGCCGACCGTGCGCACGCCAGGCAGTTCGAGCGGACCGCGCGAGACCGCGAAGACCTCGCCGCGGTAGCCGCCGCGCAGCAGCCGCTCCAGCGCGATCCGTCCCCACGAGAGCGCGGTGGTCGCGGAGACGCCGACCACGGCGACCGATTTCGGGCGGAACAGCGGCTCGCAGCGCATGGGGTCCGGGCCTCCTGTGATCGCGGTCATGGACACAACCCCAACTGTCGCCGCTGGTCAGCCCAGGTGGTAGCGCACATTGCCCAGGTTTTCGGCTACTGTGCTGTGACATGTCACAGCTGTCGTGGCGCAGCTTCGAGCACCGGCTGCCGAAGGTGGGCGAGCGGACGATCCGCCGGTACGTCGAAACCTCCACGCACTACCGGGGCCAGGTGCCGGCACATCTGCACCTGCACATGGCGCACACGCTCCGCGAGTTCGGCCGGATGTTCGCGCGCGCGATGCGGGAGGGCAGCGAACCGCGCGAGGACGAACTCGAGCTGTTCCGCCAGCGAGGCCGGGAACGGGGTGCGGAGGGACTGCCGGTCAGCGATTTCGTGCACGCGTACCTGCTGGCGGCCGAGGAAATCTGGGCGGAGATCCAGGACCTTTCCGGCGGTGCGCCGCCCGGCGAGACGACCGCGGTGCTGCTGAACTGCCTGCACCGGGTGCTGAACGCGGCCGTGCAGGCGCACCAGAAGGAGTTTCAGACTGCCGACCAGGAGCAACGCGAGGCGGCGCGGGCGCTGGTCCGGCGGCTGGCGGCGGGGGAGCCGGTCCCGGAACCGGCCGACGTCCGGCTCGCCCCGGCTTACGGCGTGCTGGCCCTGCGGTTCGCCGCGGACCCGGCGGATTCGATCGGCGACGCGGTCGGCCGCCATCTGGCCGGGCAGCGGAAGGCGCGGCTGCTGCTGCAGCATCTGCACCGGGAGCTGTCCGGGGATGTGCTGGCCGCGTTGGACCCGGACGGCGGGCTCCTGCTGATACCGTCCACTTCGGACAGTACGGAGGCGCTGACCGGGGCGCGCCAGGCCGTTCCGCGCGCGAGCCAGACGACCGGCGTGGAGATCACCGGCGCGTTCGCGCACGCGGACGGGCTGGCCGAAATTCCCGCCGCAGTGGCGGAAGCGGAACGGCTGCTGCGGCTGAACTCGGTGCCCGGCACCGTCGCGGTGCTCTCCGATCACCTCTTCGAATACCAGCTGAACCACGACAGCGCGGCGACCCCGCAACTGCGTGCGCTCGCGGCGCGGCTGAGCGGCGAGCCGGACCTGACGACGACGCTCCGGACGTACTTCGACACCGACTTCAACCGCCGCGAAACCGCGCGGAAACTGCATGTGCACCCAAATACGGTGGACAACCGCCTGTCGCGCGTCGCAACCCTGACCGGCGCGGATCCGCGGACGGCTAAAGGGCTTTTGCTGCTGGGCGCCTCGCTGGGCTTGGCCGGGTGATCATCCCGCGAGCGAAGCACTGCCCTTGGGACCGGTCACCGTGACGCGGACGGTCTGCCCGGACGGCAGCTGGACCGCCGTGACCTGCCAGGTCTGCGGGGTGCCGACATCGAGCGTCCGCAAGGCTTTCCGCACCAAACCGGGGATGGTGTCGACCGGCAGGGCGCGCAGGTCGAACCGCGGGACGTGGACGTCGGTCGGCGCGAAGACCACCGACAGCCGGTGTTCCTGGACGACCGCGGTGAGCGTGTGCGAGACGTCCGTGTTCTGGGCTAGCGTGTCGATGACTCGGCGCAGTTCTCCGTTGTCCAGCAACGATTGGTCGACGTCGACGGTAGCGGAGCCGGAGGAGGTCACGGTGGACGAGACCGGCGGTTCGGGCGCGCTGGGCTCCGGCGTGAACAGTTCGACGCGGAAGAGCCCGAGGACGGCGCCCGCGCCCAGCAGCAGCCCGATCAGCGTGAGGACACCGGTCACACAGCCCTCCGGCGGCGGATGGACCAAAGTGGACTCGTGCGCGGGCTCGATGACCGCCTCGGCCGCCCGGCGCTGCCATTCCGGCGTCGGGTCGGACAGGATTTCGACCTTCCAGGGCCGGTCCGGCGGGTAGGAGACCACCAGGACGTCGCCCTTGCGGTAGCTCGGGAGATCGACCAGGTTGACGGTGTGGGACGCCGTCACGCGATGCGGCGGAGCCCCGTCCGGCGCCACCGTGAGGACGAGGTCGAGCGGGAGATCGCCCGTTTCGGTGCCGCCGGCGCGCAGGCTTTCGATCCGCGCGACCGCCACCGTCGGCACCACCGCCGCTTCCCGGAAGCGGCGCGGGATCCGGCTGAGGTGCAAGAGAAGGCCGTACCCGAGCGGAATCCCCAGCCCGGCGACGAACAACGGAACACTCTCGACGATGATCCCGACGACCAGCGAGCACAGGGTCGCCCCGATGACGATGCCGGCCAGGAACCCGGACACCATCGTTCGCGCGGCTGACATGGAAGCACTCCCTTTTCGGCAGTCAACGGGAAATCGGTTCCACCAGAACGGCTTTCGGGTCCTGCGGGTCGTAGCGGACGCGCACCTCGGACCCCTCGGACGGAGCCTGGAACATCGACGTGATCATCGTGGCGACGACCTCGCGCTCGCCGGTCGCGGTGGGAAACCGCACCTGGACGGTGAACCGCGGATTCCCCATCACCCAGACGTTCGTGAACTCCACCCGGGTGACGAGCCCGGTCGCCTGGAGACCGCAATGGAGCAGCCCCTGCTCACGGTCGTCATCCTCGGCCGCGCGCAGGAAAGACCGCAGCAGCACCACAATCAGGGTCATCGTGATCAGCCCGGCCACCGCGGGCACCAGATACGGCTCGTAGTAGACCACCCAGTCCACGTCGGACCACGGCTCGGCCTTGCCACCACCAGGGGACGGAAGCCGTTCGCCTACCGATTCCGGCGGCGTCCACGACGGGGCCGCGACACCGCTGCCCAGCAGTACTCCGAGAGCCGCCGCCAGCGAACTAGCCTGGAAGCCGATCCCCATGCGGCGCAACGACATTCCGCCACTCCACGCCATCGCGAAGCCCAGCGACGACGCCACCGTCACCGAAAAGCTGAAGAACAGCACGAGCGAAGCCGTCGGCCCCTCGTCGGCCCCCCACGCGCCGACGCGGTTCAGCGACATCAGCCGGAAGTTGTCCAGCAGCCCGAGCGCGCCGGACCAGCCGGCCACCGCCCAGGCGAGCGTCGTGGGGATCCCGAACAGCCACAGCCGCCGGTTCGCCCCGCGCACCTGCCGAGGCTCGTCCGGCAGCCCGAACGCGAAGGAGTTGAACACCGCGGCCGCCTAGTCGATCGGGCCGAACACGGCGACCTTGGCCGGGTCGGCGGGATCGAGCCGGGCCTCGTGCCGGGTGCCGGGCGCGTACTGCTGGATCGTCGCCTGCGGGGCGATCAGCGGCCGGACGGTCTGGTACATCATGCCGTCGGCGCGGGTGACGTCGAGGGTCGCGGTGTACTGCGCCTGCCCGGCGACCGTCCGTCCGGTCGGCTCCAGCGCGCTGATCACGAGGGTGGCTTTCTCGCCGGTGTCGTACAGCTGGCGCAGTTCGGTGCCGTAGGCCTGGAGTTCCTGCTGCTGGCGCAGCTGCTCCGGCATCGGCAGCGCCAGGAAGGCCGCCATGTCCGGGTCGGCCGCGACGTTGCGGAACGCCTGCGCGGCGAGCTGCGGAGTCGGCAGCTGCGGCGTGATGTCGTGCCCCTGCGCGGCGGCGGCCTGCCGGAACTGCTCGGCGTGCTGCTGGAAGTCCTGCGCGCCGCGCGCCATGCCCTGCTGGGTCGCTTCGTTGATCTTGTCGCGGATCTTCTTGAACATCGGGTGCCGCCTTTCGCTGTGCTGGTGTGCTGCACACAGCGTCGGCGGCGCGGGCTGCTACCGAACCCAGGTTTCGCCGTCGTCGGTGGCATCGAGGCAGGTCAGCGCCGCCCAGAAGACCGGCGACCCCGCTGGCTCAGGCCGTTCGCGCCAGCGCGCGAGCCGCTCCCGCTGCCACCCGCACAGCTCCCTGACCGGGTCCGGCCCGGCGAGTGCGGTGTCGACCGCGATGATCAGCTCGGCCATCGGGTCCGCGCCCGGCGTCGCGGCCGAGGTCGGCAGCGCCCACACCGTCGCGGCGACCAGTCCCGCCCCGGCCGCCACGGCGGCGAGCAGCACGCCGAACGGTTCGGGCAGGCCGAAGTCGCTCGCGCTGGCGCAGCCGATCAGCGCGACTCGCGCCGGCATGGCGTCCACTTCGGACAATGCCAGGTCGGCCGCGGTGAACGGCCGGTGCGCTCCGATCGGCGCGGCGGTGCCGGGCAGGTCCGCCGCACACGACAGGTGCAGCGCGGTCTGCGCGCCGTGCTCGTCCTGGATGCGGCTGACGTGGCCCGCGAACACCAGCCGCGAGCACGGTTCGGCCAGCAGTTCGGCGAGGAGCCGCCGGTCGGTGTCGGTGCGGCGGACCAGGTCCAGCCCCTGGGACGCGGCGGGCCGGACGGGGCCGGCGGCGATGCGCGCGTCGAGGTGTCGGATCAGCGGGGAGGTCGCGTTTTGCTTGCCCAGCACGGAACCCAGCTCGCCGAACGCGCTCTGGCCGGGGATGCGCGGGTCGAGCAGGTAGACCGGCGGTCCGGGCGGGGACGGCGCGCGGCGCGGGATGCCGACGGGGGCGAGGAGGGAGACGTCGGCGATGTCGAGGATCCGCGTGTCGCTGTCGAAGCAGGTGTCCGGCCCGTGCGCGTGGTCCGGGCGTCGGTCGGGCAGGGCGAGCAGGCCCCACGGGACCGCGGCGAGCGCGGGGGACGGCTGGATGCGCAGCAGCGGACGCTGTCCGTTGGCCGCCGCGCGCCGGAGGTGGGCGACGAGATCGGCGGGCAGGAGGTTGAGCGCGAGGACGCGGGCGAGGTGTTGCTCCGCGGCGAAGCTGCCGAAGGCGTCGAGCGAACGACGGACGGCGTCGGCGACCCGCTCGCCTTCGCGCGGCGTCGGGGAAGCCTCGGCGAGGAGCCCGCGAGCTGTTGCGACGAGGTCGGCGTGGACCGGGTGGGCGTGGACGGTGTCGAGGTCGCTGGTGCTGCGCCAGCTGAGGTAGGTGTGCCCGGCGTCGGCGTAGCGCAGGACAACGGTCTCGCGGCCGGGTTCGGCGGCGGGCCAGGTCTCGACGACGCCCGTCTCGGGCAAGGGCATCCGGTACCGTTCGGCGGCCAGCCGGGACCAGCCGTCCAGCTCCATCGGCGAGGACGGCGACCAGCGCAGCCCGGGCGGCGGGGCGAGCCGCAGCGGCAGCGACGAGGTGACCGAACCCAGTGCTGCCAACGGAAGCCGACCGTCCTGGACCGGCGGTGCCAACGCGGGAAGCGCGCCGGTCAGGTTCAGCGAACGGTCCTCCGGGTACGCCCCGACCGCGCACGCCCGCTCGATCAGCTCCGCCAGCAGCCGCGTTTCCCCGTGCTGGGCCAGCAGGACCATCAGCAGTTCCGTCGCCGGGCCCGCGACGCTGTTCGCCCACGCGACGCGCGCCGAGGCCGACGCGAACGCGAACCGGTACTCCTGCGCGGCGAGGGCTACCGGCAGCAACAAGTCGAGCGGATTCTCGCCGCAGGCGTGGCGGATCGTCGCCGAGAGGTAGTCGGCTCGCAGACATTCCAGCCATTCGCCCGACTCGCGGGCCGCCTCCCGGAGCCGGGCCGCGTGTTCTTCCGCCGCCGGCCAGTCTTCCTCGCCCGCCGCGCACTGGACGAGCGCCGCTGCGAGCCGACGCGCGCCCGGAGCGTCGCCGTTGGCCGCCCACAGCTTCCCAGCGTGCTCGAACTGGTCCCGGGCCTGCCGGACGTCGCCCGCGAACAGCAACAACGTGCCCAGCGCGTAGCTCGCCTCCGCGACATCGCCGGTCACCCCTGCGGCGGCGAGGTCGTCCCGTGCCGTGACGATCGCGCCGGGCAGATCCCCGTCGAACGCCCGGGTTTCCGCGAGCGCGATGGCGAATTTCGCCGCCGCCGGGCCATCGCCGCCGACGGTGAGCCGCAGCAGATCGGCCGTCGCGTCTGCTTCTTCGCCGCCCGCCTGGCGGATCCGGACGCGCTCGGCCCGCGCCATCGCCTGCAGCGACGCCACCTGGCCGCGAACCTCGTCGACGTCCGCGATCTCGGCCAGGTCGGTCAGGATTCCGTCGATCGCGTCGCGCGCACCGGCCGGGTCCCCGGCGGCCACCTGCACGCGTACTTCGAGGATGCGCAGCTCCAGTTCGTCAGCACCGTGCGGGTCGAGCTGTTCGCGCGGGAACTGGCCGGGCTCGGCGGTCTTCCGGAACGCCGCGCGACGCCGCTGATCGGCGAGTAGCTCGCGCGCCCGGTCGAGGTCACCCTCCTCAGTGGACAGTGAGATGAGGACGCGTTCCGCCACCTCGCGCGAACCCTCGATCATCCGCAGCTCGGCGTACTGTCCGAAGTGGACGATGGCGGCGGTGCTCACGGTGAAGACCTGGAGCACGGCTTCCGCGCATTGCCGGGCATTGCGGAGATCGCCCGCCGAATAACAGACAGTGGCCAGGTCGCTGACGGCGGCGAGTTCGAGGCTCGTCCGGTCGAGTTGCTGCGCGAGCTGCCGCATCCGCGCGTAAGCCCGCTGCGCACCGGCGACGTCCCGCGCGGCAGCGAGCCGTTTCGCCTCGGTCTGGACCGCGACGGCTTCGGCGAGCAGAGCGTGGTACTCGGCTTCGGTCAGCGCGCACGTGGGCAACTCCCGGTAAGCTGCCGGGTCGAGGCCGAAATGCCTTGCGACGCAACGACAGTTGTAGCCGTGCGAAACCGAGTCGGGCAGCTCCGGAGGCAGCGGCCGGTCCGGCGGCTCGATGGGCGGCGGCAAGCCGACGAGCACGTCAGAACTCCTCGTCGACGGCTCTGCCCGCGGCTCGTTCCGCCAGAGTCCGCGCCTCGCGGGCGCGCACCAGGGAAACCACCTCGGCCCGGTCCTCCGGT
Organism: Amycolatopsis silviterrae; assembly: GCF_042684085.1. NCBI lineage: Bacteria > Bacillati > Actinomycetota > Actinomycetes > Pseudonocardiales > Pseudonocardiaceae > Amycolatopsis > Amycolatopsis silviterrae. The sequence continues at coordinate 113,905 of NZ_JBHUKS010000017.1, forward strand.
GTGGTCCCTTCGACGTCCGGCCCGGCCACTCCGACGACGAGACCGAGGCTCGCAGAAGGCATCGCCGCCAACCTGGCCCCGGCCTCGTCCAGGTCAACCGCCCCGGCGAAGCCTTCGCTGCCGAGCTGCAGGGAGACCTCGGCGAACGGCTCGCCGTCGTGGGTCGCGGCGGCGGTGAGGGCCGCGTCGTTGAGCGCCCCGGCGACCTCGACCTCCAGCCGGGCGGCGGTCCGGGTCGCGACGATCCGCCAGGTCACCGTGTCCTCGGCGGCGTCCAGAACGCCCGGCGGCACCCGAGCCCAGTCGACACTCGCGCGCCCCTCGGCCAGCACACCCTCGCCGGACCCGGTGGGACCGGTGCCCGCGGCCAAGGCGTACGCGCGCTGATCAGGCGTGACGGACTCCAAGCGCGCCGCCAGCTCCGCCGCGGCTTCGGCGTGGACGAGGTCGTCTTGGCCGTCGAACCAGGCCGAAAGCTGCGTGCACAGCCGACGGGTTTCCTCGGCTACCGGCCGAGCGGCCGCGAACAGCCCGGTCGCCTGGTCGAACAGCTCCGCCGCGCTGGCCTCGAATCCGTCCAGCAGGCCTTCGGCGACGTCCTCGACCGCCGCCGTCGCGATGGCCGCTTCGAAGTCCAGCAGCGCCGGGTCGAGTGCCGGGATGCCGAGCGTCGGGCTGGCAGGCCACCAGCGCCGGGCCCACAGCAGGAACGCGAGGCGGGCCAGCTCCGGCCGGGCGGGGACGTCAACGTGCCCGCCCCGGAGCGCGGTCAAGCTGGCTTCGGTGCCGACCAGCCTGGTCAGCCACGGTTCGGCCGCGCCGGCGTCGGTGAGTTCGATCCGCATCGACGGCACCGCGCCGATGAGCAGATCGGCCAGGGCGAAGCGGATCAGGCCGCCGTCCGCGGCGAGGACCGGGGTGTGCACCGGATGCGTCACGAGGCGGCCTCCAGCCGGGGCAGGCTGGCGACGAGCGCGCGCCGCACCTTCGTCCGCAGGTCCAGCGAGGTCGACCGGACGACCCCGGTGAGGAGGTCCCGGATGTCGGCCGCGGCGGCGGGGACCTCGCCGCTGACGTCGAAGCCGTGCAGCCGCACCCACAGCCGGGCGAGGAACCGCTTCGCGAACTCGCGCAGCTCGCGCAGGATCTCCGGGTCCGGATGCGCGGTGAGCGGCGTCGACCCGGCCAGTGCCCGGCGCGCGTACAGCACATAGCCCTCCCGCGAGATCTGGGCGTTGAGCCGCCGCGCGAACTCGGGAAGGTCGCCGGAGTCCGTGCCGTCGAGCGGGCGAAGCGCGGGGGAGAGGACGACGCCGAGCACGAAACACGTTGCCAGCACAGGCGATCCGAGCCCGAATCCGGCGGCCGTCCGGCTGAGTTCTTCGTCGACGAGGTCTGCGATGGCACCCGGTCCGGCGCGGCGCAGCGTCGCTCGTACGCGTCGTTCGATGCTGCGTTCGAGAAGCTCGCCGCCGGTTTCGTCGCGCTGGTTCAGCGGCGGCACGGCGGTGCGTTCGCCGCGCTGAAGGCCGAGATCCGGGGCGGGCAGCCCGGAAACCTCGCCGACGGCGCGGGCGAGCAAGGCGGTACCGCCCGGTTGGCGCAGCGCGAGGCCGAACGCGTGCCCGGCGGGGGTGTCGGCGAGCGCTTGCCAGGCGTCGTCGGGGAAACCGTTGACGACGGCGTCGAGCAGGGCGACGAAGTCGGCCGCCACGGGGCTGTGCGGCGTCGAGTGCCAGCGGCGGCGCAATTCGGCGGTGAGGTCGGCGGCGGTGCGGGGATCGGCTAAGTAGCCGCTCAACTGGTCTACCCCGGCCGTGCCGTCCTCGCCGTGCCATTCGCGCAGCGTCGCCGCGGCCCGCTCCGGCGCGGCGGCGTCCGGCATGCCGAAGCCCGTCGCGAGTTCGTAGGCGAGGGGAAAGCAGACGTCCTGGACGTTTCCCGCGGTGATGCGCAGGGCCCGCCGCTGTCGCTTCAAGTGCGTGAACCACGCGGCGGTGGCGCGCAGCCGGGCCGAGTCGGCCAGGAGCAGCTCAGTCACCTCCGCGGCGGCGGCCGGGTCCAGCAGCGGACGGCCCAGCCTCGGCCGCGCGGCGGTGCGGACCACCAGCGGATCGATGATCTTCTTGACGGTGCGGGTCAGCGGCCCGCCGTCGCCCGCGGAGAGGACCTCGACCCCCGGAATCCGCTGCCAGGCCCGGGCGAGGACAGCGGATCGCATCTGCTGCTGGCCTGCCGTCATCGCCCTCCCTCGTTCCGGCTGCACTTTATCCTGCCGCCGTCCTCGCGGGCGGACCTTGGACCGCGCGCCGCGTTCGGGCATGGTGGATCTCGCGGGATCCATTTACCGCCAAGGCCTTTCGAGGAAAGGACTCACCGAGCATGGTGCACGCCCAGTTCGACCCGGCCGCCCGCGCGGCGCTGGCGGCGAGAGCCGTGGAAGCCAAAATCCGCAAGAACCTCACCTGGGAGGAGATCGCCGCCGCGTCCGGCCTGTCGGCGGTGTTCACGACCGCCGCCGTCCTCGGCCAGCATCCGCTGCCCGAGGAATCCGCCAAGGCGGTGGCCGCCCTGCTGGACCTCGGCGACGACGCGGCGCTGCTGCTGCAGACCGTCCCGGTGCGCGGTTCGCTCCCGGACCGGGTGCCGACCGATCCGACGATCTACCGCTTCTACGAGATCCTCCAGGTCTACGGAACGACCCTGAAAGCCCTGATCCACGAACAGTTCGGCGACGGCATCATCTCGGCGATCAACTTCAAGCTCGACGTCAAGAAGGTGCCCGACCCCGAGGGCGGCGAGCGCGCCGTCATCACCCTGGACGGCAAATACCTGCCGACCAAACCGTTCTGACCGCGCGGCGGGCCGGGTGCTCCGGCCCGCCGGCCGCGGGGTGACGCCCCGGTGACGGCCGCCGCGCACGCTCGCGGCCGTGACCCGTGCCTTCATTCGCCAGAGCGCCGCGATCCAGGCGCTGCCTCCGTCGGGGGAGCAGCGCGGCCCGGCCGAGACCGCGCGAAACGGATGGGACCTCAGCCAGGTCCGGGTGCACTCGCGCCCGCCGGCCGGGATCGCTCCCGCTGACCACCCAGCGGAAACCCGCGCCGAAGCCGTCGCAGGCAAGACGCCCGTCCCGGCCGCGGATCTCCCTCTCGTCGCGGACTCCGGCCCCCGGTCACCGCTGGCCGAGGGACCCGGCCACCGGGTGCCGGACGAGGTGCTGAGACCCGCCGCGCACCTCCTCGGCCCCGGCATCGCCGCCGCCCGCGTCCACGACCGTCCCGAGGACGGCGTGTTCGCGCAACGACTCGGCGCCCGCGCCGCGACCCACGGCGCGGACATCTTCCTCGCCCCCGGCGAATCCCGGTTCGACCGGCGGCTGATGACGCACGAACTCGCCCACGTCGCGCAACCGCCGGACGGCCTGGTCTATCTGCGCCGCGCGACGTGGCTCGAACGGCGGGCCTGGCTCGCCTCGTTCGACCATCCGCTGCCGCGCCGGTTCCTCAACCACTACATGGACGACGTCGGCACGCCGATCACCCTCACCCCGGCGGAAATGGCGGACTGCAACCCGATCGTCGACATCCGGCGCAGCGCCGCGTTCATGACGATCGTGCACGGGCTGGTCACGGCGGGCGGCGGCACCAGCGACGTCCACGTGACCGGATGGGGCGGCGCGCAGACCAACGGCACCCTCGGCAACTTCACGATCTACTACGACGGGCAGGTGACGGTGCAGCGGACCGGCGCGTGGACGTTCACCGGGACGATGCACTTCTACGACTTCTGGGACTTCGACCCCAAACCGTTCGGCAGGTCCGGCCGCCCGATCCCGGCGGAACTCAAGGTGCGGCTCGCCGCTGCGGGACTGCCCGGCCGCCCGTTCGCGATCAACAGCGCCACCGTCCCGGTCACGCAGGCCAACACCGATCCGCGCGCGATGTGGGGATCCCGCGCCGCCCCCGTGCCGGTCAGGGACCATCTCGCGCGCACCGGAGCCGACATCGTCGCCGGTGATGTCGCCGGCGGGGCAGCGGGCGGCTACGTCGGCGGCCGGTTCGGCGGCCATCTCGGCGCGGACGTCGGTGCCGGCGGCGGTGAAGTGGTGGGCGCCGAAGCCGGGGCGAACGCCTCGGAGGACTTGAACAAGTGAAGCGACGGCAAGCCGAGTCCGCGCTGGGCACGCCGCTGCCCGCCGAAACCGCGGACGTCGAATTCCACCGCTGGCGGCCGGCCCCCGGCATCGACTACGCGATCGCCTACGCGCGGCTGCAGCTCAGCCGGGCCGCCGCGCTGGCCTTCCAGGACCGCCTCGGCCTCGGCGCGGACGCGGTCTATCTCGCCACGGGCTGGCAAGTGCCCGCAGAGAGCGCCCCCGAGTGGTGGCCCGCCGAACCCGCCATGACGCTCACCGACCAAGCCGCCCGCGCCACGGACGGTGGTGGCTGGCTGATCGCGGGCTACGCGGAGCCGTACCTGTACCTGCTGGCCTACGAAACCTAGGCGGCCCGCAGCCCGGCCAGTGCGAACTGGAACACCCGCTCCCGCTGCGCCTCGTCGACATACTCGACAGCTGTGATCCCGGAGATCATCCGCAGAACGTCGTCGATGGACGATTCCGGACGTGCGGCACCGGCCTCCTGTGCCCGCACCAGCAGCGGCCCGCCCGCCTGCCGCATCGCCCGGCGGCAGGCCTGGAACCCGTCGGTGGTGCGGTTGAGCGATTCGGCGAACGCCAGCTTCGTGCCGATGTACTCGACAAACCGCCGGAGCCACGTCGCGAGCGCGTCCCACGGTTCGAGGTCCGCGACGTCGTCCGCGGCCCGGCACAGTGCCTCGACCGCCTCGCGGTTGACCTCCTCCACCAGGTCCTCGCGGGTCGGGAAGTTGCGGTAGAGCGTGGCGATGCTCACCCCGGCGCGGCGGGCGACGTCCTCCAGCGACGTCTGCGCCCGCTGCTCCTCGAAGGCTTCCCTGGCGGCACCGACCAGCGCGTCGAAATTGCGCCGCGCGTCGGCGCGCTTGGGCCGCTTGCTCGGCAGGTCCGGTTCCATCCCGCCTCCCTCGATTGACAACCGTAGGAACCCTACGGTTAAAGTGTAGGGGTACTTTCACTTCTCATCGTACGTGCCCAGGGCACGAGAGGACGGAGAGCATGTCCACGGAAACCATCGCGCTGGTCACCGGCGCGAACAAGGGCGTCGGCCTCGCCACCGCCCGCCAGCTGGCCGAACGCGGCCGGACGGTGCTGCTCGGCGCCCGCGACCTCGAAAAGGGGACGAGCGCGGCGAAGGAACTGGCCTCAGCCGGGCTAAACGTGCGCCCACTCCGCATCGACATCGCCGACGACGCGTCGGTGAACGAGGCCGCCGCGCTGGTGGAGCGCGAGTACGGCCGCCTCGACGTCCTGGTCAACAACGCCGGAATGCTGATCCGCAAACCAGCGGTCGAAGTGACCGCCGACGACATGCACCCGGAGTTCGAGACCAACGTTTTCGGGCTCGTGCGGGTGATCCACGCGATGCTGCCGCTGCTGCGCCGCTCCCGCTCGGCCCGGATCGTGAACGTCGCGAGCGATTCGGCGATGTTCGCCAAGACCACCGAGCCGGGCTCGATGTTCGCGCGGTCGCACGAGTCCTTTGTGTACTCGGCCGCGAAAGCCGCGGTGAACATGCTGACCGTCAAGTACGCCAACGCTTTCCTCGACGACCCCGAACTCGCGCACATCAAGGTCAACGCGGTGACGCCGGGCTATGTGGCGACGGATCTGAACAACTTCAAAGGCGTCCGGACCACCGAGGAGGGCGCGCGGGCGTCGGTGCACTGGGCGACTGTGGGCGACGACGCCGAAACGGGCGGCTTCTTCGACGACGAGGGCCGCGTGGCGTGGTGATCCCGGGACCCCTCCCGCCACGGCATGGCACCGTCTCCGCCGATGAGCTTTGAGCCAACCCGGGAGCGGAACATGTCGTCGCACGTCGTCGGAATGCGTTGCCTCATGGTCGCCGGTGCCGCGGTTGCGTTGTGCGCACTGGCGGCCTGCGGCTCTCCGCCCGCGCCGCCCCCGATCGCCAGCGGCCCGGCGAGCGCTCCGTCATCGTCATCGCCGTCGCCTTCGACCTCGTCCTCCGCGCCCGCGTCGGAGGAGTCCGGCCCGATGCCGCCTCGGATCAAAGCGGACCCGAAGTACCTGCCGAGCTGGATGCGGGGGTTCGCGGAGAACCCGGACAGCACTGACGGAAAGGCGTCCGCCACGCTCGGAATGGCCGGTGTGCAGAGCGATCTGGTCCAGCACGGGCTGAAGTCGTTGCAGGAACTGCCTTTCTTCCCGCAACGGGTGGTCCGGCAATGCACCGCGCTCAACGCGCACCTTCCGGACCCCGACGGCGAGGCGGTCCGGAGCTTCAGCACTCCGCAGCATCCGGTGAGCCGGTCCGAGGGGGCGCGGATCAACTCCGTCATCCGCAAGTCCTGCGCCTGACACCCGGCTCAGGCGGGCACCGCGACGAGCGTCGCCGCCGTCCGTTTGGCGGCGGTGACGAGACGTTCCAGGTCCGTCGAGGCGAAACCCTCGACCACGAGCTCCATGATCGCGCGGCCGGCGTCGTCGAGCACCGGCAGCTGGAGCGAGGTCGCGGTGCGGTGGTCGTCCTCGCGCTGGAGGGCGTGCACCGTTTCCCGATGCGTCTCCGTCCACAGGCGAGACAGTTCGGCGCGGGTGGTCGACGGATCAGTGACGACGCGGTCGAACTCGGCGCCCATCAACGCTCCGTGGGACAAGGCGTAACCGCGCTCGCGCACCCGGCGCACGATCCGTTCCAGCCCGGGGCGGTCGACCGCGCCGACGAGGTGGCGGGCGTTCTCCAGCCAACCCCGGTACTGCTCGTCGGAGCCCCACGCGGCGAGCGTGATGGCCACCGGCGCGGCGAACGGGAACGTCATCCGGGCGCCGGCGTGCGGTCCGGAACCGGCGAGCACGCACACCGAATCCCCGGCGACGGTGGCGAGCAGCGCGGTCACGCCGTGGTCCCGGGCGAACTGCTCGACGGGACCGGACCAGTCGTCGGCGACGCGGACCCGGTCCACGAATTGCTGCGCGTCGAAGTGCTCCGGGGACGCGCTGAACGAACCGTAACCGCCTTTGAGGAAAAGCAACGGCATTCCCGCCGCGCGGTCGCCGACGCCGAATTCCGTCACTTCCGCGACGACGATGTCGTGGTCGCCCGCCGCGTGCACGTCGCGGATCGTGCAGTCGAACCAGGCGAGCGCGTCGGCCAGCCGGGGACCGGACGGCGTCGGCCGCCAATCGCCCGCGGCGAACCGGTCCGTTTTCGCGAAGAACGAGCGGCACAGGGTTTCGTGCCCGTGCCCGAGCACATTGGCGACGAACCGGCCGTGGCCGCGCACGACGCTCCAGGTGAACGACGACCGCGCGGCCATGAAACCGACGAGCGGCGGATCCTCCGACACCGCGGTGAAAGTGCCGACGACCATTCCCGCGGGCGCGCCCTCGGCGTCGAGCGACGCGATGATCGCCACTCCGGTCGGGTATTCGCCGAGAACCGTCCGCCACCAGTTCCGCTCCGCCATTGCCAGCTCCTCCTCGAGCAGTGCCGAATCGGTCCTATTCTGCGTCCCGGCGGCAGCCGAAGTCGTTGTGCGCGAGCACAATGCGGCCGCGGGATCGTGTCCGCGGATCACAGCCGCACGTAGGTCGTTTTCAGCTCGGTGTACTTGTCGATCGCGTGGCGGGATTTGTCCCGGCCGTTGCCGGACTGCTTGTACCCGCCGAACGGGACGGTGAGATCGCCCTCCTCGTAACAGTTCACCCAGACCGTCCCCGCGCGCAGCCGCCGCGAGAGCCGGTGCACCTTGGCCGCGTCGCGCGTCCACAGCCCGGCGGCGAGTCCGTAGTCGCTGTCGTTCGCCACCTGCACCGCCTCCTCCTCGGAACGCACCCGTTGCACCGCCAGAACCGGGCCGAACACCTCTTCGCGGGCCAGCGCCGACGAAGGAGCGACATCGGTGAACACCACCGGCCCGTAATACGCACCGGCGCGGTCGCCTCGGGCGTCGAGGACTGCGGTGGCCCCGTCCGCGTAGGCCCGCGTGACGTGCGCGTCGACCTCCGCGACCCGGTGCGCGGCAGCGAGCGGCCCCATGACGGTCTCCGGGTCGAGCGGATCCCCGGGCCGGTAGCCGGCGCACGCGCGCACCACGCCGTCGAGGACCTCGTCGGCGATCGCCTCGTGCACCACCAGCCGCGACGGCGCGGTGCACATCTGCCCGGCGTTGAAGGTGATGCCCCACGCGGCGGTCGCGGCCGCCTGGCCGAGGTCGGCGTCGGGAAGGACGATGTTCGGCGATTTGCCGCCGAGTTCGAGCCAGGTGCGCTTGAGGTTCGATCCGGCCGCGTACCGCAGGTACTCGCGGCCGACCGCGGTCGACCCGGTGAAGGCCAGCGCGTCGACCGCTGGATGTTCGCCCAGCCGCCGTCCCGCCGAGGACCCGGGGCCCGGCACCACGTTGAGCACCCCGGGCGGTAGGCCCGCTTCGAGCGCGAGTTCCCCGATCCGCACGGCCGACAGCGGGGTGAGATCGGCCGGTTTGTGCACCACCGTGCATCCGGCGGCGAGCGCGGGCGCGATCTTCCACGCCGACAGCGTGAGCGGGAAGTTCCACGGCGTCACCACCCCGACGACGCCGACCGGCTCGCGGGTGACCAGCGCCAGCGCGTCCTCGCCGGTGGGCGCGATCTCGTCCGGTTCCTTGTCCGCGAGTTCCGCGTAGTAGGCGTAGGTGGCGAGCACCGCGCGCAGTTCGATCGTCCAGGACTGGGTGATCGGCTTGCCCATCTCCAGCGACACCATCAGCGCAAGTTCGTCGCGGTGGGCTTCGACCAGGCGGACGAACCGCAGCAGCACGGCTTTGCGCTCGCTCGGCGGCAGCCGGGGCCACGGTCCCTCGTCGAACGCGCGCCGGGCGGCGGCGACCGCGGCGTCGATGTCGGCGGGCCCGCCCCACGGAATCCGCGCCAGTTCGGCGCCGGTACGCGGGGTGATCAGGCCGCGAGTCTGGTTCGCCGGGCGTTGCTCGCCCTCGATCACGAGATGCGCGGGCCACCGCATCCGGTCGGCGGCAGCGGCCCATTCGGCGGCGGTGCGGGTCATGCGAGGCTCCTCGCGAACGAGCGGGCGGCGTCCACGAACGAACGGACCAGCGCGAGCCCGCCTGGATCGAGCAGTTCCTCGGGATGCCATTGCACGCCAACGCAGAACGTCCCGTCGGCGGTCTCGGCGGCTTCGATCGTTCCGTCGTCCGCGTGCGCGACCGCCACCAGACCGGCGCCCAGTTCCCGCACCGACTGATGATGGTGCGACGCGATCGCGAACTCCGCGCCCGGCGTCATCGCCGCGAGCCGCGAACCGGGGGAGACCCGGACGCGGTGCGAGGTGAAGACACCGACGACGTCCCGGTGCGGCGTCAGATCGAGCCGGTCGCCCAGATGCTGTTCGAGAGTCCCGCCGAGCGCGACGTTAAGCACCTGCAAACCGCGGCACGCGCCGAAAATCGGCATGCCGCGAGACCGGGCTCCGCGGACCAGCGCGATTTCGAGGTCGTCGCGCACGCGCAGCGGCGGATCGTTCTCGACGTGCGCCTGGCTGCTGTACAGCGACGCGTCGAGATCGCGGCCGCCCGGCAGGAACAGGCCGTCGATCGTGTCGAGCAACTGTCCGGCGTCGTGCGTGCGGAGAGCGGGAAAGAGGATCGGCGCGCCACCCGCCTGTTCGACGGCCCGCGCGTAGGTATGCGGCAGCGTGTCCGATTCGATGTCGGCCCAGGCTCCGCTCGTCGTCTTCTTCCGGTCGGCGACCAGGCCGATCAACGGGGCGGGCATCCGGTCTCCAGCGGGTTGTCCTCGGTCCAGTCGGTGACCCCGAAGGTGAACGCGAGCCAGACCGCGGCGGAACCGGAATCCGCGCCGTGCCAATGCGGTTCGTCCTTCTCGGCGACGATCGTGGTGCCCGGCCGGAGTCCGGTGCGGACTCCGGAGCGGTCCCCGGCCCGGCCGATCCCGCTCTGCAGCACGAGAATCTGCCCGCCGGGATGGGAATGCCAGCAGGTCACCGCGCCGCGCTCGCTGTGCACGCGCGCGACGTCGGGCTCGGTCGGCTCCCGCGCCTCGACAATCATCTCCAGCCGCACCGGGCCGGTGAACCGTCCGTTGTAGACATAGCCCTTGTCGCCCTCGGCGATGATCCGCATCAGGACTCCGTTCCGGCCTCGAACCGAACCGGGTTCGCGATCCGGCCGACGCCGTCGATCTCCACCTCGACGAGGTCGCCGTCGCGCAAATAGCGCGGCGGCGTGCGCTCGTCGCCGACGCCGCCCGGGGTGCCGGTGGCGATCACGTCGCCGGGCAGCAGCGTCACCCCGCGAGTGAAGTACTCGATCAGCTCCGGGACGGAGAAGATGAGCTGACGCGTGTTCCCGTCCTGCATCAGCTCGCCGCTGAGCGTGGTGCGGACGCGGACTTCCCGTTTGTCCGGCAGCGAATCCGGGTGCACGATGCCGTCGCCCATCGGGGTGAACGTGTCGAAGCTCTTGCCGAGCGAGAACTGCTTCATCGGCGTTTCGAGCTGCGCGCGGCGGCCGCTCACGTCGTTGACGACGGTGTAGCCGCCCACGTAGTTCCACGCGTCTTCGACGGCGACCCGGTACGCCTTCCGGGAGATGACGACCGCGAGCTCCCCCTCGTAGTCGGGGCGGGTTTCCTCGCGCGGGATCACGATGTCGTCGTGCGGTCCGACGACCGAGGACGGCAGTTTCGGGAACATGAACGGCACGTCCGGCCGCTTGAGGCTGGTTTCCTCGACGTGCGACTGGTAGTTGAGCCCGACCGCGAGGATCTTCGACGGCGAAACCGGCGCGAGCAGCGCGACGTCGGCGACGCGGTGCCGCGGGCCGGCGGCGGTCTCGATCGCGGCCCAGTTCTCCGGCGCCGGAACGAAACCGGCGGCGGGGGCCGGACCGGCGGTAACGATCGTGTCGCCCTCCGCGCGGCCGAGGAACCGGCTGCCGTCTGCGGTCTGGAAGTGGACGGCCTTGGTCACAGATGCCTCCCGGCGGCGTAGTGAGTGGTTCTTTCAAGACTATAGCTGTGCTTGTAAAAGAGAACAACCGATCTCGGCCGCCGCGGCGCGCGTGCGATGATGTCGACCATGAGCGCACAAACCGACGCCCTTGCCGAGAACCTCCGTCGCCTCCGCGAGGCACACGGACTGTCCCTTTCGGACCTCAGCGCGCGGTGCGGCGTCGCGAAAGCGACCCTGTTCAAGATTGAGCGCTCGCGGACGAACCCGACGCTGGACACGCTCGTCGCGATCGCGGAGACCTTCGCGGTCACCGTGGCCTCCCTGATCACGGTTCCCGAGCACCGCACCGTGGAGGTGCTGCGCGCCGGCGAGGGCGAGGACATCAGCGACGAGGCGTCGACCGGACACGTGCTGCGCAGCCAGGTGATCGGCGCGGGCACGCTCGAAATCCACGCGCAGCGGTTCCACGAAGGCAAAGTGGAGACTTCGCCGTCGCACGGGGCGGGCAGCCGCGAGCACGTCGTCGTGAAGAGCGGGTCGATCGAGGTCGGTCCGGTGGGCCACGAGGTCACCCTGCACGAGGGCGACTACGCCACCTACGCCGTCGACTGCACGCACCGCTGGCAGGCGGTGGATGGCGACGCGACGGTCTGGATTTTCCACACCTTCCCGCGCGCCGCGGCTTTTTCCGAGTAGCCCGGTCATACTGCGGGAAGAAACCGGCGCGCGTCTTTGACGGCGTCGAGGTCCGGCGGGAGGAACAGCACGAGCCGTTCCGCGCCGATCGCGGCCAGCCGGTCGTAGGCGGCGGCACCGGCGCGCCACGGCAGATCGTCGTAGTTGTCGTGCGGTCCGGTGTGCGCGATCACCCGCACCGGCCCGCCGCGTTCCTCCCACGCGATCGCGACGAGGTCTTCGATCCGGCGGCCGTGCGCGCCGAATCCGTCCACCGGACAGGCGATGCCGTCCGCGTGCCCGCCGGCCAGCTTCGCCGACAGCGGGCCGAACGAGCCGAAGAAGACCGGCGGCACCGGGGCCGGGCGGAGGAAGTCGTCGTGCGCCCAGATGCGCCGGAGTTCCGCGAGGTAGGCCCGCGAAGCCGCGCGACGCTCCTTCGGCGGGGCCGGCGGACGGCCGAATTCGGTCTGGTCGCGGGAAAACACCTCGCCGTCGTTCGTGCCCGCGCCGAGGCCCAGCCAGAACCGGCCCCCGGCGAGCTGCTGCATCGTGGCCGCGGCCACCGCGGTGGTCCCGGCGTCGCGGTTGGCGATGTTGAGCACCATGGACCCGACGGAAATCCGTTCGGTCGCCTGCACCACGGCGGCCATCAGGGTCCACGGATCGTGGCTGTGCCCGCCGCGCCGTTCGAGGTCCATCAGCTCGTCGGAGAACGAGACTCCGCCGAAACCCAGGTCCTCCACGGCTTTCGCGACGTCGACGACCGTTCGCGCGTCGGCGTTTTCCACCCGGATGCTGAAGCAGATTTCCATGGTCACTCCTTCGCGGCCAGCTGGCGGGCTTCGATGGCGTCGTCCTCGGTGAGCGCGCTGTAGCGGCCCGGCGCTCTCCGCTTCACCACCAGCGCGACGGCGACGCCGGCCGCGAAGACGACCAGCGGCAGCAGCTGGAGGACGAGCCGCATCGCCGGGGCCGCGCCGGAAAGCGTCGAGAAGTTCAGCATCGCGACCACCGCCAGCGAACCGAAAAGGACCAGTGCGAGCGCCGGAGCGACGAGCGATTTCCACCGGCCGACCGGAAGGTGCCGGTTGCGCCGGAAGAAGACCACGACCGCGACGCAGGTGAGCATGAAGAGGATGAGCGGCGACAGCGTGCCGACCGCGATGCACCAGCCGAAAACGGCGAGCGGGTTCAGGCCGCTGACCAGGATCAGGACGAACATCAGCACGCCGATCCCGGCCGCGGCGAGCGAGGAGAAGAACGGCGAGCCGTGCCGCGGGTGCACCCAGGTCAGCCGGCGCGGCAGGATCGAATGCCCCATCGAGTGCAGGTAGCGGGTGACCATGTTGTGATACGCCAGCACGGCGGCGAACATGCTGGTCACCGCGAGCGCGTTCATGACCTGCTTGAACACCGGGCCGACGAACTGCAGCGCGGTGGCGTAGGCGATGTTGTCCGGATCGGCCGCCACCGCGTCCATCACCCCGTGCGCGCCGAAGGCCTGCATCCACGCCCACACCGCGAAGCCGTAGAAGACGAGCGCCGCGATGATGACGGTGTAGATCGCCCGGGGGATCGTCCGGTTCGGATCGCGCGCCTCGTCGCGGAACAGCGCGGTCGCCTCGAACCCCATCCCGACGCTGACCCCGAACAGGATCCCGAGCGGCAGCGACCCGTGCAGGACGGCTTCGCCGGACACGAACGGCGCGATCCGGATGCCCTCGGGACCGCCGCCGCGGGCCAGGATCGCGACGTCCAGCACGAGGATGGTGAGCACCTCCAGCACGAGCGAAACCGTCAGCACCTTCGCGCCGAGTTCCACGTGGAAGTGGCCGAGCACCGCGACCAGGACCATCGCCGCGACCGTCCAGCCCCACCACGGCAGGAAATCGGTCCCGGCGAACGACGTGACGAGCCCGTGCATCGAGAACCCGAGCAGCAGGTACACCCCGGCCTGGACCACGAAGTACCCGAACATGGCGAGGAACCCCGCGCCGACGCCGACCGGCCGCCCGATCGCCGCGGTGATGTAGGCGTAGAACGCGCCGGACTTCTTGACGTGCAGCGACATCGCCGCGAAACCCACGCCGAACAGCAGCAGGATCAGCGGGCCGGCGACGTAGCTGACCGCGATGCCGGGCCCGTTGCCGTTCAGCATGTTGAGCGGGGTGGTCACGAAGATCGTGAGCGGGGCCGCCGCGGCGACGACCATGAAGACGATCGAGGCGACCCCGAGCCGTCCGGTGAGCTGGGTGGATCTCGCGCGTGGTGCGGTCGAGGTCATGCGGTCCTCCGAAGGTTCAGGCGCCCTGCGGCGCCGGCGACGCTGCCGAATCTGACGGGAGGGAGGGCGGGTTCAGATAGCGTTCTTCGTCATCTGCAGCACCTTGAACTCCGCGCCTTGCGGGTCGGCGACGACGCCCCAGACCGCGAACGTGAGCACGTTGTCCACCGTGTTGGCGCGGCCGCCGTGCGCGACCGCGATCTCGGTCGCTTCGCGCTGGTCCGCCACGGAGATCCAGGGCAGCCAATGCGGCGGGAGGAACGCGCGGGCTTCCTCGTGGATCTCGTACGATCCGCGCAGTGCGAGCCCGTTCTCGTCGCGGAAGATCGTGATCACGCCTTCGCGGTCGTCCGCGTGCTGGCCGGGGAACAGCGCGTCCTGGAAAGCGACCTCGCTCGCCAGGTCGAAATTGGACGGATCGACGAACGCCCAGCGCCCGATCTCCGGCGAGGGGAGCACCGCCGCCCCCGGCTCGGTTTCGGCGAGGCCGAACCACGCGCCGAACGGATCGGTGAGTTCGGCGGCTTTCCCGGGCACGCCGATCGGCTTGTCCGCCGTCCGCACGGCCGACCCGGCGGCGACGGCGCGCTTGACGGCCGCGTCGAGGTTTTCCGCGCCGAGATAGGAACGCCAGCCGGTTCGCGCCGCCGGAAGCCCCGGCCGCACCACGAGTCCCGCGACGAGTTCGCCGTCGAGCAGGAACCGGCCGCGGTCGCCGTCGAGCGCCAGTTCCCAGCCGAGCACTGCCCGGTAGAAGGCGCCGAGCCCGTCGGTGCCGGGCACCTCGAGTTCCTGCCACACCGTGGTGCCGATGGGGTAGTCCTTCGTCATGGTTTTCCTTCCGGGGATTCAGGAACGGGGGTAGTTCGCTTCGGACTCCCACCGGGACCGGGTGGACGGGGCCCCGAAGAAGTCGATCTGGTCGGCGCGCGTCATCGCGGTCCACATGTCGCGGAAGTAGCGCTGGATCTTCTGCCCGTCGGCCTGCGGCCCGGTGCCCGCCGCCCGCACGATCGACTGGAGCGCCTCCCACACGAGTTCCTCGGCGGCGAAGTACTGCTGGTTGAGCCGCATCGACCGGCCCGCGTCGAAGACCTCGCCGTGCTCGACCAGCCGCCGCCCGTACTCCTCGTAGCGACGGCCGCCGTCGAACACCGCCGCGGCCGCCGCGTCGACCTTCGCGAGCGCGACCGACAGCACCCGCTGCCAGTCCTCGCGTTCGGCGCGGAGGGCGCCGGAATCGTCGAACGGAGCCTTGGAGACGCGCACGATCCGGTCGAGTTCGTCGATCGCCGCGTAGCCGAGGCCGATCGTCGAGGCGGCCACCTCGCCCTCGGCGAAGGCGAAGAACGCCCCGGAATAGCACGGGTTCCCGTGCAGTGCGGCGCCCGGAGCGGGCTCGCTGACCTCGTTCGTCCAGGTCTCCGCGACCACGCGGTGGTCCGGCACGAAGACCGGTTCGGCGATCTCGATGCTGTTCGACCCGGACCCGCGCATGCCGATCACCCGGCCCCAGTCGTCCTTGACCTCGAAGTCCGCCCGGTCTACGACCGCCCACGCGCGATACCCCGGCCGGCGGTCGTCCCCGGGCACGTGGATCGTCGGGAAGAAATGCGTCGAATACGGCGCACCCGAGCAATAGCGCCAGAAACCGGAGATCAGGAAGCCGCCGTCGACCCGGAGCACCTTCGCCGAGGTCGGGTTTCCCGAGGCGGGCGCGATCATGTGGCCGTGCTGGCCGAAAACCTCGTCCTGCGCGGCGAGCGGCCAGTACGACGAGAGCGTGAGCGTGTGCGCCTGCGAAAGGGAAAGACACCACGCCGTGGACGGGCAGCCGCGTCCGACCTCCGCGATCACCATGAAGAATCCGCACGGCCCGAGTTCGAGCCCGCCGTAGCGGCGGGGGAGCAGCAGCCGGTAAAAACCGTGCTGCCGGAAGAATTCGTGCACTTCTGGCGAGTAATGCCCGCGCGCCTCGGTGTCGGCCTGCTGCTCCCGCAAGGCCGGACGCAGCATCCGCGCGGCTTCGAGCAGCCGTTCCACCTCGGTGCGCACCCGCGGATCCACGCCGGTGACGGGCATGGTCGCCAGCGGTCCGGCCAGTCCTGGTTCGGTTTCCAGCGGCGGCACGGCGAAGGCGGTCCCGCTGCCCGGCAGATACGGTTTCGTTTCGATCTTCGCTCGGGACACTGTCGCCCTTTCTCTTCGTCGAGAACGGGCCTGAGTATCGGCGCGCGCCGCGTCCGGCGACTATGGCGGCGAGACCAATTCGCCGTCCGCGAGTTGTACCGCGTGCACTGCCCTCAGAAGAGCGGCTGCGGCAATTCGAGCGTTTCGGCCAGCGGCCGCCGGGTTCCGTCGGCGGTCACGACGAGCACTCCGTCCAGTGTGGAGCGCGGCAAGAGGCGGCTGAGGCCGAACAGATGCCCCCACGGGTCGGTGAGCACGGCGTATTCGTTGAACGGCGAACGGCTCGGCGCCATCACCACCCGCGAACCGGACTCGACCGCGCGCGCGACGGCCGTCCCGATGTCGCGCACCTCGAAGTACCCGATCCAGAACGACCGGGGCCGGCCCGGCATCGCTCCGCGCACCCGGAACACGCCGAAGAGGATTCTCCGCGCGGCGCAGACGAATTCCATGTCGTACGGGTCGTCGACCATCGCGACCCGCTCGGCCCGCAGCGTCGCGGCGAGATGCGCGGTCACTCCGGAAACGTCCTCTGTGGACAGATCGACGTTCGTGTACCGCAACGCGTTCTCCGCGCGCCGGACCGCGGTGAGCGCGACGCGGACGCCGTCCGGCCCGCGCAGGAACCCGAGGTCGATCCCCTCGGCCGGTTCCGGTTCCCGCAGCTCGGCCGGAATCCGCCGCACGACATCGGCGTCGACGCGCAGCACCGGCGCCCATCCGGCGTCCCCAGGGGTGCGGACGGCGTGGAACTGCACGCCGAGCGCGGCGAGGGTGTCCGGCTCCCGGCGGCCGAGGATCCACGCGTAGTACCGCGCCGCTTCTTCCGGCGACTCGGCGAAGAGGTCGAGCCCGCCGTACTCCGGTGGCCGCGTCACTGCACGTTCCCCTTGTCGAATGCGCCTTCGCCGTCCAGCGCCCGCAGCGCCAGCCAGAGCGTGGCGATCGTGGCGACCGAATCGAGGTCGACGTCGAGCAGACCGGTGATCTGCCGCAACCGGTACCGCAGGGTGTTGCGGTGGATGAACAACCGCTCGGTCGCCCGGACGATATCACGGTCGGTTTCCAGGTAGACCCGGAACGTTTCCAGCAGCGCGGTGCCGTGCGCGGCGTCGTAGTCCAGCAGCGGGCGGAGCTGCTCCCGGGCCAGTTCGCCGAGCGGGACGGCGGCGTTCGTCATGACCAGCAGCCGCACGAGATCGAGCCGGCGCGGATGGTGCACGCCCTCGCCCTCCTCGAGCGCCGAGGACGCCTCGAAGAAGCCGACCCGCACCCCGGCGGCCCCGCGGTGGGGCAGGCTGACGCCGACCCGCGCGCCGGCGCCGAGCCGCGACAGCTGCCGCAGCAGGGTTTCCGCGATCCGGTCGGGCAGGTCGTCGTCGGGCACGAGCATCAGCACCCGGCCGTCGCGCACCACCCGGAGGAACGGTTCGCGCTGGCCGTTCATCAGCGCGTAGATCCCACCCCACGGCAGGCTCCGGCGCGCGCCCGCGGGCAGGTCCGCCCAGCCGACGAGCATCCGGAAGGGCCGCGAAACGTCGAGCCCGGCCGCGCGCAGCCGGGCGACCGCGTCGTCCTCGCTCACCCGGCCGGCGAGAATGTCGTCGAGCAGCCCGGAAACGAGCTCGCGCCAGCCGACCTGGGCCGCCCGCAGCCGCATCAGCTCGATCGCCACCAGGTCGACGGCGACCGGGAGAACCGCGCCGTCGTCGCTTTCCGTCCGCACCGCGAGGCACGCCACCCGCTCGCCGTCGACCTCGACCGCCCGCACCGCGCACCCCTCGACGACGTCCCCGTCGCGCGCGCCGAGCAGCGCGTCGGCGGCCCAGATCGACCTCGACGGGGAGGCGGCCAGCGTGCTGCCGGAGAGGTCGAAAAGGCCGACGTCCGCGTCCAGCACCTCGCGGATCGCGTGGACGAGGTGGGACAGGCCGCCGCTGCGGGTGGCGAACACCAGCCTGCTGAGCGCGTCGCTGTCCTTTGCCCGCACCTCGGTCCTTCCCCGTGCGTCAGTCCCAGATGGAGCGGAGGCTTTCGCGTTCGGCCGCCACGGAGTCGGCGTCGAACCGGAAATACGACCGCGGCGGCAGCATGCCCCACACGTTCGACGAATGCCGGTCGTCCGGGAACTCGCGCGGCTGGTGCAGGTCGTCGAGCTGCTCCATGTCGCAGTACAGCTCCACGAAACAGTCGAATTCCGGCGTGCGGACGTACCCGGCGAGGTTGCCGCCGACGCCGTGCCGCACCGGACCCCACGGGAATACCCGGCCGTGCTGGGCGAGGTGGTCGAACGACGACCGGATCGCGCCCCAGTCGCCGAGATCGAAGGCGACGTGGTGGAAATGCGACTGGCCGGTTCCCACGAACGCGTTGACGTGGTGGTCCGCGCCGACGCGCAGGAACGCGCCCGCGTCCGGGCCGAGCCGGTCGGCCAGCTGCTGGCCGACGACCTCGGTGTAGAACTCGACCATCGCGTTGACGTCCTTGACGAGGTAGTTGACGTGACCGAGCTTGCGGTAGCGGCCCGCCGGCAGCAAGTCGGTGTGCCGCGACGCGATGGGGTAGACGTCCTGCCCCGTGCGCGCCCGGTACGGCACGTACGCGACCCCGTTGTTCTCCGGATCGGTGAACCGCACCTCCTGCTCGGTGCGGACGTAGGCGATCCCCAGCTCCTTGAGGTGCTTTTCGGCGTCGTCCAGCGAGAAATCCGGGTGCAGCAGGTACGCCGCGTGCTGGATCCCGGGGGCTTCCGACTGTTCCAGCAGCACCGAGCAGTCCTCGTAATTCACCGCGAGCCGCGCGGTTTTCCGGTCCCGCGCCCGTTCGGTGAGGCCGAATTCGACCTGCCAGCTGTGGCTCGCCGCGTCGAGGTCGGCGACCCCGAACTTCACGTGGTCGATGTCGTAGAGCCGGATCATCGAGGTCTCCTGTTTCGTTTAGGGATACGGTCATAGTAGTGTAAGAAACAGCAGGGGCAAGACTCACGCCCACCGAAAGGCGGCCGCATGACCACTCAGACCTCCCCGTCCACCACGGCTTTGGACCGGCTGCTGACGCGGGCGAGCGTCGTGCGCGTGGTGCACGCCGACCTGTTCGGCCGCCAGCGCGCGAAGCAGTTCCCGGTCTCGGCCGTGCCCGCCCTGCTGGACAGCGGCATCGCGTACTCGAAGATCGCGCACGCCGAAGACCTGCTCGGCGTCCCCGTCGACGAGGACGATTTCCCGCAGATGAAAGGACATCCGGACCTGCACGCGCGGATCGAGCCGGAAACCGCCGTCGTCCCGCCGTGGGAACCGGACGCGGTGTGGGTGCTGGCTTCGCTGTGGGAAGGCGAAACCCGGTCGAAACTCTGCGCGCGCGGCCAGCTCGCCGCCGCCCGCGACGCCCTGGAAACCGAGTTCGGCTACACCGCACAGGCGGCGGGCGAGCCGGAGTTCTACCTGTTCCGCCGCTCGCCGGACGGCGGCCGCCCGGTGCCGTACTCCCGCGACGGAGTTTCGTACACAATGGACCGCATCACCGACCCGGACGGCGCCGTCGGGCGGATTCACCGCGGAGTCATCGGCCTTGGCATCGGAGTCACCGCGCTGAACCGCGAGTTCTCCCCGGGCCAGTTCGAGATCAACCTGCACCACGACGAGGTCGTCGCGGCCGGGGACCAAGCATTCCTGCTCAAGACCGCGGTGAAGGAACTCGCCGTCATCGAAGGCCTGGAAGCGGTCTTCATGGCGAAACCGCTGGCCGGGGAGGAGGGGTGCAGCCTGCACGTCCACCTGTCGCTGTGGGATGCCCTGGGCGGCAACGTTTTCTCGGCCACGCCCTCAGTGCTGGAACACGCCATGGCCGGCGTGCAGGCGCACGCCGCCGCGCTGCTCGCGTTCGCTTCCCCGACGGTGAACTCGTATAAACGGCTGCGCGGCAACGGCTTGTCCCCGCGCACGAGCAACGTCGCCGAGGACAACCGGTTCACTTTCATCCGGGTTCCGCCGGAACGCGGCCCGGCGACGCGGTTCGAAGTGCGGCAGGGAGACGCGAGCGCGAGCCCGCACCTGCTGATGGCCGCCATCGTGCACGCCGCCCGGGACGGGATCCGCCGGGAACTCCGCCCGTCCGCCGAGGGTGCTCCGCTGCCGGCGTCGCTGACCGCCGCGATCGAGTCGCTGGAGGCGGACGGGTTCTTCCGGGAGGCGTTCGGGGACGAGCTGGTGTCGGCTTACGCGGCGGTGAAGCGGCGGGAGGTGGCGGCGTTCGAGGCAGCGGTCACGGATTGGGAGTGGGAGCTGTACCACTCGCACTGCTGAGGGAGACTCGTACAGAAATTAGGCTAGCCTAACCTATCTCTCTTCGCTAAGTTGTCGGCCATGAGCAACGTTCTGGTGATGGGCGCGACGGGAAAGGCCGGCCGCCACGTGGTCGCCCAGCTGCGGGAGCTGGGTCATCCGGTCCGGCCGGTTTCCCGTTCGAGCCCGATCCGCTTCGACTGGGCGGACCGCTCCACCTGGCAGCCCGCGCTGACCGGCGTGGACACCGTGTACCTCAACGTGTGGGGCGTCGTCGGGACAGCGGATCCCGCGGAGTTCACCGGATTGGCGGCGAAGTCGGGCGTCCGGAGGATCGTGGCCCTGTCCGGCCGAAGCGACGACGGTGAGGACTACCTGCTCCAAACGCCTTACGGCCCATGGGCACAAGCGGTGCTCGACGGCGAGCGCGCGGCCCGCGAGAGCGGCGCGGAATGGACGATCGTCCGGCCTTGCTGGTTCGCGCAGACCTTCGAGGAGGACCCGAAACTGTCCGAGGTCCGCTCTGGCGAGGTCGCTACTCCTGCTGGTGATGGCACAGTGCCGTTCGTAGACGCGCTGGACATCGCCGCGGTAGCGGTCGCCGCGCTGGTCGAGGACGGCCATCAGGGGGAGACCTACGAAGTGTCCGGCCCACGGGCGATGACTTTCGCCGACGCGGTGGCCGAGATCGCGAAGGCGACCGGCCGGGAGATCAAGCACGTGCCGGTGGCGGCGTCCGAGTACGTGCAGCGCCTGATCGACCGCGGCTACGACCGTGCGTCGGCGGAAATGCAGGCCGGTCCGTTCGCATGGCTGCACCGCGGCCGGACGGGCTTCCTCAGCGACGGGGTGCAACGCGCCACTGGCCGGGAGCCCACGGATTTCGCCGACTATGCGCAACGGGCCGCCGCAGCTGGTGCGTGGTCGGGACAGTGATCCGCGGCTCGTTCATGAGCCGGAAGTCCGCACGGCTGCGCCGAAATCACGGGCGGCGGCACCTTCCGCCTTCGTGCGGCGCACCTTGGCCAGCAGGTGCGCCGCGAGTTCGGCAGGAGTGTGGTCTTCGGTGCGGAGAAAGCCGGTGGCGGGGTTGAGCAGTTCCGCCGGAACCTCCGGCTGGTCCACGAGAACAGGCAGCACGTAGTCGTCGCGTCGCTGGGCGACGGCGGTGATCGCGGTGGCGAAAGCGTCGAGGGCGTGCGGCGCGGCCAGGTACGCCGGGGACAAGAACGGCACGAAGTGCCACGCCCGCTGCCCGTAAACCTTGCGGCCCTCCAGGAGGAAGTTCCGCCCCCACCATTCGACGGTCATGTCCGGCTCGAAGAAGACGACCAGGCCCAGCGCCCGCGCGGTCTCCACCACGGAGCGGACGTACTCGCGCACCTCGTCGGTGAACGAGACCGCGACGTCGTAGCTGCGCGTGTGCTTCGCCGCCGTATCGCGGGCCAGCGCCTCGCCGAGCGCTGCGGCGACGCGGTCGTCGCTGCCCTGCTCGTGCAGCGCTCCGGCCAGCACCCCGGTCTCCGCGAGCTGACCGGGACCAGCGGTCTCCGTCCAGATCCGGTACGTGTCGGTGGCCTTGAGCCGCTGAAGCATCTCGTCGGCCTTGTTGGCGAACCAGTTCTTCGCAAACCTCCCCAGCCGGGCCCGGTCCATCGGCGAGACGCCCAGCGCCTCGCCGAGCAGCGCGGCACCGAGTGCCGCGTACAACGCCTCGTCGGATGAATTCTCGTACTGCGGAACAAGATCCGCCCAGGCGGTCATCCTGCACCGCCCGCCGTGGACCGCTCTAGGATGGCCGGATGACGGACAGCTCCGGCACGTACGACATCGCGGTTTCGTTCTCCGGCAGGCAGCGCGACTACGTCGAGCGGGTCGTCCGTGCCTGCGAAGCGCAGGGCGTAACGGTCTTTTACGACCGCGACGACACCGTGCGGCTGTGGGGGAAGAACGTCATCACCGAACTGCGCCGGGTCTACGGCGGGGTGGCCGTCCGCCACGTGCTCCCCTTCCTGTCCGAGGACTACATCGCCGGCGCGTACCCGATGGACGAGTTCTACGCCGCCCTGACGGCCAGCGTGCACCGCGGCGGCGACTACCTCCTGCCCGTCGTGATGGACGACGTCGAGATCCCTGCGGAACTGCTCAACCCCGCGATCATCTACCTGTGCGCCGCCGAGCACTCCCCGGCGGAACTGGCTGGGCTCATCGCCAAGAAGGTAGCCCTTTCGCGGGCCGAAGGACAGGAGCCTCGGGAAGTCGTGGACGTCGTGGCGGAAGGCCCGAGGATGCCGCGCGTCTCGCCGCCGCGCGCGGTGCTGGCGGCCGCGATGGCCCGGGTCGGGGAGATTCTCGACCGGAACTCCCGGCTGCTGTCGGAGTACGGATTCGCTTGCAGCGTGCGGACTTCGGAACGGTCGGTGCAGCTTGTCCTCGCGGAGGACGGGTGCGCGATCTGGGACCTTGCGCTCACGTGGAGCCAGACCGGGGATGCCCTGGAAGTCCGGCTCGGCCCTGACCGTTCCGCCCTCGACGGAACGGTCACCGCGCACCGGGACGCCAGTCTCCGGTACAACGCCTCCGGACCGTCGACGCTTTCCACCGCCGACGATCTCGCGGAGTTGTTGTGGCACAAGGTCATCGACTTCATCGAGCAACGCTGCCAGTGACCGGCCGGCCGGGGTCACGCGAGCTGCTCCGCGAGCACCGCGGTGCACACGATGGAGCCCGGCAAGGCCAGTCCGTCGTCCAGGTCCTGCCCGTCGAACGCCTGCTTGACCGCTGTCAGGGCAGTGTGGAAGGAAAGCGGCTGGCGCCGGTCGAGGATGAATTCCCGCCAGTCGTCCGCGACACCCCAGATCGACAGTGCGCCGGGCACGTCTCCGCCGAGGGCGGCAGTCGCGCCCCGGGCGAGAATCCCGGAGGAGTCGGTGTTCTTGCGGGCGAGTCCTTCGACCAGCTGGGCCCGGGGCGCCGTCTGCAGGCGGTCGAACAGCGCGATCTGGTCGAGGTACTTCTGCGGGTGCGGGGTGTCCACTCGCGGGTCCGCGTAGAACGCCGGCCAGTCGAACGGTTCCTCCGCGGCGCCGAAGTCCGACGAGGCGGCGGTCGAGGAGAGCATCTTGCCGAGAAACAGTTGGGAGAACTGCTGAACTTCGCGCCCCATCTCGCCGAGCAGCCGCGCGGCGCGATCGGCGGCGGGCGGATGGGTGTTGCCTCGCCGGATGAAGAGCGCGCTTTCGGTGGAGTGCACGGCCAGAATTGCTACTAGCGCACCGAGGGTCGCATTGATCGCGGCAGACCCGTGCGCAGGTCCGTGGCTGCTGAGCTGTGCTTCGAAGACACGGACGACAGCGCGGTGGGCGAAGAGGTCCGCGTCGAGTTCCCGCTGCGCGTCGGCCGAACAGGCGGGCACGTGCTC
Source organism: Amycolatopsis silviterrae (assembly GCF_042684085.1). Classification (NCBI taxonomy): domain Bacteria; kingdom Bacillati; phylum Actinomycetota; class Actinomycetes; order Pseudonocardiales; family Pseudonocardiaceae; genus Amycolatopsis; species Amycolatopsis silviterrae. The sequence continues at coordinate 137,857 of NZ_JBHUKS010000017.1, forward strand.
GCCGGGGGAGAACGCGCTGGGCGCGGACGTGTGCCCGAGCGCGTGGTGCGCGATCTCGTGCCCGAGGACGAAGAGCGTGGCACCAGTGTTGATCAGGTCGACGATGTCGTTCTCGGCCCGCTCCTCGGTCCGGCCGAGTTTCGCCGAGAGGCCGTAGACCCGCTGGTGCACGTTGTAGTACCGGAGCAGCCCGGTGAGGAAGAAGGGATCCTCGCCGAGCCCGCCGCCGGTCACCATCCGGAAGGAGCGCCACAGCTTCCGCGCGGATCCGCCGTCGGTGAGCTGTCCCAGCGCGGTTCCGGCGTGGAGACCGTAGACGTTGGCCAGCGCGATGATCGCGTCGGACACGAGAACCAGCCCGGACCCGTCGTCGAACGGCTGCATCTGGGCGGAAACGTCTTCGTCCAGCGCCGATCCGACGCACACGGCCGCCAGCCGGCCGGCCGGCACCCCCAGGTCCGCCATCGCGGCCTTGACCAGGCTGGACATCTCACCGAGGACGGCGTCGACCGGATGCTCGTAGGTCGCGGCTTCCGGCTGCTCGCCCCACGCGGCGAACATCGCGTCGAGCCGGTGCCGCAACCCGTGCGCGTCGCGGCGCTCCATGTCCGCCCTGATGTCGTCCAGCTGCCGGACCCGGTTCGGCCGGACGACGTCCTGGTACTTGCGCTCCGCCATCGTCCTGGAGTGATTCACTCGGCATGAGTCGGCGGAGGCAGAGGCTTCGTTACGGGCCGGCTTGGCCCGCGCGGCCGGCGCGCCAGCGGTCGATGACGGCGGGCAGTTCACGCATGAGGTGGGCGTAGAAGTCGCGCATGTCGGCCAGGCGACGTCCGGCGACGCTGTCCTCGCCGGCGAACTCGATGCCTGCCGCCGCGGCGTCCTGCATTTCCTGGACGACTGTGTTCTGGGCGGACATCAGGGTCGCCCAGCCTTCGTCGGGGAAGCGGAAGTGCTCGCGCCGGCTGCCGGGCGCGGGCACTCGCTCGACGAGCCCGGCGGCGGTGAGGGCCTTGAGGGCGGTGGAGACGGAGCTGGGGCTGGCGGCCAGGCGGTCGGCGAGGTCTCCGGCGGTGACGGTGTCCTGGTCGCTGAACAGCAGCATGGCCAGGACTCGCGCGGTCATCCGCTGCAGGCCGTGGCGGGTCAGGGTGAGGGCCAGCCGCTCGGCGGCTTCGGTGTGCTCGGTCATCGTCCTCCCGGGTCTTGTCGGAATCCTAATATATCTGAGTCTTCGGAAATTTCAGAAAACTCGGTAGGCTGGCGGCATGGAGTCTTCGGTCAAGCGGTGGGTGTTCGCCCGGCACTGCCATCCGCTCAGCGCGTGGTCCCGGTGGGCGAGCACGCCGCTGGTTTTGGTTCCGGTGTGGACGCGGAAGTGGTCGCACGCCGCGCTGGTCGGCGCGTGGATGGCGGTGAACCCGGTGGTGTTCGGCAAGCCGGCGCACACGGGCGCGTGGGCGTCGCGGGCGATGCTGGGGGAGGAGCGGTGGATCGGGGAACGGCCCCGCGACGCGGCGATGGCGGTCAACGTCGCCGCGACCGCGGCGGGGCTGGCGGCGATGACGGCGGCGTGGCGGCGCCGGCCCGGGCTCGCTGCCGGGGCGACGGCGGTGCAGATGGGATTGTTGCTGGCGTACTGGGAAATGATGGCCCGGTACCTGGACCGGCACGGCGGTGCCGAGTGAAAGCGCTGCTGCTGACCCTCGGCACGCGCGGCGACGTCCAGCCGTTCGTGGCGCTGGCTCGGGCCTTGCGCCAGGCAGGCCACGACGCGGTGCTCGTCGCGCCGCGGAGGTTCGGCGAGTTCGCGCGGGCGCACGAGGTGCCGTTCGCGGGGATCGCCGACGGGCCGATGGCGTTGCTGGACAACGGATCTCCGGTCGGCGACGTCGCCGACGGCGGGCTGCGGGCCAAACTCGCCCTCGCCCGCCGGATGCCGGGACTGTTCACCGAGGTGCTGCGCGACTGCTGGACGGTGGCCTCGGCGGAGCCGGGCGTCGACGTGATCGTCCACAATGGACAGGTCGGGGCCGGGCCGCACGTGGCGGAGAAGCTCGGCGTGCCCGCGGTACTGGCCCTGCCGTTGCCGTTGTACGTGCCGACCGGCGCGTTCCCGTGGCCCGGCCTGGACCTGCCGCACGGGCTGCCCGGCCCGGTGAACCGGGCGAGCTACCTCGGGATGCGCGCCGCCGGAACGATGTTCGGCCGGGTCGTCGACCGGTTCCGGGCCGATCTCGGGCTCCCGCGCCGCCGGGGCAGGCACGACCCGCTGCGGCGGCCGGACGGCGGCGCGGCCACCGTGCTGCACGCCGTCAGCCCGCAGGTCCTGCCCCGGCCCGGCGACTGGCCCGCCACCGCGAGCGTCACCGGCTACTGGTTCCTCCACGACGCCGAGCCCGGGTCCAGCCGGCTGCCGCCCGGCCTGGCGGAGTTCCTCGACCGCGGCGATCCGCCGGTGTTCGTCGGTTTCGGCAGTATGTCCGGTACCGACCCGGCGGCGACCACCCGCGTCGTGCTCGAGGCGGTGCGGCGGTCGGGGCGTCGCGCGGTGCTGGGGACCGGTTGGGGCGGACTGGACTCCGCGCAGCAGTCCAAGGACGTCTTCGTCGCCCGGGAGGTGCCGTATCCCGTGTTGTTTCCGCGTGTGTCGGCTGTGGTGCACCACGGTGGTGCCGGGACGACTGCCGCCGCGGCGGCAGCCGGTCGTCCGCAGGTGGTTTGTCCGTTCGTTGCTGATCAGCCGTTTTGGGGCAGGAGAATGGCCCGGCTCGGCGTCGCGCCGCCCCCGGTGCACCAGCGCCGCCTTACCGCAGCCGGTCTCGCCGAGGCGATCGAGCGGACGACGGCGCTGGTGCCCGCTGCGGAGGATCTCGGTCGGCGGGTCCGCGCCGAGCAGGGTTTGGCGGTGGCGGTGCGGTCGCTGGCGGAGATCAGCCGGTGAACTCGGCCTGCCGAAACCGGTTGTGTCGCAATCGTGTCGCAAAGATCCGTTCGGTTCGCCACGCGCCGACAGCGTGTCCATGATGGACAGGTGGTGTCGATTTTGCTCGTCGAGGACGATCCGCTGGTCAGCCGGGGCCTTCAGCTCGCACTGACCAGACGCGGGCACGACGTGCGCGTCGCGGAGACCGGTGAGGAGGGGCTGGCGGCGTTTCGTGCGTCCGCGCCCGATCTGGTGGTGCTGGACGTGATGCTGCCGGGGGTCGACGGATTCGAGGTGTGCCGCCAGGTCCGGGCGGCCGGGCAGGTCCCGGTCATCATGCTGACTGCCCGCGGCGACGACTTCGACATCGTCACCGGCCTCGCGGTGGGAGCGGACGACTATGTCGTCAAGCCGGCGCAGCCGATGGTGCTCGACGCGCGGATCCGTGCGGTGTTGCGACGGACCACCAGCGCCGACGAAGACGTGCGGGTGCACGATGGCCTGCGGATCGACACTGCGGCGCTGACGGTGACGGTGCGCGGGGAGCTGGTGCAGCTGACCCCGACCGAACTGCGGCTGCTGCTGACCCTGTCGCGCGCGCCCGGCCGGGTCTTCACTCGCGCGCAGCTGCTGGAGGAGGTCTGGGAGCACGACTACCTCGGCGATTCGCGGCTCGTCGACAACTGCGTGCAGAGGCTGCGAGCGAAGATCGAAACGGATCCGGCCACCCCGGTCTACATCCAGACGGCGCGCGGGTTCGGTTACCGGTTCGGGCCGCTGTGACCGCGTGGCGGCCGTGGCCGCGCGGGCTGCGCGGGCGGCTGCTCCTCGCCTTCGTGCTGACCACCGTCGCGGGGGCCGCGGCGACCGGGGCGGCCAGCGCCGCGTCCGCGAACACTTCGCTGGTCGAAGCGACCCAGCAGCGGCTCACCAAGACCCTCACCGACCAGCTCGGCGCGCTGACCGCACAGCTGGACTATCCGCCGGGCCAGGAAGCACTGGACCGGCTGCGCTCGGCCCTCGGCCCGAACGCACTCGTGACCTATAAAACCCTGCGGTCCGCGGACGGGGCGGCCCCCGGCCTGGCCACCGAAGCGCTGCGCACCGAGGTCAGCCTGCGACGGCAGCTCGTCACCCAGCGGCTGACCGTGAACGGGGTGCCGTGGCTGGTGATCGGCACCCCCGTCATGATCACCGCGCCGGACGGCAGCCGCACCCCGTCGGGGATCGAGGTCTACTCGGCCCACGATCTCACCAGCGTGCAGCAGCAGACCGCCGCGCTGACCCAGTCCGCCGCGCTCGCCGCCGCGGCGACGATCCCGCTGTCGGTCCTGCTGGCCATCCTGGCCGCGGGCGGGGTGCTGCGCCCGGTCCGGAAGCTGCGCGACACCGCGCGCAGACTGGCCCGCGGCGACCTCGGCGCGCGCACCACGCCCAAGGGCGCCGACGAACTGGCCGAACTCACCGTGACCGTCAACGAGATGGCCGAGTCCGTGCAGACGTCGATGACCGCCATGGAGCACATGGAGAACAACGCCAAGAGGTTCGCCGCGGACGTCTCGCATGAGCTGCGCACTCCGTTGAGCACGCTCACCGCGGTCGTCGAGGTGCTCGGGACCACGGCGGACGGCATGGAACCCGACGCCAGGGAGTCCGCGCAGCTGGCCATCGCCGAAACCCACCGGCTCGTGCAGCTCGTGGAAGATCTCATGGAGATCTCCCGCTTCGACGCGGGCACCGCCCAGCTGCGGCTCGAGGAAGTCGATGTCGCCGACGCCGTGCGCCGCAGCTTGCGCGCCCGGTCCTGGCTCGGCGAGGTCGAACTCGAAGTGCCGGACGGCATCCGCCTGCGCGCCGACCGCCGCCGCTTCGACGTCGTCGTCGCCAACCTCGTCGGCAACGCCCTGCGCCACGGCGAGAAACCCGTACAGGTGCACGGCTTCGCTTCCCCCACCACGGTGCGCATCGAGGTGACCGACCACGGCACCGGACTCTCCGAAGAGGTACTGCCGCACGTGTTCGACCGGTTCTACAAGGCCGACACCGCCCGCGTCCGGACTCCGGGCAGCGGGCTCGGCTTGGCGATCGCCAGGGAGAACGCCCGCGCGCACGGCGGCGACCTCCACGCGAGCAACACCCCGGGCCGTGGCGCCCGCTTTGTGCTCGAACTGCCCCGGAACCTGGAGGACGCGTGAAGCTCCTGCGCGCATTGGCGGCGTGCCTGCTGCTCGCGGGCTGCGGCGTGAGCCCAGATGGACCGACCCTCGCCGGCGACGCTCCGACCGGCGTCTCTCCCGGAGTCACGCTGTACTTCGTGGACGAGCACGAGCGGCTCCAGCCTGACCAGCGGAAGACCGGCAGGCTGGGCTCGATCGCCGACGCGCTCGCACTGCTGTTCAGCGGGGTCGCTCCCGGACGGGGTCTGCACAGCGAGATCGGAGGAGGAATCGACACCCCTCGCGTCACCGTGACCACCCAGCCCCGTCTCATCCAGCTCTGGCTCCCGCTGGCGCGCCGGGAAGTCCAGCCGCTCGGAGTCGACCAGATCGTCTGCACCGCGCTCGGCGTCCACATTCAAGGCGGTGGCGCGCGTACCGCCCGAGTGCGGCTCGACTTCACCTTCGGGACCACCGAAGCCGACGCGTCCCGGGCCTGCCCTCTCCTCCGGTAACCGGGCTCCGGAAAAGCTGTTGCTGACACATGACTGCGACATTGTTCCGACGTAATCACGACAGACGTGCGGGACTGTTGGCATTGTGCGGCAACGCAGTTCGCCTGTGGCCGCCTTTCACTCGCTGGCGGTCGAAGGAGAAACAGGCATGAACGCAGGCAGGATGACGGCGGCGGATCTCGGGCGCGTCCATGTCGTCGGATGCGGCGGGGTGGGGATGAGCGGCCTCGCGGAGATCCTGCTGCGCCGGGGTTTCCCGGTCTCCGGCAGTGAACGGGACGACCGGCCGTCGTTGGCGCGCCTGCGCAAGCTGGGCTGCGCGGTCAGTTCGGGTCACGACGAGTCCGCGTTGGACGACGTGGATACCGTGGTGTACTCCACCGCGATTCCGGACGACCATCCGGAACTCGCCGCGGCCCGGCGGCGCGGTTTGCGCGTGCTGCACCGGTCCGAAGCCCTCGCGGCCGTCATGGCCGGCTACCGGAGTGTCGCCGTCACCGGGACGCACGGCAAGACCAGCACCACGGGCATGGTGGTCAGCGCGCTCTGGCAGAGCGGGATCGATCTGTCCTTTGTGGTCGGTGGCGACCTGGCCGGGCACGGGTCGGCCGCACACGGGAGCAGCGATGTGTTCGTGGCCGAGGCCGACGAGAGCGATCGATCGTTTCTCCATTACGCCCCGCACGCCGCGGTAGTGACCAATATCGACTCCGACCATCTCGACACTTACGGCGACCTGGCCGGATTGAGCGCCGCGTTTCTCCAATTCTGCGGTCAAGTTCAACCGGGCGGTTTCGTCGTGACCAGCGCCGACGATTCGCATTGCCGCGCCCTGGCCGAGCGCGCACGGACGCAGGGCTTGACCGTCTACACCTATGGACGCCACGAGGACGCGGATTTGCGGGTGTCGGGCCTGTCGTCCTCGGCGACCAGAACCCGTTACCACGCACATCTCGACGGTACGCCGCTGGGCGAGGTCATCGTGCCGGTTCCTGGCGCGCACCTCGGCCTCAACTCGGCTGCCGCGTTGCTGACCACCGTTCGGCTGGGCGTCTCCGCGGAGAAAGCGATCGAGGGATTGCGCGCCTACCCGGGCGTCGGCAGGAGATTCGAACTCAAGGGTTTCGCCGGCGGCGTGCGGGTTTACGACGACTACGCCGGTCACCACACGGCGCTGGCCGCTTCCCTGCGGGCACTGCGGCACGTGGCGGGAAGGGGGCAGCTGATCGCCGTGTGCCAGCCCTGCGGCACCTTCCGGACCCAGCATTTCCAGGCTGAACTGGCCGCCGCGCTCGGCCTGGCCGACCAGGCGATCGTCATGGAGGTCTTCGAACGCACCGCGGCGGACGAGCGCGGCCACGACGGCGCTGAACTGGCACAAGCGGTCCCGCTGGCGACCGGGTCGAAGGCGTTCGCCGGCAGCTGGTCCGAAACCATCGGGGAAGTGACCCGGCGGGCACGGCCCGGCGACCTGGTCGTCACCCTCGGGGCGGCCCCGATGTCCCTGATGGCCGACCAGATACTCGGTGCCTTGCGTGTTCGCAAACCGGGCGGTGTCCGATGACGCGCTCGTGTCACGGGGCCGCCCGGCTCGCGGCACCCGTCCGCGACCTTCTCAACGCATGCCGCGCGACCTTTGCCCCCGTGGTGTGCGAAGTACGGCAGCCGGATCAGGCGGTACGTGCTGTCGCCCGGGGCTGTCCCGCCGTCAGCGTGGTGACTGGAAAGCGTTGGCAGACAGGCGGTCGAGAGGAATTCACCGCAGTCCGCGCCAGCGTCGAGGTACCAGTCTTGCTGCGGGAACCAGTGTTCCGCGAGGACCAGCTGTGGGAAGCGAGGGCCTGCGGTGCGGACGCGATCTCGTTGGTGCAGCCCGCCTTGACCCCCGAACGACTGGCCGAATTGTACGGGCGCACCCTGCGGCTGAACATGACGCCGCTAGTGGAAGTGCGCGATGTACCGGGCGCGCAGCTCGCCGCTGAACTGGGTGCCGAGGCGGTCTGTCTCGACTTCGCCGACCCGGCGGCCCAGGCCAGGGCAGCGGCGTTGCTGCCTCCCACGACGGTCACTCTGGCCGAAGCGGGCGCCGAGGTGATCTTGCTGGGCGGAAGCTTGATCGGCGATTTCGTCAGGAGCGCGTCATGACACAGACCCCCTCGGCACCGCGTCCGGCCATGGACGAGCGGAGCGTACTGGTCGCCGGTGCGGGCATCACCGGCTGCGCGGTCGCCCGTGCCTTGAGCGCGGCCGGCGCCCGCGTCACGGTGACCGACGATGTCGCCGACCAGCTCAGCACCCTCACGGACGTCCCCGGTATCACGCTAGCCGTCGGGCTGACCGAGCCGCCGGAGGATACGGACTTGGTCGTCACCAGCACGGGTTGGCGGCTCGACAGCCCACTGTTCGTCGCCGCGGCCAAGCGCGGGATCGAGACGATCGGCGAAATCGAACTGGCCTGGCGCATGACCGCCGAGTCGGCCGACCCGCCGACCTGGCTGGTGGTCACCGGCACCAACGGCAAGACGACCACCGTCGGCATGCTGGAATCGATCCTGCGGGCCGCCGGGATCGACGCGATCGCGTGCGGCAACATCGGACTGCCGGTAGTGGAGGCGCTCGGGGCCGGACATCGAGTGCTGGCGGTCGAATTGTCCAGCCACCAACTGCATTGGTCCCCGTCGGTCCGGCCCGCGGCCGGGGCGCTGCTGAACGTGGCCGAGGATCACCTGGACTGGCATGGCGACATGGCTGCTTACACTGCGGCCAAAGCACGCGCGCTGACCGGCGCGGTCGCGGTCGGCAACATCGACGACGAGACAGTCGCCGGTCTGCTGGCACAGGCACCCGCCAGCCGGAAGGTTGGGTTCACGCTCGCCGAGCCCGCTCCGGGGCAACTCGGTATCCGCGACGGTGTTCTGGTGGATCGCGCCTTCGGCACGGATGTGCAGCTCACCGACGTCCTCCCCTGTGGTCGGGCCGGGCGGGCCGACGCTCTCGCCGCCGCGGCACTCGCCCGCGCCTACGGCGTGCCTGCCCAAGCCGTACGGGACGGGCTGGCGACATTCCGACCCGCCGCGCACCGAGGGGAGACCGTCGCCGAGGTGGATGGCGTGCGGTACATCGATAATTCCAAAGCCACCAATCCACACGCGGCCTTGGTCGCCCTGGAAGCTCACGAGCGGGTGGTCTGGGTTGCCGGAGGTCAGGTGAAAGGCGCGTCGGTGGACGCGCTGGTCGCGCAGACCGCTGATCGCCTGTGTGGTGCGGTGCTGATCGGAGCGGATCGGGACAGATTCGCGGCAGCCTTGGCACGACACGCGCCCGGCACGCCTGTGCGGGTATTCGGCGGTGGAACTGAAGGCGATATGACTGCCGCGGTGCGGGCGGCGTGCAAAATGGCCCAATCCGGTGACGTGGTGCTGTTAGCTCCGGCGGCAGCGTCGCGGGATATGTTCGCGGATTATGCCCATCGTGGCGAGGTCTTCCGCGCCGCCGTTGCTGCGTTAGCCAGCGATAGCTGCGAAAAGAGGTGACGTGTCTGAGGCGTTCTGAACGCTGCATCGCCCGGTGCAGCCGCCCGGCAGCCACGAGGTCCTCTTCGCCAACCCCCGGCTGCTCGCCGAAAGACTCGTCCACGCCGGAAGAGACTGACCCGAACACGCTGCACGATCACCGGTGCCCGGCCGGACGGCGTCGGAACGGCTTGAACGGTTTCCGTTGCTTGCGAATACGCGTCCGGGCCAGCTCTGCGTTACGCCGTCAGCTCCACGGCTGGCTGATGAACAAGTAGCCGCGCTGGGAGCCGGCTCGCTGCCCCGGGCGGCGAGCGTCCCGCCTGGCCTGGCTGAAACCGCGACCGGTGGCGTCCGGCTGCCCCTTGCGGCCGACGTCCCGGGAAGCCACGACCAGTCCCACCGCGAGCAGAACGATGACGACCCCGCCCAGAATGACAAATGCCTCCACCATGATTCCCCCTGACGGTCAGCTGTCTTCCTCGTGTCCGTCTCGTCACACTAGGACAACGCGGAGCGGCCGGCGGGAAACTTAAGGATTACTTAGGCGCAGTTGAGCGGCATTTAGGGTTTTCGGGAGACTGGCGGGAATATTCCTTGGCGGACGCGGCGACCGTGTTCGTGCTGTCTTGCCAGGCCTTGCGCCGGCCCGGTCCCTGGCGTCGGAACGGGCCCGCTTGCGGACAGCGGAGTTCCCGGGAGACCGCGGTCTCGGCCGGGAATCCCGGCTGGTCGCGACTGCCTGATCCGGCGCGGGACGAGCTTGGATCCCGGACTCGGCCCCGGTGTCGCCGGCCGTACGATCGGCTCCCTGATGATCACCAACTTCCTGCTGGACAACTCGGCGCTGGTGCCGATGGTGTCGCTCCTGATCGCCGTCGTCTGTGTCGGCGTCGGCTATTCGCTGCTGCGCATCCGGAGCGTCAAGCGGAGGCACCTGATCCTCTGGACGCTCGTGATGCTGTCCGTGGTGCCGGTCGTTGCTCTGACCCTTGTTCCGACCCCGAACCGGCTGGACTACGTCGCCTGCGCGGTGCAGTTCTCCGTGCCCACGTTGACCAGCGTGGAGCCGTTGGCCAACCTGGCGTTGTTTTTCCCGCCGGTCTTTTTCGCCGCGCTGGCCACGCGACGGCCTGTGCTGATGCTCGCGGCCGGTGCGGGCCTCTCCGCCGGGATCGAGGCTGTTCAGGCCCTGGTCCCTGCCATCGGACGCGCCTGCGACACCAACGATTGGGAGATGAACACCGTCGGTGCGATCCTCGCCGTGCTCCTGGCCAGCGGCACCATCGTGCTCGCGAACCGCACCGGCCGTCAGGACGGCGGCCGATAGTCACGTGGCGGGCCAGCCGTCGGCGGGTTCGGCGGCCTGCGAGCCGCATCTGGCGGATGTGCCCGGGCTGATCCGGCGGGAGTGCCCGACGTTCCGCAACACCGATCACGGGCCCGCGTCTGGGCGGGCTGTCAATGCCAGGGACTCAAGGCGGCGTTATGGGTGCGGCTGAGGCGCATCCGCCCAGGCCGAAGCCGCTGGCGGACCGTTGGCTTGCGTCGGGGCCGACGCGGGCGGCGGGAACTGGGCGTCTCGTCCGTGAAGGACTCCTTGAGGGAATCTGATTCCCTCAAGGAGTCCTTCACGGACTTAAAGAAAAAGGCAACCCGGCTTAGGTCCCTGGCATTGGGACGGGCTGTCCCGCGGGCCGGTCTTGCTCAGGTCGACGTTGCGCGACAGCTCGCGTCATGGCTTGCGCGCTTCCCAGATAGCCCGCGGGATCACAGAGCCGACGTAGCTGACCCGCGCCGAGACTCGCCGTGACTTCGGGGTGCCTGCTCAGTTCGGTGGCGAGGTCGCCGCCGGAGTTGATGACTTGAGCGCACGCGGCGTAGACGAGTTCATGGGCGCGGTGGCGGCCGAGGACCGGGGCGAGGGCCATCATGACCGCCTCCGCGGAAATGAGTCCGCTAGTGAGTCCGAGATTGGCGCGCATCCGCTCCGCGTCGACGTGGAGGCCGCCGATCGCGTGTACGGCCTGGGCGAGCGAGGAGGACAGCAGGAGGAACGTTTCGGGGATCACGGCCCATTCGACTTGCCACGGCCCGGTGGCGCGTTCGAAGTCCTGCACCATCGCGTCCAGCATGGCCGAGGCCTTGTCCCGCAGCAGTTTGGCCGCGGCGATCATGAGTTCGCTGGAGACGGGGTTGCGTTTCTGGGGCATGGTCGAGCTGGCTCCGCGCCCGGTCACGAAGGGCTCGGCCAGCTCTCCGAACTCGGTGGAGCACAGGATGGCGACATCGGCGCCGATCTTGCCGATCGACGCGCCGATCGCGGCGAGCAGGCCGACGATCTCGGCGAAACCGTCGCGGGCGACGTGCCAGGTGATCTCGGGATCCCGCAGGCCGAGTTGTTCGGCGAGGGCCGCTCTCGCCCGGAGGCCCTCCGGGCCGGGCCCGAGGGAGGCGAGGGTTCCCGCGGCGCCTCCGAACTGGACCATCAGGTCCCGCTGCCGGGCCGCGGCCAGCCGGTCGGCGTGGCGGTCCAGCGCCGACAGCCAGACGGCCGCCCGGTAGCCGAAGGTGACGGGCAGGGCGTGCTGGAGGTGGGTTCGCCCGGCGGTGACCGTGCCGACGTGGGTCCGCGCCAGCTGCCGCAGGTGCTCCCGCAGCTGGTCGAGTGCCTCGGAAATCAGCGCCAGACCCTCAGCGCACTGGAGCACCGTCGCGGTGTCCATGATGTCCTGGGTCGTGGCGCCCCAGTGGAGGTAGCCGCCCGCGTCGCCGCACTGCCCGGCGAGCTGCGTGACGATCGGCAGTATCGGGTAGCCGACGTTGCCGGTGCCGCGGCGGAGCCGCTCGCGGTCGAGGCGGGCGGGATCGCAGGACGCGGCGATGGCATCAGCGGCCCAGGCGGGGATGACGCCGACCCGTGCCTGTGCCTTGGCCAATTCGACTTCGACGCGGACGACGGTGTTCAGGTAGGCGTCGTCGTTGAAGATCGCGCGCATCTCGGGTGTTCCGAACAGGTCGCGGAACAGGAAGGAGTCGAAGACGGTGCTGCTCAACGGGATTCCCCCGCACCGCTTGGCGCCGCGTCGATGGCGACGTACTTCTGCTCGAGGTATTCGTCGATGCCGGTGTTGCCGCCTTCGCGGCCGATACCTGATTGCTTCATGCCGCCGAAGGGGGCGCTGGCGTCGGAGACGTAGCCGCGGTTGAGGCCGACCATGCCGGTCTCCAGCTGTTCGCTCATGCGCAGTGCCTGGCTCAGGTCGCGGGTGTAGAGGTAGCTCACGAGGCCGAACTCGGTGTCGTTGGCGGCGCGGAGGACCTCGGCCTCGGTGGTGAACGTCTGGATCGCTGCCACGGGGCCGAAGATCTCTTCGCGGGTGATGCGGGAGCCGGCGGGCACGTCGGTGAGCACGGTCGGCGGGTAGAAGTACCCCGCTCCCGCCGGGACGACCCCGCCGGTGCGCACCCGGGCCCCGGCGGCGACGGCGTCGTCGACCAGCTCGGCGACTTTCCGCCGTTGGCCTTCGTCGATGAGCGGGCCGAGGTCAGTGCCCGGGTCGGTCCCGCGCCCGAGGGTGAGCGTGGTCATCCGCGCGGCGAGTTTCCCGCTGAACTCCTCGGCGACGGCGGCGTGGACGTGAAAGCGATTGGCGGCGATGCATGCCTCGCCGATGTTGCGGAGCTTGGCGGTCATCGCACCGTCCACGGCGGCGTCGAGGTCGGCGTCCCGGCAGACGATGAAGGGGGCGTTCCCGCCGAGTTCCATCGAAACGCGCAGGACGGTGCCAGCCGCTTGGCCCAGCAGGAGACGCCCGACGGGCGTGGACCCGGTGAAGGAGAGCTTGCGCAGTCGTCCGTCGCACAGCAGCGGCTCGGTGACCGCGGCCGCGTTCGTGGTGGGGATGACGTTGAGGACTCCGTCGGGCAGGCCTGCTTCGGCCAGCACTCCGGCCAGTGCGGCTGTCGTCAGCGGTGCCTGGGGCGCCGGTTTGACGATCATGGTGCAGCCGGCCGCGACGGCGGGTCCGATCTTGCGGGCCGGCATGGCCAGCGGCGCGTTCCACGGTGTGATCAACAGGCACGGCCCGACCGGCTGCCGCATGACCAGCACGCGGGCCGAGCCGTCCTCGCTGACCTTCCAGCTGCCCTCGATCCGGACGGCTTCCTCGCCGAACCACCGCAGGTAGTTCGCGCCGTAGCTGACCTCCGCCCTGGACTCGCTGAGCGACTTGCCCATCTCCAGGGTGATCAGCAGCGCGAACTCGTCTTGCCGTGCGATCAGCAGGTCGTGGGCACGGCGCAGGATCTCGGCCCGCCGGCGCGGGGGCACCGCGGCCCACGTCGCTTGTGCGCGGACGGCGGCGTCGAGGGCGGCCGTGGCGTCGGCGGGCGTCGCGTCGGAAACCTCGCACAGCGTCCGGCCGGTGGCCGGATCCTCGACCGGGAAGGTTCCCCCGTCCGCTGCCTGCCGCCACTGCCCGCCGATGAGCAGGCGTTTTTCGACCCGGTTGACGACATCGGGTTCGGACACGGGAGCGACCACCGGGTTTCACCGTTCTTTCTGAGCTGATCGTGGATCGTGGTTGGGCGGCCAGCCCCCGGACGCGCAGGGGCTGGCCGGTTGCCGTCGCGGGGGAGCCGCTAGCGGAGGGCGGCGATCATGGCTTCGGCCATCGGGGCGCTCGACGCCGGGTTCTGGCCGGTGAACAGATTCCGATCACGAGTGGTGAACGCCTGGTAAGCAGGTCCGCCGACGTGCTTCGCTCCCTGCTCGCGCAACCGGCTGGCGAGCAGCCACGGCGCTCCGTCGGCGGTGCCGAACAGCTGCTCCTCCTCGTCGGTGAACGCCGTCATTTCCCGCCCGGCGAACAGCCACTTGCCTTCTTCGTCCACAGCGGACAGCAGCGCGGCGGGGCCGTGGCAGACGGCGCCGATCAGCTTCCGGGCAGCGTCCGCCCGGGCGAGCAGGCGGCCGAGGTCGGAGTCCTGGTACAGGTCCACCACCGGGCCGTGTCCGCCGGGCAGCACGACCGCGACGTAGTCGTCGATGTCGACCTCGCTGAGGGTGAGCAGCGGGCCGAACTCCCGCAGCGCCTTCTCCGCGTGCGCCACGTATTCGGCGCAATTCGCGCCGGCGACCTCCGGATCGGCGCTGTGCCGGTCGAGCGGCTGCAGCACCCCGCCGGGGGAGGCGAAGTCGACCGAGTAGCCGGCCTCGACGAACTTCTCGTGCGGCGCCGCGAGTTCCTCGGCCCAGTAGCCGGTCGGATAGGACGAGCCGTCGGTGCGCACCCAGGTGCTCGCGGCGGACATGACGATCAGGATCTTGCTCACGAAGGGAATCCTTTGCTGAGGGTTCTCGGGACCTGCCGTCCCGCGGCGCCGTTTCCGGCACGGCTCAAGCGTGCCGGACAGAAACCCTGGTCAGCGGCTCATCTCGCGCCCTGTGCGACCTCGGACCCGGCAACCTAGGACGCACAGGTCCAGGCACCGGCCAGGAACGTCGGGGACACTGGACCGCATGGCCGACACCAACCGCGAACTCGCCGATTTCCTGCGGCGCGCCCGTGCCCAGGCCGACCCCGCGCGGGCCGGGCTGCCGCCGGACGGACGCGTCCGTCGCGTGCCGGGCCTGCGCCGCGAGGAAGTCGCCCGGTTGGCAGGCGTGTCGACCGACTACTACGCCCGTCTCGAGCAGGGACGACGCATCACCCCGTCCGCGGCAGTCGTGGCGGCGATCGGCCGCGCGCTCGAACTTGACGCTGCCGGACGTGCCCACCTCGAGGACCTCATCGGACACGCCACGGCGCCGGCTCGCCGACAAGCTCGGAGCGCGCAACGCATCCGTCCCGGTCTCTACCAGCTTCTTGACGCCCTCGACGGCGAGCCCGCGCTCGTACTCGGCCGTCGCACGGACATCCTGGCCGCCAACCGGATGGCCAAGGCACTGTTCGCCGACTTCGACCAGTTTCCGGCCGCCCAGCGCAACTACGCCCGCTGGATGTTCCTCGACAAGGACGCCCGATCGCTGTTCGTGGACTGGCCGGACCAAGCCAGGGCCGCCGTCGAGAACTTGCGGTTCGAAGTCGGGCGAGACCCCGACGACCGGGCGACCGCCGATCTGGTCGCCGAACTCCGCGCGCACAGCCGTGAATTCAGCGAGTGGTGGGAGCAGCATCGAGTGCACCAGCGCACGCACGGATCGAAACGGCTGCGCCACCCGCTCGTCGGGGACCTGACCGTCGAATACGAGACCCTCACCCCGCCCGGCGACCCGGACACGACCCTGTTCGTCTACACGACCCAAGAAGGATCATCGTCCCGGCGAGCCATGAACCTGCTCGCCAGCTGGACGGCGTCGACGACGGACACTGCCGCACCGCACCCGGACCGCGCTATTGAGCGATGAGGTCCGGTACCGAGGCAGTGCGCGGGAAGACGACAGTCTCGAAAGGGCGGCTAGCGAAGGCATTCTTCTCGTGGCTGCAGCAATCAACACAGGTTAGGTCCGAAGTGCTTGCCTGGGAGTCCGGGGCCGGTGGTCGCCGAATGCTTGGTCGTCGTCCTCGCGGCGGGCCCACTCGAACAGCAGGCCCGGGCTCTCGGTCTCGATTGCGGGTGGTGTTGCTAATGCCGCACATCGAGCGCCGCCGAGGCTTCGCCCCCGTCGCGCTCACGCTGTCGTCAATGCAGTTCACCTTGTGAGGAGAGAAGTTCCTTGTCTGATCGGAAAGTCGCGGTCGTCACCGGCACGTCGAGCGGGATCGGCCTGCACACGGCCGTCGGCCTGGCGCGGCGGGACATCCGCGTAGTGGCCACCATGCGGGACACCGGGAGAGCGGGGCAACTGCTCGACACCGCTGGGAAGGACGGCGTCGAACTGGCAGTGCGCGAACTGGACGTGACCGATCGCGATGCCCGGCTGCGGTGCCTCGACGAGGTCGTCGCGGAGTTCGGGACGATCGACATTCTCGTCAACAACGCCGGGATCAGCGTCGCGGGCAGCCTGGAGCAACTCGACGACGCGGCGTTGCAGAAGCAGTTCGAGGTGAACTTCCTCGGCGTGGCAGCGCTCACCCGGCAGGCGCTCGGGCCCATGCGGCGAGCCGGTTCCGGCCGGATCGTCACCGTCACCAGCAACGGCGGCGTCATCGGTGAACCTTTCCTGGACGCCTACTGCGCCTCGAAGTTCGCCGTCGAGGGCTTGATGCAGTCCTTGGCGCCCGTCGCCGCGCAATTCGGGATCGCGGTGAGCGTGGTCGAGCCCGCCGCGGTCGAGACCAATATCGTGCAGAACACCGACCTGCGCTGCCTCGGCACGGATCCGGACGGACAATACGGTCCGCTGACCGAGAAGTTCCTCCGCTTCGTCGCCGAAGGTTTCGGGACACCGCAGTCGCCTGAGGACGCCGCGGCCGTCGTCGTCGAAGCCGCCACCAGCGACACGCCCCGGTTCCGGTGGCAGACCTCCGAGGCCGCGGTCGAGTCGGTCGGCCTTTCCCTGCGCGACATGGACGGCAGCACCGTCGTATCGGCGACGAGCGACATCCTGCGTTAGCCAGGAACTGGTGGCGAGTGCTGGCTCCCGACTTCCGGTGAGCGGGGGCTAGCGCCCGCCACGACTTGCGGCATACCGGGTTGACGTGGACGGCGGATGCCGGTGCACCACCTGAGGAAGATCGCGGGCCACGGTTCGCTTACTACGACACAGCGGTACTTGCATCCGGATCGGCAGTCGGGGATGGATGCGGGGGAGTTGCTGACGAAGCATCTGCGATCACCGCGACCGGCCCGGCTCCATGCGGTCTGACGGAGCGAATGTTGGATGTGGTCCCCAAATGGTCCCCAAGCCTCAACACCGGCACCCAGGCGCAAGATCAAACCCCGGAAGCAAAAAAGCCGCCCGACCTGGGCTCTCACCCAAGCCAAGCGGCTCGTTCGTCCGGTCGGGCTGACAGGATTTGAACCTGCGACCCCTTGACCCCCAGTCAAGTGCGCTACCAAACTGCGCCACAGCCCGGAATCCGCATTCCCCGGAGGAACCCCCGCGAAGTGCGATGCGACTACTCTAGCGGGTCCCCCAACCGGCCCCGCAACGAGGTCTCCTTTGCCGTCTGACCTGCGCAAACCCTGCACCGTGAACTCAAACCCGGCAGAGTGCGGACAACAGGGTGGACAGGGCAGGACAACCGGGGAGGGGCTACGGGGTGACCGAAGACGACGACGCCG
Organism: Amycolatopsis silviterrae; assembly: GCF_042684085.1. NCBI lineage: Bacteria > Bacillati > Actinomycetota > Actinomycetes > Pseudonocardiales > Pseudonocardiaceae > Amycolatopsis > Amycolatopsis silviterrae. The sequence goes on from NZ_JBHUKS010000017.1 coordinate 155,198, forward strand.
GCGTGATCAGGCGGTCGGTCGGCGAGCCGGAGGCGTTTGCGGGGATTTTCGACCGCCATGCGCCCTTCATCCACCGGTATCTCGCTCGCCGGCTCGGGCGGGACGTTGCCGATGACGCGCTCGCTGAGACGTTTCTGGCGGCATTCCGCAAGAGGAGCCGCTACGACCTGGCCAGGTCGGATGCGCGGCCCTGGCTTTACGGCATCGCCACCAACGTCGTGAAGCAGCACCGGCGGGACGAGGTCCGTGAATACCGTCTCCTCCGGGCGGTGGGGCCGCAGCAGCCCGCGCAGGCGCACGACGAGGACGTAACCAAACGGGTGGTCGCGGTGGCGCGTGGGCCGGAGTTGGGGGCGGCACTGGCGGCGCTCGCGGAGGGGGACCGGGACGTCGTGGTGCTGACGGCTACCGAAGGGCTGTCCTACGAGGAAGTCGCTGAGGCGCTGGGCATTCCGGTCGGCACTGTCCGTTCCCGGCTGAATCGCGCCCGCCGGAAGTTGCGGGACGCGCTTGGCACTGACTCTGAGGAGGTTTCCGTCCATGGATGAGATGAAGCTGCTCCGCGAGCGGACGGCGGACGTTCCCTTGCCCGCGCTGGACGATCTGGCGCCGGTGAGGGAGAAGCTGCTTGCGGAGGCGCGGGCGGAGGGCAAGCCGAACAAGGCGAAGTGGGCCATCGGCATTGCGGCGGCAGCAGCGGCGGCGGCGGCGATCGTGCCCTTGAGCAGCGGCGGGCAGCCGGCCGCGGCAGACCCGGTCAAGGTGTTGCATGACGCGGCGCAGGCGGCGTTGCGGAAGCCGGACATGCCGCCGGGGCCGGGGCAGTTCCTTTACGTCAAAAAGCAGACGTCCCAAGGCACCCGCGAGGAGTGGCTGTCGGGGGACGGCGAGCGGGACGGGTATGTCCGGCAAGAAGGCAAGGGGATGCCGGTGCCGGTTTGTGTGGACGGGAAGTGCCACCCTGTCGGCGAGAAGGTGCCAGAAAAACAGCCGTGTCAGAAGGAGCCTGCGTACAAGAAGGGGGCGCCGGAGACGGCTGGTGCGATGTATCAGTATCTCGGCGGCGGGTCGGCGGCGATGGGGGAGAACTTCAGCCAGATCGCGAGTGAGACGTACCTCGAACCCAAGGCCCGCGCGGCGATGTATGACGCGGTGGCGCAGGTAAGCGGGCTCAGCGCGGTGGAGAACGCGCGGGACGCGGCGGGGCGGCAAGGGGTCGGGGTGAGCTGGGACGGCACGACGCTGGTGTTCGACCCGGCGACGCACGCGTATTTGGGCACCACGAAGGAAGCCCTGGTCTCGTACGGGATTGTCGACCGGGCTGGGCAGCTGCCGGGTTAGCGGCCGGTGAACCGGGCCTTGCCGGGGCCGTCGGTGAGGAAGGACTTCACGGCGTTGCGCAGGTCTTCGGTGCGGTAGAGGTCCGCGGCGATGGTCGTGACGTGCTCGTTCGCCTCCGGGACGCCGCCGTGTTCGAAGTGCGCCAGGATGCGCTTCGTCGCGGCGTGTGCCCGGGTGGGGCCTTCGGCGAGCTGGCGGGTGAATTCCCGGGCGGCGGCGTCGAAACCTTCGTCGGGCAGGACGCGGTTGACGACGTTCCAGCGCTCCAGCGTGGCTGCGTCAAAGGGCTCGCCGGTGAAGACGAACTCCTTCGCGCGGGCCACGCCGGCGCGGGCGGCCAGGCGCTGGGTGCCGCCCATGGTGGGGGTGAGGCCGACGACCTTCTCGACCAGGCCGAATTTCGCCCGGGAAGAAGCCAGCAGCAGATCACAGGCCATGGCGACCTCGAACGCCCAGGTGAGGCACAGGCCGTGCGCGGCGAAAACCGTCGGGAACGGCAGTGCGGCAAGGCGATCGGGCACGGTCAGCAGCTCGTCGAAGAGCACCTTGGCTTCCTCGGGCGAAGACTGCGCGTCGAAGAGCGCCACGTCGACGCCGCCGCTCACGACCCGGCCTTCGGCGCGGATCAGCAGGGCGCGGGCGGGGGTTTCCTCCAGCGACCCGATCGCGTCGAGCAGGGCGTCCTGCAGCGGCCTGGTGTAGAGGTTGAGCGGCGGCTCGTCGATGGTGAGCACGGCAAGCCCGCCGTCGCGGTCCAACCGGGTCATGCTTGCTCCTCGTTCGCGGTGAGTTGATCCCAGTACGCCTGCGCGGCGGGACGCCATTCCACGTGCTTGCGGTGGAACAGCTCGGCCGCCTTGGCTCCGCTCCAGCCCGCGGGCAGCAGTTCGGCGGGCAGTTGCGGGTCGAGGAACGGGAATCGCCGCCACTCGTGCACCAGTTCGGTCTGCGCGCGCAGCACCGCCTGCTCGCCGGACGGCGTCACGCCGGTGAAACGGTCGATGAAGTCCTCGTACCGGTCGGTCAGTTCGGACAGGTCCCACGACCGCTCGACCATGCTCTCCTGGCCGCCGATCGCGCCGTACTCCGCGGTGAACGACATCGCCTGCGCTTCGAGGCCGAGGTCGGCGACGATCTTCTGCGCCTCGGGCTCGCGGCTCGGGTCGGGGCTCACCCAGACGCCCGCGACCGGGGAGCCGAACCCGGCCCAGGTGAGGCGGGTGCGCAGCCGGTGCCGCAGGTCGCGTTTCGCCTCCGGCACCGAGACGATCAGCATCAGCCAGGTGTTCTCCCAGGCGTGCGCGTCGCGGCCGAAGGCGTATATGCGCTCGGCGCCCTCGGTGAGCAGCCGTCGTCCGGGCGGGGTCAGCGACCAGCGGACGCGGCGGCCGATGCGCTCGGACACCAGCCAGCCCTCGGCCGCGGACCGGGCCAGCGCCTGCCGCGCCGACTTCTCCTCGATGTCGAGCATGCCGAGCGATTCGACCAGCATGGACGTCCACACCGGACGGTCGCGGGGCAGCACGTACTCGCCCAGCACGGTCATCAGCAGCGACCGCGCGCTGGCGTGGCTCACCTCGCGACGCCTGCTGACGGTTGGCCGGGGAGCCCGCTGTTTCCCCCGGCCGAACGGGACCGGGGCGGGTTCCGCCATCGCGTTTCACCGACCTCACTGCTCTCGTTGGACCCGGCAACCCGCCCAGAGTACCCACTCCCAGTGACGAAGCCGACACGCGGCACGCGGCGCGGGCGGTCCCCGTAAACTCGGCTCCGATATGAGCGCCACACTCGTCGCGAAGGACCTGGCCGCGGGCCACGGTGACCGCGTTCTCTTCTCCGGTCTTGATCTCGTCGTCGTCCCGGGCGAGGTGATCGGGCTGGTCGGCGTCAACGGCGCCGGCAAGTCCACCTTGCTGCGCACGCTGGCCGGGCTGGCCCGCCCGGAATCCGGCGAGATCCGGCTCAACCCGCCGACCGCCACCGTCGGGCATCTCCCGCAGGAGCCCGAGAGGCGGCCGGGGGAGTCGGTGCGCGCCTTCCTCTCCCGGCGCACCGGCGTCGCGACCGCGCAGACCGCGCTCGACGCGGCGACGGACGCGCTGACCGCGGGCCTGGACGGCGCCGACGACGCCTACGGCACCGCGCTCGACCGCTGGCTCGCGCTGGGCGGAGCCGACCTCGACGACCGGGCCGGCGAGGTCGCCGCGGACCTCGGGCTGGCGGTCGACCTCGACCAGCCGATGGTGTCGCTGTCGGGCGGGCAGGCCGCGCGCGCCGGGCTGGCGTCGCTGCTGCTGAGCCGCTACGACATCTTCCTGCTCGACGAGCCGACGAACGACCTCGACCTCGACGGCCTCGCCCGGCTGGAGCGGTTCGTCACCGGGCTGCGCGGCGGAACCGTGCTGGTGAGCCACGATCGCGAGTTCCTCGCCCGCACGGTCGACCGCGTGGTGGAGCTGGACCTGGCGCAGCAGCAGGTGAAGGCGTACGGCGGCGGGTACGAGTCCTATTTGGAGGAACGGGCGGTCGCGCGGCGGCACGCGCGTGAGGACTACGAGGAATATGCCAGCACCCGTGCGTCGCTGGAGGCCCGGGCGGGCATGCAGCGCGCGTGGATGGAGAAGGGCGTCAAGAACGCCCGGCGCAAGGCGACCGACAACGACAAGATCGGCCGCAAGTTCCGCAGCGAGGCCACGGAGAAACAGGCCTCGAAGGCGCGCCAGACCGACCGGATGATCGAGCGGCTCGAGGTGGTCGAGGAACCGCGCAAGGAGTGGGAGCTGCGGATGGAGATCGCGGCCGCTCCGCGCGCGGGCGCGGTGGTCGCGACGCTGCGGGGCGCGGTGGTGCGGCGCGGCGGGTTCACGCTCGGGCCGGTGGATCTGCAGATCGACTGGGCGGACAAGGTCGCCATCACCGGCGCGAACGGCGCGGGCAAGTCCACCTTGCTCGCCGCGCTGCTCGGCCGGCTGCCGCTGGACGAGGGCAATGCCGCGCTGGGGCCGGGCGTCGTGGTCGGCGAGGTCGACCAGGCGCGGCGGCTGTTCCTCGGCGACGTCCCGCTCGCGGAGGCGTTCGCGCACGAGGTGCCGTCGCTCGCGGACGCGGAAGTCCGTACGCTGCTGGCGAAATTCGGGCTCAAGGCCGCGCACGTGCTGCGGTCGGCAGCGACGCTTTCGCCCGGCGAGCGCACCCGCGCGGCGCTGGCGCTGCTGCAGGCGCGCGGCGTGAACCTGCTGGTGCTGGACGAGCCGACCAACCACCTCGACCTGCCCGCGATCGAACAGCTCGAGTCCGCTTTGGACAGTTACCCTGGCACGCTGCTGCTGGTGACGCACGACCGCCGGATGCTCGACGCGGTTGCGGTGACCCGCCGCCTGGAAGTGGACGGCGGCAAGGTTTCCGAGCGTTAGTCGGTGCCGCTGGCGCTTGCGGCTGAGTACGGTCGGCTGAGTGGATTTCACCGAGGACGACGCTGCGGCCGTGTACGACGTGACCAACCCCTGGCGGGCCGAGCCAGGCACCAGCGACGGGTTCTACACCGGGCACGCGACGGCGGCGCAGTCGGTGCTGGACGTCGGCTGCGGCACCGGGCAGATGCTGCGTTCGCTGCGCGAGCAAGGACATCACGGACGCCTGACCGGCATCGACCCGGACGCCGCGGCGCTGCGGCGGGCGCGGCGCCGGGCGGACGTCGAATGGGTCGAGGGCCCGGCGGCGGACATCCCGTGGCGCGCGGAATTCGCATTGGCGACCATGGCGAACAACGCTTTCCAGTGTTTGGTGACCGACGCGGACATCGCCGCTTCGCTCACCGCGATCCGCGCCGCGCTGGTCGACGGCGGCCAGTTCGTCTTCGAGACGCGGCATCCGCAGGCTCGCGCGTGGGAGGTCTGGGCCACTGCCGAGCCGGTGCCGTTCGAGTACGCCGGACGTCAGCTGGTGTCGTGGTGGCAGGTCGAATCCGCTGACGACGGCGTCGTGACCTTCACCGAAACCGTCGGCGAACCCGATCGGACCCCGCTGCGCACCGACCGCGCGACGCTGCGGTTCCTCGACGTCGACCCGCTCAACGCCGCGCTGCGCCGAGCCGGGTTCGCTGTCGAGAACCAGTACGGCGACTTCGGCGGCGGCCCGCTCACCGCGGACAGCCGGTCGATCGTCACCGTTGCGAGGGCTGCCTAGTGCGCTGGAAAGGCCCACCGGGTCGCCGATCAGCTGACCTGTGCGGCGATGGTCCGTGCGCACTCCAACGACTCGGTGCGAGTGGTGTCCACCTCCACGTCGTAGACCATGCCCCGGTGGACGACCTCCGCCTGGGACGCCGCCATGCCGATGGCCCGGGCACCCGCACGGGCCATCGCGGCGACCCCCTCGATCCATGCCGCTTCCAGCGTCCGGAACTCCGGCCCGACGATCACCTGTCCGTCCGGAGCGAACTCGATCCCGGCGTTCGACGCCCGCATGGACGCGGGCATCGCCGCAACCAGTGTGTCCGTCCCGAGGGCCAGCCACGGATCCGGCAGGACTGCCTGCAGGCATCGAACGATCCCGGACTTCCCCGAGCTGGAACCACCGTTGAGAAGGATCACCTCAGTCGACACCACGTCACGGTAGAGGCGCCGCAACAACGCTCGAAACGGATTTCCGTGAACGCCGCACCGCCTGCCGCAGCCCGGTGAAGCACTAGGGACGATCGGTGAGGTAGCCGCCCATGGTCGTGAAGTACTCCGTCGCGGGAAGTTCGCGGTCGTCGGCCGTGCGGACGCGTTCGATGCGCAACCCGGGCGATTTGCCGCGGCGCGCCTCGGGACCCGCGACGATCACCACGCCCTCGCCTTCGCGGATGAAGATCCGGCCGGGCGTTCCGCCGTAGTGGCCGTCCGAAACCGAAGCGCGCACGATGCGCAGCTGTTCGCCGCGGTGGTAGGTGAACGCGTTCGGGTACGGGTCGGATTGGGCGCGCACGAGGCGGTCCAGCTCTTCGGCGGACCAGGTCCAGTCGATGCGGCTGTCGCGCGGGGCACGCTTGTGGAAGAAGCTCGCCTTCGACCGGTCCTGCGCGATCGGGACCATTGTGCCGGATCCGATCAGGCCCAAGGCCTCCGTCACGAGCGGTTCGATGAGGTCCACGGTGCGGTGGAACAGATCCGTGGCGGTGTCGCGCGGGCCGACCGCGACGGCGCGCTGGGCCACGATGTCGCCCGCGTCGAGTTCGCCGTTCATCATGTGCGCGGTGACGCCGACCTCCGGCTCCCCGTTGATCAGCGCCCAGATGATGGGGGAGAAGCCGGCGTAGGCGGGCAGCAGCGAATCGTGGACGTTGAGCGTGCCGTGGCGCGGCAGGTCGAAGATCTCCGGCGGCAGCCAGGTGCGCCAGTTGTTCGCGACGATCAGGTCCAGGTCGGCGGCCTTCAGCTCGGCGAGCAGTTCGGCGTCGTCCGGGCGGGTGCGCAGCAGTGTGCGGATCCCGTTCGACTCGGCCAGGTCCGCCACCGAGTCGCTCCAGATCCGCTCGTAGGCGTGGTCGCTCGGCGGGTGGGTGACCACCAGCCGCACGTCGTGGCCCGCGTCGAGGAGGGCTTTCAGGGTGCGGTGTCCCCAGGTCTGGTAGCCGAACATGGCCACGCGCATCGGCGGTGCACCTTTCGTGGTCGGGACGAACATCACCCAGACAGTACTAGTTGAGGCTTACCTAAGTTAGGTTAGGGTTTCTTGAACCAGTGGTCAGTCGAGAAACGGCGATGCGGCAGTGCCGCGCTAGGGGACTTTCATGTCACGAGCAGGGGCCGGGAGCAGCCAGGTGCCGGTGTACGACGTGGTCGGAGTCGGGTTCGGGCCGTCCAATCTGGCGCTCGCGATCGCCCTCGCCGAGCACAACGCGGGCTCGGGCGAGACGGTCACGGCGCATTTCCTGGAGCGCCAGCCCCGGTTCGGCTGGCATCGCGGGATGCTGATCGACACCGCGACCATGCAGGTGTCGTTCCTCAAGGACCTCGCGACGATGCGGAACCCGGCGAGCGCGTTCACCTTCCTGAACTACCTGCACGAGAAGGGGCGGCTGGTCGATTTCATCAACCACAAGACCCTGTTCCCGCTGCGCGTGGAGTTCCACGACTACTTCGAGTGGGCCGCGGCGAAGGTCGACGACCTGGTGTCCTACGGCAGCGAGGTCGTTTCGGTCGAGCCGGTGCACGACGGCGGCGAGGTCGCGTACTTCGACGTCCGTGCCGAGGTGGACGGCGAGATCACCGAGCTGCGCGCCCGGAATCTGGTGCTGGGCACCGGATTGCGCGCGAAGCTGCCGGACGGGGTCGTCGCCGGGGAGCGGATCTGGCACAACAGCGAACTGCTGCACCGCGTGGAGTCGTTGCGCGGAACGGACGCGCGCCGGTTCGTCGTGATCGGCGCCGGCCAAAGCGCCGCCGAGGTCGCTGCCTTGCTGCACGACGAATTCCCGCGCGCCGAGGTGTGCGCGGTGTTCGCCCGCTACGGCTACAGCCCCGCCGACGACAGCGCGTTCGCCAACCGGATCTTCGATCCCGAAGCGGTCGATTCCTTCTACGCGGCAAGCGAACCGGTTAAGGAACGCCTGATGCGCTACCACGGCGCGACGAACTACTCGGCGGTCGACCTGGACCTCATCGACGAGCTGTACCGGCGGCGGTACCAGGAAAAGGTGCTTGGGGTGGAACGGTTGCGCTTCTTCAATGTGTCGCGGCCCGTCGAAGTTGCTGACCAGGGCACGCACGTGCGCGCGACCGTCGAATCGCTGGCGACCGGCGAGCGTTCGGTGCTGGACGCCGACGCCGTCATCTACGCGACCGGCTATCACCCCGCAGACCCGACCCCGTTGCTCGGTGCCCTTGCCGCGCAATGCCGCCGAGACGGCGAAGGCCGGTTGAAGGTCGAACGGGACTACCGGATCACTACCGATCCCAGCGTGCGCGGCGGGCTCTACCTGCAGGGCGGCACCGAGCACACGCACGGCATCACGTCGTCGCTGCTCTCGAACACTGCGGTGCGCGTCGGGGAGATTCTGCAGTCCATTGTGGACCGTCGGCCTGCGGGCGCGGATCCCGTCGAGTACGCGGTGAGCGGGCAGGCGCTGTGACGAACCCCTTCGAGAACCCCGACGGCGTGTACCGGGTCCTGGTGAACGACGAGGGCCAGCACAGCCTGTGGCCGGACTTCGTCGCCGTCCCGGAAGGCTGGCGAACCACCTTCGGCCCGGCCGAGAGGCAAGCCTGTCTGGACCACATCGAGCGAACGTGGACCGACCTTCGTCCCCGCTCGCTGATCAACCCCGCCGAGTCCTGACGTTCCGTGAAGGACTCCTTCCGGGACTTAGATTCCCTCAAGGAGTCCTTCACGGACCACTCGGTCAGCCGCGCAATCCGGACCAGGCCGCCCACAGCGCGGCGTACTGGCCCCCGGAGGCGACTAGTTCCTCGTGCGTCCCCGATTCGACGACAACCCCGGCGTCCAGGACGACGATGCGGTCCGACGCGGCTGCCTGCGTGAGGCGGTGCGCCACGATCAGCCCGGTGCGGCCTTCCAGCGCCGCCCCCGCCGCGGCCTCCAGCGCCTTGGCCCCCGCGCTGCCTGCCTCCGCCGTAGCCTCGTCGAGAATCGCCACCGGCGGATCGGCCAGCACCAGCCGGACCAGGGCGAGTTGCTGCGCCTGCGTAACCGTCAGCCGATGCCCGCCCTCGCCGACGACGGTGGACAGCCCCTCCGGCAGCCCCTCGGCCCATTCGAGCGCACCCACCTTCGCCAGCGCGTCCCGCAGCTCATCCTCACTGGCGTCAGGAGCAGCCAGCCGGAGATCCTCCGCCAAGGTCCCGCTGAAGACATGCACTTCCTGGCTGATCAACCCCACCGCCCGTCGAGCGCCGAGCGGGCCGAGCTGTTCAAGCGGAACACCACCGATCGACACCGCTCCGCTGCTCGCCTGATGAATCCCGGCGATCAGCTTCGCCAGCGTCGTCTTCCCGGCCCCGCTCGCCCCGACCAGCGCGACCCGTTCGCCGGGAGCCACTTCGAGATCGACGTCCCGCAGCACCGGATGACCGTCCACATAGGAATGACCGACCCCGGCAGCCTTCACTGACGCGTCGACCGGCCGTCCTGCCCGGCTCGGTTCGGCGGGCACCGGGAGATCCGCCACCCCGACCAAACGGGCCAAGCTCGCCGCTGCGGCCTGCGCGTCGTCCACCAGCGCGAGCGCGGTATTGATCGGTCCGAAGAGACTGTGAAAGTACAACGCGGCCGCGGTCGCCACCCCGACCGTCGCGAGATTCGCCCCCACCAGCAGAAAACCGGCCGCCAGCACCGCCGACAGCCCGACGAACTCGGCGAGGTTCAACCGTCCGTAGAACCGCGTGGCGAGCCGGACCCCGCGCAAAGCCAGCTCCACCGCGCCATTCGAGCGAGACCGGACCCGGTCGACGTGCGCGTCCGCGAGCCGGAACGCGCGGACGGTCTTAGCGCCGCCGATGGTGTCGAGAAGTTGCTGCTGCTGCGCGCCGACCGCAGCCCGCTGGGCGGCATACAACGGCGTCGCGCGCCGGACGTACCAGCGGACGGTATGCAGCTGGATCGGGACGGCCAGCAAAGCCGCAGCGAGGAATCGCCAGTCGAGGACCGCCATCGCGACGAGCGTGAGCACAATCGTCAGCACCGACCGGGCCAGCGCGGGCAGTGCTTGCCGGACCGCGTCGGCGACCACCGAGACGTCATTGGTGACCCGCGCGGTCAGATCCCCGGAACCCGCCTTCTCGACCTGCTCCAGCGGCAGCCCGAGCGCCCGGTCGATGAACCGTTCCCGCAGGTCGGCGAGCATCGTCTCGCCGAGGCGGGCCAGCATCGAGACGCCGACGGCCGTGGCGATCGCCGACGTGACCGCGACCAGCACCAGGCCGACGACCGGATATACCAGCGCGGACGCCGGCTCGTGGCTCGCGACGAGATCGACGACCCTGCCGAGCAGGGGAGCGGTGAGCAGCCCGATCGCGGTCGCCCCGACCACGAAGCCGAACGACCCGGCCGCGCGGCCTTTCGCCTGGCGCACCAGGTCGAGCAGGACGGCGCGGATCCGCGGCCCGTCCGCGACCGGCAGAAGTTCGCGTTCGGTCATGAGAGCACCGCCGCTCGGTAGGCTGCTTCATCGCGGACAAGGTCGGCGTGACTGCCTTCCGCGACGACCCGGCCGTCTTCGATCAAGACGACTCGGTCCGTCGCTGCCAGCAGGGCCGGGCTGGTGGTGACCACGATCGTCGTCCGGTCCCGCCGGAGCTGTGCGACTCCGGTAGCGATGCGGGCTTCGGTGACAGTGTCGACGGCCGTGGTCGGATCGTGCAGCACCAAAACCGGCGCCTCGGTGGCGAGGGCGCGCGCGAGGGCGACCCGTTGCCGCTGCCCGCCGGACAGGGAACGCCCGCGTTCGGTGACGGTGGTGGCCGTGCCGGAGGGGAGGGTCGCGGCGACCTCGTCGGCGGCCGAGGCGGTGAGGACCCCCTCGGGGACGGCGGGCATTCCGCCGCGGACGTTGTCTTCCACGGTGCCCTCGAAGAGATCCGTGTCGTGCGCGGCGACGAGGACGACCTCGCGGACCCGGTCTGGATCCACTGTGGACAGATGCACGGTGTCGACCTGGACGGTGCCGTCGCGAGGATCGGCGAAGCGGCCGAGGCAGTCGAGGAGGTCGGTGGCCGTGGCTGGGTCGCTGGTGACGACGCCGAGCAGTTCGCCGGGCGGGACGGTGAGGTCGAGGCCGCGGAGTTTGCCGTGGGAGACAGCGGAAAGCGTCACGTTGCCGCTCGGCGGGGAGGGCAGCTCGCCGGTGCCGTCCGGGACTGCGGGCGGCGCGCTGAGCACGGCGGCGACCCGGCTGGCGGAGGCGCGGCCCTGGGCGAGCTGGCCGTTGACCCAGGCGAAGATGGTGAACGGCGTCTGCAGGAACTGCGCCAGCCCGACCGCCGCGACGAGGTCGCCGACGGAGATCTCGCCGTTCGCCGCGAGCGAGCCGCCGACGAGGGCGACGATCGCGATGAAGATCCCGGTGAGCGCGAGCAGCGCGCCGTTGTGCCACGCCTGCGCCCGGGCGGCGCGGATGGTCGCCCGCAGGGAATCGCGGCTGGTGCGCCGGTACCGCGCGGTCGCCGCCGGTTCCGCGCCGATGCCCTTCAGCACCCGAAGCCCGCTGACGAGATCGGCCGCGACGCCCGAGGCGTGCGCGGCGCGTTCCTGTTCCAGCTCGCTGCGCTTCTCCAGCGGTTTGCCGATGAGGTGGGCGAGGAACAGCAGCGGCGGGGTGCCGAGGAGAACGAGCAGCCCGAGCGGCACCGACATCCGGATGAGCACGACCGCGCTCACGACGAGCCCGGCGAACGCCGCGATCCCGAACGGCAGCACCGCGTTGATGATCCCGACCCGGCGGGCGTCCGAGGTGCCGACGCTCACCAGTTCCCCGGCCAGCGCCCCGGTTTCCGCGCCGCCGCGCGGATGCAGGACCCGCCGGCTGACGGCGAGCCGGATCTCGTGCGCGGCCCGCTCGGACGCGCGCTCGGCGGCCCGCGCGCCGAAGCGGTAGCTGTAGGAGAGCACGAGGAAGACGAGCGCGAGCACGCCCAGCCAGCCGAGCAGGGTGAGCACCGAACTGTCGGCGACGGCCCGGTCCAGGACGACGCCGATCACCACCGGGACGAGGGCTTCGCCGCCTTGGTGACCGGCGGCGAGGACGGAGGCGGCCAGGACGGATTTTCGCTGGCCGGTGATGGCGCCGCGGAGGACGGCCCGGCCGGTGGCGGGGGTGGTGGTCACGGGCGGCTCCGGGGTGGGCGGGCGGTTTTCTGGCGCCGGGTGGTCGTGCCGCGCGGGACGTCCTGGCTGGTCGCGGGTGCGGTGGTCACGGGCGGCTCCGTGCCGGGCGGACCGGCTTCTGGCGCCCGGTGGCCGCGTCATCTCCAGTCCTGGGTGCGGTGCTGGTCACCGGCGCCTCCGTTCGTGCAGGCGAGGCCGGTCCGTTCGCCGGTTCTTCGCTTTCGTCCCGCCTAGGAAGGGTAGCCTAACCTCGCGCCGGAGAAGCTTTACCGGCGGGCGTCCCGGCCAGCGGGCTCGGTCTCCGAGGGCTCCTCGGCCGAGGCAGCAGCCGGTTCGGGTTCGCCGAAGCGGGCCAGCGCCAGTGCGGCCGCCACCGCGAGCACGAATCCGAGCAGCGCGACCACCGCGAAGCCGGGCCGGGTCCGGTCGCCGAGCAGCAGGACGCCGATCAGCGACGGCATGACCGTTTCGCCGAGCACCATCATCGCGGTGGCTGTTGTGACGCTGCCGCGTTGCAGGGCGGTTGCGAAGAACAGCATGGCCAGCGCGCCCGCGACAGCGACGACGTACAGCGCGGGGTCGCGCAGCAGGTCCAGCGGCGCGAGGCTCGGGATGACCCGGCCGGCCACCGCGACCAGGCCGAAGCACAGACCGGCGACCAGTCCGAGTCCGGCGGTGCGGACGCGGTCTCCGGCGCGGCCGACCAGCAGCCCGGCGATCCCGAGGACGACCGCGGCACCGGCCAGGGTCAGCCGGAAGCCCAGGGCGACCTCGCTGGAGCCCTCGCTTTCCGCGGAAGAACCGAGCAGCGCGAGCCCAGCGCACACCACGCCCACGGCGGTCCATTCCCGCGCGCCGAGCCGGACACCGAACACCCGCACCGCGACGGCCGTCACCGCGAGGCTCGCGGCTTGCGTGGCCTGCACGAGAAACAGCGGCAGCACGTGCAGAGCAGCGATCTGTGCGACGAAACCGACGCCGTCGAGCAGCAGGCCGACGACGAACTTCCACTGCCGCAGCACCCGCAGCAGCAACCGCGGGTCGACTCCGGTGCCGCCGTCGTCCGGAGTGGCCTTCGCGGCCACCGCCTGCATGACCGAAGCGACGCCATAGGCCACTGCGGACAGCAGCGCGCACAGAAATCCCCACACCATGACGCCGAGACTATTCCTCTCTCGCACCAGTAGGGTCGTGGCCATGGCGGAGGTAGAACGCGTCTGGCCGGATCCGCTCGACGGCGACGAACTGACGGTGCAGACGCGGTTCCTCGGCTTCCTCCGGGCGACCGCCGTGCAGAAGGTCACCGGCCTGACTCGCGCGCAGGCCGCCGCGACGCCGTTGCCGAGTTCGCCGCGGACCAGCGCGCTGGGCGTGCTCAAGCACCTGACCGCGGTCGAGCGGTGGTGGCTGGTGATCGAGGCGGGCGGCTCCGCCGAGCCGTCGCTGTGGCCGGGCTCGCCGGACCCGAGCTGGGACCTGACGCCCGAAGACGACGTAACCGGCGTGGTCGAGGCTTACCGCGCCGAGTGGGCCCGGTCGGCGGCGGCGCTGGCCGGGCTGGTGCCGGAGGACCGGACGCGGCGGTCCGGGGAGTTCACCGTCCGCTGGGTGCTGGCGCACGTCGTGCAGGAGACCGCGCGACACGTCGGGCACCTCGACGCGCTGCGGGAACTGGCCGACGGCTCTGTCGGGGAGTGACGTTACGCTGCGGGCATGGCAGACCAGCTCTACTTCCGCCAGTTGCTCGCCGGCCGCGACTTCGCCGTCGGGGACCCCGTCGCGACCCAGATGGTGAATTTCGCTTACCTGATCGGGGACCGCGAATCGGGCGAGGCGGTGCTGGTCGACCCGGCGTACGCGGTCGGCGACCTGGTCGAGACGCTCGAAGCCGACGGGATGCGGCTCACCGGCGTGCTCGCGACGCACCATCACCCCGACCACGTCGGCGGCGACATGATGGGCTTCTCGCTGCCGGGCATCGCGGAACTGCTCGCGCTGCGGCCAGTCCCGATCCACGTCAACGCGCAGGAAACCGAGTGGGTCCGCCGGGTGACCGGGGTGTCCGACACCGACCTGCGCGCGCACGACCACGACGACGTGGTGACCGTCGGCTCGATCGACATCCGGCTGCTCCACACGCCGGGGCACACCCCGGGCAGCCAGTGCTTCCTGGTCGGCGACCGGCTGGTGTCGGGGGACACGCTGTTCCTGGAAGGCTGCGGCCGGACCGACTTCCCGGGCGGCGACGCGGACGCGATTTTCCGCAGCCTGCAATGGCTGGCGACGCTGCCGGGCGACCCGGTGGTGTATCCGGGGCACCAGTACTCGCCGGAATCGTCGGCGGCGCTTTCGCGGGTGAAGGGCACGAATTTCGTGTTCCGGCCGCGGTCGCTGGAGGAATGGCGGCTGATGTTCGGCGGCTGATCGCCGTTTCCGTCCGGCGAAGCCCTCCCGGCGTTCGCCCGCCGCGCGGTGCCCGGTGTTCGGCGACGGGGCGGGAAACCCGTCCCGCATCCCGGGCATCCGCGGCCCCGCCCGGTGAACAAAACCCGTACACCGCCGCACCGGTTCCAGTGCGTGAGAGCGCTCCGGCGCGACATTGACTTCACCCGTCCGGGGATCGAAGCTCGGGGGCATGAAGCGCGGCGTCCTCCTCGTGTGCCGCCTGCACGTCGACCTCCGGCAGCAGGCGAGCGCGGTCTGTCTGTCCCGCCGCTGAATCCCTTTCCCTGAACCGAAAACCCCCACCCGGGAGAAATCCGTGTCGATTTCCACCACGGGCGTGCTGCCGCGCGCCGAAACGGCCGGGCCGAAGCGCGCGCCGCGGCGGCTGCCGTCGCTGCGCCGCTGGATCAGCCCGGTCGCGCTGGTGCTCGCGTGGCAGATCGCCAGCTCGACCGGCGCGCTGCCGCCCGACAAGCTCAGCTCGCCCTGGACCGTCCTGCAGGCCGGCGTCGACGTCGCCCGCAGCGGCGAACTCGGCAGCGCGTTCGTCGTTTCGCTGGGCCGCGTCGGCGCGGGGTTCGCGCTCGGGGCGCTCGCCGGGCTGCTGCTCGGGACGATCGCCGGGCTGTCCCGCTGGGGCGAGGCGCTGGTCGACCCGCCGGTGCAGATGCTGCGCACCCTGCCGTTCCTCGGATTGATCCCGTTGTTCATCCTGTGGTTCGGGATCGGCGAGGAGACCAAGATCTTCCTGGTCGCCCTCGGCGTCGCGTTTCCGCTGTACCTGAATGTCCACTCGGGAATCCGCACCGCCGATCCGCAGCTGGTGGAGGCCGCGCGGGCGCTGGGTTTCACCCGGAGCGAACGGCTGTGGCACGTCGTGCTGCCGGGTGCGCTGCCGCAGGCGCTGGTCGGGCTGCGGCAGTCGCTCGGCGTCGCTTGGCTCGCGCTGATCGTCGGCGAGACGGTGAACGCGGACGCCGGCATCGGCTACCTCATCAACAACGCCCGCGAGTTCCTGCGCACCGACGTCGTGGTGGTCGGGCTCGTGGTCTACGCCGTGCTGGGCCTCGTCACCGACGCGCTCGTCCGGCTGCTCGAAAGGAGGGCCTTGCGATGGCGAGCCCGGTAGTCGAAGTGCGTGACCTCGTCAAGAAATTCGGCGATCGAACTGTCCTCAATAGACTCAACCTGGACATCGGGCGCGGCGAGTTCGTCGCGCTGCTCGGGCGGAGCGGGTCCGGGAAGTCGACGCTGCTGAAGGTTCTGGCCGGTCTGGACCAGGAAGTCGAGGGCACGGCCAGCGTCGGCGGCACGGTTTCGGTGGCGTTCCAGCAGCCGCGGCTGCTGCCGTGGCGCAAGGTCTGGCGGAACATCGTGCTCGGCCTGCATCAGGACAACGACCGTGCGGTGGCGGAGAAAGCGCTGGCGGAGGTACGGCTGTCGGAGCACGCCGACAAGTGGCCGCTCACGCTGTCCGGCGGTGAGGCGCAACGGGTTTCGCTCGCCCGGGCGCTGGTCCGCGAGCCGGATCTGCTGTTGCTGGACGAACCCTTCGGCGCGCTCGACGCGTTGACCCGGCTGGCGATGCACCGGCTCGTCGAGGATCTGTGGCGCACCCACCAGCCCGCCGTGCTGCTGGTGACCCACGACGTCGACGAGGCGCTCGTGCTCGCGGACCGGATCCTCGTCCTCGGCGAGGGCCACATCGTCGCCGAACACGTCCTCGGCCAGCCGCGTCCGCGGAAGGCCGCCGACCACGCCGAGGTGCGCAGCCGCGTCCTGGCCGATCTGGGAGTGACCGAAGGTGCACCTGCGTAACGTCCTGGCCGCCGCGCTTTTGCTGACCGGGCTGGCCGCCTGCTCTTCGTCCACTTCGGACGGTCGTGCGCCGGTGCCGGCTGCGGTGTCGCCCGCTGAACTGAAGAAGGTGACGCTGCGCGTCGGCGATCAGAAGGGCGGGGTGAAATCCCTGCTCACGGCGGCGAATCAGCTGAGCGGGACGCCGTATCGGATCGAGTGGTCCACCTTCACGTCCGGGCCTCCGTTGCTGGAGGCGGCGTCGGCGGGCGCGATCGACATCGGCCGGGTGGGCAACACGCCGCCGATTTTCGCGGCCGCTTCGAAGGCGAAGATCTCCGTCGTGAGCGTCGCGAAGAGCAACGTGGAGCGGGAAACTATCCTGGTGCCGCCGGATTCGCCGCTGCACGACGTCGCGTCGCTGCGAGGCAAGACCGTCGGCGTGGCGAAGGGGAGTTCGGCGCACGGCCAGCTGCTCAACACGCTGAAGAAGGCCGGTCTGTCCACAAAGGACATCAAGCTCTCGTTCCTGCAGCCGTCCGAAGCCTTCGCCGCGTTCACCCAGCACCAGATCGACGCGTGGGCGATCTGGGATCCGTACACCGCACAGGCCCAGATCGACGCGCACGCCCGGGTGCTCGCCGACGGCCGCGGCGCTTCGAACGGGCTCGCCTTCGAGACCGCCAGCACCACCGCGCTCGCCGATCCGGGCAAGAACTCGGCGATCAAGGACTTCGTGCAGCGCGTCGTGAAAGCCCAGCTGTGGTCCAATTCGCACCCGGACGAATGGGCGCGGGCGTGGGCGGCGGAGACCGGGTTGAAGCCCGAGGTGGCGAAGAAGGCCGTCTCCGCCGGGCGCGACCGGCCGATCCCGCTGGACGATTCCGTCGTCGCTTCCGAACAGCAGCTTTCCGACGCGTTCACGAGCGAGGGCACGCTGCCCGGGAAGGTCGACTTCGCGGCGTTCGTCGACCGCCGTTACGGGCCCGACATCGAGGCCGCGAGGAGGAACGGATGAGCGTGAAACTGCACTGGTTCCTGCCGACCAGCGGGGACGGCCGGACGATCGTGGAACGCTTCCACGCCAACAAATCCCAGGGCCCGAGCGCGCAACGCCCGGCGGACCTGGAGTATCTCGGGCAGGTCGCGCGCGCGGCGGAGCGGCTCGGCTTCGAGGGCGTGCTGACGCCGACCGGGACCTGGTGCGAGGACGCTTGGCTGACCACCGCCGCGCTGATCCGCGAGACGAGCCGGCTGAAGTTCCTGGTCGCGTTCCGGCCGGGCGTCATCTCGCCGACGCTCGCCGCGCAGATGGCGGGCACGTTCCAGCGGCTGTCCGGCGGGCGGGTCCTGCTGAACATCGTGACCGGCGGCGACGAGATCGAACAACGCCGCTTCGGCGACTGGCACGACCACGACGCCCGCTACGCCCGGACCGACGAGTTCCTGTCGATCGTGCGCGGCGTGTGGTCGGGCAAGCCGTTCGACTTCGCTGGCGACCATCTGCGCGTAGAAGGAGCCACGACGCTCGCCGCACCGGATCCGGTGCCACCGCTGTACTTCGGCGGTTCTTCGGCGGCGGCGCTCCCGGTCGCCGCCCGGCACGCGGACGTCTACCTGACGTGGGGCGAGCCGCCCGCGCAGGTGGCGGAGAAGATCGGCAAGGTGCGGGAGCTGGCGGAGGCGGCCGGCCGCACGGTGCGGTTCGGCGTCCGGCTGCACACGATCGCGCGCGACACGTCGGCGGAGGCTTGGGCGGAGGCGCAGAAGCTGCTCGACGCGTTGAACCCGGAGCAGATCGCGAAGGCACAGGCTCAGTTGGCGGCGAGCGGGTCGGTGGGGCAGCAGCGGATGGTCGCCCTTCACGGCGGCAAGGCCGGGAGTTCCGCGCGGGACCTGGAGATCCACCCGCATCTGTGGGCGGGGATCGGGCTGGTGCGCGGTGGGGCCGGGACTGCGCTGGTGGGCAGTCACGCGGAGATCGCGGATCTGATCGAGGAGTATCACGCGGCTGGGGTGTCGGAGTTCGTGTTGTCCGGGTATCCGCATCTGGAGGAGGCGTACTGGTTCGGGGAGGGCGTCCGGCCGGAGTTGGCGCGGCGCGGGTTGCTCGCCGAGGTGCCGGTGCCGTGGGCGGTGCCGGGGGAGAGGGCGGTGGCGGCGCAGTAGGGCCTCGTGAGTGGCGATGCCGGTTAGAACCGGGATTGCCGCTCACGACGTCCCCGGCGCTGAGCGGTGCGTCGGCGGTGTGGGTGCCAGGCGGTCGCGTGGGGCCTCGTGAGTGGCGATGCCGGTTAGCACCGGCTGCGCCGCGCACGAGGCCTCCGTGCGCTCAGGCCTGCGCGGGCGGCGTCGGTGATGTGGTGCTGGGCGGCCAGTCTGGGGGTCGTGAGTGTTTATCCCGGTTAGAACCGGGATTGCCGCTCACGACGCCCCAGCGCCGAGGTCGCCCGGCAGAAGATGCGGTGCCCCGCTCCGTCGGCGCAAAGCCAGGTGCATCGCCGCCCGGCCGCCGAGTTCCAGGTCGTCTTCCAGGGCCTTCAGCGCGGTCTCCCCGCCGGCGCGGAGCTGGCCGACCAGGTGCCGGTGCATGGCCGCCATTTGCGAGGTGGAGTATTCCGCCCGGATGGTCGCGAGCATGCAGTTGAGTTCGTTCTCGCAGGCCCGGTGCGCCGCCAGCACCCGAGGGTTCCCGCTGGCGGCGACGATTTCCGCGTGCACCGCGCTGTGTGCCTCGATCACCTGCCGCCACGGCGTCGCGGCGGTCATCGCTTCGAGGCGCTGCACGGCCTCGTCGACGGCGACGAAATCCGCGTTCCGCAGCAGGGCCAGCCGGAGTGCGCCCAGTTCCAGGATGGACCGGTACGAGCACATCGCGTCGATGCGTTCGGCGGTCACCGCGGGCACGACGATTCCCTTGTTGCGCTGGTGTTCGAGCAGCCCCTCGGACACCAGCGTCTGCAGTCCGGACCGGACCGAATGGCGGCCGGCGCCGAAACGGGCGCTCAGTGATTCTTCGGTGAGCCGGGTTCCGGGTTCGAGGACGCCGTCGAGGAGATCGTCGCGGAGGGCCTGCGCGATGCCGCTCGGCGTGCTGCCCGCCTGATCGCGCACTTCGCCACTCGTTTCAGCAGAACGTCCCACCGCCACCGCCGATCTTAACCGAGGCCGCGCAGCGACGCGTGGTCCGCGTTGATCTCGTCGGTGCGCTTGACGCCGAGAAGCCGGAGCGTCCGCGTGTATTCCGCGCTCAGGATCTCGATCGCGCGGTCGACGCCTTGCTCGCCCGCCGCCATCAGGCCGTACAGATAGGCCCGCCCGACCATCGCGGCCGACGCTCCGAGTGCCCGCGCGGCGACCAGGTCGGCACCGGTGCGGACGCCGGTGTCGAGGATGACCTCGCAGTCGTCTCCGACGGCGTCGACGACGCGCGGCAGCAGTTCGAGCGGGGTGGGTGCGCGGTCTAGTTGCCGGCCGCCGTGGTTCGAGAGCACCAGTGCGTCGACGCCGGAGGCGGCCATCTCCTTGGCGTCCGCGACGCTCTGGATCCCTTTGACGATCAGCTTTCCCGGCCACAGCCCGCGCAGCCACCGGAGGTCGGCGACGGTCAGGGAGGGGTCGAACATCGTGCCGATCAGCTCTTCGACCGTGCCGTCGAAGTTGTTCAGCGCGGCGAACTGCAGCGGTTCGGTGGTCAGCAGGTTCAGCCACCAGGACGGCCGGACCGCGATCCCGGCGAGCGTGCGGACGGTCAGCGTCGGCGGGATCGTCAGTCCATTGCGGACGTCGCGCATCCGGGCCCCGCCGATGGGGGTGTCGACGGTCAGCACGAGCGCCTCGTACCCGGCTTGCGCCGCGCGTTCGACCAGGGCTTCGCTCGCGGCGCGGTCCTTCCACAGATAGAGCTGGAACCACTGCCGCGCGCTCGGTGCGCAGTCCCGGACGTCTTCGAGGTCAGTGGTGCCCATCGTCGAGAGCACGTAAGGGATTCCGGCGCGGGCGGCCGCGCGGGCGACGGCGATCTCGCCCTCGTGGTGCATCATGCGCGTGAAACCAGTGGGCGCGAGCACCAGCGGCAGGGCGGACTGTCCACCGAGGACAGTCGTCGCCGGGTCCACCTCCGTGACGTCCTGCAGCACGCGCGGATGCAACTCGACGTTCTCGAACGCCCGCCGCGCCCGGCCGATGCTGATCTCCTGCTCCGCCGCGCCGTCCACGTAGTCGAACACCGGCCGCGGCGTGCGGCGGCGGGCGATGGTGCGCAGGTCGTCGATAGTGTGCGCGGTGGCGAGGCGGTGCTCGCGGACGTCGAACCTCGGCTGCCGGAACTTGAGCAGCGGCCGGATCTCGGACGGCCGGGGCAGCCGCCGCTTGATCGCCCGCCGGGGCAGGTGCTCGGGTTCGAACGTGGTCATCCGCTGCCTCCTGATCACCGGGAAACCCGGCGAGATCCGTACACAATGTGTGCCCCGTAAAGCCGGGGCGGTACGGGAGTTTCAGAACTTATGGGCAGGAGGAGTCAAGCACGGCCGGGCCATGATCGCAAGGATTGTGACACAATCTCGGCGGCAGGAATCAGCCGCAGGCCGCCCGCAGGGCACCGAGGGTGTCGAGGTCGTGTTCGAGCGCGTGCCGGGCCAGCGCGGTCCGATTCGGGCAGCCGAGCTTCACCAGTGCCGACTCGACGTGGCTGCGCACCGTCCGGACCGCGATCCCCAGCGCCGCCGCGATCCGCTCGTTCGACCACCCGCGCGCCACCAGCCCGACCACGTCCAGCTCACGCACGGTCAACAGCTCGGGAACGCGGGAGAGCCGCAGCAGCACCCCGTCCGGACGACGTACCCGTGCCCGCACCCGCCACCACTCGCCGCCCGCGTCCCGGTGCCGGAACCGGACGGCACCGCCAAGGGCGCAGTCCGCGGCGAGCCGGATTTCCCGCTCGTTCAGCGGAATCTGCGCGACCGCGGAGCGCACCTCGATCTGCGTCCGCGAAACGAACAGGACGACGTCGGCCGCGGCGTCGCCGGGTTCGACACCGGGGTCGGTCAACGCGCCGAGGTCATGCGACAGCATCGTGAGCGCGAGGACGGAGCCGTCGTCCAGCGGCCGGTCGTGCGTCGAACTCAAGGCCACGAAGGGCTGCCCGGCACCCGGCGCGAGCGGCAGCGTGATCCCTTCGCGGAAACCGTACGGTTGAATGCCTTCCCGGTACGTCCTGGTCTCGCGGACCTCCGGGATGTCGACGAAGCGCAGCGGCAGGCCCATCCGGACCGCGCGCTGGTGGATCGGGCATTTCCACCGGTAGGTCGTCGTGATGTAGCCGAGCGCGGCCGCCGGGTAGCCGAGGTTGACCGTCGCGGTGCGCTGTTTGCTGCCGCTCACCAGCGCGGCGCACTCGAAATCGAGCTTGTCCCGCACCGCACGCAGCGGCGTTTCGACAGGCAGTTCGCCGCGGCCGGCCGCACGCACTTCCCGGGCGAACTGGGCCCACCACTGCACATCCGCGGTCATCTTCGAACCTCCGCTGCCGGAGGCGAGCATGAACGCCCGCTGTCCGGAATGTCAACGGGGACACACATCCGCGGCGGCGGCGGAACGGCTTTTAGGCCGATGCGGCCGCCCCCGCCCGCTCCTAGCGTTCTGGATCCCCGGCGCAAAGGAGATCGGATGAACATCGACGAATACGCCTCCCTTGACGCGACCGCCCTGGCCGCGGTCATCGCCTCCGGCGAGGTGACCGCCGACGAGGTGGCCGAGGTCGCGATCGAGGCCATCGGCAAGGCGGACCAGGAGCTGAACGCGGTCGCGGACGGTCCGTTCGAGCGCCCGCTCGGCTACTCGCGCGACGGCCGGTTCGCCGGGGTCCCGTTCGCGATCAAGGACCTCGTCCTGCACGCCGCCGGAGTGCCGACCCGGATGGGCACGCGGCTGCTCGGCAAGGGCGTCGTGCCGCCGGCGGACACCCACCTGATGGAGCGGTTCCGCGCGGCGGGCCTGGCGACGCTGGCCGTCACGACCACCCCAGAGCTGGGGTTCAACGGCAACTCCGAAGCGCTGGCGTACGGCTCGACCCGCAATCCGTGGAACACCGCACACAGCGCCGGAGGGTCCAGCGGCGGTTCGGCGGCCCTCGTCGCGGCCGGCGCGCTCCCGATCGCGCACGCCAACGACGGCGGCGGCTCGATCCGCGTACCGGCGGCCTGCAACGGCCTGGTCGGCCTGAAGCCGACCCGCGGCCGGGTGCCCGCCGGTCCGGACTTCGCCGACCCGCTGTACGGAATGGGCGTCGAACTCGCGGTATCGCGGACCGTCCGGGACACCGCGGCGCTACTGGACGAGGTCGCGGTGAGCTACCCGGGCGACCCGTACGTCCTCGCGCCGCCCGCGCGCCCGTGGCTGGACGAAGTCGGTGCCGACCCGGGCCGGTTGCGCATCGCCGTGCACACCGAAGCCTGGTCCGGCAGCTACGTCGACCCGGAGGTGGCACGCGCGGTCGAGGCGGTCGCGCAGGTGCTCGAAGCGGCGGGCCACCACGTCGAACGCGCGACGCCGGTGTTCGAATGGGAGTCGTTTCTCCACGCGAATCACGTGCTGTGGTGCGGATTCCTGGCCGGTGCCGTCGCGGGCATCGAAGAGATGACCGGAGTGGCCGCGAGCCCGGAGAACCTCGAACGCACCTCGTGGGCGTGCGTCGAGTACGGCCGCTCGATCAGCGCGATGGACCTGACCGCGGCGCTGGGCGCGGTCAACGTCGTCTCCCGGGAAGCAGGCCGGTTCTTCACCGAATACGACCTGCTGCTCACCCCGACGATGAACACCCCGGCCCTGCCGCTGGGCCGCCTCGACGCGAACGCCGACCTCGCCGCGGCCGACTGGACCAGGCACCTCTTCGACGCCTGCTCGTTCACGCCGCTGTTCAACCAGACCGGTGCGCCGGCGATCAGCCTTCCGCTCGGCCAGTCGTCGCAGGGCCTGCCGATCGGCGTCCAGTTGGGCGGTCCGGTGTGCTCGGAGTCGCTGTTGCTGCGCGTCGCCGCCTACCTGGAGGAGGCCATGCCGTGGGCGGACCGGCGGCCCGCGGTTCACGTCTCCGAGGCGCGGCAAGTCCTGAGGTAGCTGAGGAAAGAGGACTGCAGGCCGGTCACGTGCGTCTCGCGCAGGACCGCGCTGGTGACGGCGGCGTCGCGGGAGCTGAGACGGTGCAGGAGAGCGGTCGTGTTCTGCGCGAGGCTTTGGTACACGGCCAGTTCCCCAAGAAGCTCTTGTTCGTTGACCGTGACATGCAGCTTGGCGGCAGGCAGGCTGTCGCCGAGTTCTTGGAGCTGCGCGAAAATCTTGCTCTCTTCCCCGACAACGCCGGGGCTGCCCGCTCCGATGCTCTCGAAGAGCGGGTTGCCGCTGAGCCAGGCGTAGAGGCTGAAAAGCCCGCCGTAGGAATAGCCGAAAAGGCCGTGCCCGCTGGAGGCGGTGCCGTAGGCGCGTTCGATCCGCGGGTGCAATTCCTCGGTGAGGAAGCTCAAGAACGCATCGGCGCGGGTGTCGCGCAATTCGGCGAGATAGGCGTCGGCCTGCTCGCGGGTCATCCGTCCGGTTTGGATTCCCATTTCCACGGCGTCGACGAACTCCTGGGCGACGGGCTCGCCCGGCGGCACGAGGTCCCGGTTGCGCAGCCGTGCCCAGTGTTCCGCTTCCTCGCCCGCGTAGCCGACGCTGACCTGGACATAGGGCTGGATCGGCTGCATGGGGTCCGCTTGGGTGACGATGAGCGGAGCGGTCTGGCCCACCGCCCAGTTGCCGTCGAGCACGTACACGACCGGCGCTTTCGTGGTGGCGGGGTCGTAGCCCGGCGGCCGGGTGACCCAGACGCCGTAGTCGTTTCCGCCGCGGGAAAGCATTTCGAAGTAGTCGGTGTCGGCGAGGCAGCCTTGCCACATGGTGCTCATCGGAGGTCCTTCACGATACGCCCGGCCTTGACGACGACGATCGCGTTGGCCGGGTCGGCGAATATCTTCGGATTTTCGAGCGGATTGCCGTTCCAGAGCACGAGATCCGCCTGCCGGCCGGGAGCGAGCACGCCCACCTGGTCCGCCAGGCCGAGGATTTCGGCGTTGGTCTTCGTGGCCGCCACGAGAGCTTCCATCGGGGTCTGCAGCACTGCGCGCAACCGGAGTTCCTCTCCGCGGCGGTTCTGGGCCGGGCCAATGAGATCAGACCCCAGCCCGATCCGCACCCCGGCCGCCTCGGCGACCGCGAGCGCCTCGGCCATCCGCTCGCGAACGCCCAGCACGCGGTCGCGGGTCGACTCGCCGAGTCCCGCTCCGGCGGTGTCGTGCAGCAGTTGCTCCACGACAGCGAACGTCGGCACCAAGGCGACTCCGCGCGCGGCCATCAGGGCGGCTGTCGGTTCGTCGAGGTCGGTGCCGTGCTCGACGCAGCGCACGCCGGCCTCGATCGCGTTGCGGATGCCTTCGCTGTTGTGCGCGTGCACCGTCACGTAGGTGCCTCGCGAGGCGGCTTCCTGCACCGCGACGGCGATCTCTTCGATGGTGAACTGCGTGTCGGACAGCTGGTCGTGCGCGCCGACCACTCCGCCGGTGACGCAGAGCTTCAGGAAAGAGGCACCGCGACGGAAGGCTTCGCGCACGTTGCTGCGCAGCTCGGTCGCGTTGCCGGACATCATCGACAGCGCGCACAGGCCTGGGATGTGATGGCTGCTCCACAGCTCGGTGGGCTCCCATTCGGCCCCGTAGTAGCCGTGCCCGCCGATCTGGCACTGCACCGGGCCGCACGACAGGACGCGCGGTCCCCGGACCTTGCCCTTGGCGATCGCGGTGACGACGCCGCCGTCGATCCCGCCGGTGTCCCGGACGGTCGTGAAGCCGGCGTCGAGGGTCGCGCTCGCGGTGGCGAAGATGTCCGCCGCGATCTCGGCGGCACTGAGCTGAAACGAGAACTGCGGCTGGATCGGGCTCGACAAGCCGAGGTGAACGTGTGCGTCGATCAGCCCGGGCGTCATGGTGAGCCCGTCCGCGTCGAGGCGCTCGCCGGACGTGCCGTTCTCGGTGATCAGCCCGTCTTCGACGGTGACCGTGGTTTTGGCGGGATCGCGCCCCGACCCGTCGACCACCGTCGCGCCGACTATCTGAAGACCTCCCACGAGCCGTCCCTCCGCCGTTGCACCGTTCTTTTCCAATGGATAAACTGTGTGGGTGACCTTGTCAAGCACGGACGCCCGCGAACGGCTGCTGGCCCGGCTGGTCGACGCCTTCGGCGGGGACCTTCCCGAGCCGGAGGTGTCGCTGCGCGAGATCGCCGCGCGGGCCGAGACCAGCCATGCCCTGCTGCGCTACCACTTCGGGTCGCTGCCCGGCGTTCTGGCGGCGATGCTCAAGGCGCAGCGGACCCGGGACAACGAGGTGCTTTTCAAGACCGCCCGGCACAGCACATTCGACGAGTTCGTGGTGGCGATCTGGCGGACCTACACCAGTCCGGCGCAGCTGTCGCGGGTCCGCGGGTTCTTCCACGTCGCAGGACTGGCGGCGTATCGGCCGGAGGACTTTCGCGAGCTGGTCGAGTCGCTGGACGACCTGACCGAAATGCTGGCCTCGCTCGCGGAACGCGAAGGCCGCGACGCGAAGGAGGCGCGGACGATGGCGACCGTCGCCGTCGCCGCGATCCGCGGGCTGTTGTTGCAGGAAGTGCTGACTCAAGCCGTCCCGTCGGAGGACGCGGTCGCGTTGATCCTGCGGATGTGCAAGGCCGGTCCGTGAAGGGCCCCCTTCACGGACTTGGATTCCCATGCCAGGGACTTAAGCCGAGTGGTTTCAGCCTGCTGACCATCCATAAAGGACACCCGCTTCAGCGAAATGCCCGATTAACGCCGGTATGCCCGTTTCTTCAAGTCCGTGAGGGGAACCCTGGGGGAATCTGATTCCCTCAGGGTTCCCCTCACGGACGACACGCCCAGTTCCCGCCGCCCGCGATGGCCCCGACGCGAGCCAGTTCGGTCCGCGAGCCGCTTCGGCCTGGGCGGACACGCCTCAGCTGCACCCATAACGCTGCCGTAAGTCCCCGGCATTGGACCCAGATTCCCTCAAGGAGTCCTCACGGACCGACCCGCCGGGCAACGGTAGGCGGCGGAGCGGTCAGGTCTCGGAAACCGTGCGGGACAACGCCAATGCCACCGTGCGGACCGCGGGCGCGACGCGTTCGGTCCGCATCCGGGTCGCCCAGCCGGAGATCGACACCGCCGCCACCGCGAGCCCGTTCGCGTCGACGAGCGGGCTCGCCGCGCACACCACGCCGACCCCGGATTCCTCGCGCTCGAACGCGATCCCGTCCTCGCGGATCCGCGCCAGCTGACGGCGCAGCAACCCGGGCGCGGTGATCGTCCGCGGGCTGACCCGGGGCAGTCCGGCGTCGATCACCCGCGCCACCACGTCGTCGGGGGAGCGGGACAGGATCGCCTTGCCGACCCCGGTCGCGTGCGCGGGGAACCGGCCGCCGGTGCGCGAGGGGAGATCCGGCGCGTCCGGTCCGCGCAGCACGTCCAGGTACACCACCTCGGTGCCCTCCAGCACCGCGAGATGCACCGTGTTCCGGGTGGCCTCGCGCAGATCCGCCAGGTACGGCCGCGCGGCTTCGACCAGGCCGCGGCGGCGCAGCGCCAGCTGGCCGATCTCGAACAGCCGCAGCCCGAGCCGGACCGACGTGCCCTCGCGTTCC
Organism: Amycolatopsis silviterrae; assembly: GCF_042684085.1. Taxonomy (NCBI): domain Bacteria; kingdom Bacillati; phylum Actinomycetota; class Actinomycetes; order Pseudonocardiales; family Pseudonocardiaceae; genus Amycolatopsis; species Amycolatopsis silviterrae. The sequence continues at coordinate 182,330 of NZ_JBHUKS010000017.1, forward strand.
AGCAGGCCGGTTTCGGCCAGGTGCCCGGCCAGCCGGTGCACGGTCGTCTTCGCCAGGCCGGTCCGCCGCGCCAGTTCGGACACGCCCAGCGCGTCGTCGCCGGGGCGGAAGGCTTCCAGCACGGCGGCCACGCGAGCCGTCACGAGCCCGTCGCCGTTCCGTCCAGTGGTACGCATGGGTTGAGTGTGCCCCATCCCGGCGAGCACCGTGCAGGCATGGCGGAACGCAAGGTGACGGCCGCGATCGTCGGCCCGGGCAACATCGGTACGGACTTGCTGGCAAAACTCCAGCGCAGCGAGCACGTGGAAGTGCGCTACATGGTGGGCGTCGACCCCGCTTCGGACGGGCTCGCCCGTGCCGCGAAGCTCGGGCTCGAAACGTCGGCCGAGGGCGTGGACTGGCTGCTGTCGCGCGCGGAACTGCCGCAGTTGGTGTTCGAGTCGACCTCGGCGAAGGCGCACAAGGCCAACGCGCCGCGCTACGCCGAAGCGGGGATCCGCGCGATCGACCTGACGCCCGCCGCGGTGGGCCCGCTGACCTGCCCGGCGGTGAACCCGCCCGGCCAGCTGACCGACCGCAACGTCAACATGATCACCTGCGGCGGCCAGGCGACCATCCCGATCGTGCACGCGGTTTCGCGGGTGACGCCGGTGTCGTACGCGGAGATCGTCGCGTCGGTGTCGTCGCGCTCGGCCGGACCCGGCACGCGGGCGAACATCGACGAGTTCACCGAGACCACCGCGCACGCGATCGAGCAGGTCGGCGGGGCGGACAAGGGCCGCGCGATCATCATCATCAACCCGATGGACCCGCCGATGATCATGCGCGACACGGTGTTCTGCGCGGTCGACCCGGACGCCGACTTCGACGCGATCAGCGAATCCGTGCACCGCATGGTGAAAGACGTCCAGCAGTACGTCCCCGGCTACACCCTCAAGGCCGACCCGCAGTTCGACCCGCCGCGGCCGGACTGGAGCGGCAAGGCCCGCGTGGGCGTGTTCCTCGAGGTGGCCGGCAACGGCGACTACCTGCCCAAGTACGCGGGCAACCTCGACATCATGACCGCCGCCGCCGCGCGGGTCGGCGATCTCTTCGCCGCTCAGGAGGTGGCCGCGTGAACAACACCGACGTCCGGCTCGTCGACACCACTCTGCGCGACGGCAGCCACGCGATGGCGCACCAGTTCACCGAGAAGCAGGTGCGCGACACCGTCCGCGCGCTCGACGACGCGGGCATCTCGCTGATCGAGGTGACCCACGGCGACGGCCTCGGCGGCTCGACCTTCAACTACGGCTTTTCCTTGGTGGACGAGCGAAAGCTCATCGCCGCCGCGGTCGACGAGGCGAAGCAGGCGAAGATCGCCGTGCTCCTGCTGCCCGGCCTCGGCACGGTCACCGACCTGCGCGCGGCGGCCGATCTCGGCGCGGGCGCGGTGCGGATCGCGACGCACTGCACCGAGGCCGACGTGTCCATCCAGCACTTCGGCGCGGCTCGCGACCTCGGCCTCGAAACCGTCGGATTCCTGATGCTGGCGCACATGTCGTCGCCGGAGGACCTGGCGAAGCAGGCCCGGATCATGGTCGACGCGGGCTGCCAGTGCGTGTACGTCGTGGACTCCGCGGGCGCGCTGATCCTCGACGACGCGACGGAACGGGTCGCCGCGCTCGTCGCGGAACTCGGCGACGACGCCCAGGTCGGCTACCACGGGCACCAGAACCTGAGCTTCGGCGTCGCCAACTCGGTGCTCGCGTACCGCGCCGGGGCCCGGCAGATCGACGGTTCGCTCGCCGCGCTCGGCGCCGGCGCGGGCAACTCGCCGACCGAGGTCCTCGCGGCCACCTTCGAACGGCTCGGCATCAAAACCGGGGTGGACAAAGACGTTCTGATGGAAGCCGCGGAGAACGTGGTGAAGAAGTACCTGACCCGGCTGCCGGTGATGGACCGGTCGTCGATCATCCAGGGCTACGCCGGCGTGTACTCCAGCTTCCTGCTGCACGCCGAACGCGCGGCCGAGCGCTACGGCGTCCCGGCGCACGAAATCCTGTACAAGGTCGGCGAAGAACGCTACGTCGGCGGCCAGGAGGACATGATCATCGACATCGCGCTGCGGCTGCGCGACGAGCGGGCAGCCGCTCAGTGAGCCCCCGGGTCGAAAGCGTCCGCGCCGAGCACGAGCTTCACGCAGTGCTCGACGAGACGCTCGCGGCTCACCTTCAGCGTGCCGTCGAGGTACGCGATGAACACGTTGCTGAGCGCGCCGACGAGACCGATCGCCACGAGCTGGCGGCCGGTCTCGTCGCCGCGCGACAGCTGTTCCCCGACGAGGCCGGTGAACACCGGGAGGAGGTGCAGGCCGCGGCTGGTCAGCGCCGGATCGGTCAGCGGCGCGAGCAGCAGCACCCGGCCCTTGCGCGGATCGTCCAGCATCAGCTCCACGAAGGCGGTCACGGCGCGTTCGGCGCGGCGGCCCGGATCGGACTCGTCGGACACCGCGTCGGCCAGCGCCCGCCGCGCCTGGTCCCCGACGTCCTCGTAGACCGCGGCGACCAGGCTTTCCCGGTCGGCGAAGCTTTCGTAGAAGTACCGCTCGGTGAGCTTCGCGGACCGGCACACCGCGCGGACGCTCACCGCCGCGCTGCCCCGCGCGCCGAGCAGGTCGAGCCCGGCGGCCAGCAGCTGCGCGCGGCGCTGGGCCTTGCGGTCGTCCAGCGTCGTGCCCGCCCACGTGCGGCCCGGCATACCCGCTCCCGTCCCGAGTTGACCACAGATGTTGTCACATCCTAACCTGACAACAGCTGTAGTCACTTCGCCGACCCGCCGAGGAGCCGCGATGAGCAGGGACGCCCGCGAAGCACCCGAACCGCTGGGACCGGACTCGCTGACGTGGAAGTACTTCGGCGACTGGCGCGGGCTGCTGATCGCGCTGTGGGCCGGGTCGATGCAGAACATGCACCCTGGCCTCGGCGCGGGCGTCGAGGAGCATTCGCGGTTTTTCGAGGAACGCTGGCAGCGGCTGTTCCGTTCGCTGTACCCGATCGGCGGCGTGGTCTACGACGGCCCGCGCGCGCACCGCACGGCGCTGGAAGTCCGCGGCTACCACGACCGGATCAAGGGCGTGGACGCGAAAGGCCGCCGCTACCACGCGCTCGACCCGGACACCTATTACTGGGCGCATTCGACGTTCTTCGTCAGCACCATCCTGATCGCCGACAATTTCATGGGCGGCATCGGCGAAGAGGAAAAGCGCACGCTGTTCGACGAGCACGTGCGCTGGTGGCGGATGTACGACATGACGATGCGGCCGGTGCCGGAGTCGTGGGAGGACTTCCAGCGGTACTGGAAGCACATGTGCGCCGAGGTGCTGGAGGACAACAAGGCCACCCGCGACGTGCTCGACCTCCGCGGCATCGCGAAACCGCCGTTCCTGCCGTGGCTGCCGGATCCACTGTGGACACCGGTCGCGAAGATCATCGCGAAACAGTTCGTGTGGCTGACCGTCGGCATGTACGACCCGGAGGTGCGCGACCTGCTCGGCTACCGCTGGCGCGCGCGGGACGCCCGGCGGCACCGGCGCGTCGGGAAGCTGATCAACGCGGCGTTCACGCTGCTTCCGCACGATCGCCGCTACCATCCGCGGGCACGGGCGGGCTGGCGGCGCGCCCGCGGCGAACTGGCCGCGGGGACGCCGCCGGTCGAAACCCCGCGCCGCAATCTTCCGCCGCTCGCCGAGCGCGGGAAACCGGAGCACTACTCGCCGGACGTGCCGTGAAGGGAACCCTGAGGGAATCAGAGTCCCTCAGGGTTCCCCTCACGGACTTTCGAGATCAGGAGGGCTGGATGAAGCTGGGCTTTCACCTCGGGTACTGGGGGAGCGGGCCGATCCCCGGCGCGCGGGAGAGCGTGCTCGAAGCCGAACGGCTCGGGTTCGACTCGGTGTGGTCGGCCGAGGCGTACGGGTCGGACGCGTTCACGCCGCTGGCCTGGGTCGGCGCGGCGACCAGCCGGATCAAGCTCGGCACCAACATCGTGCAGATGTCCGCGCGCACCCCGACCGCGACCGCGATGAGCGCGCTGACCATGGACCACCTCTCCGGCGGCCGGTTCGTGCTCGGGCTCGGCGCGTCCGGCCCGCAGGTGGTGGAGGGCTGGTACGGCCAGCCGTATCCGAAGCCGCTGGCACGCACGCGCGAGTACGTCGAGATCGTGCGCAAGGTGCTGGCCCGCGAGGAGCCGGTGACCATCGACGGGCAGTTCTTCCAGCTGCCGCTGCAGGGCGGGACTGGACTCGGCAAACCGCTCAAGCCGACCGTCCACCCGCTGCGCGCCGACCTGCCGATCTACCTCGCCGCCGAGGGCCCGAAGAACGTCGCGCTGGCCGCGGAGATCTGCGACGGCTGGCTGCCGCTGTTCTTCTCGCCCAAGTCCGACGCCTTCTACCGGGCCGCGCTGGAGGAGGGTTTCGCCCGCCCGGGCGCGCGGCGGAGCAGCCTGGACGGCTTCGAGGTCGCCGCGTCGGTGCCGGTGATCGTGCACGACGACGTCGAGGAGGCGGCGAGCTTCATCAAGCCGGCGCTGGCGTTGTACATCGGCGGCATGGGCGCGAAGAGCGTGAACTTCCACCACGACGTGTTCGCACGGCTCGGGTACGCGGACGTCGCGGACCAGGTGCAGGAGCTGTACCTGGCCGGACGCAAGGAAGAAGCGGTCAAGGCGATTCCGACGTCGCTGGTCGAGGACACCTCGCTGATCGGCCCGGCGGAGAAGATCCGCGAGGAACTGTCGGCGTGGGAAGACACCGTGGTGACGACGCTGCTGCTGCGCGGGGACGCGGGGTCGCTGGCGAAGGCGGCGAAAGCACTGTCCTGAGGTGGAGTCGTGAGTGCCTATCCCGGTTCTAACCGCGATAGGCACTCACGAGTCCGTAATCGGCCCGGTACGGCCGGTGCATCACGACGGTGGCACGATTCCTCCCGACCACTACCGGGGACCGGCGAAGATCCACTAGGCATGCGTTCGTCGTTCCGCCTTCGAGGAGGACCTTTGGCGTCGCTGTCCCGCCGCACGAGATTCCGCTACTCGCTCGGCTCCTTCGTCACCGGCGGGTTCGGCACCGTGCCGGGGCTGCTCCTGCTCCCGTACCTCACCGACACGATGGCCGTGCCCGCCGCGGCGGCCGGGATCATCGTGTTCGTGCCCAAGGCGTGGGACGTGCTCTTCAACCCGGTCGCCGGACGGCTGTCGGACGCCGACCTCGCGCGCACCGGCAGCAGGCGGCGCTTCCTGCTGCGCGGCGGCATCGGCGTCGCGGTCCTGTTCTTCGCGCTGTTCGCGCATCCCGGCTTCGGCACGCCGCTGTGGGACGCGACGTACGTCGTGGTGATGTTCTTCCTGTGCGCCACCGCGTACGCGTTCTTCCAGGTGCCGTTCAACGCGCTTCCGGCCGAGCTGACCGATTCCGCCGAGGAACGCACGAAGCTGACCAGCGTCCGGATCGGCGTGCTCGCGGTGGCGGTGCTGGTGTCCGGCGGCGGCGCCCCGGCGATCACCGACCTGCTGCCCGGCGTGGCGGGCTACCGGGTGATGGGCCTGGTGATGGCGGTGATCATCCTGGCCGCGACGCTCGGCGTCTACTTCGGCCTGAAGGGCGCGCCGGTCGGCTCGCTGCGGCCGAACACGGTGCGGCTCAAGGAATTGGCGCGCACCATCGCGCGGTGGCGTTCGTTCCGGTGGCTGCTGGGCGTCTACTTCATCCAGGCGCTCGGCATCGGCACGGTGCTGGCCTCGATCCCGTACTTCGCGCAGCACGTGCTGGGCGACCCGAGCTACCGCACCTACCTGTTCGTGGGGTTCGTCGGGCCCGCGCTGGTCACCATGCCGGTCTGGCCGCGGCTGGGCGCGCGCTGGGGCAAGCTCGCCGGCTTCCGGGTCGCCACCACGTCGTTCTTCGTCGGCCTGGTCGCGATGTACTTCGCCGATCAGCTGCCGTTCGCCGCGACGCTGGTGTTCGTCGCGCTGGCCGGCGTCGGCTACGCGGGCATTTCGGTGTTCCCGCTGGCGATCCTGCCCGACCTGATCAGCGCCGAGGAAGAGCGGACCGGCGAGACCAGGGCGGGCATCACGGCCGGCGTCTGGACCGCGTCCGAGACGCTCGGGCTCGCGCTCGGGCCCGGCCTGTTCGGGCTCGTGCTGCAGGCCGGGAGCTACGTGTCGAGCACCGGGACCGGCTCGGCGCCGCAGCCGCCTTCGGCGATCACCGCGATCGTGATCGGCACGTCGGTGCTGCCCGCGGTGCTCATCGCGCTCGGCATCCCGCTGCTGCGCCGCTCGGTACTGGAGAAGCAGCCGTGACCGACGTCCTGGCGCGGCTGCGCGAACTCCGCTCCGGCGACCTGCCGACGCACGGCGGCCGCACGCTGGCGTACGTGTACGACAGCGGACTGTCCGAAGTGGACGAGATCGCCGCCGCCGCGCACGCGCTGGCGAGTTCGGCGAACGGACTCGACCCGACGGCGTTCCCCAGCCTGCTGCGGATGGAAAACGACCTGGTCGCCCGCGCGGCCGCGCTGCTCGGCGGCACGCCGGACACGGTCGGCACGGTGACCTCCGGCGGCACCGAATCGTGCCTGCTGGCGGTCCTCGCCGCGCGCGACTCCCGGCCGGAGATCGCGCAGCCGTCGATCGTGCTGCCGGAAACCGCGCATGCCGCGTTCCACAAGGCCGCGCACCTGTTCGGCGTGCGGAAGGTCGTGGTGCCGGTCGATCCGGAGACCTTCCGCGCGGACCCGGCCGCGATGACAGCGGCGATCGACGACTCCACCGTGCTGGTCGTGGCGAGCGCGCCTTCGTACGCACACGGCGTGGTCGACCCGATCGAGGAGATCGCTGCCGCGGCTTCGGCCCGCGGAGTGCGGATGCATGTTGACGCGTGCATCGGCGGCTGGGTGCTGCCGTACTTCGCGAAGCTCGGCGCGGACCTGCCGCCGTTCGACTTCCGCGTTCCCGGCGTCACCAGCATTTCGGTGGACCTGCACAAATACGCCTACTGCGCCAAGGGCGTCTCGGTGCTGCTGCACGCGTCCGCGGACCTCCGGCGGCCGCATTTCTTCGCGAGCGCGGCCTGGCCCGGCTACACGATGCTCAACCCGACCCTGCAGAGCACTCGCTCCGGCGGTCCGCTCGCCGCCGCGTGGGCCGTCGTGCACCACCTCGGCGAGGACGGCTACCTGAAGCTCGCCTCGCGTACCCGGGAAGCCGTGGACCGGATTCGCGCCGGTGTAACGGAAATTCCCGGCCTGCGAGTGCTGGGCGATCCGGTGTCGACGCTGATCGCGTTCACCGGCTCGGACGGCTTCGACCTGTTCACCGTTGCCGACGAGATGAAGGCTCGCGGCTGGTACGTCCAGCCGCAGTTCGCGCACGGCACGTCTCCGCTGAACCTGCACCTCACCGTCACCGCCGCCAACCACGGCAGCGAACCGGAATTCCTCGCCGATCTGGCGGCCTCCGTCGAGGCGGCGCGCGCGGAAGGCCCGGTGCGGGTCGATCCGGACGTCGCCGCTTTCGTGGCCGCGCTCGACCCGGCGACGCTGACGTCCGAGCAGTTCGGCGGTTTGCTCGCCGCGGCGGGCCTGACCGGCGGCGACGGGCTGCCGGAGCGGATGGCCCCGATCAACGCGCTGCTGGCCGCGGCGCCGGAACCGTTGCGGGAACGGCTGCTGGTGGAGTTTCTCGGCGCGCTGTACACGCCGTCCCGGGAATAGCGCAACCGATCGGCCGGTGGCCCGTCTACCGACCGTGGGGAGTGTTGCGGAAAACCGGAGGCCGGGCCTGGTGCTGGCCGCGGTCGTGTTCGTGCTCGGCTGGCTGCTGGCGGCCGCGCTGAACTACTTCATCCTGTCCGTCAGCTTCGTGACCCCGGTGCCGGTCGGTGTGCTGCGCACGGCCGCGTGGCTGACCGCGGCGGTGGCCACCGCGGTCAGCGCGTGGCTGGCGTGGCGGCGGCTGAGCAGGCCGGGACTCGCCGGGTTCGCGGCGGTCACCGTCGCGGCGGCGGTGCTGATGGCCAGCGTGAACTGGGTGCACTTCTACGCGACCAGCTGGTACGCGATGCACCGGCCGGACTACGCCGAGGTGCTCCGCTACGTCGACCACCTCCCGCCGGGCGAGGGCCCGCCCCGAGGCATTTCGCGCCTCGACGGCGACGCGGGCGCACCGGTGTGGTTCATCCGGGCGCGGTCGGGGATTCCTGGCTGCGCTGAGGGTTTCGCCCACTTCGACGGTTCCCCGGGCTCCCTCGACGGTGCGGGCTGCGCTATCCGGCCGACGGTCCGGCTGGGCGATGGCTGGTGGTGGGTCGAGTAGCCGTCCCGGTCAGCCGATGCGCTTGAGCAGCGGCAGCAACCGTTCCCAGTGGCGTCGCAGGCCGGCGGGGTCGAAGGCGTCGGTGTCGGCCATGGTGAACCCGTGGATGGTGCCGGGGTAGATCTCGGACGTGTAGCTGAGCCCGGCGGCATCCAAGGTCCGGTTGAGTTCGCCGAGAGTTTCCGGTGTCAGATCGGATGCGGCGTGCCCGAAGTGCGCCTCGGCGGTGATCCGGGAGAAGCTGGCGGCGCCCACCGGGGCATGGAATCCGGCGACCGCGGCCACCTGGCCGGGATGGGCTTCGGCGGTGCGGGCGGCGAGGAGACCGCCGATGCAGTAGCCGGTCACCGCGACCGGTCCGTCGCTGACTTCGGGCTGGGCGGTGAGGAAGTCGAGGTAAGCGCCGGCGTCCCGCAGCACCAGTTCGGGAGTGTGCGCTTCGATCATGGGCATCAGGCGGGCGAAGATCCCGGGACGCTCGGCTTCGCCGATGAATTCGGGGAGTTCGAGCACCGGCGCCGGGCCGTGCCGGTAGAAGAAGTTGGGGACGAGGACGTAGTAGCCGTGCGAGGCCAGTTCCCGGGCCAGGTCCTGGATCACGGGCCGGATGCCGAAGCCGTCGGCGTACATCAGCACTCCCGGGTGCGGACGCGCGCCGACGGCGGGGAAGGCGGCGAACGCGTCGGCGAAGCCGTCGGGGGTGGGGATCCGCAGGGTTTTGTCGGGCATGAGTTCTCCTTGTCGTCGTGAGGGTTCGTGGTGATCCCGACGAAGGAGGCGGTGCCCGCGCGGCGCTCAGGAGAGCACCGGGTCGCCGATCCGTGTGTGGCGCGAGGCCGTCCCGGTAGACATCGCCGCCCAACCTATCCCATCCGGCAGCTCCGGTCATCCCGCGCCTTGACCTCCACCGGACTCGAAGTCGGACACTCGGGTGATCGACACGAGAGCTGGAGGCCGGATGGGCAGGGCGATGGGGTTCCGCGAGCCGGGCGGGCCGGAGCAGTTGCGGCTGGAGGAGGTGCCGGAACCGCATGCCGGTCCCGGGGAAGTCCGGGTCCGGGTGAAGGCGGCGGGGGTGCAGCCGTTCGACATCGCGGTGGTCGCGGGGATCATCCCGGCGCCGGAGCCGGGCGGGTTCACCGTGCCGGGCAACGAGTTCGCCGGGGTGCTCGACGAGATCGGCGAAGGCGTCGAAGGATTCGCGGCGGGGGACGAGGTGCTCGGCTTCGGCAGGCTGGGCGGGTATCAGGAGCTGCTGGTCGCCGGTCCGGACCAGATCGTGCGGAAACCGCCGGAGATGCCGTGGGAGGTCGCGGGTGCGTTCACCGCGGCGGCGCAGACCGCGGATATCGCGATGGAGCGGATCGGCGTCGGCCCGGGGGACACCGTGCTGGTGCACGGCGCGGCGGGTGCGGTCGGGGCGATGGCGGTGCAGCTTTCGCGGCTGCGCGGCGCGAAGGTGCTCGGCGTCGCGCGTCCCGTGTGGCACGAGCAGGTGCGGGAGCTGGGGGCGATTCCCCTTGCCTACAGCGAGGATTTCGTCGAGCGGGTGGCTCCGCACGGCGTCACGGCTGCCGTCGACGGGGTCGGCGGCGACGCGCTGGAGTACACCCTGAAGCTGATCGAGGACCGCACCCGGATTCTCACCCTGGCCGACCACGGCCGCGCCGACGAACTGGGCATCCGGATCACGCTGGACGCCCGCTCGGCGGCCCGCCTCGGCCGGCTCGCCGGTCTTTACGCGCAAGGCGAGCTGACCCATCAGGCGGGCAACGTCCACGGCAAGATCGTCCTCACGATGGACTGACCGGAGTCGTGAGTGGCAATGCCGGTTCTAACCGGGATAGCCACTCACGACCCCTCAGTGCACGTGCACCGGCTCCCACTCGGGAAACGGGTCCGCCGCCACCGCGCTGTCGGTCAGACACCCCTCAAGCGCGCCAAGCAGCGCCGCGTGCTCCAGACCGACCCCGATGAACACCAGCTCCTGCCGAGCCCCGTCGACCACCCCTTGCGGCTCGAACCGCGCGACGCTGCCCGCCTGCGACCACAGCCCGAGCGTGCCCGGACGCGTGCTGAGGCTGAAGAATCCCTTCGACCGCAGCACGGTGCCGAACTCGCCGGAGTCGAGCCGTCCGGTCACGAACTCCCACAGCCGCGCCGGGTCGAACGCGCGGCCGGAGCGGAAGACCACGCTGGAGATGCCGTACTCCTCGGTCTCCGGAACGTGGTCGCCGTTCAGTTCCGCGACCCAGCCCGGCGCCTGCTGCGCGCGTTCGGCGTCGTAGCGGCCGGTGCCGAAGACCCGCTCCAGCGGCACGCGGCCGAACTCGGCGGACACGACGTCGGCGGCCGGGTTGAGCCGGCGCAGCGACGCGAGCAACCGGTCCCGTTCGGTCGGGGAGACCAGGTCGGTTTTGTTCAGCAGCAGCACATCGGCGAACTCGACCTGGTCCATCAGCAGGTCGGAGACCGTCCGCTCGTCGCCGTCGTACTGGTCCAGGCTCCGCTCCGCCAGGCTGTCCCCGCGCGCCAGCTCCCGGGCGAAATTCGCCGCGTCCACGACGGTGACCATCGTGTCCAGCCGCGCCGACGACAGCACCGGGGCGCCGTCGTCTGTGGCGAACGAGAAGGTCGCGGCCACCGGCATCGGCTCGGAGATCCCGCTGGACTCGATCAGCAGATGGTCGAACCGGTCCTCGGCGCACAGCCGCGCGACCTCGTCGAGCAGATCCTCGCGCAGGGTGCAGCAAATGCACCCGTTGGTCATCTCGACCAGCCGCTCCTCGGTCCGCGACACGTTGTCCCGCACGAGCGCGGCGTCGATGTTGACCTCGCTCATGTCGTTCACGATCACCGCGACGCGCAGGCCGTCCCGGTTGGCCAGGATCCGGTTCAGCAGCGTGGTTTTCCCGGCGCCGAGGAATCCGGAAAGGACGGTAACCGGAACGCTCACCGCTCGAACCGCTGGAAGTGCTTGATCAGCTTGCGCGGCACCAGCTTCCGCTCGCCGTTCACGACGATCGGCACCAGGTCCGGCACCGCCGCCTTCCACTGCGAGCGCCGGGTTCGGGTGTTGCTGCGCGACATCTTCCGCTTCGGAACGGCCATCAGCGCGCACCCCCGGTCCGGCGCTGCCCGTAGCGGCGGTGGAACTTCTCGACCTGGCCCGCCGAGTCGAGGATCCGCTGGGTGCCGGTCCAGAACGGATGCGACCACGCGCTGATGTCGACCACCACGAGCGGGTAGGTGTTCCCGTCGGACCATTCGATCGTGCGGTCGGAGGTGGCGGTGGAGCGGGTCAGGAACGCGTCGCCGGTGGACGAGTCCTTGAAGACCACCGGGTGGTAGTCGGGGTGGATGCCGGGTTTCACAGGGTTTCGTCCTTCTGGTTGGCGGCGTTCGCGTGCCGGTCGGGTTCTTCGGTTTCTTCGCAGGGGTCCTCGTGCCAGTTCCCGAACGGATCGGGATAAACGCGCCAGGCGGTCTCGCCCTCGGCCAGCTCCGCGTCGGTCAGCAGAGCCGCGCGCAGCGCACTCTCGATCTCCGCCGGAGCGGCCTGGTCGGTGACGATCACCAGCTCCTGCGCGCGGTCGCCGTGCACCGGGTCCCAGCGCAGCGAGGCGAGCGTGCGGCGTTCGGGGGAGACATCGGCCCAGTCCGGCCCGTCCGGCGAGGCGAGCCACGGCCCGGCGTGCCCGATGCCGAGCCCGCCGCCCGCCGATTCGATCCAGAACGCGACGTCCGGCTGGCTGGCCACCCAGGCCCGGCCGCGGGTGCGGACCACGCCGTCGAGCAGCAGGTCGATCGCGTCGTGCAGGCGCTCTGGGTGGAACGGGCGCTGCGCGGTGAACTGCAGCACCTCGATCCCGCAGTCCGGGTGCAGCGGCGGCGCGCCGCGCAGCAACGCGCCGTGCAGGTCGGTGACCTCGCCGCGCCGGGCGTCGGCCGGGACGGCCGCGAACAGCCCGGCGGCGTCGGTGCGGGCCAGCTCCACGCGCGGCACGGACGGCGCGACGCGGTCCAGCACCGCTGAGGACTTGGCCGCGCACCAGGCATCCGGGGCCGCTCCGGCGAGCACGAGCACGTCCGCGGATTCCACTTGGGACAGTGCGACCTGCGCGACCGTCCGCTCGTCTTCAGGGCTGCCCTGCAGGCCGCGCTCGGCGAGCAGGTCGTCGCCGGTGACGTCGGCGAGCCAGGTCGCGCAGTCGAGGACGGTGAACACCGCTTCGAGTTCGACGTCGTCGCTCACCGGCCGGTCGCCGACCAGGACGTTGCGGACCGCCCAGCTCACCGGCTCCGGCTCCATCGCCTCGTCCAGCCGCACCACGATGCGGTCGACCTGCGGCATCCGGGCCAGCCGGCGCAGCAGCGGCAGCAGGTCCTCGCGCAGCGTGCAGTTGACGCACCCGTGCGCGAGCTCGAGCGGCGTCAGCTCGTCGCGGCCGCGCAGGAGGACCCGGCGGCGGACGACGCCGGAGCCGATGTCGCGCAGGTCGTGGTGGACGACGGCGGTGCCGGGGCTCGCGCGGAGCAGGAGCGCGGCGAGCGCGTCGCTGTGGGCCGGGGCGATCCCGCTGCAGAGCACGAGCGGGACACGCGGACGTTGGGGCACTGGATCTCCAGACGACGGGGCGGGGTACGGTGACGAGCGTAGTTGAACATGAATGTCACTATCAACTTGGGAGGGTTCGTGTCAGCCGTGTGCCAGGTCACCGGCCGCAAGCCGGGCTACGGCAAGCAGGTCTCGCATTCGCACCGCCGCACGTCGCGGCGCTGGGAGCCGAACCTGCAGACGCGCCGCTACTACGTGCCGAGCCTCGGCCGCACGGTGCGGCTCAGGGTGTCGGCGAAGGGCATGAAGACGATCGACAAGCGCGGCATCGACGCCGTCGTCGCCGACCTCGCGGCGAAGGGAGTGAAGCTCTAAATGGCGAAAAGCACCGACATCCGGCCGATCATCAAACTGCGGTCCACCGCGGGCACCGGCTACACGTATGTCACCAAGAAGAACCGCCGGAACAACCCGGACCGGATGGTCCTGCGCAAATACGACCCGGTGGCGCGCAAGCACGTCGAATTCAAGGAAGAACGCTGATGGCGAAAAAGTCGAAAATCGCGAAGAACGAGCAGCGCAAAGTGATCGCCGAGCGGTACGTGGAACGGCGGCGCGCGCTGAAGGCGGTGATCGCGTCGCCGTCCGCTTCGCCGGAGGAGAAGGCGGACGCAGTCGTTGCGCTGCAACGGATGCCGCGCGACGCCAGCCGCACGCGCATCCGCAACCGCGACGCCGCCGACGGCCGCCCGCGCGGGTACCTGCGCAAGTTCGGGCTGTCCAGGGTGCGCATGCGGCAGATGGCGCACAACGGGGAACTGCCCGGCGTTTCCAAGTCGAGCTGGTGAGGAGTGCCATGCCGAAACCGGACCGGGCCCCGCGCCGCCGGGCGAATCCCTTCCACGCCGCCGGAATCACCAGCGTGGACTGGAAAGACGTCGACCTGCTGCGGAAATTCATCTCCGACCGGGGCAAGATCCGCGCCCGCCGGGTCACCGGATTGACGCCGCAGCAGCAGAAACAGGTGGCGACCGCGATCAAGAACGCCCGGGAGATGGCGCTGCTGCCGTATCCGACGGCGGCGCGGAGCTGAACCCCGAAAAGCGCGGCTGGGCGGACGGCGGGGCCCGCCCAGCCGCGCGTTCCGCCGTAACGCCGGCGGGAGCCAACGGCTGAAGCGACTGCGTCAGGTGGCCTTTGCTGCGGCTCACGGGGCACGTTCTTCGCCGACGTAACCGGCGGCAGACGCGATCGTGGTCAACGACGACGCCGTGACCGTCCGGCGTTCGCAGTAACCCGCCCTGGAGTACCGGCCGTTCCCCGAAAGGAACGGCCGAACCCCTCCTACCGGACCTTCCAGGACACCGCGTGCATCTTCTGGCCAGCCGCGTCCGCAATCCCGACCATGTACCCGCTGTCGGTAAGCCATTCCGCCTTGCTGTAGCTGCCGCCGGGAAGAATGCCGAATTGCGTGCGGCCGCCGTTTTCGTACCACAGCGTCGCGCGGCTTTGCGCGTCTCCCACCGAGTTCCCGAAGGAATCGACGCCGGCCACATTGCCGTCGATGAGATACAGGTTCCCCTGCGGATCCCACAGCACCGAATCCCGCTCCGGCGGATAGGGGTAGCCCGTCCCGACCACGTAGCCGGTGGGGCTGATCTGGCTGAGCCAGCTCGGATGCGGGCTCGGCCAGTCGAGGCGATGGAGGGTGCCGTCGCGGTCCCAGGTCACCGGCGCGGACGTGCCGTGCTCGACGTCGGTGAGGTGCCCGGCGATCGTCCCGTTCCTGCTCATGACGTTGTTCGCGCTGGTCCAGGCAGTCGGGGCCAGATCGGTGATCGGCCCGCCGTTCACCCACCGCACGGAGTGCGCCCTGGTGGCGTTCATGTCCTGGCCCGAGATCACGGTCCCGTCGGCGGAGATGCCGGTGGCGATGCACCACGCGTCGCCGGGCAGGGTGCCGAGGTCGGTGACGGTGCCGTCCGGGTCCCAGCGGAACGGATGCGTCTGGTCGCTGGGGGTCACCCATTCCCCGACGACGACGCCGGTGTCGCTGATGTGCTCGCCCATCGCGTTGTGGTAGCCGGGCGGAAGCGGCATCAAGGTCGCCTGGCCCGCCGCGTCCCAGCGCGCCGGGATGGCGATGGTCGGGGTCAGCACGTACCCGGCGGCGACCCCGTTGCTGTTGATCGCGCGCGCTTGCCCCTGCGTCGCGCCCGGCGTCGGCAATGCGGTCGGATGCCCGGCGGCGTCCCAGCGGACCGGGTGGTCCAGGCGCGGGTCGCGGCCGACGGACGACGTGCCGACCGTCGTCCCCGCCTCGTTGACCGCCAGCGCCATGCTCTGGTCGTCGCCGGGCAGCGGAGCGAGATCCGTCGGCGCGAGCGGGTCGGCGTGCGCGGTCCCGGCCGTCGCGCCCGCGAACACCAGCACCGCGGCGGCGAGCGCGCACGCGCGTCTTCGTTTGGTCGCACTGTTCCTTGTCATCATGACTCCCCAAGTGATGCGGCAGTGTGCGACCTGCAGTCGTTTCCGGCAGGGACAGTGGTACGGACGGGGTGCGGAATTACTCCCGTGGCGCCGGATTTGCCTGCGGACAGCCGACGTAGTTTTGCCGTCGCGTTAGCCCTCGCGGCGTAAGCCGCACCCGACGGCGTGGCATGACCCACGCTCAGCGTGCGAGACGGCGCCTCGCCCATAAACTTCCGCGCATGGACGACCCGCACTACCTTTCCGGCCTGAACCTGACCGGCCGCCGCGTCGTGGTGTTCGGCGGCGGTTCCGTCGCCCAGCGCCGGCTGCCCCGGCTGATCAGCGCGGGCGCTCGCGTCGAACTGGTGTCGCCGCACACCACGCCTTCGGTGCAGGGGATGGCGGACGCGGGGGAGCTGGTCTGGCATCAGCGCCGCTACACCGAGGGAGACCTCCGCACCGCCTGGTACGCGCTGGCCTGCACGAACAGCCCGGAGACCAACGCCGAGATCTGCGCCGAGGCGGAGCGGGAACGCGTCTTCTGCGTCCGCGCCGACGAGGGCGAGTCCGGCTCGGCCGTCACCCCGGCGACCGGACGGCACGGCGGCCTCTTGTTCGGCGTCCTGTCCGGCGGCGAACCGCTCCGCTCGGCTTCGGTGCGCGACTCGATGCTCGACGGCCTGCACGCGGGCACGATCGAGGACGGCCGCCAGCCGCGTCCCGAGGGCACGCTGCCCGGCGTCGCGCTGGTCGGCGGCGGTCCCGGCGACCCGGACCTGATCACCGTCCGCGCCCGGCGGCTGCTCTCGCGCGCCGACGTCGTGGTGGTCGACCGGCTCGGCCCGCGCGACCTGCTGGACGAACTCGCGCCGGAGGTCGAGGTCATCGACGCGGCGAAGATCCCGTACGGCCGCGCGGCCAGCCAGGACGTGATCAACCGGACACTCATCGAGAAGGCCCGCGAAGGCAAGTTCGTCGTCCGGCTCAAGGGCGGCGACCCGTACCTGTTCGGCCGCGGGTTCGAAGAGGTGCAGGCGTGTGCCGAGGCCGGCGTGCCGGTCACCATGGTCCCGGGCATCACCTCGGCGTTCGCGGTGCCCGCGGTGGCCGACGTGCCGGTGACGCACCGCGGCGTCGCGCACGAGGTGGTCGTCGTGTCCGGGCACGTCGCGCCGGGGGACGAGCGGTCGCTGGTGGACTGGTCGCTGCTGGCCCGGATGCGCGGGACGATCGTGCTGATGATGGGCGTCGAACGGCTGCCGAAGTTCGCCGCCGCGCTGCTGGAAGGCGGCCGCCCGGGCGACACGCCGGTCGCGGTGGTCGAGGACGGCACGATGCGGACCCAGCGGGTGCTTCGCTCGACGCTGGCCTCGGTGGCCGAAGAAGCAGAGGCCGCCGGCGTGCGCCCGCCCGCGGTGATCGTGTTCGGCCCGGTGGCCGGGCTGGACCGGAATCAGGCCGGATAACGCGGACAGCGGGCCGTCCGGGCGCGAAGATGGCCCGCATGACACTGCCTGCTTTGCCCGAAGAGTCCTTCCAGCGGGTGCTCTGCGTCGTCGCGCACCCGGACGACATGGAGTACGGCACGTCGGCGGCCGTCGCGCGCTGGACCGCGCGCGGCATCGAGGTCGGCTACCTCCTGCTCACCCGCGGCGAGGCAGGCATGCCGAACCCGCCCGAGGAGACGGCCCGCCTGCGCGTCGCCGAGCAGCGGAACGCCTGCGCCGCGGTCGGCGTCGAGCGCCTCACCGTCCTCGAGCATCCGGACGGCGTGCTCGTCTACGGCCTCGACCTGCGCCGCGACATCAGCCGGGAGATCCGCCGGTTCAAGCCCGACGTCGTGCTCGGCTGCGGCTTCGACGTCGAGACGCCCTACGGCTTCGACCAGGCCGACCACCGCGCCGCCGGACTCGCGACCCTCGACGCGATCCGCGACGCGGGCAACCGGTGGGTCTTCCCGGAGCAGATCGACGACGAGGGCCTGACCCCGCACTCGGCGCGCTGGTACCTGGTGCCCGGGCTCCCCGGTTCCGGAGCGACCCACGGCGTCGACGTCACCGGCGAGCCGCTGCGGCGCGGCGTCGCCTCGCTGGAGGCGCACGCGGCGTACCTGGCCGCGCTCTCGGACCACCCCGCGCCCGCGGACTTCATCCCGCAGTTCGCGGCGATGAGCGGCAAGGCGATGGGGGTCGAGCACGCGGTGCTCTTTCGCGCCCACGACCTGCAGGCGCCGCCGGAACTGCCAGCCGACGACCAGGGCTGACGCGGGTCGCCTGACGTTCCGCGAGGGGCACTGATTCCCCTGGCAGGGACTTCAGCAGGCGTGGCCGCACGCCTGCTGAACCATCCACAAAGGACGCCAGACCCGCCGAATTGCCCGATTGATACCCGCATGACCAGATCCGGAAGTCCGTGAGGGGAACCCTGAGGGAATCAGAGTCTGTGAAGGTTCCCTTCACGGACGACCCAGCCCCGGCCGCGCCTTCGGCTTGGCGACGAGCCTCAAGGGCACGCGCAGCGGCACCTCAAGGCCCTGGGATCGGGACTCAGATCCGAGCCGGGATCAGGCGGGGTAGCGGCGAAACGCGAAGTCCCGGATCGCCGCACTGAGCCGCTTCGGGTCGAACCGCAGCTCAACCGGGCTGCGGGCCTGCACGAACTCGGCGTTCGGCAGGTCCTCCGCAAGGCTGCCCGCGTCGCCGAACGGGTGGATCGGGTCGCCCTCGTGGCCGATCACCAGGGCAGGCGTCGTGATCGTGCTCCGGATCGACTTCGGCGGCGCGATCCGGCCGAACAGCACGCCGTGCAGCAGTGCGGCCATCGGCGCCGGTTCCTGGCTCAGCGTGTCCGTGATGACGTCCACCCACTGGTTCCCGTGCGGCACCAGATGCGCCGCCAGCGCGACGCCCCGCACCGTCACCGGCAGGAAGCGCGCGGCGAACAGCAGCGGCGAGAACGTCAGCAGCCCGGCGATGATCGCGTTGTCCAGCACCGGCATTTCGACCACCAGCCCGCGCACTCGCGACGGCGCGGCGACCGCCACCTCCAGCGCCACGTTCGCGCCCAGCGAGGTGCCGCCGACCACCGCGTCCGGGATCTCCAGGTGGTCGAGCAGCGCGACCGCCTGTTCGCCGAACGCGGGCATCGAATAGCGCCACGACTGGGTCGGCCGGTCCGAATCGCCGTGGCCGAGCAGGTCGAGGGTCACCACGCGGAAGCCGGCCCGGGCGAGCCGCCTGGCCAGCGGCGCGTGCATCCGCCGGGTGAACATGATGCCGTGCATCAGCACCACGACGCGGTCGCCGCCGCCGTATTCGGTGTAGCACAGGCGCTGGCCGTCGTGCCGGAACGAGCCGGACAGCTCGATCGGCCGGGCCTTGCGGGCCGCCGCGGGCTCCGCGGGCGGGGCGTCGGCGACGGGCACGGGTGCCGGATCCATACGGGCGCCTCCCTCTCCACCTCGGGTCTCCAGGAAAGCATCCCCGGGCGGCGTTGGCACAGTGTCAACCCGATGAGCTGGGGTGCGCGGGATGAGTAAAGATGACCGCATGACCGAACCAGTAGCCGCCCTGCCCGAACTCGCCTCGCTCCGCGTGGACCTCGACGGCCCGGTCGCCGAGGTCACCCTGCTCGGCCCCGGCAAGGGCAACGCCATGGGTCCCGACTTCTGGCGCGAGCTGCCGCTGGTGTTCGCCGCCCTCGACGCCGACCCGCGCGTGCGCGCCGTCGTGCTGTCCGGCAGCGGCAAGCACTTCTCCTACGGCCTCGACCTGCCCGCGATGATGGGCGGCTGGGCCCCGCTGCTGGCCGGCGACGCGCTGGCCGGGCCGCGCACCGAGTTCCACGGCGAGGTCCAGCGGCTGCAGCAGGCGGTCAGCTCGATCGCCGAATGCCGCAAGCCGGTGGTCGCCGCCGTGTCCGGCTGGTGCATCGGCGGCGGCGTGGACGTCGTCACCGCCGCCGACATCCGGCTGGCCAGCGAGGACGCCAAGTTCAGCGTCCGCGAGGTGAAGGTCGCGATCGTCGCCGACATCGGCAGCCTGCAGCGGCTCGCGCCGATCATCGGCGAGGGCCACGTCCGCGAGCTTGCCCTGACCGGCAAGGACATCGACGCCGCGCGGGCGGAGAAGATCGGCCTGGTCAACGACGTGTACCCGGACCAGGAGACGCTGCTGGCCAAGGCCCGCGAGCTGGCCGCCGAGATCGCCGCGAACCCGCCGCTGGTCGTCCAGGGCACCAAGCAGGTGCTGTCGACGAACACCGAACGCCAGGTCGCCGAGGGCCTGCGCTACGTCGCCGCGTGGAACTCCGCCTTCCTGCCCAGCAAGGACCTCCAGGAGGCCGTGCAGGCCTTTATGGAGCGACGGGCGCCGGAGTTCAAGGGCGAGTAGAACAGGCACGGGAAGCGAGCACGAGGAGTACGACGTGAGCAACGGCGCTGAGGTCACCGGGTACCAGGCATTCCGCGCGGCGCGGGACTACCTGCAGGCCCACCGCGAGGACTACGAGACTGCCTACCGCGAGTTCGAGTGGCCGCAGCTGGACGAGTTCAACTGGGCGCTCGACTGGTTCGACGCCGTCGCGGCCGATCCGGCGAACGCGCAGCGGTACGCGCTGTGGATCGTGGAGGAGGACGGCTCCGAGAACCGCTGGACGTTCCCGGAGATGTCCGCCCGGTCCAACCAGGTCGCGAACTGGCTGCGCGGCCTCGGCGTCTCGCGCGGCGACCGGGTGATCGTCATGCTCGGCAATCAGGGCGAACTCTGGGAGACGATCCTCGCGGCGATCAAGCTCGGCGCCGTGGTGATCCCGGCGTCCACGCTGCTCGGCCCGGCCGACCTCGTGGACCGGGTCGAGCGCGGCAACGCGAAGCACGTGATCGTGCGCGACGCCGACGCGGAGAAGTTCGCCGACGTCGCAGGCGACTACACGCGGATCGCGGTCGGCGAGCCGGTTTCCGGTTGGCACGCCTTCGAAACCGCGTACGCGTCGTCAGCCGAATTCACCCCGGACGGCGTCACCCGCGCCGGGGACCCGCTGCTGCTGTACTTCACCTCGGGCACCACCGCGAAGCCGAAACTCGTGCAGCACACGCACGTTTCCTATCCGGTCGGCCATCTGTCCACAATGTACTGGATCGGGCTGGAACCGGGCGACGTCCACCTCAACATCTCGTCGCCGGGCTGGGCCAAGCACGCGTGGAGCAACTTCTTCGCGCCGTGGAACGCCGAAGCGACTGTGTTCCTGTACAACTACGCGCGGTTCGACGCGGCCGCGCTGATGGCGCAGATGGACCGGTGCGGCATCACCAGCTTCTGCGCGCCGCCGACAGTGTGGCGGATGCTGATCCAGGCCGACCTCAGCGCGCTGCGGACGCCGCCGAAGAAGGTCGTCGGCGCGGGGGAGCCGCTCAACCCCGAGGTGATCGAGCAGGTCGAGAAGGCGTGGGGCGTCACCATCCGCGACGGCTTCGGGCAGACCGAAACCAGCGTCCAGGTCGCGAACACGCCCGGCCAGGACGTCGTGGCCGGTTCGATGGGCCGTCCGCTGCCCGGCTTCGCGGTCGCGCTGGTCGACCCGGTCACCGGCGAGCGCGCGAGCGAGGGGGAGATCTGCCTCGACCTCGCGCACCGGCCGGTCGGCCTGATGGCGGGCTACGCGGACGACGACGAACGCACGTCAGCGGCCTTTGCGAACGGCTACTACCACACCGGCGACGTCGGCTCGATCGACGAACGCGGCTACATCACGTATGTCGGCCGCACCGACGACGTCTTCAAGGCCTCGGACTACCGGATCTCGCCGTTCGAGCTGGAGAGCGTGCTGCTGGAGCACGAGGCGGTCGCCGAGGCGGCTGTGGTGCCCGCACCGGACCCGATCCGGCTCGCGGTGCCCAAGGCGTACGTCGTGCTCACCTCCGGGCACGAGCCGGACGCCGAGACCGCGCGGGCGATCCTGGCGTACGCGCGGGAGCACCTCGCGCCGTACAAGCGGATCCGGCGGCTCGAGTTCGGGGACCTGCCGAAGACCATCTCGGGCAAGATCCGCCGGGTCGAACTGCGCGGCCGCGAGGGCGGCGAGCGGCCCGAGGGCGAGTTCCGCGAGGACGACTTCCCGGACCTGAAGTCCTGAGCGGGCGGTTCCGGCCGGGTGCTACTCGGCCGGAACCACCGCCGCCAGCACGGTCTGCTCGCCCTTGCTGCACGTGGTGCCGCCCTGCGCGGCGGGCGGGCCGGACACGCACAGCCAGCCGTCGACGGTCGCGTTGACCGGGTTGTTCGAGCCCGCCGCCTGCCTGCCGTTGATCGCCTGGTGGAACTTCTTGACCAGCGACATCGCGTCCGCGCACGGGACGGCTTTGTAGTCGTACACGTACAACGTCATTCCGCTCGCCGCGGTGACCGTGCCGCAGGTGCCCGGATTGACCGGCGGCGCCTGCTTCGACGGCTTCGGCGCGGCCGCGGTGCTCTTGGGCGCGGCCGGCGGGCTGCTCGCGCCCGCGGTCTCCGGCAGCGGCGGGGGAGCGTGCGTGCTCGGCGCTGCCGAGGCCGTCGCGGAGGGTGCCGACGGGGCGGCCGCCGGTGGCGCTTGATCCCCCGAACAGGCGGTGAGCGCGGGCAAAACCACCACAGCCGCGCACAGCGGCCCGTACACGGTTTTCGACGGGAACACCGCGATCCTTTCGCCGGGGTCGCGCCCATTCTGGCCCCTCGCGCCCCCGCTGAGCGGCACCGACACACCGGCGAGACGACTGTCGAGTCTACTGTGGACGGTCCGTTTCCCGTTCCGGACCGGGGAATCCGCATCGGTTCAGCGCATCGATCGGAGGAATCCCATGCGCGGCGGTTAACGCTCGGCGGTCCGGCGCCGACGTATCAGGCAGGCGCCCCGCGCGTTCCAGGTCCCCGAAGCCCGACGCCAGAGAGCACGAGTCACCGAGAGCATGAGCACCGAAACCGTCCCCGCAGCCGAGACCGACGCCCCGACCGACCCGCCGACCGAACCCTGCAGCGTGGTGTGGTGCGGCGGCCGCCCCTACGTCCTCGAAGCAGGCTCCGTGCGCCCGCGCTGGGTGGGCACCGACGGCCGCGGCCGCCCGGAGACGCTGAGCAACGCCCAGCTCCAGCGCCGCGGCTGGAGCCACCGCCGCGCCGCCAGCCGGCGCCGCTCCCGCTGAGCTTTCCGCCGCGGCCGCGCCGGGACCGGGGAGAGCCCCGGCCGCGCGGCCCGGCGGATCCGCCGGATTCCCCGGATTCCCTGTCGCCGCCCCGATTCGCCCGCGCTTCGCCGATGCGGCGGGGAACGGAATCGTTCCAGCACCGGACCGGCTGGACTCCGCCGCACCGTTCCGCAGCCTCCCTCGCCACGCCCCTCGCCGCCGGCAGCGAGCGCCCCAATGCCACATTGGGTGCATGCGACCTGGATCCACCGGTGGTTTTCTGTGGTGGTCTTGGTGTGGGGTTGTTGATGTTGGGGTTGGGT